>JBGVRS010000170.1:0-68645 GCA_045128635.1 Lachnospiraceae bacterium
ACATTCGACGTATCTATCATCGAAATCGGTGATGGTGTTATCGAAGTATTATCTACAAATGGTGATACAGCTCTTGGTGGTGATGACTTCGACAACAAAGTTACACAGTGGATGATTGACGAATTCAAAAAAGCAGAAGGCGTAGACCTTTCTAATGATAAGATGGCACTTCAGAGATTAAAAGAAGCTGCTGAGAAAGCGAAAAAAGAATTATCATCAGCTACAACAACAAACATTAACTTACCATTCATCAGCATGAATGCTTCAGGTCCACTTCATTTAGATATGAACCTTACAAGAGCAAAATTCGATGAATTAACACATGACTTAGTAGAAAGAACAACTGGTCCTGTACAGAACGCTTTAAGAGATGCAGGTGTTTCTCCATCTGAACTTGGTAAAGTATTATTAGTAGGTGGTTCTACACGTATTCCTGCAGTTCAGGATAAAGTAAAAATGCTGACAGGTCACGAACCAAGCAAATCATTAAACCCAGACGAATGTGTAGCACTTGGTGCTTCTATCCAGGGTGGTAAATTAGCAGGTGATGCAGGTGCAGGTGAAATCCTTCTCCTTGACGTAACACCATTATCACTTTCTATCGAAACAATGGGTGGTATTGCTACAAGATTAATTGAAAGAAATACAACAATTCCTACAAAGAAGAGCCAGATCTTCTCTACAGCAGCTGACAACCAGACAGCAGTAGATATCAATGTAGTACAGGGTGAAAGACAGTTCGCAAGAGATAACAAATCCTTAGGACAGTTCAGACTTGATGGTATCCCACCAGCAAGACGTGGTGTTCCACAGATCGAAGTAACATTTGATATCGATGCGAATGGTATCGTAAATGTATCTGCAAAAGATTTAGGTACAGGTAAAGAACAGCACATCACAATCACAGCTGGTTCTAACATGTCTGACGCTGATATCGAAAAAGCAGTGAAAGAAGCAGCAGAATTCGAAGCACAGGATAAGAAACGTAAAGAAGCTGTTGATGCAAGAAATGATGCTGATGCTATGGTATTCCAGACAGAAAAAGCTATGCAGGAAGTTGGCGATAAGATTGATGCAAATGACAAAGCAGCAGTAGAAGCTGACCTTGCGGCATTAAAAGCAGTCATCGACAGAACAGCAAACATGGAAGAAATCAATGATGCTGATTTAGATGCATTAAAATCCGGAAAAGAAAAACTGATGGAAAGCGCTCAGAAACTTTTCGCAAAAGTTTACGAACAGGCTCAGGGTGCACAGGGCGCAGCTGGTGCAGGCCCAGACATGGGTGCAGGAGCAGGTGCTGGATATACAGCTCCAGATGATGACATCGTAGATGGAGACTTCAGAGAAGTTTAAAAAAAATCAAGATAGAAGTATAGGGAGCGTTTTGAAATGCTCCCTATACTACGTAAGAGGTAGAGAAAGTTATGGCAGAAACCAAACGTGATTATTACGAAGTCCTTGGCGTTGCAAAAAGTGCCAGCGACTCTGAAATTAAAAGTGCTTACAGAAAGCTAGCGAAAAAGTATCATCCTGATATGAATCCGGGGGATGCGGAAGCTGAAAAGAAATTTAAAGAAGCTTCTGAGGCTTATGCAATCTTAAGTGATGCGGATAAGAGAAAACAGTATGATCAGTTCGGTCATGCTGCCTTTGAAAACGGCGGTGGTGGTGCCGGCGGATTCGGCGGATTTGGTGGATTCGATTTCAATAGCGCAGATATGGGCGATATTTTCGGTGATATCTTTGGCGATTTATTCGGTGGCGGCGGAAGCAGAAGACGCAGCAACAATGGTCCAATGCAGGGCGCCAATGTAAGAGCCAGCGTACGTATTACATTCGGAGAAGCAGTTTTTGGCTGTGAAAAGGAACTGGAACTGACATTAAAAGATACTTGTACATCATGCCACGGCTCAGGGGCAAAAGCAGGAACTTCTCCTGAAACCTGTCCGAAATGCGGCGGCCGCGGTCAGGTAGCATATAACCAGCAGACAATGTTTGGTACAATGCAGAGCGTGCGTACATGTCCGGATTGTGGTGGAACAGGTAAGATTATCAAAGAAAAATGTCCTGACTGTTACGGTACAGGATATATTTCTAACCGTAAGAAAATTCAGGTATCGATTCCAGCGGGTATTGACAATGGCCAGAGCATCCGTATCAGAGAAAAAGGTGAACCAGGTATTAATGGCGGCCCAAGAGGCGATCTGCTTGTAGAAGTGATCGTATCCCGTCATGCAACCTTCCAGCGTCAGGATATGGATATTTACTCCAATGTGCCAATCAGCTTTGCAGTAGCAGCACTTGGAGGTACAATTCAGGTAGATACTGTGGACGGTAAAGTAGAATATGATGTGAAGGCCGGAACTCAGACAGGTACAAGGGTACGTTTGAGAGGAAAAGGTGTACCATCCCTGCGCAACAAGTCTGTACGCGGTGACCACTACATTACATTAAATATTCAGGTGCCGACAACTCTTAGTAACGAAGCAAAAGAAGCGCTTAGAAACTTTGATGCAGTTAGTGGAAACAGCCTGAAAAGTGAAACTGTAAAGCCGAAGAAAAAAGGTTTTATGGATAAGATTAAAGAGACATTTGAAGATTAAATAAAAATCAGGTCAAGTTACAAGAATGAAAATTCTCTGACGTCTCTATACTCCGCATTTGAGATGGAAGGTGTGATTGTGACACTTCTGGAAGAATGGAAACAAAGACAGGCAAGTGAATGAGTGTGAACTGAGTTTGGAAGAAATGAAGAAAACAACCAGGCTGTTGGAAGACACAAAAAATTCACAATAAAATTAGCACTCTCTATTGACGAGTGCTAACAATGGTGCTATAACATAATTAGAAACAGGAGAAAGAAAGAACCACGAGTTCATGATTCTTCCTAAACATCCCCAGTTTCAAAAAAATAATTTTGAAAAAGGAGCGATGATTATGTTAACACCTAGTATTTTTGGAGAAAACTTATTTGACGAGTTCTTTGATGATTTCTTTGATTTTCCGGTATTCGATGATCGGGCAATGAAGAAAACACAGAAAAAACTGTATGGTCGTCATGCTGCAAACATGATGAAAACAGATGTGAAAGAACAGGATGATCATTATGAAGTGGATATCGATCTTCCGGGATTTAAGAAAGATGAACTTTCTTTGGAACTGAAAAATGGATATTTGATGATCAATGCAGCGAAAGGTCTGGATAAAGAGGAAAAAGAAGAGAAGACTGGAAGATTTGTCCGTCGTGAACGTTATGCAGGTAGTATGAGTAGATCCTTCTATGTGGGCGAGGATATCAGACAGGAAGATATTCATGCGAAGTATGAAAGCGGAGTATTAAGACTGTCTATTCCAAAACAGGAAGAGAAAAAAGCTCAGATAGAAGATAAAAAGTATATTGCAATCGAAGGATAAGCACTTTCTTAGAAAGATGATTGTAGAGTGAATTTAGCCCGGAGCTGTTAAGCTTCGGGCTATTTGTGTTATCCAGTCGTGCAGAGAGAAGAGAGTTCTTAAGGAGATTAATTAGCCATGATTAAAAACATAGTATTCGACGTCGGAAAAGTCCTCTTCTCATTCGAACCAGAATAACACCTCAAAAACTTAGGATATGACGAAATTACCAGAGAAATAGTAATGTCATCCGTATTCGAAAGCCCACTATGGGACGAAGTCGACAGAGGCGTTATGTCTACCATTTATATATTATTTTCAATTATGGAGAATACACGTATGAGCAGGCAAGTAGTGAACTGAATCAGTTACTTCTTATCCAATAACATTTTGGGTTAAGAAGGTTCTTTAGAATTTTTTAGTTCCGCCATAAATTTCTGGCAGGCAAATGACTGCTGACGCTCTGAATCAGACAGCATGCAAATAGATCGGTTTGGAAGCGGATCGGTGAAGGTCAATTCCACAACCCGTTGGATTCTAAGTGCCTGATCCGCAAAAATACGTGGCACAAATCCAATCCCCATATTCTGCTCCGCCATAGGAGTAATCAAGTCTGCAGAAGAAAGCTCAATATCCGGCTTCAAACGAACTCCGTGGGAAGCAAACAGTGTTTCCAGATACTGTCTGCCGGAAGTCTCTGGTTCCAGGCAAATCATAGGATATTTGGATACCTCCTGATAAGTCAACGGACGGTTCATCAAATGAGCAAACGTAGGCCCGGCGATGCATGCCATAGAGAAATCTACAAGGCGATGAGCCGATAGTCCGTTGTCTGTAAATGGTGTAGTCATGATCGCAAAATCAAGAGAACCGCTCCGTATGGATTCTCCTACCAGCTGACATGTTGTATTACAAATGCGAAGTTGAATATTTGGATATTTTTCTTTAAATCTGCCAAGGACAGGAATCAGATAATTTCGCAGAGAAGTTTCCGAAGCCCCTATTTTAATAAGTCCCCTTCCCATATTTAAATATTCCTTTAGTTTCTCTTCCCCCTGGGAAATCTCAGAATAAGCTTTCGAAATATGTTCAAAAAGTAATTCTCCTTCTGGCGATAGACGCATACCTTTTTTGGAACGGATAAAAAGCTTGCAGTTTAATTCTTTCTCCAAATTCAGAATATAGTGGCTAACAGTGGGCTGCGTCAAAAACAGAGCTTTCGCGGCCAGAGTTATATTTTGGTAATAAGCAACATAGTAAAATATTTTATAAGAGTCATAACTGACAGACATACTTACGTGCCCTCCTTTTATTTGTACAAATTTACATTTTGTTTTTATTTTAAGTGTTTTCTTTTAGAAAAAGTGAACAAACCATAGAAAATTTGAATACTTTAACTAAAAAATATTTATTTTACAAATATTTTCCACTCAAGTATAATGTCCACAATCTGAAAAAGCAAGAGAGGATGTGATTTTACGGAAAAGTTAACAACAGCTCTTATGGAGGAGCTAAATTGCGAAACGGTATTTACCATCCCGCTATTTGGGGGAATTGATATCGGAGAATCTGTTGTAGTAAGCTGGATTATCATGGCAGTGCTTGTAGGATTATCAATTTTAATGACAAGAAACTTAAAGGTGCAAAATCCAGGAAAAGGACAGGTGATATTGGAGACGGCAGTCACCAGTTTACACAATATGGTCAGTGGCATGGTTGGAGAAAAAGGTCAGCGGTATGTTCCCTATTTAATGACGGTTTTAATCTACATAGGATTTGCGAACATTATCGGACTCTTTGGTTTTAAACCTCCGACGAAAGACTTAACTGTGACAATAGCACTGGCAGCCATGAGTATTATCCTCATTGAATATGCAGGTATTTACGCAAGAGGAGTGAAAGGCTGGGTGAAAAGTTTTGCGGAGCCAGTCGCAATCATGACGCCATTTAATATTTTGGAGATTGTAATCAAGCCATTATCATTATGTATGCGTCTTTTTGGTAACGTACTGGGAGCATTCGTTATTATGGAATTGATTAAGCAGGTGATTCCGGTGGTACTTCCGGTTCCGTTTAGTTTGTATTTTGATATTTTTGACGGTCTGATTCAGGCTTATGTGTTTGTTTTTCTTACATCACTATTTGTAAAAGAAGCAGTAGAATAGGAAAGGGTGATTATTATGTCAACATTATTAGCAATTGGTGCAGGTATTGCAGTATTAACAGGTATAGGAGCAGGTATTGGTATTGGATTAGCTACTTCAAAAGCAGCAGAGGCAATCGCAAGACAGCCAGAGGCGGAAGGTAAAATTACAAAAGTCTTGATGCTTGGTTGTGCTTTGGCGGAGGCAACCGCCATCTATGGTTTTGTAATTGCACTTTTGATTATTATCTTTTTGAAATAGGAGAAGGAAGGTAGAGAAAATGCTGAATGTTAGTCCATGGAATTTGCTGTTTATCGTAGTAAATTTGTTAGTTCTTTTAGCATTGATGAAAAAATTTTTATATAAGCCAGTGCTGAATATTATTGCAAAACGTCAGGAGTTGATTGACAGTCAGTTTGCTCAGGTACAGGCATCTCAAGAAGAGGCAAAGCAGTTAAAAGAAGAATATGAAGGCTGTCTGGCAGATGCAAAAGCGCAGCAGGAAAGCATCCTGAAAGAAGCAAAAGTGCAGGCAGGAATAGAATACGATAAAATTTTAGCAGAAGCAGATGAGAAAGCAAAGCAGATGATCGAAGATGCAAAGAAAGTCAGTCTTGATGAAAAAGAAAAAGCAATCAAAGATGCAGAATCTGAAATTGCAAAACTGGCAGTTGCAGCAGCCTCAAAAATTGTATCTCAGGCATCTGATGAAAAAAATAATTATGTGATTTACGAGGAATTTCTGAAAAAAGCAGGTGAGAAGAGTGAAACAGACAGAAATTAAGGGTACACCAAAATCGATAGATTGTCTGGATGCTGTACTTAGTTATGTGACAGCACCTACACCAGAACAACTGGTGGGAATTCAAAGATTTCTCAAGAAAACGTATCGTGCTGAAAGCGTAAGGATTGTAGAGGAACAGGACACGTCTTTAGGCGGTGGATTTAAGCTACAGGTGGGGACAGATGAGTTCGACTGGAGCACAAAGGAAAAAGTAAGGCAGTTGGAAGAAAAATTGACAAATGCCGTAAAAAAAGAGCATGACAGCAGCAAAGAGATTATTACGATTTTGAAAGAAGAAATTGACAATTTCGATGCAAAGATAGAGGGACACGAAATCGGTTTTGTGAACTTTGTGGGAGATGGAATTGCCAATATCGATGGAGTCAGTCACGCAGAATATGGCGAAATCCTGTTGTTTGACACTGGCGTAAAAGGAATGGTGCAGGACATCCGAAAGGATGAAATTGGTTGCATTCTTTTTGGGCGGGAAGGCGGAATCAAAGAAGGAACCCGTGTGGTCCGTACTGGAAAGAGAGCTGGTATTCCTGTTGGCGAAGAATATCTTGGACGTGTGATCGACGCGCTTGGCGCACCGATTGACGGTCAGGGGGAAATTAAGGCTTCCGACTATCGGCCTATTGAGCAGAAGGCTCCAGGAATTGTGGAAAGAAAGTCGGTCAGCGTTCCGATGGAAACGGGAATTTTGGCAATTGATTCTATGTTCCCAATTGGAAGAGGCCAGCGTGAATTAATTATTGGTGACAGACAGACTGGAAAGACGTCGATTGCGATTGATACCATCTTGAATCAGAAAGGAAAAGATGTCATCTGTATTTATGTGGCTATTGGACAGAAAGCATCTACAGTCGCAAAGCAGGTGAATACCTTGAAGAAGATGGATGCCATGGACTACACTGTGGTGGTTTCTGCAACAGCAAGTGAACCGGCATCCTTACAATACATTGCCCCTTATGCAGGTACAGCGATGGCAGAATATTTTATGTATCAAGGCAAAGATGTTTTGATTGTTTATGATGATTTGTCGAAACATGCAGTGGCGTATCGTGCTTTGTCATTACTTTTGGAACGTTCTCCTGGACGTGAGGCATATCCGGGGGATGTTTTCTATCTTCATTCCAGACTGCTGGAACGTTCTAGCAGATTGAATGAAGAAAATGGCGGGGGTTCCATTACGGCACTTCCTATTATTGAAACACAGGCAGGAGATGTGTCTGCTTACATACCGACAAATGTAATCTCTATTACAGATGGTCAGATATTTTTGGAAAGTGACCTGTTCTTCTCAGGTATGCGTCCAGCGGTGAATGTAGGTCTTTCGGTTTCTAGAGTTGGTGGCGCAGCGCAGACAAAAGCAATGAAAAAAGCTGCTGGAAGTATTCGAATTGATTTGGCACAGTTTAGAGAAATGGAAGTGTTTACGCAGTTCGCATCTGATTTGGATGATGCGACGAAAGAGCA
The DNA here is from genome assembly GCA_045128635.1 of Lachnospiraceae bacterium. GTDB lineage: Bacteria > Bacillota > Clostridia > Lachnospirales > Lachnospiraceae > HGM12587. The sequence goes on from JBGVRS010000170.1 coordinate 7,804, forward strand.
GTTAGCTTATGGAAATAGTTTGATGGAACTATTGAAACAGCCTTTGTGCCATCCGATGAGTTTACATGAGCAGGTAATCACGCTATTTTTGGCTTCACAAAAAAAGTTTCTCGCTGTGGAAAAGGTGCATATAAAAGAGTACCAGAAAGCAATTTTGTCATATTTCGAAGAGGAGCATGCAGATATTGTGAAGGAAATTGAGCAGACAAAAGATTTGTCAGAAGAATTAAAGAGTAAAATTTTGGAGGCAGCAGAGATATTCAAAAGTAGGTGAAAATAAATGGAAAATTCAAGAGAAATTCAGACGCGAATCAAAAGCATACAGGATACGATGAAAATCACTAATGCTATGTATATGATTTCTTCTGCGAAACTGAAAAAAGCCAGAAAAAGTCTGGAGGATACAGAACCATATTTTCAGATGCTGCAAGGAACGATTGCACGTATTGTCAGGCATTTGCCTGAGATGGAACATCGATACTTCGAACACAGTGCAAGTTTTGTTCCAGATGGAGAGGTAAAAGAAAATTCGGAGGCTCCGTTTGGTATCGAAGATTTGGAGGGAAAGCAGCAAAAGAAGAAGGGCTTTATCGTAGTTTCCGCAGATAAGGGTCTGGCTGGTGCATATAATCACAATGTACTAAAGCTGACAGAAGAATGTCTGAAGAAGGGTCAGAATAATCTGCTGTTTGTAGTCGGTGAGCTGGGAAGAGAGTATTTCATGCAACATAAGATACCGATGTATACTGAATTTCGATATACAGTGCAGGACCCGGATCTCACCCGAGCAAGAGATATTTCAGATTTTGTGGTTTCTTTATTTAATGAAGGAAAAATTGATGAAATCTATATGATATATACCTATGCAGAGAATTCGATGAAGGTGGAAGCAAGGGTTCAGCGTCTGCTGCCATTGCGGAAAGATGTTCTTGCGGCATCCATGCTTTCGGGTGCTTATGCGGAAGATATTCGTATGGTGCCTTCTGCCGAGAGCGTGTTAGAGAATGTGGTGCCGGATTATGTAACAGGATTTATTTATGGTGCGTTGGTAGAATCGTTTTGCAGTGAGCAGAATTCTCGTATGATGGCGATGGAAGCGGCAACAGATAATGCAGAAAAGATATTGAAAGAACTGCGAATGAAATTCAATCGCGTTCGTCAAAGTACAATCACGCAGGAAATTACAGAGGTGATTGCAGGAGCCAAAGCACAAAAAAAGCGCAGGAGGAAAGCATGAAACAGGGAAAGATTATACAGGTGCAAGGTCCGGTTGTGGATGTAGAATTTTCAGGTTCAGACATTCCACTGATTAAAGCGGCTTTGGAAGTAGAAAATCATGGAGAACGATGCGTGATGGAAGTCACGCAGCATATTGGTGACAGTACAGTCAGATGTATTTTACTTACGGCAAGTGAAGGCTTATGCCGGGATATGCCAGTCACCGTTACAGGAGACAGCATTCAAGTGCCAGTTGGGAAAAAGACATTGGGACGACTTTTTAACGTATTTGGTGAAACCATTGACGGTGGAGAAGATTTAAAAGAGGAACCTCATAGGAGCATCCATCGGGAACCGCCGGCATTTGAAGAACAGAATCCTGTTGTTGAAATTCTTGAGACAGGTATCAAGGTCATTGATCTTTTGGCACCCTATGCAAAAGGTGGAAAAATAGGTTTGTTTGGTGGTGCAGGTGTCGGAAAAACGGTATTGATTCAGGAGTTGATTCGTAATATTGCGACAGAGCATGGCGGATATTCTATTTTTACCGGCGTTGGAGAACGTTCCCGCGAAGGTAACGATTTGTGGACAGAAATGAAAGAATCAGGCGTTCTTGAAAAAACGGCATTGGTATTTGGACAGATGAATGAGCCACCAGGAGCTCGTATGCGAGTTGCCCAGACAGGACTTACGATGGCAGAATATTTCCGAGATGAGGAAAAACAGAATGTGCTGCTATTTATCGATAATATTTTCCGATTTACGCAGGCCGGTTCTGAAGTTTCCGCATTGCTTGGACGTATGCCATCTGCTGTAGGATATCAGCCAACTCTGGCAACGGAAATGGGAGAACTTCAGGAAAGAATCGCTTCTACGAAAAACGGATCTGTTACTTCTGTACAGGCAGTTTATGTTCCTGCAGATGACTTAACAGACCCTGCTCCGGCTACGACATTTGCCCATTTGGACGCTACTACGGTATTGTCGAGAAAGATTGTAGAACAGGGCATTTATCCGGCAGTAGATCCGTTGGAATCCAACTCCAGAATTCTGGAAGAAGATATCGTAGGAAAAGAGCATTATGAGACAGCAAGAAAAGTGCAGGAAATGCTCCAAAAATATAAAGAATTGCAGGATATTATAGCAATTCTCGGTATGGAGGAACTTTCTGAAGAGGATAAGAAGACTGTTTATCGAGCCAGAAAAATTCAGAAGTTCTTGTCTCAACCATTCTTTGTCGCAGAGAATTTTACTGGTATTTCTGGAAAGTATGTACCGGTAAAAGAAACGATTAGAGGCTTTAAAGCAATCGTGGATGGTGAAATGGACGAATATCCAGAAGCTGCTTTCTTTAATGTGGGTACAATTGATGAGGTAAAGGAAAAGTATGAAAACATTCAGTTTGAAAGTGCTGGCGAGTGATCGCGTGTTTTATGATGGCAGATGCAAAATGGTGATTCTTCCCGCAACGGATGGTCAGTTGGGAGTGTTGGCGAACCATGGTGATATGGTAGTTGCTCTTGATATGGGCAAAATGCGCATTCAAAAGGGAGATGATACATGGGAAACCGCATTGATTGGAAAAGGTGTGATGCAGGATATCAATAATCGTATGGTGATTCTTACGGAGTTTGCAGAACACCCGGAGGAAATTGACCAGAAGCGTGCCGAGGAGGCGAAGAGGCGTGCGGAGGAGCAGTTGCGCCAGAAACAGAGCATTCTGGAATATCATCACTCGAAAGCGGCTTTGGCGAGGGCGCTTGCAAGACTTAAGGAAAGTAATAAATAGGGAGATGCTTTTTTAGCTACTATGAGTAAAGACTTGCAGAGGATGTTCCCAGAGATGTCGGGCTTTTCAGTCCAAAATCTGAAAAGTATCCGCTATTGGTACAAGTTTTATACGACCGAGGAAAATGGCTTACAACTTGTAAGCCAAATTGATATGGTCGAAAAAATGGTCAAAAGTATTCCGTGGGGACATAATCAGCGGATTGCGTATAAATGTAAAAGTATCCCAGAAGCATTGTTCTATGTGCAGTAAACAATGGATAACGGTTGGAGCAGGACTGTTCTGGAGCATCAGATAGGTAGCGACTTATATGACAGGCAGGGCAAGGCGATTACCAATTTTCAAGTAAAGTTGCCAGAGCCGCAGTCTGATTTGGCGGAACAGACTTTGAAAAATCCATACAATTTTGATTTTCTTACCTTGCGTGAGGAATATGATGAGAAAGAGTTAGAGGATGCTCTCGTCAACCAGATTACACAATTCTTGTTGGAACAGGATAACCCAACGATAGGATTGCTCATTTGCAAGGACAAAGATGATGTTGTTGCGGAATACGCACTCAATGATATTTCACAGCCAATCGGGATTGCGGCGTATGAATTGACAAAAGTGTTGCGTGAAGAATTCAAGAGCAGTTTGCCAACGATTGAGAAAATCGAGAATGAACTGTCTGAGTAAATTGGCTTACAAGTTGTAAGCCAATTTATAGGACCTTTGATGATACACCTTTTTTGAAAATTACGCCAACACATAGAACAACGCAGAAGATAGAGTTAAAGGAAGGAGAGCCAATTAAGGTAAAGCAAAGTACAGAAGAAATAGAAACTCCTATTTCGCAATTTAACAAAAAGCAAATGTGCGACTATATTATCAATAATGGGCAGTATGCGACACAGAAGTTGTTAAAGATAGCAATTTCATATCGTTTTGCCCATAGTCACTATTCTGGGAACCCAGATGTAAAAAGACTATGGAAAAATATTGATTATTTTGCCTTAAAATCTACATGGCCGAGAGGTTTTCTTAACGGAAAATTCCCTCGGCTTATTTTATTTCAAGGAGGTGTGTGATTGAGCTATCAAGATTACAGACAATCCCTTAACCGTCAGCTATCGGATAAGGTGCAACAGGAGCTTTCTTCTTTTCGGGAAGAAATGCTTTCCAAATCCCCGCAGGAGATTTACGAAGCGGCGTATCAAATCGCTACGAAGAATGACATTGCGGAGTGTTTTTCTGGAACAAATTACTCCCCGAATACAGTAAAAGCTCTGATGAAGTCGTCCAATCTCTTGAATGAGATTTATGAGGAATGGCTTGCAGCGGACTGTTCCCATATGGACGATTTACAACAGACCGTATCTGATTTCAAGGACTATGGCTTTGTGGAAGCAGTCGTAGCCCTCACAGGCGTACCCACGGAATGGATACCGCCACCCCAAACGCCTAAGAAAGATGAGCCGAAAGTTCTGCTCCTGCCGCCGAAGAACAAGGACTGTAACACGATATGGAGACTCCGTTACCGTCATGGCAATTTTTTCTGCAAGGTTTGTGGAGATCAGACCGATTTTATCCATCTGCATTGCCTGAACAAGCAGATAAACATGAGCATGTTCACCATTATCAAGAGTGGTCCGGTATACCCTACGCCAGTATTCCACTTCTCCATAGACTGTCTTTATACTGGTCTTACGTCCGCCTTTATCACGATACTGCTTGGTATCTCTTGAAGCTGCAAGCTCATCATCATAGTACTCCAGTATTATCTTGGTGATTTCACATCCCAGTTCACAGACATACGCAAAAATTTTCTGTTCAAGGGTCTTGAAAGACACCAGTTTTTCCTCTACAATTGTTTTCATCACACAGTCTCCTTTATCTGTTTTGTCGCAACTAACATCATAAAGAAAAACTGTGTGGTTGGGAAGTAGGGATTTTCTCTGCTTCCTTTTTTACTTTTGGCAATTAAAATTATACACTAACTGATGAAGAAGAACAGGGGTTATACAAAAAAGGAAATTCTTGCGATTCTTAGCATTGTACTGACAAAAATACAAAACATCACGAAAAAATTGGAATGTTCAATAGACAGTTTGTTCAAGTTGTGATAAACTGATTTACATAGAAAACGGAAAGTGGGCTCGCTTTGCGTGTCTTTCTTGCGTTTAAAAAGAATCTAATTTTATATGATTCATATAAGGAGGAACAAACCAATGGCTAGAAAAATGAAAACCATGGATGGTAACCATGCAGCTGCGCACGTGTCTTATGCATATTCTGACGTTGCAGCTATCTACCCAATTACACCATCATCTGTAATGGCCGAAGCTACAGACGAATGGGCTACACAGGGAAGAGAAAATATCTTTGGACAGACTGTACAGGTTACAGAAATGCAGTCCGAAGCTGGTGCAGCAGGTGCTGTACACGGATCCCTTGCAGCAGGTGCTTTAACAACTACATTTACAGCATCTCAGGGTCTCTTACTTATGATCCCTAACCTTTACAAACTCGCTGGTGAAAGACTTCCAGGCGTAGTTAACGTATCAGCTCGTGCCATCGCAAGCCATGCATTATCAATCTTCGGAGATCACTCTGACGTTTATGCATGTCGTCAGACAGGCGTTGCTATGCTTTGTGAATCAAGTGTTCAGGAAGTTATGGACTTAACACCAGTTGCTCATTGTGCAGCTATTAAAGGTCGTCTTCCATTCATCAACTTCTTCGATGGTTTCAGAACATCTCATGAAATCCAGAAGATCGAAATGTGGGATTATGAAGATCTTAAAGATATGGTAGATTTAGATGCTATCGATGCATACAGAAGAGATGCATTAAATCCTAACCATCCATGCCAGAGAGGTTCAGCTCAGAACGCTGACATCTTCTTCCAGGCAAGAGAAGCATGCAACCCTTACTACGATGCTATGCCAGCAATCGTTCAGGAATGCATGGATAAAGTAAATGCTAAACTCGGTACAGATTACAAACTCTTCAACTACCACGGTGCAGCTGATGCTGAACATGTAATCGTTGCTATGGGTTCTGCATGTGAAACAATCGACGAAACAGTTGAATACTTAAATGCAGCTGGCGAAAAAGTTGGTGTTGTAAAAGTTCGTCTTTACAGACCATTCTCAGCAGAAGCTTTAATCGCAGCTATTCCAGAAACTGTAAAACAGATCACAGTATTAGACAGAACAAAAGAACCAGGTGCTCTTGGCGAACCATTATGGTTAGACGTTGTTGCAGCATTAAAAGGCTCTAAATTCGATGCAGTTCCAGTATTCATGGGACGTTACGGTTTAGGTTCTAAAGATACTACACCAGCACAGATCGTTGCTGTATTCAAGAACACAGAAAAAGCGAAATTCACAATCGGTATTGTGGATGACGTTACAAACCTTTCTCTTGAAGTTGGTGAAGCTATCTCTTGTGCACCAGAAACAACAATCGCTTGTAAATTCTGGGGTCTTGGCGCTGACGGTACAGTAGGTGCTAACAAGAACTCTATCAAGATCATCGGTGATAACACAGATATGTACGCTCAGGCTTACTTTGATTATGACTCAAAGAAATCCGGCGGTGTTACAATTTCTCATTTAAGATTTGGTAAAGACCCAATTAAGTCTACTTACCTGATCTCAAAAGCTAATTTTGTTGCTTGCCACAACCCATCCTATGTACGTAAATACAACATGGTACAGGATCTGAAAGATGGCGGTACATTCTTACTGAACTGCCCATGGGATATGGAAGAAATCGAAAAACATTTACCAGGACAGGCTAAGAGATACATGGCAGAACACAACATTAAGTTCTATGTAATCGACGGTATTAAGATTGGTAAAGAAATCGGATTAGGCGGACGTATCAATACAGTTCTCCAGTCTGCATTCTTCGAATTAGCAAACATCATTCCAGGCGAAGAAGCAAACGCTTTAATGAAAGCAGCTGCAAAAGCTTCTTACGGCAAAAAAGGTGATAATGTCGTTCAGATGAACTATGACGCTATCGACGCTGGTGCAAAACAGATCGTTGAAATCCAGATTCCAGAAAGCTGGAAAGACTGCGAAGATGAATTCTTAGGAAAATCTGTAGCAGGCGATTCTGCAGTTGTTGATTTCGTTAACAATATCCAGATTCCAGTTAACGCTCAGGAAGGTAACAAATTACCAGTATCTGCATTCAAAGATTATGTAGATGGTACAACACCTTCAGGTTCTTCTGCATTTGAAAAACGTGGTATCGCAGTAGATATCCCAGTATGGAATGCTGAAAACTGTATCCAGTGTAACAGATGTGCTTATGTATGTCCTCACGCTGTAATCCGTCCAGTAGCTATGACAGAAGAAGAAGTAGCTGCAGCTCCAGAAGGAATGACAGTAGTACCTATGACAGGTATGGCAGACAAGAAATTCGCTATCGTTGTATCAGCTTATGACTGTACAGGATGTGGTTCTTGTGCTAACGTTTGTCCAGGTAAGAAAGGTGCAAAAGCACTCGCTATGGAAAACATGGAAGCAAACGCTGGTCTCCAGACATACTTCGATTACGCAGTAACATTACCAGAAAAAGAAGATGTTATCGCGAAATTCAAAGAAAATACAGTAAAAGGATCTCAGTTCAAGTCTCCATTACTTGAGTTCTCAGGAGCTTGTGCTGGATGTGGTGAAACACCATACGCTAAATTAATCACACAGTTATTCGGTGACAGAATGTACATCGCTAACGCAACAGGTTGTTCTTCAATCTGGGCTAACTCTTCACCATCTACACCATACACAGCAAACGCTAAAGGACAGGGACCAGCATGGTCTAACTCCTTATTCGAAGATGCTGCAGAATTTGGTTATGGTATGAGCCTTGCACAGAAAGCTCTTCGTGACGGCTTAAAAGCTAAAGTAGAAGACATCGCTGCAAACAGCGAAAACGAAGACTGTAAAGCAGCTGCAAAAGAATGGTTAGATACATTCTCATGTGGCGCTACAAACGGTGCTGCAACAGATAAATTAGTTGCTGCATTAGAAGCTTGCGGATGCGAAAAAGCTCAGGCAATCTTAAAAGATAAAGACTTCCTTGCTAAGAAATCCCAGTGGATCTTCGGTGGTGACGGTTGGGCATACGACATCGGTTTCGGTGGTGTTGACCACGTATTAGCTTCCGGCAGAGATATCAACATCATGGTATTCGATACAGAAGTTTACTCTAACACAGGTGGACAGTCTTCTAAAGCTACTCCAGTAGGTGCTATCGCTCAGTTCGCAGCAGCTGGTAAAGAAGTTAAGAAGAAAGACCTTGCAAGCATCGCAATGAGCTACGGTTATGTATATGTTGCTCAGATCGCTATGGGTGCTGATTACAACCAGTGCGTAAAAGCAATCGCAGAAGCAGAAGCTTATCCAGGACCATCATTAATCATCGCTTATGCTCCATGTATCAACCATGGTATTAAGAAAGGTATGAGCAAAGCTCAGACAGAAGAAGCTAACGCAGTAGCATGTGGTTACTGGCATTGCTTCAGATACAATCCAGCTCTTAAAGCAGCAGGACAGGATGCATTCATCTTAGATTCTAAAGAACCTACAGAAGATTATCAGGAATTCCTTGATGGCGAAGTACGTTACAACGCTCTGAAACGTGCGAACCCAGACCGTGCTGCAGAACTCTTCGCTAAATCTGAAGAAGCTGCAAAAGCTAGATATGAATATCTGAACAGATTAAAAGTATTACACGGAGCAGAATAATCGAAAGATTGACGCAAAGTGATAGGGCACGCCGTAAGGCGTGCCCTTTTTAGTTTCGTATTTAAACTATAATTTCTTTCGTTTTTTTCTTCTAACGCGATTAATATGTCGTTCAAAATCTCCATGATTAATAAGCTCTGTAAGAACATACTGCATAAAAGTTGGTACAGTGCAGGAATAAAATCCTAATTTTTGTTCAAATGGTTCTACGAGATGTACTGGCAATACCATATATCCAATACGAATCGAAGCGGAAATTGTCTTGGAAAATGTATTTAAGTAGATAACATTGTCGTGATCTGAAATTGCGAACAGTGTTTCGGTTGGTTTGGTGGAAATAGAAAATTCCCATTCAAAATCATCTTCTATGATATAACGCTGGTTTTGTTCAGCCCAATGAACATACTCATGTCTTTTTGATGCGGTTGCAGTAACACCGCTAGGATAGCTTCGATATGGAGTTGTATGCAATACCGTTGCTTTTGTATTAGCGAGAGCTTTGCTGTCAATTCCTGCGTTTGTTAGAGGAAGAGAATCATAAGTGATCTCTGTTGCCTGATAAACTTGTTCTATTTTTTTGTAGGAAGGTGCTTCGATGGCATAAATGAAGTTTCTTCCAAGCAGTTCTACAATTAATCCGTAAAGGTATTCGGAACCGGAACCAATGACAATCTGTTCTGTGCTTACCTGGATCCCTCTGTTTCTGGCAAGATAGAGGCGAATCGCTTCTCGAAGTTCATAACATCCTTTGTTTGGAGATTTATCAAGCAGAACATCTCTGCGTTCGGTCAAAACTTTGCGCATTGTTTTGTTTAGGACAGATATTGGAAAATCAGGATAACTATGCTCACTATGAAGCAGCGGAGTCTCTGAAGGAGGCTCGCTGGAAGCAGCAAATCCATCAGTTTTCCGAAATATGACCACAAATCCGCTTCGTTCTCTGGCATCTACATATCCTTCATCACAAAGCAGTGCGTAAGCATGTTCCACGGTGATGGTACTGACACCTGTTTCAGCAGCAAGACTGCGTTTGGAAGGGAGTTTTGTGTTGTACGGATAATTTTCTGCGATAATATCTTCTCGTATCTGTTTATAGAGCTGAAGATATACAGGACGTTTTTCTTTATTGATGTGATATCTCATCTGGTTATATAAAATACTCCTTATTTGGTAATAGTTATATAGTCAGATTTAATATAAACTACTTTCATCAGGAAGTAAAGGAGTATAAAAAATGAATACAAAAACGAAAAAACTTGTGATAGCGGCACTTATGGCGGCCCTTACCTGTGTGGCGACAATGATGATTACAATTCCATCCCCATTAAAAGGATATTTGAATTTGGGAGATTGTCTGGTACTGACAGCGGGCTGGATGCTTTCTCCTGCCTATGGTTTTCTTGCAGCAGGAATCGGTTCTGCACTGGCGGATATTTTTGCCGGATATTTTATTTATGCGCCGGCAACTTTTGTGATCAAGGGATTTATGGCGATAATTGCCGGTTATGGATTTCGATTACTGCATAAAAAATGTACCCATCTGATTTCCAGAATTTTTAGTGGAGCTGCAGCAGAGCTTGGGATGGTGCTTGGATATTTTGTGTTTGAGGGATTTATGTATGGGTTTTCCGCTTCAGCAGTAAATATTCCGGCAAATAGTGTGCAGGGAATTGCAGGACTATTGATTGGGATTGTGCTGATGAAGGCAATTGAGAGAAGTAAAATTACGATAGAATAAAAAGATGAAAAAACACCTAAGAGGTTTCCGCTTCTTAGGTGTTTTGTTTAATTATTTCTTTAAATATTTGCCAAGATATTTTTCAGCAACATCTTTTGCTAAGTCGAATTTATCAACTAATTTGGCAACAGTTTCATTTTCTGTTAACCCCATATCTTTACATTTTTTGATCAATTCTTCGATTGCTTCTTCTGTAACGTTTTCTTTTACAAAGTCTAAGCCTTTATCAAGTAAATCTTTTGCAGCTTCGCTCTTTAATAAATCAGATAATCCCATTTTGATATCCTCCTCTGAATGTTTCATAAATTTCTCTCACTATAGCAAAAATTGAATGGATACACAAGGAAATTATGACAAAAGAGGTAGATTGATGTATAATGCTGAAAATGATAATGAAACGAACGAGAGGAATTCATATGCCTAATATTATAGAGATTACAGATTTTAATGCCCCTGAACTGGATGTATACGCCCGTTTGAATGAAAACCAGCTGCTGAATCGTGCAGATCCTGCCAATGCGCTGTTTATTGCAGAGAGTCCAAAAGTGGTAGAACGTGCTATGAACGCAGGCTATGAGCCGGTATCCATGTTAGTAGAAAAAAAGCATATCGAAGGTGAAGCAAAAGATGTCATTGGAAGATGTGGTGAGATTCCGATTTATACTGCTGAGTTTGAAATCTTAAAACAACTTACTGGTTTTGCTTTGACAAGGGGTGTTCTTTGCGCTATGCGCAGAAGAGAGCTGCCAAGTGTGAAAGAAGTGTGTAAAAATGCTCGCCGAATTGCGATTTTAGAGAATGTTATGAATCCGACCAATGTGGGTGCAATCTTTCGTTCGGCAGCAGCTTTAAACATTGATGCAGTCCTTTTAACTCCTGCCAGCAGTAATCCATTGTATCGTCGTGCGGCGAGAGTCAGCATGGGAACCGTATTTCAGATTCCATGGACTTATCTTATTGGTGATGAATCTGCATGGCCGCATCCGGGAATTGATGTATTGAAACGTCTTGGATTTAAAACAGCAGCGATGGCGTTATCGGATGATTCTGTAGGAATTGATGATGAAAAACTGATGTCAGAAGAAAAACTTGCCATTATTCTTGGAACAGAAGGAGACGGACTTGCTACCGCAACTATTGCAGACTGTGATTATACGGTGAAGATTCCAATGTCTCATGGGGTGGATTCTTTAAATGTGGCTGCTGCAAGTGCAGTTGCATTTTGGCAGCTGGGAAATCGAAGATAAATCTTGTTTTTTGTTGATTTCTTCGAAAAAATCCCAGAAAAATTATGTAAAAATACGAAAAAAACCTACTAAAACAAAGAAAAATATGTTACAATTAAACATCATATAGAAAAAGCGGAGGAGGCGTATGCGATGTTAGCAATTGAGCGTAAAAATGCGATTTTAGAACGTTTACAAAAAGAGCAGCGCGTATTGGTAGCAGAACTTAGTCTGGAATATGGCGTTACTGAAGAGACTATTCGAAGAGATTTGGATAAGCTCGAAAAAGAAGGCTTTGTAAAAAAGACTTATGGCGGTGCTGTTTTAAATGAAAATACCAATATTGAGATGCCGTTGCGTATTCGTGAAAAGACAAATCGTAAAGAAAAGCAGACGATTGCGACTTTGGTAGCTTCTATGATTGAAGATGGAGACAGCATTATTTTGGATTCTTCTTCAACTTCGCTGATGGTAGCTCAGGAGTTAAAGGATCGTAAAAAGCTTACGGTCATTACAAATTCTCTGGAAGTTCTCATTGAGTTTTCTAAGTCTAAGGGGGTGCAGGTAATTTCTACCGGCGGTGTGCTGAAAAGCTCTACCCTTTCTCTGGTAGGAAAGAATGCAGAAAAGACGTTAGAAAATTTCTATGTAGACAAAGCTATCATTTCATGTAAAGGGCTGGATGTCAGAAAAGGTGTCACAGATTCTTCGGAAGCTGATGCGGAAATTAAAAAAAGCATGGTATCCTGTTCCAAAAGACTGATTATTGCAGCGGATAGTACCAAATTCGGTACGATTTCCTTTGCAAAAGTCGTTGATTTCAGAAAGGGAGATATTTTAGTCACAGATACTCTTCCGGATGATACCTGGGCACAGCGTCTTGCTGACATCGGTGTCGTTGTAGTGACAGAAGATTCATAAAAAAGGAGAAAAGAAAAATGAGCAATCCAATTTACAATCTTGCATTCGACTTTGGCGCATCAAGCGGACGTATGATTTTAAGCAAACTTGAAGATGGCAAAATTACATTAGAAGAACTTCATCGTTTTACTAACGATCCTGTTCGTATCGGCAAAGTATTCTACTGGGATACATTCCGTTTATTCCATGAATTAAAACAGGGCTTAAAGAAAGCAGCAGCTAAAAATCTTCCAATTCAGAGTTTAGCAATCGATACATGGGGTGTTGACTACGGTTTATTAGATGCAGACGGAAACTTAATCGGTAACCCAATCAACTACCGTGATGACAGAACAATTGGTGTTATCGAAGCTTCTGACAAACTTGTTCCATTAAGCGAACAGTATGCAAGAACAGGTATCCAGTTCATGAACTTCAATACTGTATACCAGATGCAGGCAGATAAGATGATGAGACCAGAAATTCTTGAAAAAGCAAAAACTCTGCTTTTCATGCCTGACTTATTTATCTATTTCTTAACAGGAAAGAAAATCTGTGAATACACAATCGCAAGTACAGGTCAGCTTCTCGACGCTAAGAAGAGAGATTATGACTATGATTATCTTGAAAAAATGGGCGTACGTGCAGACTTACTTCAGCCACTGACAATGCCAGGTACAATCGTTGGCGATCTTCTTCCGGAAGTTGTTGAAGAAACAGGTCTTTCAGGCGTTAAAGTTATCGCTGTTGGTGAACACGATACAGCATCTGCATTCTGTGGCTGTCCATTAGAAGATGAAAATGCAGCAGCATTAAGCTGTGGTACATGGTCATTACTTGGTATGGAAGTTTCTGAACCAGTTCTTACAGAAGATGCATTTAAATACAACTATACAAATGAAGGTGGCGTTGAAGGCAAGATTCGTCTCTTAAAGAACATCAATGGTCTTTGGGTAATGCAGAACCTTCGTAGAAACTGGTGCGAATTCGAATATGAAGTAGGATTCCCAGACATCATCAAAGCTTCCAGAGAAGCTAAGAGACAGGACTTCATCATTGACCCTAACGATCCAAGATTCACAGCTCCATATAACATGATGAAAGAAGTTATCGCATACTGTGAAGAAACAGGACAGGGAACACCAGAAGGTCTTGGTGAAATCGCTATGGCTATCTACAATGGTCTGACACAGGAATACGGCAAGACAGTTAGAAATCTTGAAGTTATCTCCGGTAAGACAATCTCCTGCCTGAACATGGTAGGTGGTGGTATTCAGGATCAGCTCCTTTGCGAATTAACAGCAAAAGCTATCCAGAAACCAGTTGTTGCTGGACCAATCGAAGGTTCCGTTCTTGGTAACGTTTTAATGCAGTTAAAAGCTTTAGGACATATCAAAGATCGTATCGAAGGAAGACAGATTGTAAAAGCTTCTTTCGAACAGAAAATTCATCAGCCTAAATAAGATGAAAAGCACTTTTAAAGTGCAAAAAAATATAACCTCAGAAGGGAGAATCTTATGGCAGGATTTGAAACCACATTAAAAAAATACCCATCCAAGCTTGACTCCAATGTAGTATTGAAAGTATATGAAGGACATTTTGCAACTGTACATTCACATATTACAAAATATTTTGACTTTTCTACAATTAAAGCCAGAAGAAGCGAAGCTATGGCAGCAGCTAATATTCTTGCAGATAAATATGTAAATACAACAATCGTAGATACAATTCTCTGTATGGAAGGCACTGAAGTAATTGGTGCATATTTAGCAGATAAGCTGACAAGAAATGGTATTCTCTCTATGAATGCTCATAAGACAATTTATGTAGTATCTCCTGAAATGGGTACTGGCGGACAGATTGTATTCCGTGATAACAATGAATTTATGATTCGTGGAAAAAATGTTCTCTTATTAGTAGCATCTGCTTCTACAGGCGGAACCATTTTCCAGTGTGCAGAATGCATTGAATATTATGGCGGTACAATTGCCGGTATTAGTGCAATTTTCAGCGCAACATCAGAAGTTGGAGGTCATGATGTAAACTCTATCTTTACAGCAGAAGATGTTCCTGGATATGGCAGTTATAAGATGAAAGATTGCCCATATTGTAAGAATAAACAGAAACTGGATGCAATCGTAAACGCATACGGATACAGTAAAATTTAATAATCTTACATAGTAAGCAGCCTCCGAATTTAAGGAGGCTGCTTTTTTACGTGTCAAATCCGAAAGAATCCTGTTTGCAGGTCTTGTATCTGCTTGACAAAAATGGTATAGTTACTACATATGTGAAACTATGCCTAAAAGGAGTCATATCTTATGAAATGGAATAAATATACATTAAAAACACGCACAGAAGCAGAAGATATCATCAGCAGCATGATGATGGATGTGGGTGTAGAAGGAATTGAAATTGAAGACAAGGTGCCTTTGACAGAGCAGGACAAGGCCCAGATGTTTGTAGACATTATGCCAATCGTTGGTGAAGATGACGGAACAGCGTACATTAGCTTTTATTTAGAACCTGAAATGGATCAGGAAGAAATGCTTCGCAGAGTCCGTGAAGGTTTGGAAGAAATTTCTGAATGGATGGATATCGGTGAAGGAACGATTGTAGCATCTGAAACAGAAGATAAAGACTGGATCAACAACTGGAAAGAATATTTCCATCAGTTCTATGTTGATGATATTCTGATCAAACCATCATGGGAAGAAGTAAAACCGGAAGATAAAGAAAAACTTCTGATTCAGATTGATCCTGGAACAGCATTTGGTACCGGTATGCATGAGACAACACAGCTTTGCATCCGCCAGATTAAAAAATATGTGACACCGGAAACAAAACTTCTGGATGTAGGATGTGGAAGCGGTATTCTCTCAATTGTTGCATTAAAACTTGGTGCAGAATCGGCAGTTGGTACAGACCTTGACCCATGTGCGATTACAGCAACAGAAGAAAATACAGAAGTAAATGGTATTCCAAAAGAAAAATTCGAAGTGATGATTGGTAATATCATTGATGATAAAGAAATTCAGGACAGAGTGGGATATGAAAAATATGATATTGTCGTAGCAAACATTCTGGCAGACGTACTGGTGCCATTGACACCGGTCATCGTTAATCAGATGAAAGTCGGAGGTTTATACATTACTTCCGGTATTATCGATAACAAAGAAGAAACAGTAGTAGAAGCAGTGAAAGCAGCAGGTCTTGAAGTTTTAGAAGTGACTTACCAGGGCGAATGGGTTTCTGTAACTGCAAGAAAAAACGGGTAAGATAATGAGTCATTTTTTTATAACATCAGATCAGATTACGGGAAATGAACTGACAATTACAGGTGACGATGTCAATCATATGAAAAACGTACTTCGTATGAGAAGCGGAGAAGCATTTACTGCAGCAGATGAAAATGGAATGTTCTATCGCTGTGAGGTGGATGTGCTTGACAAACAGCAGGTAACTGCAAAAATTTTGTGGAAAGAAGAAGGTTCCAGTGAGCTTTCTTCAAAAATCTACCTTTTTCAGGGACTTCCAAAATCTGACAAGATGGAACTGATTATTCAAAAAGCAGTGGAGCTTGGTGCATATCAGATCATTCCGGTTGCTACAAAGCGTGCAATCGTGAAACTGGATGCGAAAAAAGAAGCTTCCAAGTTAAAGCGCTGGCAGGCAATCGCAGAAGGTGCCGCAAAACAGTCAGGCAGAATGCTGATTCCACAGATTTCTGAGGTAAAAACTTATGGTGAAGCACTGCAGATGGCGCAGCAGCTGGATATCAATGTGATTCCATATGAATGCGCAAGAGGCATGGATGGAACCCGTGAGATCTTTGGAAATATCAAACCAGGTATGAGTGTGGGGATTTTTATTGGTCCGGAAGGCGGTTTTGAAGAATCAGAGGTTGAAAAGGCGGAATCACTGGGTGTGAAACCGGTGACTTTGGGCAAAAGAATTCTCCGTACAGAGACAGCCGGACTTACGACGCTGTCGATTTTAATGTATCTGTTGGAGGAATCGTAAACCGTATTTTGAGTAGAAGAGGAAGTATATGCAGGCATATTTAGATAATTCTGCGACAACCGTGTGTGAACCGGGAGTGGTTGAAAAGGTAGTTCAGATGATGAGCGTCATTTATGGCAACCCGTCAGCAATGCACAATAAAGGTGTTGAAGCAGAAAACTATATCAAAGAAGCAAAAGAAATCATTGCAAAGACAATGAAGGTGCAGGAAAAAGAGCTGATCTTTACATCTGGTGGAACAGAAAGCAATAACCTTGCAATCATGGGATGCGCAGCAGCCAACCACCGTATGGGAAAGCACTTAATTACGACAAAAATCGAGCATCCATCCGTTGGCAATGTCATGAAACATATGGAAGAAGACGGATTTGAAGTCACTTATCTTCCGGTGGATGAAAACGGAATTGTAAAGCTGGACAAGTTAAAAGAAGCACTTCGTCCGGATACCATGCTGGTATCAGTGATGCATGTCAATAATGAAATTGGTGCAGTTCAGCCAATCGAAGAAATTGGAAAGCTTGTAAAAGCGAACAATAAAGCCACTTTATTTCATGTAGATGCCATTCAGGGATATGGTAAATACCGCATTTATCCAAAGAAAATGGGAATTGATTTGTTATCTGTCAGTGGTCATAAGATTCATGGACCAAAAGGTGTTGGATTTTTATACTGCGATTCCAAGGTGAAAATCAAACCAATTATCTTCGGTGGCGGACAGCAGAAGGATCTGCGATCCGGGACAGAAAACGTACCTGGAATTGTAGGACTTGCTGAGGCTGCAAAAGAAATCTATACAGATTTTGAAGATAAAATGAAACATTTATATGAAATCAAAGAGTATTTCGTAGAAAAAGTAACAGAGCTTGAGGGTACGAAAATCAACGGATTGACCGGAAAAGAATCAGCGCCTCATGTGGTAAGCGTCAGCTTTCCGGGAATTCGAAGCGAAGTATTGCTACATTCCTTAGAAGATAAAGAAATTTATGCTTCCGCAGGAAGTGCTTGTTCCTCCAATAAGCCGGCGGTGAGTGCGACTTTGAAAGCAATCAATGCACCAAAGGAACACTTAGACAGCACACTGAGGTTTAGCTTTAGTGTTCATACCACAAAAGAAGAGATAGATTATTGTATCGAAGTATTGAAGGGATTACTTCCAATGCTTCGTCGTTATGCAAGACATTAGAAGAGGATAGAGATTTATGGAAAAGACAATATTTAGAGCATTTTTGATCAAATACGCTGAAATTGCCATTAAAGGTAAAAACCGTTATATGTTCGAAGATGCACTGGTTGAAAGCATGAGAAAAGCCCTGACAGAAGTAGAGGGTGAATTCGAAGTAACAAAAGAAATGGGTCGTATCTATGTATTCGTAAAATCTGAATACTATGATTATGAGGAAACGATTGCAGCATTAAAACGTGTATTTGGTATTGTGGGAATCTGTCCGGTTGTTATCGTAGAAGATACAGATTTTGAAAATGTATCTGCACAGGTACTTAAATACATTGATGATGTATATCCTGACAAAAACAAAACATTTAAAGTGAATGCACGTCGTGCAAATAAAGGATATCCTCTGGATTCTGTAGAAATCAACCTGGAAATGGGTGGAAGAATTTTAGATGCTTATCCTGAAATGAAAGTAGATGTACATCATCCGGATATCAATCTTGTCATTGAAGTACGTAAACATGTGTACATTTATTCTGAAATCATTCCGGGACCAGGCGGCATGCCAATTGGAACAAACGGAAGAGCAATGCTTCTTTTATCCGGCGGTATCGACAGCCCGGTAGCAGGATGGATGATCGCAAAACGTGGTGTTCGTCTGGATGCAACCTATTTCCATGCACCGCCATACACAAGTGAGCGTGCAAAACAGAAGGTTGTAGATTTGGCAAAGAAAGTTGCGAAATATACAGGCCCGATTCGTTTGAACATTGTAAACTTTACAGATATTCAGCTCTACATTTATGACCAGTGTCCACATGAAGAATTAACAATCATCATGCGCCGTTATATGATGAGAATCGCAGAAGATCTTGCAAACAAAAACGGCAGTATGGCACTTATTACAGGGGAAAGTATTGGTCAGGTAGCAAGCCAGACAGTGCAGAGCCTTGCAGCAACCAATGAAGTTTGTACAATGCCTGTATTTCGTCCGTTGATTGGATTTGATAAAGAAGATATTGTAACGATTGCAAAAAATATCGATACTTATGAAACTTCTATTTTACCATACGAAGACTGTTGTACAATTTTCGTGGCAAAACATCCGGTAACAAAACCGAATATCAACATTATCAAACGTTCCGAAACAAAACTGGAAGAAAAAATTGCAGAGCTTTACAAAGAAGCGATGGAAAGCGTAGAGACAATTCTCGTAGAATAGCAGATAGAGATCAGACATAAGAAAATGCGAGAAATACTTGGTATTTCTCGCATTTATAATTCACATGTTTACCTGAAACTATTCGATTACGTATGGTTTGATAGCTTCCAGGATTGCATTCATGTTTTCATCTGCATGAATGTTTAAGTTGATTGGCTTGGATAAATCTAAACTGAAGATACCCATAATAGATTTTGCGTCAATCACGTATCTACCGGAAACTAAATCAAAATCGTTGTCAAATTTAGAAATTTCGTTTACAAAAGATTTTACTTTATCGATAGAATTTAAAGAAATTTGAACAGTTTTCATTTTCATAGTTTGCCTCCTAAATGAGATGAGATTATACACATCTATATTAACATAATGAGGTCAAAAGTCAATAATGAAACTGGCGGAGGATGGAAAAATATGGCAAAAAGAGTGGCGTTACACAACCTTG
Source organism: Lachnospiraceae bacterium (assembly GCA_045128635.1). Taxonomy (GTDB): domain Bacteria; phylum Bacillota; class Clostridia; order Lachnospirales; family Lachnospiraceae; genus HGM12587. Next base: position 27,277 of record JBGVRS010000170.1, read on the forward strand.
GTTGTAAGGTCAATGCTTATGAAACAGAAAGTATGCAGCAGATGCTGGAGGCGGCGGGATATGAAATCGTACCGTTTGCGCCGGGGGCTGATATTTATATAATTAACACTTGCAGTGTGACAAATATTGCAGACAGAAAATCAAGACAGATGCTTCACAAAGCAAAAAAAATGAATCAGGAAGCCATTGTAGTGGCAGCGGGATGTTATGTGGAAAGTGAAAAGCACAGTGGCGGAAAAGTAGATGATGCTATTGATATCGTTATCGGAAACAACTGCAAGAAAGATCTGATTGAGATTTTGGAAGCTTATGAAGAAGGTAAACGTTCAGAAGTGGTCATTGATATTAATCATACGAAAGAATATGAAGAACTGAATCTGAATAAAACCGCAGAACATACAAGAGCGTATGTAAAAGTGCAGGATGGATGTAATCAGTTTTGCAGCTACTGCATCATTCCTTATACAAGGGGAAGGGTCAGAAGCCGTAAGTCTCAGGATGTATATGATGAAGTAGTTCGTCTTGCAAAGGCCGGTTATCATGAAGTGGTACTGACAGGAATCCATTTGGGTTCCTATGGCGTGGATCTGGAAGAAGAAACGCTGTTATCACTGATTGAAAAGATTCATGACATTGACGGAATTGAGAGAATCCGACTGGGCTCCTTGGAACCTCGTGTGATGACAGAGGAATTTGTAGAGAGAATTGCAGGACTTTCAAAGGTGTGCCCGCATTTCCACTTATCTTTGCAGAGTGGATGTGACGAAACACTGAAACGAATGAATAGAAAATATTCGGCAGAAGAATACTATGAAGTATGTAAACGACTTCGAAGACATTATGAGAACCCTGCCCTTACCACAGATGTAATCGTAGGATTTGCAGGTGAAACAGAAGAAGAGTTTGCGCAGTGCAAAGCGTTTTTGGAAAAAATTGAATTTTTTGAAACACATATTTTCAAGTTTTCTATCAGAAAAGGTACCAGAGCAGCAAAAATGGAAAATCAGGTACCGGATCAGATCAAAACAAAACGCAGCAATGAACTGCTTGCATTGAATGAGAAAAATTCGGTAAAATATTTACAGGAGCATTTTGGAAAAGACCTGGAGGTTTTGATGGAAGAAGAGATGCTCATTGATGGAGAAAAATATTTTGTAGGTCATACGAAGGAATACATCCGTGTGGCAGTAAAGACAGAAGAAGATTTCACAAATCGTTTTGTGACAGTGAAAGCAAATAAGATATTAAAGGATCTGATTTTGCTTGGAGAATAGTGAAAGGTTGATGTTATGGAACAGAATCAGCAGTTTCAGAAGATGACACAGACTCCTGTGGGAAAATTGATTGCAACATTATCGATACCGACAATTATCAGTATGCTGGTAACCTCCGTTTATAATATGGCGGATACATTTTTTGTATCTAAGTTGGGAACCAGTGCCTCCGGCGCTGTAGGGATTGTATTTTCGGTGATGGCAATTATCCAGGCTATTGGATTTACCTTTGGGATGGGCAGCGGAAGCTGGATTTCCAGACTTTTAGGTGCTAAGGAAGAAGAAAAGGCAAAAGAGGTTGCCGCCACAGGATTTTACAGTGCGATTTTTCTTTGTACGCTTATGAGTATTATCGGTGAATGGAAAATAGATGACCTGATGAGAATCCTAGGCGCATCTGAGACGATTCTGCCATATGCAAGAGACTACGCCAGATATATTTTACTTGCAGCACCGATCATGGCATCCTCTTTTGTGCTGAATAATATTCTTCGTTCCGAAGGTCATGCAAAATTTGCTATGATTGGAATCACCACAGGCGGTATTTTAAATATTGTTTTAGATCCGATATTTATATTTACCTTCAATATGGGAATCAGCGGTGCGGCACTGGCGACGGCACTTAGCCAGTTGATCAGTTTTTTGATTCTGCTGTCATATTTTGTAATGCATAAGACTACTACAAGACTGGGGATTCATAGGCTGTCGAAAAATCCGGGAACCTATTATCAGATTATAAAAAATGGTCTGCCATCTTTCTCAAGACAGGGACTTGCAAGTATTGCTTCTATATTATTAAATAAGCAGGCGATTATTTATGGAGATGCAGCAGTTGCTGCAATGGCAATCGTAACAAAAATCTTTATGATGATCTTCTCAGTCATGATTGGATTTGGCCAGGGGTATCAGCCGGTTGTTGGATTTAACTTTGGAGCAGGTATTATGGACCGTGTAAAAAAGGCAATGAAATTTACACTGAAAGTTGGAATCATTGGGATGAGCAGCGCGGCTGTAATTTTATTCTTTGCAGCACCACTGTTGATGGAATTATTTATATCAGATGATCCGGCGGTTCTAGAAATCGGAACCATGGCACTTCGTGCCCAGGCGATTAGTATGCCGCTCATTCCAATTGGTACAGTAGCCAATATGACCTTTCAATCTATTGGAAAATCGTGGAAGGCAACCATCATGTCGTCCATGAGACAGGGAATCTTTTTTATCCCATTGATTTTTATACTTCCGGCAATCTTTGGACTGTGGGGAGTTACTATGACACAGGCAGCATCTGATGTGCTGACAGCACTTGCATGTACACCATTTTTATACAGTTTTTATAAAAATCTTACAGAGGAAACAAAGACTGCGGCTTAGAAAAGCTTGTCTTTTATGTAAAGCTGTATTATAGTAAAGATAATTATTTATTATGCGGAAGAATCCCCTTTGGGGAGCAGTTCGCGACGGGGGCGGATGAAATGAGTACACTTCATAACACACAATGCTTTAAGGTGACAGCTGAACAGGAATTACAGGTAGGAGATATCTTAAAGACAGTTTATCAGGCAATGACAGAAAAAGGCTACAATCCGGTAAACCAGATTGTTGGTTATATTATGTCAGGAGATCCTACTTACATCACAAGCCATAAAGGTGCAAGAAGTATGATTTCCAAAGTGGAACGTGATGAACTGGTAGAAGAACTTTTAAAGGTTTATATCGAAACATTAGAAAAATAGACTTAGGAGATTTGTATGAGAATTATGGGCTTAGACTACGGCTCTAAAACCGTAGGCGTAGCCATTAGCGATCCTTTAGGCATTACTGCTCAGGGAATCGAAATCATCAGACGTGAGAAAGAAACAAAATTACGGCAGACCTTAGCACGTATTGAAGCTTTGATTAAAGAATATCAGGTGGAATCTATCGTGCTCGGTTTTCCCAAAAATATGAACAATACTATCGGAGACAGGGCTGAGAAATCGCTTGCATTTAAAGAAATGTTGGAAAAGCGGACAGGTCTGGATGTTGTCATGTGGGATGAGCGATTAACTACGGTGGAAGCGAACCGTACGCTAATGGAAGGAAAAGTTAGAAGAGAAGACAGAAGTAAATATGTGGACATGCTGGCAGCTGTTTACATTTTACAGGGTTATTTGGATTCAAGGAGTTTTAAATTATAATGGATAAAATCACATTTATTTCTGAAAATGAAGAAGCAGTAGAATTTTATGTTTTGGAAGAAACCCGTATCGGTGGGGTTGATTATATATTAGTTACAGATTCTGAAGAAGGAGATGCAGAATGCCTGATCTTAAAGGATTTGTCCGGAGCTGAGGATGCAGAAGCAGTTTATACGATTGTAGAGGACGAAAATGAACTTGACAGTGTATTCGGTGTTTTTGAACAGATGCTGGAAGATGTAGACATCGAACGGTAATCTTTAGGCAGTTTATGCCTTTTTACACGAGCGGAAAAATATAACGAAACTAGGAGGTTACATTTGAATAACGTTAACAATTCAAAATTACGAATCATTCCTCTTGGCGGATTGGAAGCAATTGGAATGAATATTACTGCCTTCGAATTCGAGGACAGTATTGTTGTCGTGGATTGCGGACTCTCTTTCCCAACAGAAGATATGTTGGGAATTGATCTTGTAATCCCTGATGTCACTTATTTGAAAGGAAATATTGATAAAGTCAAAGGGTTCGTATTTACACATGGTCATGAAGACCATATTGGAGCAATCCCATATGTGTTTAAAGATATCAATGCTCCAATTTATGCGACAAAGCTTACCATGGGTCTCATTGACAGTAAGTTGAAAGAACATGGAATGACTAAAACAATCAAGAGAAAAGTCGTAAAACATGGTCAGTCTATTAATCTTGGACAGTTTAGAATCGAATTTATTAAGACAAACCACAGTATCGAGGATGCATGTGCACTGGCAATTTATTCTCCTGCAGGAATTGTTGTTCACACGGGAGACTTTAAAGTAGACTATACACCGGTATTTGGCGGTGCGATTGATTTACAGAGATTTGGCGAAATTGGTAAAAAAGGTGTTCTTGCATTAATGTCCGACAGTACAAATGCAGAACGTGAAGGATTTACACATTCTGAGAAAAAAGTTGGAAAACGTTTTGATGCAATTTTTTCTGAACATCCAAATCAGCGAATTATTGTTGCAACTTTTGCCTCTAATGTAGACCGTGTACAGCAGGTAATTAACTCTGCGTATAAGAGTGGAAGAAAAGTAGTGGTAGAAGGACGCAGCATGGTCAATACCATTACAATCGCTCAGGAATTAGGCTATATTTCCATTCCTGAAAATACTTTGATTGATATTGAACAGTTAAAGAACTATCCGGATGAGAAGACAGTTTTAATTACAACAGGAAGTCAGGGAGAAGCTATGGCGGCTCTTTCCAGAATGGCATCCGGAACCCACCGTAAGGTACACATTATGCCGGGAGATGTAGTTGTTATTTCGGCAACTCCAATTCCTGGAAATGAAAAAGCAGTATCCAAGGTAATTAATGAATTATCAATTCGTGGAGCGGAAGTTGTGCGTCATGATACCCACGTATCAGGACATGCCTGTCAGGAAGAATTAAAATTAATTTATTCTCTGGTACGTCCGAAATATGCGATTCCGGTACATGGTGAATACAGACATCTGCAGGCAAATGCAAGAATTGCAGAAGACCTTGGTATTGAAAAGGATAACATTTTCATCATGGCATCCGGTGATGTATTAGAGCTGGATGAAAATGAAGCAAAAGTAGTAGACCATGTGCAGAATGGTGCAATCTATGTAGATGGTCTCGGTGTTGGCGATGTTGGAAATATCGTAATCAGGGACAGACAGCATTTGTCAGAAGATGGTATTTTAATTGTTGTACTGACACTGGAAAAATACAGCAATCAGATTCTTGCGGGACCGGATATCGTATCCCGAGGATTTGTATATGTAAGAGAATCAGAATCCCTCATCGAAGAAGCTAAGATGGTGGTGGAAGAAGCACTGGAAGGATGCCTGTCAAGAGGTATCTCTGACTGGGGAAAATTAAAGAATGTTGTGAAAGATTCTTTAAATGAATATCTCTGGAAGAAGACAAAGAGAAGTCCGATGATCCTGCCAATTATTATGGAAGTATAGGAAGACTTTAAGGAGGAAGAAAATGACAACACAAAAGGCAGTTATGAGAGTAGCATCAATTTGTTTAAAAGTGATTATATTCATTGTAATTGTTCTGGGAATTGTCTCTTTAGGACAGACCACTTATCGCTATACTCATGCGGTCTTTAGTGATGAAGCCATTGAAGAAGAACCGGGCAGAAGTGTAACGATTAAGATCAATGAAGATGTCAGTACAAAGAAGCTGGCAGAGGTTTTGGAAGAAAACGGACTGATAGAAGATGCAAAAGTTTTTAAATTTCAGATGAAAATGGCAGATTTTGAAGGTCCTGTAAAAGCCGGAACTTATGAGTTGAACACTTCCATGAGCCCAAGTGAAATGTTTAAGATCTTGTCATCAAACGGGGATAAAACATGATTGTAGATGAAAGAATGGTTGCCTACATCAATTCTTTGGATGTAGGCAATAGTGCGTTAGTAAATGAAATAGAAGAGGAAGCATTGGCAACTTATGTGCCGATCATCCGAAAAGAAATGCAGAATTTCTTAAAAGTAATTCTGGAAATCAAACGTCCAAAAGCAATTTTGGAGGTTGGGACAGCTGTTGGATTTTCCGCACTTTTGATGAGTGAGCATGTGGATGAGGACTGCCATATTACAACCATTGAGAAATATGAGCCGCGTATTCCGATTGCCAAAGAGAATTTTAAGAGGGCCGGAAAAGAGCATCAGATTACTTTGTTAGAAGGGGATGCGACGGATTTCTTAAAGTCCTTAGAAGGACCGTATGATTTTATTTTTATGGATGCGGCGAAGGGACAGTATATCCATTTTCTGCCGGATATCTTAAGACTTTTAAGTCCGGGAGGCGTGTTGTTATCGGATAATGTGCTGCAGGATGGAGATATTATCCAGTCAAGATTTGCGGTAGAACGAAGAAATCGTACGATTCACAGTCGAATGAGAGAATATTTATATACACTGACTCACCACGAGCAGCTGACAACATCATTGCTGCCATTGGGAGATGGTGTGACCTTAAGTGTAAGAAAATAGGAGAACTTTATGAGAAAAACAGAACTTCTGATACCTGCCAGCAGTCTGGAGGTTTTAAAAATTGCGGTTATGTTCGGCGCTGATGCGGTTTATATCGGTGGTGAAGCCTTTGGCCTTCGTGCAAAAGCAAAGAATTTTTCTCCGGATGAGATGAAAGAGGGAATCGAATTTGCTCACGAACATGGTGTAAAGGTTTATGTAACAGCGAATATTCTTGCACATAACTACGATTTAGATGGTGCAAGAGCATATTTTAAAGAATTAAAAGAGATGAAGCCGGATGGTCTGATTATTGCTGACCCTGGAATGTTTACTCTTGCAAAAGAAATCTGCCCTGAAATTGATGTGCACATTAGTACACAGGCAAACAATACAAACTACGAAACTTATCGCTTCTGGGAAAGACTTGGCGCAACCCGAGTAGTTTCTGCAAGAGAGCTTTCCATCAAGGAAATCAAAGAAATCAGAGAACACATTTCTGATAAGATGGAAATCGAAACATTTGTCCATGGTGCAATGTGTATTTCTTACTCAGGACGCTGTCTGCTTAGCAATTATTTTACAGGCAGAGATGCAAATCAGGGAGCATGTACTCATCCATGTCGCTGGAAATATGCTGTTGTGGAAGAATCCCGTCCTGGCGAATATCTGCCGGTTTATGAAAATGAAAGAGGAACTTACATTTTCAATTCCAAGGACCTTTGCATGATCGAGCATATTCCTGATTTAATTGATGCAGGAATTGATTCCTTAAAGATTGAAGGCCGTATGAAAACAGCCCTTTATGTTGCCACAGTTGCAAGAACGTATCGTAAAGCCCTGGATGATTATGCGGAATCACCGGAAAAATATCAGGAAAATATGCCATGGTATTTAGATCAGATTTCTAACTGTACTTACCGTCAGTTCACCACAGGATTTTTCTATGGAAAACCGACAGAAGAAACCCAGATTTACGACAGCAATACTTACGTAAAAGAATATACTTACCTTGGTATTGTGGGAGAACGTAACGAGCAGGGGCTGTATAGAACAGAGCAGAGAAATAAATTCTCCGTGGGTGAAATGATTGAAGTCATGAAACCGGATGGAAGAAATGTGGAAGTAACTGTCAAAGCGATCTATGATGAAGATGGCAATTCTATGGATAGCTGTCCTCATCCAAAACAGGTACTATACATCGACCTTGGTATGGAACTTGACCAGTACGACATTTTAAGAAGAAGAGAAGATTAAATTTTAAAAGTAGGAAATGCACCTTAAAGAGTGAGACTACATAAACTGTAGTAACTCTCCTTTGAGGTGCTTTTTTTGCAGACATTTCCTAAACCACTTTCGGTAGAAGAAGAACATTACTATATGAAAAAAAGCCGGGAGGGAGATATGGCTGCCAGAGAGATGCTGATTCTTCGGAATATGCGGCTGGTGGCACACATTGTCAAAAAGTATCAATGTCCCGAGAATGAACAGGAAGAACTGATATCTATTGGAACCATTGGGCTGATTAAGGCCATTGCTACAGTGGATACAGAAAAAGGCAGATTATCTACTTACGCAGCCCGCTGTATTGAAAATGAATTACTGATGTATTTTCGTTCCAGAAAGAAACTTTCAAAAGAGGTTTCTTATTATGAACCGATTGGAACCGATAAAGAAGGAAATGAGATCAGCTTATTGGATATTATTGAAAGTCAGGATCGTTCCGCTTTTGAAGTTGTAACAGCAAAAGAAGATACAAAGAAAATATATGAGCTGATGCCAAAGGTTTTGTCAGGGCGGGAAAGAGAGGTTCTGTGCCTTAGATATGGTCTATATGGCGAAAGTGAATATACACAAAGAGAAGTTGCAGAAAGGCTTGGAATTTCCAGATCCTATATCAGCCGTATCGAGAAAACTGCTATTGAGAAACTTAGAAGTTGTTTTTCGTGAAAATATCTGGTACAATCAAAATGTCCAAAATCTATTCTGATGATTCCATCAGAAAAATCCACTACAAAGATAAAAGAAAAATGAAAAGAGGAAAAAGATGTTTAGCAGTGTTTTGTCTGCAGATGTCAGGGGGATTACGGGAGTGCCTATTTTGGTGGAAACTGATATCTCCGATGGACTGCCGGGACTTACCATGGTTGGTTATCTGACATCTGCGGTAAAAGAATCCGCAGACAGAGTGCGTACGGCACTAAAGAACACGGGCATATCCATTCCCCCGAAGAAGATTACTATTAACCTGGCGCCTGCAGATACGAAAAAAGAGGGGACAGGCTTTGACCTTGCCATTGCAGTATCCATGATGTGCAGTCTTGGAATGTTTCCAAAAGAATCCATAGAGGACATCTTATTTTTGGGAGAACTGGGACTTGATGGTACAGTGAAGAAAATCAGAGGAATCTTACCTATGGTAGAGATGGCAAGGAACAGAGGATGTAAAGTGTGTGTATTGCCGAAAGAAAATGAATCTGAGGGTAATATTATAGAAGGAATTACCTGTGTAGGTGTAAAAAGCTTAAAAGAAGTACGAAACAGAATCTTTTCCAGAGATTATCTGCCGGAAAAAGCTGAAGCGGCTTCAGAAAGAATTATGAATGATCAGGGGCTGGATTTTTCACAGATTCGTGGACAGGAAGGTGTAAAGCAGGCAGCAAAGATTGCGGCAGCAGGGATGTTGAATCTTTTGATGATAGGTCCTCCTGGTTCAGGAAAAACCATGATTGCAAGACGAATTCCTACGATTTTGCCCCAAATGTCCAGAGAAGAGAGTCTGGAAGTGACAAAAATCTACAGTGTGTGCGGACTTTTGAAAGAAGGAAGCGGACTTGTACAGGAGAGACCATTTCGATCACCGCATCACACCATATCTGTTTCAGCCATGGTGGGAGGAGGGAGAAATCCGATGCCGGGGGAAATTACACTTGGCTGTCATGGATGCTTGTTTATTGATGAAATTTCTGAGCTGCCTAAAAATGTATTAGAAGCTTTAAGACAGCCCCTGGAGGATAAGCTGGTACATATATCACGGGTTGGAGGAAACGATGTTTTTCCAGCAAAAACAATGTTGATCGCAGCCATGAATCCTTGTAAATGTGGTTACTATCCTGATATGAATAAATGCCATTGCAGTACCAGTGACATTTCCCGCTATCTGAAGAAGCTTAGCATGCCATTTATTGACCGTATGGATCTTTGCGTCGAAGCACCAAGAGTTGCATTTGAGGAACTGACGGGAAATACAGGAGGAGAGACTTCTTTAAAGATTAGAGAAGAGGTTTTATGTGCCCACCAGATTCAGGCAGAGAGGTATCTGGGGACAAGTTATCGATTCAATGCAGATGTGAAAGGTTCCCATGCAGAAGAATATTTTCGGGTTGGTGGAGCACAGAAGAGGCTGTTAGAGGATGCTTTTGAATCTCTGAATCTGACAGCACGTTCATATCATAAGATATTAAAAGTAGCAAGAACAATTGCGGATTTATCAGAGAGTAAAGATATTTTAGAACGTCATATTTTGCAGGCAATCTGCTATCGAAATATGGATCGGAAATTCTGGGCGGTGTAAAAATGAAAAATAGTATTAATAAAGAACTGCCTGAGGGCATACGCTATATTAGAAAAGAGGACAAAGCATTTCCGGAGAAGCTTCTGGAGCTTCATGACTGCCCGAAAGGCATTTATGTAAGGGGAAATTTGCCAGACCCCTCTAAAAAATCAGTGGCAATTGTAGGTGCAAGAATGTGCAGTGCCTATGGCAGAGCCACAGCATCTTATTTTGCAAGAGTACTGGCAGCTCATGATATCCAGATTATCAGTGGACTGGCTCTTGGTGTTGACGGAGCAGCACACGAAGGAGCGTTAATGGCAAAGGGTAAGACTTTTGCGGTCATGGCCGGAGGATGCGATATTATATATCCCAGATCCCACGTTGGGTTATATGAGAACATCAGAACAACAGGGGGAATTATTTCAGAGGAACCCTGTGGTTATCCTCCAATTGCGAAAATGTTTCCCAAAAGGAATCGAATCATTAGTATTCTGGCAGATATTGTCCTGGTGGTAGAGGCACGGAAAAAAAGTGGGTCTCTCATTACCGCAGACTTTGCAGCAGAACAGGGGAGAGACATTTTTGCAGTGCCTGGGAGGCTGGAGGATGAGTTAAGCCGGGGCTGCAATGAACTCATTGAGCAGGGGGCAGGGATTGCAATTTCCCCTGAAAGAATGTTAGAAATCATGGGTGAAAATCCTAAAAAATCTGACAATTCAAAAATCTTTATGCAAAATGTCCTTGCAAGGGAGGAAAATATAGTGTATAGTTGTCTAAGTTTACAACCCCAAAGCCTGGAAAAATTGTGCAGTGACACAAAGCTTCCAATTCAATACGTAACAGAAGCAGTGATGCTGTTACAGTTAAAAGGGTTGGCAAAAGAAATAGGACGAAACCGCTACGTAAAGGTTACATAGAAGCCGTAGGTAGTTTGTTTCAGAGGTGAAGAATTCATGGCAAAATATTTAGTGATTGTGGAATCACCGGCGAAAGTAAATACAATAAAGAAGTTTTTAGGATCTAATTATGAGGTTATGGCATCCAATGGTCATGTGCGTGACCTTCCAAAGAGCCAGATGGGCATTGGTCCGGAAAACGATTTTGAGCCGAAGTACATTACCATTCGAGGAAAAGGGGAAATTCTTGCAAAGCTTCGTAAGGAAGCAAAGAAAGCAGATAAGATTTATCTTGCAACTGACCCTGACCGTGAAGGAGAAGCGATTTCCTGGCATTTATCTCAGGCACTGAATCAGGATCCGAAGAAAATGTATCGAATCACATTTAATGAAATTACAAAGCAGGCGGTAAAAAATTCCATTAAGCAGGCCAGAGAAATTGATATGAATCTGGTAGATGCACAGCAGACAAGAAGAATCTTAGACCGTATGGTAGGTTATCGAATTAGTCCTGTATTATGGGCGAAGATTAAGAGAGGCTTAAGTGCCGGTCGTGTACAGTCTGCGGCACTTCGAATTATTGCAGACAGAGAAGAAGAGATTGCAGCATTCGTACCGGAAGAATATTGGACACTGGATGTTCAGTTAAAGAACGGGGACAGTAAAAAACCTCTGTTGGCAAAATTCTACGGCAGTGAAAAAGAAAAAATAGAAATTACAAGTGAAGAACAAATTCTGCAGATCCAGAAGGAATTGGAAAATGCAGCGTATACAGTTGCAGATATAAAAAAGGGAGAACGTTCTAAAAAGGCACCTCTTCCATTTACCACCAGTACATTACAGCAGGAAGCTTCCAAGGCATTAAACTTCTCAACACAGAAGACCATGCGTCTTGCACAGCAGCTTTATGAAGGCGTGGAAGTTAAAGGACAGGGAACAGTGGGTCTTATCACTTATCTGCGTACGGATTCTACTCGTGTATCAGACGAAGCAGAATTAATGGCAAGAGAGTTTATTGCAGCAAACTATGGCGAAGAATACCTTGCAGATGAAAATACTGTAAAAAAGGATAAGAAAAAGATTCAGGATGCCCACGAAGCAATCCGTCCAACAGATTTGAAACGTATGCCGGCTGTCGTAAAAGAATCTTTAAGCAGAGATCAGTTCCGTTTATACCAATTAATATGGAAGAGATTCGCTGCAAGCCGTATGAGTGCAGCAAAATATGAGACAACATCTGTAAAGATTCTGGCCAATGGTTATCGTTTCCAGGTGGCAGATTCCAAGCTGACATTTGATGGTTTCCTGTCAGTTTATACAGAAGCAGACGGTGAAGAAATCGAAAAGGCAAACGTAAAGGCACTGGAAAAGGGCAGTGAATTAGAATTCCTTGCTTTTGATGGAAAGCAGCATTTTACTCAGCCACCGGCACATTTTACAGAAGCAGCACTGGTTAAAACATTGGAAGAACTGGGGATTGGACGACCAAGTACTTATGCGCCGACAATTACAACCATCATCGCGAGACGCTATGTGGCAAAAGAAGGAAAAAATCTTTATATCACAGAACTTGGTGAAATTGTAAATGATATGATGATCCGAGCATTCCCAAGTATTGTAAATACAGAATTTACTGCCAATGTCGAAGGTCTTTTAGATTATATTGCAGATGGAACCATGAAGTGGAAGACGGTAGTTCGAAACTTCTATCCAGATTTGGAAGAAGCAGTAAATAATGCAGAAAAAGAACTGGAGAATGTAAAGATTGCAGACGAAGTGACTGATATTCTCTGCGAAGAATGTGGACGCAATATGGTGATCAAATATGGTCCTCATGGAAAATTCCTTGCATGCCCTGGATTCCCTGACTGCAGAAACACAAAAGCATATTTGGAAAAAATCGGCGTAGCCTGCCCACAGTGTGGAAAAGACATTGTTATCCGTAAATCAAAGAAGGGCAGAAAATACTACGGCTGTGAAAATAATCCGGAATGTGATTACATGACATGGCAAATGCCAAAAGCTGCAGAGGCAGCGGGAGATAAATAAAAATGAGTATTCAGCTGTTAGATAAAACGAGAAAACTGAACAGACTTTTAAAGAATGCAGAAAGTTCTGAAATCAGTTTCAGTGAAATCAGTAAAGTATTAAAAGAAATGCTTCGTTCCAATGTACTGGTGCTTAGCAAAAAAGGAAAGATTTTAGGCATCAGCCACGAAAAATCTTTAAATAGAATTGAAGAACTATTGGGAGAATGCAGAGGAGAACGTATCGATGCAAGCTTAAATGAACGTCTTCTGGCAGTTCTTTCTACAAGAGAAAATGTATACTTACAGACTCTTGGATTTTCCAATGATACAAAAGATTATCATGGAATGATTGTACCGATTGACATTGCGGGAGAGCGTTTGGGAACACTCTTTATGTACCGTGCAGATGGTATCTATGATATCGAAGATATTATTCTGTGTGAATATGGTGCAACAGTGATCGGTATGGAAATGATGCGTGCGGAAAATGATGAGTCAGCAGAAGAAAGCCGCAAACAGCATGTGGTGCATTCTGCCCTCAGCACATTGTCTGGCTCAGAATTAAAGGCAATGCGTCAGGTATTCAAAGAATTACAGGGAAATGATGGAATACTTGTAGCAAGTAAGATTGCAGAACAGGCTGGTATTACCCGTTCCATAATTGTAACGGGGTTGAAAAAACTGGAAAGTGCCGGAGTTATCGAATCTAAGAGTGCCGGTATGAAAGGAACCAAGGTTCGTATTTGTAACGAGATGTTAATTGAAGAACTGGAAAATATGTAAATCTTAAAAAAATGTAAAAACATTTTTCAGGCATTGACATTCTATTGCAAAAAGATTAATATAGGTTTAGTGTTTAGCACTCGAAAAGATTGAGTGCTAACAAGACGAGGGAAAAACTTAGAATTTTAGATTAAGGAGGCATCATCATGAAATTAATCCCATTAGGTGACAAAGTTGTAATGAAACAGGTGGAAGCTGAAGAAACTACAGCATCCGGTATTATTTTACAGGCAAAAACACAGGAAAAACCTCTCGAAGGTATCGTTGTAGCAGTTGGTCCTGGCGGAATCGTAGATGGTAAAGAAGTTACTATGCAGGTAAAAGAAGGCGATAAAGTCGTTTACCAGAAATATTCTACAACAGAAGTCAAAATCGGCGGCGAAGAATATTTAATGATCAAACAGAATGATATTCTTGCAATCATCGTAGAAGACTAAGCGAAAGGAATCTTGGAGGTAATATAGTCATGGCAAAGGAAATTAAATATGGTGAAGACGCCAGAAAAGCTCTCGAAGCCGGCGTTAATAAATTAGCAAACACAGTTCGTGTAACAATCGGACCAAAAGGTAGAAACGTAGTACTTGACAAACAGTTCGGTGCTCCACTCATCACAAATGATGGTGTAACAATCGCAAAAGAAATCGAACTTGAAGATGCATTTGAAAATATGGGTGCACAGCTTGTTAGAGAAGTTGCTACAAAGACAAACGATGTTGCTGGTGATGGTACAACAACAGCAACTGTTCTTGCACAGGCAATGATCAACGAAGGTATGAAAAACCTTGCAGCAGGTGCAAACCCAATCATCTTAAGAAAAGGTATGAAAAAAGCAACAGATACAGCAGTAGCAGCAATCGCTTCTATGAGCAGCAAAGTATCCAGCAAAAACCATATCGCAAGAGTAGCAGCAATTTCTGCAGGTGATGATGAAGTTGGTAACATGGTAGCAGATGCTATGGAAAAAGTTTCCAATGATGGTGTTATCACAATCGAAGAATCTAAAACAATGCTCACAGAACTTGACCTTGTAGAAGGTATGCAGTTCGACAGAGGATATATCTCAGCTTACATGGCAACAGATATGGAAAAAATGGAAGCTGTTTTAGAAGAACCGGTAATCTTAATTACAGATAAGAAGATTACAAATATTCAGGATTTACTCCCAATTCTTGAACAGATCGTTCAGGCAGGAAGAAGACTCCTTATCATCGCTGAAGATATCGAAGGTGAAGCTTTAACTACATTAGTATTAAACAAACTTCGTGGTACATTCTCTGTAGTTGCTGTTAAAGCACCAGGTTATGGTGAAAGAAGAAAAGCAATGCTTCAGGATATCGCGATCCTTACAGGCGGTCAGGTAATCTCTGATGAAGTTGGTATCGACATCAAAGAAGTTACATTAGATATGCTTGGACGTGCAAAATCCGTAAAAGTGAAAAAAGAATCTACAGTTATCGTAGAAGGTTACGGTGACAAAGCTGCCATCGATACAAGAGTTGGCATGATCAAAAAAGAAATTTCTGAAACAAAATCAGAATTTGATAAAGAAAAACTTCAGGAAAGACTTGCAAAACTTGCAGGTGGTGTTGCTGTTATCCGCGTAGGTGCTGCAACGGAAACTGAAATGAAAGAAGCAAAACTTCGTATGGAAGATGCTTTAAATGCTACAAGAGCAGCTGTTGAAGAAGGTATCGTATGTGGTGGTGGTTCTGCTTACATCCATGCTTCTAAAGAAGTTGCGAAGTTAGTAGACAGCTTAGATGGAGATGAAAGAACAGGTGCAAAAGTTGTTCTCAAAGCTCTTGAAGCTCCATTATTCCATATTGCAGCAAACGCAGGTCTTGAAGGTGCTGTTATTATCAACAAAGTACGTGAATCTGAAGTTGGAGTAGGTTTCGATGCTTACAATGAAGAATACGTAAACATGGTTGAAGCAGGTATCCTTGACCCAGCCAAAGTTACAAGAAGTGCATTACAGAATGCTACAAGTGTTGCATCTACATTCCTTACAACAGAGTCTTGTGTTGCACACATTAAAGAAGACGCTCCGGCAATGCCAGCAGGCGGCGCAGGAATGGGCGGAATGATGTAATTCATTCAAAACTAATAAAACTTACGGGGAAGGAAGTTCTCATCCTTCCCCGATTAATTCAAAAATTCAAACTAAAATCCCAAAAAGAAAACAGGAAAATAAAATATGGAATATCAGATATTTATAGTGGGGCTTTGTGTCATTGCGTGGAAAGATATCATGCAAAATAAAGTGCCTAATTCGATACTGCTGATATTATTGTTGTTAAAAATCGTTTTTTTCACAAGTGACAGAACAAGGACAATGCTCTCTTTAGAAGGTTTTTTACTTGGAGGCGGATTTATGCTTGCGGGTTATCTGCTATCGAAAGGAACCATGGGGGCAGGAGATGTGAAACTGCTGGCTGTGGTGGGCAGTTATGTTGGAGGTGATAGGATTCTCTACGTAATTTTATGGAGTTTACTGGCTGCGGCAGGCTATAGCCTTAGTTTGTGGTTAAAAAATAAGACGGAAATTCGTAATGAGCTTCCCTTGGCGCCATTTGTGTTAATTGGAACGATTCTTAACTTTCTATTAGAAAACAGAGGTGTTTTATGTTAGAAAATGGAACAATTTTAGACGGGAAATATGAAATATTAAAATTAATTGATAGGGGTGGAACCTCGTCGGTTTATTTGGCGATGAACCCAAAACTGAATCAGCAGTGGGTCATCAAGGAAATCGATAACCGGTTTGATACAGAAAGGGTCTTAAAAGAAGCCCGAATGATGATGAAGTTTGATCATCCGGCAATCCCCCGTATTGTTGATATTATGGAAAAACCGGAATTTACCTATATTATCATGGATTATGTTTCCGGACAGTCATTGGCTTATGAGCTAAAAGAAAAGGGTCCCCAGCCACAGGAAGTGGTCATTGGCTGGGCAAAACAGATTTGTGATGTGCTGGTGTATTTGCATTCCTTAAACCCGCCAATTATTTATCATGATTTAAAGCCGGGAAACATTGTTTTAAAAGAGCCGGAAAAGAACCTGAAATTAATAGATTTCGGAGAGGCACGAGCCTGTATCAATGGAAATGCTCCGGGAGGTGGAAAAACAAAAGAATATGCAGCGCCGGAGCAGCAGGAAGGAACGCGAGGAAAGACGGATGAACGAACAGATATTTATTGTTTTGGCACAACACTGTATCGACTCTTAACAGGAAAGTTTGCTCCGATTTCGCCGGAACCGGTAGGTTCTCTTAGGGAAGCCTATCCGGAATTCAATATTTCTAAAGGAATGGACAATATTATCAGAAAATGTACGCAGATTGATCCGGATAAAAGATTTCAGAGTGCTGCGGAACTAAGGAACGCATTGGATAACATCCGATTATGGGATGAGGATTACTTAAAACAATTAAAAAGACGGGTTTACAGTGTAACAGTAGCGGCAGGAATCGGAATTGGATTATTCATGACCGGATTCGGCTTTCACAGGGCGGTAGCCTTTGTGAATACAAAAGATTATAATCATCTGGTAGCGACTGCCCAGTCCGTAGAGCATGAAACAAGGACTGCAAATTATGAAGAAGCAATTCATATCGATGGTGAAAACCCGGAAGCATATATCAAATTGCTGGAAGCGTATGAAAATAACGGTTTTTTTGGAACGCAGGAAAGTCAGAGATTCAGTACCTTGTACAACCGAAACAAGAGTGCGTTTGATGCAGAGAAAGATGACGTTATAGAAATGCATTATCGGATAGGAAGAATTTATTTCAATTTGTATTCAGATGACAG
This sequence comes from Lachnospiraceae bacterium, assembly GCA_045128635.1. Lineage (GTDB taxonomy): Bacteria > Bacillota > Clostridia > Lachnospirales > Lachnospiraceae > HGM12587. Next base: position 44,810 of record JBGVRS010000170.1, read on the forward strand.
TACAACAGTCCGTTCCCGCATACAAAAAGCTCATGAATATTTTCAGTTTGTCAAAGTCCACAGTTCACCTGACTATGCAAATTATCACATAGCATCCGGTTATGAAACATTATGCGATTTTTTTAAAACATATGTGTTAAATGACAGCAGTATTCAGGAACCAACAGCAGAAGATTATCTTGCAATGCTGGATGCCTTAAAAGAATGTCTGACAGACATGCAAAACTACACTGCCGGGGATGCGGCTTATACAAGGCTGACACTTTATGGATACATTGTGGATATGTTAAATGTAAATATCAGAGGTTTGGCTGTCACAGGAATTGAAAAGGAGAAAATTCAAGAGATTCTGACGCAGATTTCCGTATCAACAAAAAACGAGAGTATTACACAGCAGATGTCAATCAAAAAACAGGAGGAAATTTTGCTGTCAGTAAAAAATGTTTTAGATAACATCAGACGAGAGTATGGAAGTTTAGAAAGAGGGTAAAGCGTATGGCAAATATATTTTCAACGATTTCAATGGTATGTTTCGTACTTTCCGGTATGAGTTTTGTGGGCGCAATCATTTTATTTTATGTAATGAATACAAAAGCAGCATATCTGGAATTAAAAGGAAAGCCGCAGAGTTATGTGGTTGTCCAAAGCAGAGGCGAGGCAGCTGCGGAGACACCGACCCGTAAAATAAATGTGGAGGATGATGCAGTAACGACGATTTTGCATCCAAAGCTTGAAAGGAGCAAAAGAAATGTATAAGAAAGTTCTGGTGATACTGGTAATTGTACTGACAATGGGAATCTTTTGTGGAACAAATGTACAAGCGACAACAGCTGAGATTACTTTAGAAACAGAAGATAATCAGAAAGTGTATGATGGGAGAGCCGTGTTCAATGACAAAGTAAGATTCCAGGTTGCATTAAAAGAAACTGAAACGCTCCTTTCTGATGTAGAACTGGAAGTGATTTTAAAGAATCATCAGGGAACGATTGAAAATACCTATACAGCGGACTCTGATATCTGGATTTCTAAAGAAGAGAATAGCATGATTGGAGAATTAAAAGAACTTGAGGATGGTTATTACACATTAGAGGTAAATATCACAGATGAAGAGGGAAAGTCCGCAACACAATCCACGGTCAGCTTTATCAAAGACAGTACAAAACCAAAGGTGAGCGTCAAAAATAATCTGACATATCACGAAGAACGCATGGAAGAAAATTGCTATACGGGCGGTTTCCTGACCGTTACTATTGAGGAAATGACTTTCACAACTGAAGAAGAGGCAATCATTAAAGGAATTGAAACAAAGGCAGAAGACTGGAACACTATAATAGATGAAGAAACAGGCCAGGCTACAAAGACCATCACATTAAGGTTTGGGGACGAAGAAAATTATCAAGAAGGAGATTATAAATTCAATGTAACAGTAAAGGATGTGTTTGAGAGAGAAAGCACCTATATAATAGAAGATTTTGTTATTGACTACACATCTCCGGTACTGCAGAGCATTTCCTATGATACGGAATCTGCATTTCATACAGTAGGTACAAAAGACTATGTCAATGCCCCCACCAAAATAACATTTACCATCAAAGAGCGTAATCCGGCAGCAAATCATTCTTTTATCGCCAATGATAAGGAGAAACGAGAACATAAGTGGACTGAAATTGCAGAGGATTTATATACCACAGAAGTGAATGTTCCTATGTTTGGCGAAAAAGGCGATGAACAGACGATTATGATGAAAATCGTAGATAAGTCCGGGAATAAGGCTGTCCTTGGAAAAGAAACGATACTTCGAAGTGCAAATAATACGACATTTGAAGCGGGAGTATTTACGGATAAGTTTACCGTGGATACCGTGGCGCCGGTAATCAGACTGGAATATGAAAAGCTTGAGCCAAATCGTTTTAATATAGAAGGAATTGATTATTTCAATCAGCCGGTGACTGTCAAGGTGACGATTGATGAGCATAATGTAGAGGAAAGCTTTTTTGAATTATCCATAAAAACAACAGATGAAGATATAATTTATGAGGAATCAGAGTGGACAGGAACCGGTGATATCTATGTAAAAACATTTACATTTCGTAAAGATAATCGGTATGATTTATCTGTTTGCGGTACAGATATTGCGAAAAACCCGCTGAAAATACAGACAGTAGATAAGGTGACCGCTATCAATGAAGAGGATGGCACGGTGATATTAAAAACGGCTGTGGATCAGACTCTTCCATGGATAGAACTTGCTGCAAAAACTACAGCAGTGAATACGACAATTGATGGACAGCCTTTGTACAACAAAGATGTAATTTATGAAGCAACGGTCGGTGATCCACTGTTAAATAATTACGCATCAGGCATTCATAATATCCGATTCGCTCTAAAAGGTGAGGATGGGACATCCCTTGAATATGACGCAGGCAGTCAGTTGATATCAGATGTAAAAATTGCGAGTGAATCATTCAATACAAACGGAATCATTCTTTCTGTGAATGCAGAAGATGTTTCTACAAATAAGAAAGCGATATCCACAAAAGCAATTGCCATTGATACAACTGCGCCTATGGCAGAAGTTTCTTATGATAATAATGAGGTAAGTAATGAAAAGTATTTCCACGCGGAACGGACTGCGACAATTACAGTGACAGAACGTAACTTTAGTGATGACTGCTTTCAGTTCCTGGTAAATGGTGAGGATCAAAAGCTTGAATTTAAGCTTGCAAACACCGGAAGTGGAAATAGAGATGATGCAGTATGGACAGCTTCGTATACATTTGCCTCAGATGGAGATTATCAGGTGGATTGCATTTTGAAGGATCGAGCCGAGAATCCGGGTACGGTATCCTATCGTGGTATGGCGGCACAGGATTTTACAGTTGATAGGACTAGTCCGGTTGTTAAGATTGAATTTGATAATCATAATGTATTTCATGAAAACTACTATAATGCACAGCGCATTGCAACAATTATTGTTACAGAGCATAATTTTGATAGCGGTGATGTGGTAATTGTGGGAACATCAACAGATGCAGGTGTAGAAATTACATACCCTGTCTTAAGTGACTGGTCATCTAATGGAGATGAGCATCGTGCAACGCTAACATTTGCGAAAGATGCGCTCTATACATTGGATGTGGAATATAAAGACCTTGCAGAAAATGCAGCAAATGATGTTCTGGAAGAGCGATTTGCTGTGGATACTACAGATCCGGAGTTGACAATTACAGGTGTTGAAAACGAAACACCTTATCCGGATGAGGTCCGCCCGAAAATTCATTTCTCAGATAATAATTATGACAGATATGAAGCAAAGCTGATACGCGTTGAGCGTGAAAAAAGTGATGTCAATGTAACAGAGGACATGATTGGCAGAATCGGTGTTGCGATTGATGCGACAGGGAGAGGAATGGGTGGAAAAATTATTGAAAATGTGCCACACCTGAAAGAAAATGATGGTATTTATACATTATCGGTGACGGTATATGACAAAGCCGGGCGCCAAACAGAAAAGTCAGTGACTTATTCTGTAAATCGTTTTGGTTCTGTTTATGTATATAGTGATGATCTGACAGCGTTATTAAAAGGATATCATAGAGCAGCGACCGGCGACCTTTTTATCGAGGTCTATAATGCAGACCGGTTATTGGAAGCATCGACAAAGCTTGAAATTACCTGTGATGGAGCAAAACTCGCAAATCAGAAGAGTCAGGCGGATGTAAAAGAAGCACTTCGGCAAAATACCGGAGGCTGGTTCTACTATAAATTTAGACTAGATTCTGCGGATTTTATCAATGACGGACGTTATACGATAACTCTTTCTGACAAAGACGAAGCGGGAAATATAAGAACAAATGGTGATGCGCCAATCGAATTCTATATTGATAAGAGTACACCGGTGATTGAGAGTGTAATTGGTCTGGAAGAAGCAATCGTTAACACAGATAAACAAACAGTACAGTATGTGATTAGGGACGCAATTGCTCTGAAAAGTGTGAAAATTTATGTAAATGGAAAGATAATTTCTGACATCAAAGAATTTGATGATTTAACTATATATAATGGTGAATTTACCATCCATACCGGTATGAAACAGAAAATACGTATTATAATAGAAGATAAAGCCGGGAATGTACTGGATACATCAGAAGTATCCTTTGAACCTGCGTATCCATTTAACGATGAAATAACAGTATCTACGAATTTCTGGATTCGGTGGTACGCGAATGAACCACTTTTCTGGAGTTTTGTAGCAGGGCTGGCGGCAGTGATTGTGGGAGGTAGTGTTTGGTTTCTATTAAAAAAGAAGTATAATAAAGAATAAGAGAATATGCATAGGTAGAAAGAAACACCCCGGAAATTTGATTTCCGGGGTGTTTTACAGTCTTAATTATTGAGCATTTCTCTGACTTTTTCTTCGCTCAAACAGAGTTTCTTGGCAGCATCAGCTACAGTGATGATGCCGTCCCGAAGCAGTTCTACATAAGTTTCAAGCTTCCCTTGCGAAATGCCTTGTGAGATACCTTGCGAAATACCCTGATTAATTCCAGCTTTAAAGGCCTTTTCTGCAATACCCTGACTTACATTACACATATTGTTGATACCTCCTTCTAATTCTCGTGACATTTGCATTTGATGTTTTTCTACTAGAATTCTTTTCTTATTTTCCACATTCAATTCATTTGAAAAGAGCGTGTCCAGCATATGAATCAGCTGGTGCTTACTGTTTTTCTTTTTTGTGGTAGAAAGTCTGATGAAAGATATGGAAATGTAATCATGCTTCCAATCTTTAACTGGTTTTCCATATACATCTTTCTTTTCAAGATAGTATTCGGTAATCGTATCGCACTCTTTTTGCGGAGCGTCGAAAAAAATCCAGATGGAATAGACTTTCTTTAAATCATCATAGTTATTTGCTGTAAATTCCCGGTCTAATTGCTCAGAAATCATTCTAGCACAGTAAAATACTGCCCGGGGTTCAAAATGATAGGATTCATAATATTTTTTTTGTAACTCAATATTTAATATGAGTTTGATCCGAATATTATCCGGTGTAATCATATAGAATCGCACATCAAAAGTAACTGTTCCTTCATTAGGAATCGTACTCTCATTATTCATTCCGGTGATGGCTTCGGAATCAAGATTCCGCATTCCTGGGTAAACAGGTATTTTGGAAATTTCCGGTTCGTCTTCAATACAGTTTATGATTGTAGGAATGTCATAATCCTTAAATTCAGTGGTTCTATACTTAGCAATTCTTGCCAAAACTTGTTTGTCGGCAATCAAAGCTTTTGCATTTTCATCATATTGAGCCTGAATCTTGGCAAGCTCAATATTGTTAGCCAAATACGTATTTATCGTTTGCACCTATTCTCCTTTCATTTTAGCAGAAGCTAAAATTACTGTAAACTGATTATTTGGTTGGATGATGCAGGATATTATTTGTCCTGAGAAGGACTACCGACATGTTTTAGATAATCATAGATTTTGGATAAGGTTAGAATAACATAAGTATCATGGATTTCACATAGTTTCTTCATAAATTCCTAAGAATTTCCCACTTTTATTCTTCATCTTCCTAAAGTATAATGAAACTATGAAAAAGTTTCGTGAATAATACTTACACAGGGAGGGGGAATTCTATGAAAACAAGAATCCATTTATTAAGTGTATTGCTTGCAGTTGCGATGTTTGTGACGGGGTGTGGGGGCTCCAGCAAATATGAATCAGCAGCATCTGCACCAATGGCAGCAGATATGGCAACGGAAGAAGCAGTTGCAGAAGAAGCTATAGAAATGGAAGCCGCAGCTACAGCAGGTGTGGAAACCAGTGTAGAGATTTCGGAAACTGCGCAGGTGAATAGAAAGCTTATCCGTACCTTTGATATGCAGATTGAAACAAAAGAGTTTGATGCCGTGTTATCCGGCATTCAGACAAAAGTGCAGGAGCTTGGTGGCTATATTGAACAGTCTTCCTTAGACAGCGGTTCTGCATATTATAGCTCTTACAATCGCTACAGCAATATGACGGTGCGCATTCCAAGTGATAAACTGGATGGCTTCATCAATGAAGTGAAAGAAACTGCAAATGTGACCTACATTTCAGAGTCCACAGAGGACATCACACTCAGATACGTAGATGTGGAAAGCAGAAAAATTGCACTGGAAACAGAACGTGACAGACTGTTAGAACTTCTGGAAAAAGCAGAGACAGTGGAAGATATTATTACCATTGAAGGTCGTCTCTCAGAAGTGCGTTATCAGCTGGAATCCTATACTTCCCAGCTTCGCACCATGGATAATCAGGTAGACTATAGCACGGTACATATTAATATTCGTGAAGTTCAGAGAGAAACAAATGTAGAACCAAAAACTTTCTGGGAAGAAGTGACAGAAGAATTCGGCGATACTCTTTATGACCTTGGAAGAGGATTCAGAGACTTTGCAATCTGGTTCCTTGGCTCTTCCCCATTAATTGTAGTATGGGTCGTAATCATTGTGGTAGTTGTATTTGTGCTTAGATTTTTTGGGAAAAAGAGAAAAATCAGAAAGACTTTAAAGACAATGAATCCTGAAGAACAGGGAGAAACAAAAGAATAATATGAGTTATCTATGAGGCGCATTTTTTTAATGTGCCTCATATTATTTTATCAAAAAGGTGCAAAAAAAGTAAAAATAGTGTAAAAATAATTGAAATTCTATCGACTTTTCTGACCAGAGTGCTATAGTGACATTGAAACAGGTAGTTGTTTTACATAATGACGTTTGAAAGAGATGGAATTAGAAAAACTATTTAAAAAAAACCAGTAGGCAGACAGGAGGTAAGTTCTGACCTTTTTTATGTGAAAATAATTATCAATATTCTCGATAGACAAACTTTTGCCTATAGAAAATGTTAATGAAATAGGAGGAAAGAAATGAAGAAGAGATTTTATGCAGGCTTATTGACCTTTGTGATGATCGTCAATTTAATGTCTGCGGCAGTTTTTGCAGAAGATAGCACACCTGTATGCTTAGCAGAATGTGTTGCAGATGAGCATGCAGAAGGTTGCCCTGTTTTTGCGTCAGCAGAAGAAGCAAGACTGGCAGAAGAAGCAAAATTAGCAAAGGCAGGAGATACTATTTCGCTTATTCGTAATGTAGAAGCTTCGAATATTATCACAATTGATAAAGCAATTACATTAGACGGTAATGGCAAGACCCTTACATCAAAAGCAGGACGTGCAATTAACGTAGATACAACAGGCGAAGTGACAATCAAGAATCTTGAAATTATTGGTGGAACAGGTTGTGAACGAGGAATCAATATCATCAATAAAGCAGGAACAACGAATATTCAAAATGTTAAAATTTCTGGTGAAAGTCATTATGCAGTGCATGTGGCAACATCAGCAGGTGCAGCAAATGTAAATATTACTGATGCTGACCTTACAGGATATGGAGCAGTTGCTATTTATGGTGAAGGCACAAAGGTTAATGTTACAAATTCTGATTTAACAGGAATCAATACATATACAGGTGATAGTAATGCATTCTTTACAGTTGCAATCGGCGCGAAAAATACAGCCGTTAATGTAACAGGTGGAAAAATAACAGCAAAGAGTAATGATGGTTATGAAGCTGAGTACATTTTTGGTCATAATGCCGATACAAGTACTGGCTCAAAAGTAAACTTAGATACAGAGCTGGTTCTCGAAGGTACAAATACACATTATCTGATGGTCGTATACAGTTGACAGCAGCATGCGTAAATGGTCATACTTTTGCAGATAAAGTAATCACAGATTCAACATGTACAGCAACAGGAACAGCTCACTATATGTGTGTAGGTTGTGGAACAGTGAAAGAAGTGAAGACAATCGCAGTCAAGGCTCACAGCTATGGCGGTTACAAATCAGATGAAAACGGTCACTGGAAAGAATGTTCCTGTGGTGCAAAAGTAGATTCAGGTTCACACAACTATAGAGTAGGCGGCGTTTGTGCTACATGTGGATATGAAATTAAAGTTGAAGTTTACGAACCGGAAACAACAACACCGTCCACAAGTACAACAACACCAAGCACAACACCAGCAACATCTACTACAACTACAACACAGACAACAACTAATACAGAAACAACTACACCGGAAACTACTACAACACCTTCCGAAGAAATTGCAGTTCCTGTAGAAGAAGTGGTAGTTGATACAAAGATTGTTGAAGAAGTTGCAACTGAAGAAGTAAAAGAAGCTGTGAAAGAAACTGTAACTGTAGCAGAAGTAAAAGTAGCTGTAACAACAGAAACAGTTGACAAAGTTATCGAAAATACAGAAGCTGGCGCAACAGTCATTCTTCCGTTAACAGAAGTGGCAGAAGAAGGACAGGCAGTTACAGAAGCAGAAGTAGCGGTAGAAGCGCTCGAAAAGATTGTTGAAGCAGAAAGTGCATTAACAGTAGAATTTGAAGGCGTGAAAGTATCCTTTGATGCAGAGACTGTAAAAGCAATCGCTGAACAGGCTAAAGGCAGTGTGATTGAACTTCGTGTAGTTCCTGTTGAATATCATGAATTGAACGAAGAACAGCAGGCTGTTTTAGAAGCACATGATGTTGCAATCTGTGTATCAGCTCAGATTTTCAGTGATGGAGAATACATTGGAGATTTCAAGGGTGGAAAGGCAAGAATTGCGATTCCATTTACTCCGGAAGAAGGAAGATTAGCAGAAGACCATAAAGTTTACTATGTAGCTGATGATGGTGAAATGACATTGATGCCATTTACATACGCAGACGGACATATGGTTATCGAAACAACACATTTCTCTGACTACGTAATCGTTTATGATGAAGTAGCAGCAGTTGGAGAAGGTCCTGCAGAAGTAGAAGATGATATGGCTGTAGAAGAAGCTCCGGCAGAAATTGTGGAAGAAGAAGCTGGCTTACCAATCGTTCCAATCATTATTATCGTAGTGGTTGTTCTTTTGTTATGAAGAAATCTGTTAGTGCAATTACATTATAAGTATTTATATTGTGTCACAAATATAAAAATATTCTATGTTGAAAATGTGACTAAAAGGAGATATAATATTAGTACGAAAGGGTGATTTTATGAGCAAAATGATGGAAAACAAAGCAATTATACGTGGAGAACGTTTTAAAATGATTCGATCCACTCATGGTTACACACAGGAACAATTAGCTAATTTTTTAAAGATTGATCGAACAATGCTGACAAAATTTGAAAAAGGTGAGCGTTCATTAGGTATTTCTGTGCTTGAAAAGGCATGTGATTTGTTTGGATGTACTCTTTTGGAACTTGAGTCTAGCACACCGTATGTTCCATTGACTGTTGCTTTTAGAGCCAAAGAATTAACGGCTGATGATATGGAATCAATTTCTAAAATTCAAAAATTAGTTTTAAACACAAAGAAAATGAAAAAATTAGAAGAAAAGGCGGTGAATAATGTTGAAAAGTGAAATTCAGCTTAATGCGGAAGCTGTAAAGTTTCGTGAAAAAAAAGGACATAGTAACAAAGAGCCTTTGAATATTTTTAGCCTATTGCTTTCAGAAAAAAACTATACTTTGATTAAAACGAAACTTTCCAGCAATATCAGTGGGATGTGTATTAGAGATGATGAAACATATTTTATTGCATTGAATTCAGCGATGTCTTTGGGAAGGCAAAGATTTACTTTAGCGCATGAACTCTATCACTTAGAAATCGAAGGTTTAAACGAGGGGTGTATTTGTGGCTCATCGCTCTATGACGCAAAAAGTGTTCAAGAAAAAGAAGCGGATATTTTTGCTTCATTTTTATTAATGCCATATGATGGATTAGAATGGTACATTGAATCAAACCAGATTAAAAAATGGACAGTGTATGAGGTTATCCGATTAAGTGTGTTTTTTGGTATTAGTTATCTGGCAACGATATGCAGACTGGAGAGGGAAGGGAGAATTGATAAAAAACAAGCATCAGAATTAAAAGAATATAATGTTTGCGGAGAAGCGGTAAAATATGGATTGGATCCAAAGTTGTATTATTCGACAGATGAAGAGTTCCAGGTTATGGGAGATTATCCTAGAAGATTGGAAATATGTAAAGAAAAAGGCATTATGAAACAGGGATTATATAATCAGTATATAAGAGAAGGTAACTTAGACGACAAAAAATATCCTGAAATGGAGAGAGGGGTTATTCTGAATGATTGATGTCACACAAATGAAATGTGTGTCAGACAATGTCAAAAGAGTGATATTTGCTGACACAGACGCACTATCCAGCTTCTTGTGGAGAGGCAGATTTGGATTGTTCTTAAAGCTTTTTGAAAAATTGCAAATCATTGATATAGAGGCAGGTACGGCAGAATATCATACTTATCTTTATCTTACCGAAGAAGAAGGGATGGGAAAAGGAGAAGCCGCTGCTCTTAGTATGGCAAAGCATTCGGAGTATATTGCAAGTGTAGCAAGTAATAATTTATCTGATATTTGGGAGTATGTAGAAAAAACAAGATTGATTTATGGACAACTGCAAGAATAATTTATGAATGTCAGTTGGAGGAGATTATGACGAAAGAGAGCGCGGAACAGCTCTGGAAAAAGATGGTGGAAGACGGAGATAGACTTCCGTTTGATAATTATAATGAGTATGTAAAAAGAAAAAAAGGTGAAAATAAGACTAGAGGGTAGAAAGATAGGGCGTGTTCGTAACTGATTCGAACATGCCTTTAATTGTTAGAAATAGTATGTTTTAGCTACCGTTTTGTAAAAACTTTATAAAACAGTAGCTAACTTGCCCTTAAATGAGGTATGATATAAGAGGAATATTTTCGAATTTAATCAGAACATACACCGAATCTTAAGAAATGAGAGGTCACGCAATATGAGACTGGGAGTAAGAAAGATACAAAAAGGATATCAGTTTGCATTTGCAAGTGCGAAAGAAGAGCCATGTACGCTCCTTCTTTACAAAAAAGGAGAAGAGACACCGGAATTGAAAGTTCCGATGAATCGTTACATGGGCGACATTTACGTGGCAGACGTAGAAAAAATCAATGCAAAGAATTATGAATATGCATATCAGGTGGGTGAAAAAATCGTTTTAGACCCATATGCCAAAGGAATTTCAGGCAAAGGAAAATTTGGAGAAAAAGTTGACTCTCAGAAACTTCGGTGTACATTTGATCTTGCAGAATATAATTGGGAAGATGATAAGCATCCGGAAATTCCATTTTCCGAATCCTTGATTTATTGTACTCATTTACGCGGGTTTACCATGGACAAGTCTTCCAAGGTTAGAGCCAAAGGTACTTTTAAGGGAATGATGGAAAAGATTCCTTACCTTGTTTCTTTGGGAGTGAAACAGCTGGAATTAATGCCGATTTATGAATTTGAGGAATTTCCACGTCCAAAGAAAAAACGCAGTAAATATGAACCGGAAAAGAGAGCGGAAGGTCTTGCGTTAAATTACTGGGGATATACTTCCGGATACTATTTTGCACCAAAGTCCAGTTATGCTTATGGGAAAGACGCTTCAAAAGAGTTGAAGGATCTTGTGAAAGCGCTGCATAAGGCTGGAATTGAATTGATCTTAGAATTTTATTTTGATGATACGGTATCTCCAAATATGATTATGGACTGCCTGAAATTCTGGGTAGAAGAGTATCATATCGATGGAATCCATATTAACCGCAGTGCAATTTCCATGAAAAATGTAGTCATGGAGCCGGCATTGAAAACCACAAAAATTTTCACAGAATATTTCGAACAGGGTGAACTTTTAGAAGAAACAGATAATCAGAAGAGAAAACATCTGGCAGAATACAGGGATGGATTCCTTGTGGATGCGAGACGCCTTTTAAAGGGAGAAGAAGATGTGCTTCGAACTTTTGCTGAAAAGACCAGAAGAAATCCGGAAAATTATGCAGTGGTAAACTATATGGCAAACCATAACGGTTTTACCATGATGGACATGGTTTCTTATGATGAAAAGCACAATGAAGCAAATATGGAAGACAATCGTGACGGCAGCAACTATAACTACAGCTGGAACGGCGGCGTAGAAGGTCCTACAAAACATAAGACAGTTAATAACCTTCGTGCAAAACAGCTTCGCAATGCGTTTGCAATGTTAATGTTTGCTCAGGGAATTCCTCTGATTTATGGCGGCGATGAATTTGGCAATTCCCAGCAGGGAAATAACAATGTATATGGTCAGGACAGTGAACTGTCCTGGATTCAGTGGAATACTACAAAAGCGGCAAGAGATTTACTGAATTACGTGAAAGAGCTGATTGCATTTAGAAATGCGCATACTGCATTCCATATGCCAAAAGAAGCAGCCATGGCGGACTATAAATCTACAGGAACTCCGGATTTATCCTATCATTGTGAAAATGCATGGTATGGTGGATTTGAACCATACAGAAGACACATTGGTATGATGTACGGTGCAGGATATGCAGAAAAGAATGCCATCTATGTAGCATACAACCTTCACCAGTCAGACCATGAGTTTGGTCTCCCGATTTTACCAAAGGGTAAGAAATGGAAAGTTGTCTTCTGCACTGCAGATGATAAGGAACAATTTACTCCTGACGGAGTAGAAATCTCCAATCAGAGAATTTTTAAACTGAGCGGAAGAACAATCTGTGTATTAGAAGGAAAGTAAAATGAATAAAGTATTTGGGCATTTCAAAACCATTACCACTCACAAATGGGTGGTAATGAAAGAATGCTTTAAAATCGGATTATATAAGCAGGGGCTGCTGCATGATATGTCAAAATACGGCCTGACAGAGTTTATTCAGGGCTGTAAGAATTATCAGGGAACAGCGAGCCCGCATTTAAAAGAACGAGAAAAAAAGGGATATTCGTCAGCATGGCTTCATCATAAAGGCCGCAATAAACATCATTTTGAATACTGGATTGATTACAGTATTGATAATAAGGGGATGGTAGGCTGCAAAATGCCGCCAAAGTACGTGGCTGAAATGATGATGGACCGTATTGCGGCATCAAAAGTTTATAACAAGGGCAAGTATAATCATCATATGCCTTTGGAATATTATGAAAGAGGCAAGGATGCCTATATGATTCATCCTGAGACAAGAGCGCTTTTGGTTTATTTGCTGAAAATGCTGGATGAGCAGGGGGAAGAAGTGACTTTTGATTATATTCGAAAGAATCTTGTTGGAAAGAAGGAATATCCAAAGATATGAAATATATAAAGCAATTTGCAATCATTGTGCTCATGACCTTTTTGGGGGAATGTTTAAATCTATTGCTTCCATTGCCGGTACCTGCCAGCATTTATGGTATGGTGCTGTTATTTGTATGTCTGCAGACTGGAATTATAAAATTAGCTCAGGTAGAAGAGACTGCGGATTTGCTTTTAGGAGTTATGCCGATTTTCTTTATTTCTCCAACGGTCAGTTTGATGAGCAGTATTGGTGTCATTAAAGACAGTTTATTAGGGGTGTTTGTGACCTGTATTGTTTCTACCGCTGTGATCATGGTGGTAGTAGGACTTGTATCTCAGGCAATTATTCGACGTGATAAGAAGGAGGTACAATAGTCATGAATGAGTTTTTCTTAAATTCTACTTATTTTGGTATTGTACTAAGTCTCCTTTGCTACTGGGTTGGATTGAAAATATCAACAAAAGTAAAAAGTACGTTATGCAATCCTCTTTTGATTGCTTCGGCACTTATTATTGCTGTGCTGTTGATTCTGAAAGTGGATTATGCAACTTTTGATAAAGGTGCATCTTACCTGACATACTTTTTAAACCCGGCGACTGTCTGTCTTGCAGTGCCTCTGTATCGACAGTTTCAGGTTTTAAAATCAAATATGAAGGCAATTTTACTGGGAATTTTTGCAGGATGTATTGCCTGCATGGTTGTGATCGTAGGATTGTCTGTAGTATTTGCATTTTCTCCGGAACTGATAGCATCCATTCTTCCGAAATCTGTTACAACGGCAATCGCTATCGGAGTTTCTGAGGAAATTGGAGGTATGCCATCCATTACAGTTGTCTGTGTTGTATTTACAGGAATTTTTGGCGCCTGTACAGCATCTGCATTTTTTAAACTATTTAAAATTGAAGAACCTGTTGCACAGGGGCTGGCGTGCGGAACTGCTGCCCATGCCATTGGAACTTCCAGAGCGTTGGAACTTGGAGAGGTTCAGGCAGCCATGAGCAGTCTGGCAATTGTTGTGACAGGGATTATGACGGTAGTTATTGTACCGATTGTGATGGGGATAATTGTCTGAAATTTCTAAAATTTTGTGGACTGCCCTAAAATTAAAAAAAGGAAATTTGTGAATTGCACAGAATTTATCTTTTAGAAGTACCTTTTTGAGAAGAGAGGTGTGCATATGACGATTCGAGAAAAACAAGAGCAGTGGGAAGCCCAGTATTTGAGCCCCTATGCAGCACTTAGTAAAAATTCCAGAGGACGTGATCGTTATGAGCCGCAGTGTGACATTCGCCCGGTTTATCAAAGAGACCGTGACCGCATCTTACATAGCAAATCATTTCGAAGATTGAAACATAAGACTCAGGTTTTTTTGACTCCTCAGGGAGATCATTACAGAACCCGTCTGACCCATACGCTGGAAGTATCGCAGAATGCACGAACCATTGCCAAAGCACTTCGCCTGAATGAAGATTTGGTGGAAGCCATGGCATTGGGACATGACCTTGGACATACTCCTTTTGGACATGCAGGAGAGAGAGCATTGAATTCTCTTTGTTCCAAAGGATTTGGTCATTTTGAGCAGAGTGTCCGAGTTGTGGAAAAACTGGAAAATGGTGGAAAAGGTCTGAATCTGACTTTTGAAGTCCGTGACGGAATCAGAAACCACCGCACCGCAGGCAGACCAAGTACCTTAGAGGGGAAAATAGTTCGTCTGTCGGATAAAATCGCATATATAAACCATGATATTGATGATGCCATTCGTGCCGGAATCCTGGTAGCAGAAGATATTCCAAAGGAATATACGGATATTTTAGGATGTACCACAAGTCAGCGTCTCAATACTGTGATTCATGATATTGTAAAAAACAGCGAAGGGAAGCCGGACATTTTAATGTCAGCTGAGGTTGATAAGGCTATGTCTGACCTTCGAAAATTCATGTTTGCCAATGTTTACACAAATCCGAAGGCAAAGGCGGAAGAACAGAAGGCGCAGGATATGCTGGAGCATTTGTTCTCATTCTATAAGGAACATCCGGAAAAAATGTCTGAAGAATTTGTGGACATGCTGGAAAACAGAGGGGAGTCACTGGAGGATGTGGTCTGTGATTATATTTCCGGTATGACTGACCAGTATGCAATACAAAAATTCCAGGAATATTTCGTACCGAAATCCTGGAGCTAACGAGGAGTAAACATGTACTATTCTGATGAACTGGTAGAAGAGATCAGAGAGAAAAATGACATTGTAAGTGTTGTTGGAGAGTACGTAAAACTGACCAGAAAGGGCGGTTCCTACTTTGGACTTTGTCCTTTCCATAATGAAAAAACAGGTTCATTTTCAGTATCACCGCAAAAGCAGATGTATTATTGCTTTGGTTGCCATAAGGGAGGCAATGTGTTCAGCTTTCTGATGGACTATGAAAATTACACATTTCCTGAAGCTGTGAAAGTCTTAGGAGAGCGTGTTGGTGTGGATTTACCTGAAATTGAATATTCTGAGAGTGCAAAGCAGCAGAAAGATGAAAAGACAAAGATGCTTGAAATGTACAAGCATGCGGCGACCTTTTATTATAAAATGCTTCATACCCAGCACGGACAGATAGGATATCAGTATTTACGGAAAAGAGAACTTTCTGACGAGACGATCAAACGTTTTGGTCTGGGATATTCTACGAAATTCGGAAAAGATTTATATAATTATTTGAAAAAACAGGGCTATTCAGATCAGATGATGATTGAAGGCGGTCTGATTTCCTATAGTGAAAAGGCAGGAACCTATGACCGTTTCTGGAACAGAGTTATGTTCCCGATTATGGATGCCAACCATAAGGTCATTGGTTTTGGCGGTCGTGTCATGGGAGATGGAGAACCTAAGTATTTAAACTCTCCGGAAACCAAGATTTTTGACAAGAGCCGAAATCTATATGGTCTGAATTATGCAAGGGCAAGCCGTAAGGACAACATGATCATCTGTGAAGGCTACATGGATGTCATTGCCCTTCATCAGGCGGGATTTACCCAGGCAGTTGCTTCTCTTGGAACAGCGCTTACGGAAAATCAATGCCGTCTGCTTGCAAGATATACGAAAAAAGTTCTGTTGACTTATGACAGTGACGCGGCAGGGACAAATGCGGCTCTTAGAGCGATTCCGATGTTAAAGGAAGCAGGTTTAAGTGTCAGCGTCATTAATATGAAGCCTTACAAAGACCCGGATGAATTTATTAAAGCACTGGGCGCAGGGGCTTTTGAAGAACGAATCAACCAGGCAGTGAACAGCTTCCTGTTTGAGATAGAAGTCATAGAGCGTCGTTATGATTTCAAAGATCCGGAATCAAAAACAGCCTTTTTTAAGGCAGCTGCAAAGAAACTTTTGGAATTCACGGAAGAAATCGAACGAAATGCCTATGTAGAGGCGGTGGCAGAACGTTACAATCTGCCGTATGAAAAACTTAAGAAAATGGTAGATACCATGGGAGAGGCGGAAAGCTTTAAACCGGTGCGTGAAAAACCGCGTTCCGGAATCAAAAAGCCGCAAAAAGAAGATGGTATCACAAAAGCACAAAAGCTTTTGATTACATGGATGATTTCCGATGATACGTTATTTGAGGAAATCAGCAAGCATGTAGAATTGCGGGATTTTACCAATGAATTGTACCGTACCGTAGTGGAGATGCTGTATCAGCAGAAAGCACAGGGCAGATTAAAGCCTGCAGAAATTATGAGCCACTTCGCGGACAGTGAAAATCAGGGAGAAGTCGCATCACTGTTTCATACTGAACTGAAGCAGATTGAAAAGAAAGAAGAATTAGAAAAGGCATTGACAGAGACCATTATCAAAGTCAAAGAGCACAGCTATAATGTGCAGATTGACGAAATGGATAAAAATGATTTGATTGCCTGGCAGAAGATTCTTCAGGAAAAGAGCAAATTACAGAGACTGCATATTTCTCTTTAGGTGAGGATATGCTAAAGAATAGGTGTAGAGGTGGACAACATGGACGAAAAAGAAACTATGCAGAAAGTTGCTGAGAAAATTAAAGAACTTCAGGCTGTTGCGAAGAAAAAGAAAAACATGCTGGAATACCAGGAAGTGTTAGATCTTTTACGTGATACAGAGCTTGGAAAAGAAGAAATTGAAAAAATCTGCGATTTCTTAGAACAGAATGGCGTAGATATTTTACGTGTAACAGAAGAAACCGATGATGATGAAATCCTTTTATCTGAAGAAGACGAAGTTGATGTGGAAAACATCGATTTGTCAGTTCCGGAAGGTGTCAGCATCGAAGACCCTGTACGTATGTACTTAAAAGAAATCGGTAAAGTTCCTCTGTTAAGCGCAGAAGAAGAAATCGAACTTGCACAGCGTATGGAAGATGGGGATGAAGAAGCAAAGAAAAAACTTGCAGAAGCAAACCTTCGTCTTGTAGTAAGTATTGCAAAACGTTATGTGGGCCGTGGTATGCTCTTCCTTGATTTGATTCAGGAAGGTAACTTAGGGCTTATCAAAGCCGTAGAAAAATTTGATTACCGCAAAGGCTATAAATTCAGTACTTATGCAACATGGTGGATTCGTCAGGCAATCACACGAGCAATCGCTGACCAGGCTAGAACAATCCGTATTCCTGTGCATATGGTAGAAACAATTAATAAATTAATCCGTGTATCAAGACAGCTGTTACAGGAACTGGGCCGTGAACCGTCTCCGGAAGAAATTGCAGCTGAAATGAACATGCCTGTAGAACGCGTTCGTGAAATCTTAAAGATTTCTCAGGAACCGGTTTCCTTGGAAACACCAATCGGTGAAGAAGAAGATTCTCATCTTGGTGATTTCATTCAGGATGATCATGTGCCTGTACCTGCAGATGCAGCAACATTTACACTGTTAAAAGAACAGTTAAGTGAAGTGCTTGGCACATTAACAGAAAGAGAACAGAAGGTTCTTCGTCTTCGTTTCGGCTTAGACGATGGCCGCGCACGCACATTGGAAGAAGTTGGTAAGGAGTTCAACGTAACTCGTGAACGTATTCGTCAGATTGAAGCGAAAGCCCTTAGAAAACTTCGTCATCCAAGCAGAAGCAGAAAGTTAAAGGATTATTTAGATTAATATGCAGTTATCACAACGATTATCATCAGTTGCATCGATGGTTACCGCTGGGAATTGTTTAGCAGATGTGGGAACAGATCATGGATATGTTCCCATTTATCTTTATGAGAGAAATATCATTCCCCGTGCCATTGCGATGGACGTAAACAAAGGGCCGTTAGAACGCGCCGCATTACATATTGCTGAGTCAGGGATGAAAGAAGCAATTGAAACCAGATTGTCAGACGGACTGACTGCCTTAAAACCGGGAGAAGCAGACAGTGTTGTGATCGCCGGTATGGGCGGTCCGCTGATCATCAGAATATTGAGCGCACATCCGGAAGTAACAGAATCTTTGAAAGAACTGATCTTACAGCCACAGTCAGAAATTTCGGAAGTTCGTATCTGGCTGTATGAACAGGGATATGAAATCGTCGAAGAACATATGGTGTTTGAAGACGGAAAATATTATCCAATGTTCAAGGCCGTGGAAAATCCAGAAGCAGAAAAATTGACCGATCTGGAATATAAATATGGAAAAATATCTGTTTTAGGTGAACCAGAGGTTTTAAGAGCATATCTTGTAAGAGAGATTGCAAATAAACAGAACATTTTACAGAAGTTAAATGAAGAAACAACGGAAAAAAGTAAAGGCAGAGCAGTGGAAATCAAGGCGCTCCTTGCAGAACTGGAGGAAATGTTAAGTGAAATGTAGAGATATCATTGAGCTGTTAGAACAGGAATTTCCAATGAAATATGCTGAAAGCTGGGATAATACCGGTTTTCAGGTAGGAAATCGTGAAAAAGAAGTGACACACATTTTTGTGGCAATGGATGTAACGGACGAAAATATCGAAGAAGCAATCCGTGTGGGTGCAGATATGATCGTCACACACCATCCAATGATCTTTTCGCCCCTGTCCTCTATCACTGCAGATACCATTAACGGAAGAAGAATCATCAAAATGATTGAAAACGGTATCTGTTATATGTCCACACATACAAATTACGACAGCTGCCGTATGGCAGATCTGGCGGCTGCTCATTTGGAAATGACAGAATGTGTTGCTTTGGAAGAAATACAGGATGGGATTGGAATTGGAAAAGTAGGAAAATTACCAAAAGTAATGTCTGTCAGAGAATGTGCTCTTTTGGTAAAAGAGAGATTTAAAATCCCATCAGTCAGATTTTTTGGTGATGGAGACAAGGAAGTAGCAGTTGCTGCAATCTGTCCGGGTGCCGGTAAAAGTCTGGTAAAATGCTGTCATGAAAAAGGTGCAGAAGTTTACATTACCGGAGATATTGATCATCATACGGGAATTGACCAGATTGACGACCTGCTTCCAATCATTGATGCAGGACATTACGGGGTGGAGCATATTTATATTGAAGATATGTACCGCTTCTTCTCTGAAAAATGTCCGGAAGTAAGAGTAAGCAAAGCTGCCATCAAACATCCATTTGAAGTGGTATAAGTTTGAAGAAAATATATAAATTTAGCTGGGAGGTATGAAATATGAAAAAAGTAACTCTTGGAAACATTGTAAAAGAATACGAAGCAGGAACGACTTATGAACAGGTTATGAAAGAACATTATCCTGAAAAGTCGGAACAGATTATTTTGGTAAAGGTGAATGGAAAACTGGAGGAGCTTACGAAGAAAATTAAGAGGGAATGCGTAGTAGAGCCTGTTTTCTTTGGTGATGATCCGGGGTATAACTCTTACAGACGCAGCATGACATTTTTAATGCTCAAGGCAATTTATGCTCTGTACAGCCATGAAGAAATAGGCAAAGTGCGCGTAGAGTTTTCAGCAGGTGCGGGATATTTTTGTACACTCAGCGGAAATGTAAAGATAGACAAAACATTTACGGAAAAGGTAGAAGCACGTATGAAAGAATATGTGGAAGAAGCCATTCCGATTAAAAAAGAGGTAGTCAATACGCAGGAGGCAATTGCAAGATTTTCAGAATACGGAATGAGTGACAAAGCAGCACTTTTCCGCTATCGCCGTGCTTCCAAAGTAAACATTTACAGTATTGGAGGTTTTCAGGACTATTATTACGGATACATGGTGCCAAACACCTGCTATCTGAAATGGTTTGCGCTGGAGCCTTTTGAAGATGGTTTTATTTTGCAATTCCCGAAAAAGGAAGCCTGGGGAATTGTGCCACCAGTAGAATTTAGCAAAAAGGTCTTTGATGTTTTGCGCAATTCGGAAGAATGGGGCAAAATGCTGGAACTTTCTACCGTGGGAGAATTAAATGATATGGTTGCGAAAGGCAACTTGTCGGAAATGATTCTTGTGCAGGAAGCAATCCAGGAAAAACAGATTGGCGATATCGCGGGAAGGATTGCCGCTGACCCATCCAAGCGAATTATTATGATCGCAGGACCATCATCTTCTGGGAAAACAACATTTTCCCACAGATTGTCCGTGCAGCTGCGTGCTCATGGTTTGAAACCACATCCAATTGCCTGTGACAATTATTTCGTGGAAAGGGAAGATACGCCAAAGGACGAAAATGGAAAATACAATTTCGAATGTCTTGGTGCCTTAGATATCGAACTGTTCAATGATCATATGAACCGTCTGCTTGCAGGAGAAACGGTGGAAATTCCGGAATTTAATTTTATTACCGGACATAAAGAATACAAAGGGAAACAGATACTTACCCTGGGAGAAGATGACGTTCTTGTAATCGAAGGAATTCATTGTCTGAATGATGCCATGTCCTATGGGCTTCCGGCAGAAAGTAAGTTTAAGATTTACATCAGTGCATTGACCATGTTAAATATTGATGAGCATAACCGCATTCCGACTACTGATGGACGTCTCATTCGAAGAATGATTCGTGATGCTAGAACCAGAGGTTCGTCTGCGAAAAATACCATTGATATGTGGCCGTCTGTACGAAGAGGAGAGGAAGAAAACATTTTCCCATATCAGGATTCGGCGGACGTGGTGTTTAATTCTGCACTAATCTATGAATTGGCAGTGTTGAAACAATATGCAGAGCCATTGCTTTTTGGAATCGACCGCGATGCTCCGGAATATATGGAAGCTAAACGGTTATTGAAGTTCCTGGATTACTTTGTGGGAGTAGACAGCAACCTGATTCCAAACAATTCGATTTTGAGAGAATTTATTGGTGGCAGTTGTTTTCGAGTTTAGAATGTGATAAAATGAGCGGATGAGTAGGACAAATGTTCGCGGCTTGCCCTCAGTTATCTGAGGTCAGGGTGAGGAAAGTCCGGGCTTCGCAGGGCAGAATGCCGGATAACGTCCGGTGGAGGCGACTCCAAGGATAGTGCAACAGAAATATACCGCCAGCGCATGCTGGTAAGGGTGGAAGGGTGGCTTAAGAGACCACCGCACGCAGGGTAACCTGGGTGGCATATGTAAACCCCATTCGAAGCAAGACCAAAACGAGGCATATGGCGGCCCGTCAGTCTCAGGTAGGTCGCTTGAACCTGTTGGTAACAGCAGGTCTAGATAGATGAACATTCAACGACATAACCCGGCTTATCGTCCTGCTCATGTTAAAAATATGAATTACAAAAGATTTATAATAGGAGAGAAATTATGAGCAAAGTTAGAACAAGATTTGCACCAAGCCCAACAGGGCGTATGCATGTAGGAAACTTAAGAACAGCTCTTTATGCATATTTGATCACAAAACATGAAGGCGGCGATTTCCTTCTCCGTATCGAAGATACAGACCAGGAACGTCTTGTGGAAGGTGCAGTAGATATTATTTATCGTACACTTGAAAAAACAGGCCTGATTCATGATGAAGGTCCTGACAAAGATGGCGGAGTAGGTCCATACGTTCAGAGTGAACGTCAGGCTTCCGGTATTTATTTAGAATATGCTAAAAAATTAGTAGACAAAGGCGAAGCATATTACTGCTTCTGCGATAAAGAACGTCTGGAAGGTTTAAAACAGGAAGTTGCAGGAAAAGAAATCACAATTTATGACAAACACTGCCTCTCTTTAAGCAAAGAAGAAGTAGAAGCAAACCTTGCAGCTGGGAAACCATACGTTATCAGACAGAACAATCCTCAGACAGGAACAACTACATTCCATGATGAAATCTACGGAGATATTACAGTAGACAATGCAGAACTGGATGACATGATCCTGATCAAATCTGACGGATATCCAACATATAACTTTGCAAACGTTGTAGATGACCACTTGATGGGAATTACACACGTTGTACGTGGTAATGAATATTTATCTTCTTCACCAAAATACAATCGTTTATATGAAGCATTTGGCTGGGAAGTACCGGTATATGTTCACTGCCCATTAATCACAGATGAATCACACAAAAAACTTTCCAAACGCTGCGGACATTCTTCTTATGAGGATTTAATTGAACAGGGCTTTTTAACAGAAGCAGTTGTAAACTTTGTAGCACTTCTTGGATGGAGTCCGGAAGATGACAGAGAAATCTTCTCTCTGGAAGAATTAGTTGAAGCATTTAACTACCGTCACATGGGTAAAGCACCATCCGTATTTGACTACACAAAATTAAAATGGATGAACGGCGAATACATTAAGGCAATGGATTTTGACAAATTCTATGAAATGGCACTTCCATATATCAAAGAAGTGATCACAAAAGACTACGACCTTAAGAAAATCGCTGAAATGGTAAAAACACGTATCGAAGTGTTCCCGGATATCAAAGATCTCATTGACTTCTTTGAAACATTACCGGAATACGATACAGCAATGTACTGCCATAAGAAAATGAAAACAAATGAAGAGACATCTTTAGAAGTGTTAAAAGAAATGCTTCCTATCTTAGAAGCACAGGAAGATTACTCTAATGATGCTCTTTATGAAATGCTCATGAAATACGTAGCAGACAAAGGCTGCAAGAATGGCTACGCACTCTGGCCAATCAGAATTGCAGTTTCCGGAAAGCAGATGACTCCAGCCGGCGCAACTGAAATCATGGAAATCATCGGTAAAGAAGAAACAATTCACAGAGTAAAAGTAGCAATTGAATTATTAAGTAAATAATATTTGTGCAAAATCCACAATTTCTTGCGCGGAAATTGTGGATTTTGTTTATTTTGCCATTTTGAAAATATTTTGAAAAATGGTGTTGACTTTTGTCGACTCCAGGGTGTATAGTATCCAAGGTTGCTGAACACGGCAACAACAAATCAACAGAAAAGATGAGTTTTAAGGGCCTTCTTTGAAAGAGCGAAAACGAATCAAAAAAAGTTGAAAAAAGTTGTTGACAAAGAAAGCAACAAATGATAATATATAAAAGCTGTCGCGGACAGCAAATGAACATTGATAACTAAACAGTATATAACATGCAAAACGTTCTTTAAAGAACATATGCAGAACCTTGAAATTCTTTTATGAGTAAAACATCTGGAAAGATGGTTCATAAAGAACAGAAATTCAACAAACAGTGAAAAACGGAAAAATAGCCAAGTGTTATTTTGAACGGGAAACACAAACTTTTAAACATGAGAGTTTGATCCTGGCTCAGGATGAACGCTGGCGGCGTGCTTAACACATGCAAGTCGAACGAAGC
>JBGVRS010000171.1:0-92528 GCA_045128635.1 Lachnospiraceae bacterium
CAATTTTCAAAAGTGCCTGCTGTACACCTTCACCGGATACGTCTCTTGTAATGGATGGATTTTCAGACTTTCTTGTAATCTTATCAATTTCATCAATATAAACGATACCGTATTCTGCTCTTGCAACATCACCATCTGCAGCCTGAATCAGTTTCAGCAAGATGTTTTCTACGTCTTCACCGACGTAACCTGCTTCAGTCAATGTAGTTGCATCTGCAATTGCAAATGGTACGTTTAGCATTCTTGCAAGAGTCTGGGCAAGACGCGTTTTACCGGAACCTGTAGGTCCAAGCATTAAAATATTGCTCTTCTGCAGCTCCACATCACTTTCCTGATTTTTCATTGCAAGAACTCTTTTATAATGGTTATAAACAGAAACTGCCAGTACTTTCTTCGCAGCATCCTGTCCAATTACATAATCGTCCAAAAATTTCTTGATCTCAACTGGTTTCAGAAGATTGATTTCGCCGGGATCCAAATCCACATCATCAAAATCATACTCTTCTTCGATAATTCCAACGCAGATATCCACACATTCATTACAAATGAATACACCGTCAGGACCGGCAATTAATTTACGTACTTCATCCTGAGATTTTCCGCAGAAGGAACATCTTAAATCGTTTTTATATTTAGCCATTTATGCCTCCATAAATACTCGAAAAATCAATGATTTTTCTCGTTAGTGATTGGAGATCACAGTATCAATAAGACCATAGGAAGCAGCCTCTTCAGCGCTCATATAATAATCTCTTTCTGTATCGCGTTCAATCACTTCTAATGGCTGATTTGTATTTGCAGCCAGAATATTATTTAATTTACTTCTTGTACGCAGAATGTGTTCTGCTACGATTTTAATTTCAGTCGCCTGACCCTGAGCGCCGCCAGATGGCTGATGAATCATCACTTCTGCATTTGGAAGCGCATAACGTTTTCCTTTTGCTCCACTGGATAAAAGGAATGCGCCCATGCTTGCAGCCATACCAATACAAATAGTAGAAACATCACATTTGATGTAATTCATTGTATCGTAAATTGCCATACCTGCAGTTACAGAACCGCCAGGGCTGTTGATGTATAAATGAATATCCTTGTTTGGATCTTCTGCTTCCAGAAAAAGAAGCTGTGCAACGATAACACTTGCGGATGCATCATTTACTTCACCATCAAGGAAAATAATTCTCTCTTTTAATAAACGGGAATAAATGTCGTAGGAACGTTCGCCACGGCTGGTCTGTTCAATGACATATGGTACTAAACTCATGTAAACTCCTCCTCAAAACTTTGTGAGAGTATTCCACCAGGAACAAAGAGGGACACAGCGGGTTACGCTGTGCCCCGCCCTCTTAATGCTTACTATACTTCTTTTGCAGCTTCAGTAACGAGTTCTACTGCTTTTTCAATTGCCATATCCATCTGGATCTGTTTCTTTTCTTCATCGCTCATGATTTCTGCAAGTTTGTCTGCATCCATCTTGTATGTTTCTGCCATCTTAGCGATTTCAGCTTTTACGTCTTCTTCAGATACTTCAATATTTTCAGCTTTTACAACAGCTTCTAAAACAAGTCTGCTCTGGATACGTTTTACAGCGTTTGGTTTCATCTGTTCTAATGCTGTATCAAGTGTCATTCCTGTGAACTGTAAGTACTGTTCGAAAGAAAGACCCTGAGCCTGAATTCTCTGAGCGAATTCATCTACTAACTGACGAGCCTGTGTATCGATCATTGCTTCTGGAATATCCATCTGTGCATTTTCGATAATTTTTTCGATAACAGCATCTTCTTTTGCTCTTTTAGCTGCATCTGCTTTGTTTGCTGCTAATTTCGCTTTTACATCTTCTTTGTATTCATCTAATGTATCAAATTTAGAAACATCCTGTGCGAAGTCATCATCTAATTCAGGAAGTTCTTTT
The DNA here is from genome assembly GCA_045128635.1 of Lachnospiraceae bacterium. Classification (GTDB taxonomy): domain Bacteria; phylum Bacillota; class Clostridia; order Lachnospirales; family Lachnospiraceae; genus HGM12587. The sequence continues at coordinate 1,913 of JBGVRS010000171.1, forward strand.
ACTTTGATTTCATTTACTTTACATTTGAATACTGCTGCACATCCAGCAAGTTCTGGAGCCTGGTATTCTTCTGGGAATGTTACGTTTACTTCAACGTCTTCACCGATTTTTGCGCCAACTAACTGTTCTTCGAATCCTGGGATAAATGCGTTAGATCCAATTGTTAATGGATAGTTTTCTCCTTTGCCGCCATCGAATGCAACACCGTTTACAAATCCTTCAAAGTCAAGCATGATCATGTCGCCATTTTCAACTGCTCTGTCTTCAACGCTGATTGTTCTTGCATTTTTTTCTCTTTCTTTTTCAAGTTCTGCAGCTACTTCTTCATCAGAAACTTCTACGTCAGTTTTTGCAACTTCAAGACCTTTGTATTCGCCTAATGTTACTTCTGGTTTTACAGCAACTTCAGCTGTGAAGATGAATGGTTTGCCTTTTTCGATCTGTTCGATATCGATCACTGGTCTGGAAACGAGTTCTAAACCGCATTCATCTGCTGCTTTTTCATATTCTACAGGAATCAGCATATTTGCTGCATCTTCATAGAAGAAACCTGGTCCGTACATTTTTTCTACCATCTGACGTGGTACTTTACCTTTACGGAATCCTGGGATGCTGATTTTAGATTTGTTTTTGTTATAAGCTGCCTGAAGTGCTTTTTCTAATTCTTCTGCTGGCACTTCGATAACAAGTTTCGCCATGTTCTTCTCAAGTGTTTCAACTTTTACGCTCATGTTTATCCTCCTTAACATTCTATGTTAAATATTTTCTATTTTTCCATAAGCATGCCTATCGCATGATTACACATTCAATGAGTATAGCACAAGTTTTCCCTAATTTCCAGTACTTTTTGCGCCTAATAAACAATTCCTTCGCGGATTTCCATTGCTTTTTCAAGACCAACCAGTACTTCAATCATTTTCAGTGCAAATTCGATGGCTGCGCCCATTGCTCTTGCAGTAATTACATTCCCATCCACTGCTACTTTTGTGGAGCAAACGATTGCACCTTCCAGTTTGCTTTCAAATCCCGGATAGCATGTTGCAATTCTGCCATTTAAGAAACCAAGCTGACCGAATACACTTGGAGCTGCACAGATTGCTGCAATCATTTTTTCTTCTCCATAATGCTTTTTCAACAATTCGCATAACCCTTCATGATTTCCAAGATTTAAAGTTCCCGGCATTCCGCCTGGGAGAACTAAAACTGCCGCATCATTATAATCATTGTCTGCAAACATGCTGTCTGCTGTTATTTCAATTCCGTGGGAACCCTTTACCTGCTTTGTATCCATAATAGAAACCATTTCTGTCTCAATCTTTGCTCTGCGAAGTAAATCAACCACTGTTAATCCTTCAATTTCTTCAAATCCTTCTGCTAAAAACACATATACCTTGCTCATACCCATTCTCCTTATTTATCAAATTTCATTTTACTCATATAGCTGTTATGATATCTGCCATCAAAAGTTACTTCTTCTCCAAACCACTCCGGAGCCTCAAATGCATTTGCCTGCTCTTCTGACTCGAATTCCACTTCTGCCATGACAAGCGGTGCAAATGGTTCCTCAAAAACATCCACTTCTGCCACCAGCTGATCTTTTTCTAGCGGAATCAGATAGCGTGTCTTGCTGATAATATTGCCATCTGCTTTTTGTTTTAAGTGTTCATAACTCTCTGCAGTTAATGGTAAATTATATTCTTCACGACTCATAAGTCCGCTTCCCTTATAGGTCATATAATAATTTTCATCTTCCCGTCTAACGCGCACTACTGGTCCTGTACATAAATAAGCCTGTTCGATTTTGTGATACTCACAGCAGCTCAAATCCGGAAGTTCTTTCAAAAGATACTTTTTTTCTATTTCCATATATAGGCTCCTTTTACAAAACAGGGCTTACCATTTGGCAAGCCCTGATATTTTTACTGCTTACGTGCAGCTGTTACGCTTTGTAATCTGTCAAAGTTTTCTGTTACAGTAATACTTTGTAACTGTGCACCTCCCGTACATGTAGAACATGTATACTGAGGAAGCATGGATACACCATATGCCGTATCTGCAGTCGGATCATCCGGTGCACCTTCCTGAAGCACTGGTAAGATAACGCGAACCTGCTCTAATGGCCAGTAACACATATCCGTCGCCAGCTGTCCTGTTACGTGACATACTTTTGCCATAATATGAACATCGCAAGTTTCTGTTGGTTCAAATCCTTTTGCAAAGTATTCGTTTACAACACAGCTTCCTCTCTGATCCATATCACAGAGTCCCGGAACCGGGAGTTTTCCGGATTCAGAGCAGACAGCAACCTGAATGATATCTTCCGGTTTTTCGAATGCTTTGTTTTCTAAATCCTCATGAATTCTGGACATGACGGATTTCCAAAGTTTTTTATGATAATTCTTTTCTCCAGTACCTTTCAGTTTGGTAGTCGGAATATCATATCCAGCCCACACACCTGCTGTGTAATAAGGAGTATATCCTACAAACCATACGTCTTTATCATCTGAAGTTGTACCGGTTTTACCTGCAATGGTCATTCCATTGAATTTTACAGCTCCACCAGTACCGCCATTAACTACATCCTGCATTGCAGATGTTAAAAGCCATGCATTTTCTTTGGAAATTACCTGATGAGTTTCTCTGTCAACTGTTTTATCAATCACGATATTTCCATCATGGTCTTCAATCTTTGTATAGAAAATTGGTTCCTGATAAATCCCTTCATTGGCAATACTTGCATAAGCACCTGTCAGCTCAAGATTAGTAACACCAATCGTCAGACCACCCAAGGCAACTGTTGGACCATAATCATTTCGTCCGTTGGCATCGGTAACGGTCTGAATTGTAGTAAACCCAAATTTATCCAGATAGCTAAGTCCAATAGCTGAGCCATTCTGTGTATATGTTTTAACTGCAAGAACATTCTTTGACTGCTGGATACCTCTTCGAATGTTTGTCCAGCCTTCATAAGTATCACCTGCCCAGTTCTTTACAAGACGCATGTCTGTACCATCCTCGTAAATATACGGACCGTCATACTGGGTTGTTGCAAGTGACATTCCTGCGGCATCCAATGCCGGTGCGTAGGCTGCCACTACCTTAAATGTGGACCCCGGCTGTCTGATGGCATCTGTTGCACGGTTCAAAGTCAGGTTTGCTGTTTTTTCACCTCGACCGCCAAGAATTCCTTTCACTTCACCGGTGTACTGATCCATAACCACCATGGATACCTGTGGCTGTACTGACATCTTTACGTTGCGATATACGGTGTCACCTTTTTCAATGACTGTTGCTTCATATTCATCGATGGCTGCCTGAGCTTCTTCTTCATCTTTATAAAGCAGCTCATAGGTTTTTACACCATTTTTTTCTTTGAAATATGCCTGCATCATTTCCTGACTGTAGTTTGTTGTAGTACCATCTTCCTTGATGGTTGTCATGGCATATTCAAGACCAATTTTGTATGTTTCCGGGAAGTTATTCGGATTGGCAAGCTCTTCATCCATGATTGCCTGAATTGCAGGATCCATGGTTGTATAAATCTTCAACCCGCCACCATAAAGCATATTGTAGGCCTGTGTATCTGAATAGCCTTTCAGCTCTTTTAAATCTTCAAGCACGGCTTCTACAACTGCATCTGTAAAGTAAGAATTGACTTTTGCACTTTCTGATACGGATTCGTTTACATTTTTAATATGACTGTAAACGTCTTCTTTCATCGCTGTTTCGTACTCATTCTGAGTAATAAGTTCCTGCTCCAGCATATTATTCAGAACATGGTCTCGTCTCTTCTGATTTGCTTCCTGATTTTTGATCGGATTATATCCTTCCGGACTCTTTGTAATACCTGCAAGAACTGCTGCTTCAGCAATTGTCAGTTCAGATACATCTTTTCCGAAATATCTGTTGCTTGCAGACTGAACTCCCAGTGTATTCTGCCCTAAATTGATGGTATTTAAGTAAGCCTGAAGAATTTCTTCCTTCTCCATGGTCTCTTCCAACTTGATAGCCAGATACTGTTCCTGAATCTTACGCTCTACTTTATCTGCCAAACCTTCTTCTGACATGAAGTCGAATACGTTATTCTTCAAAAGCTGCTGAGTAATCGTACTAGCACCCTGCATCGTATCAAATCCGGATGTAACAAAAGTTACACCGGCACGTAAAATACCCTGTACGTCAATACCATTATGTTCATAGAAACGTTCGTCTTCAATTGCAATAAATGCATTCTGTACATGCTTTGGAATCTGATCAATGGTTACCATGGTACGGTTCGTACCTGATGCGATCAATTCCTGCATCTTGTTTCCTTCCGAATCGTAGACTGTAGATTTATATCCTTTTGGAATTACACTTTCACTGGTAATGTCTGGTGCATTATCAATCACACCTTTAATAATACCCACACCTGCACAACCAACAACTACTACCACTGCGATCATACAAACGAGAAAAGCTTTCAAAAAAATGACACCAAGCTTTTTTCCAACTTTTTTCTTTTTGGAGCGAAGTGACTTCTGCTTTTTCGAAGTTTCTTTTTTGCTATAATTCATCGTTGCGCCTCCTTTTATCCAAGTTATTATAGCAAATCCATTTTGTTAAATAAAGGGAAACTTGCTTTTTTAAGAGAAAATATGTATCATTGTAAGAAAATGTTAAGAAAAAAGGAAATAAATAGAAGAATTATGGCACAAGGCATCAAAATTCTTTATGAAGGCGGCGTTGGAGAACTGGAAGAAAAAAAATCCCGTTTTATCGCCACCACACTTCCAATTTCTTCTCAGGAAGAAGCTTTGGAATTTATTGAAAAAACAAAAAAACAATACTGGGACGCAAGACATAACTGCTATGCCTATGTTTTAGGAGATCACCACGAAATCCAGCGTTTCTCTGATGATGGTGAACCAGGGGGAACTGCCGGTAAACCAATGTTAGACGTTTTACTCGGAGAAAACATCCACAATATGGTTGTTGTGGTTACAAGATATTTCGGCGGAACCTTACTCGGTACAGGAGGACTGGTGCGTGCTTACTCCGGCGCAGTGAAAGAAGGGCTTGCAAATTCTGTAATTATAGAAAAGCAGCAGGGACGTCAGCTATTGTTACAGACAAATTATTCAGATCTGGGAAAAGTTCAGTATCTTCTAATGAATAACAGTATTCCCATTCTTTCTGAAGATTATGGGGCAGATGTTTGTTTTGAAATACTTGTTCCTTTGGAATTAGAAAAAAATATTACAGAGCTGCTTGTGGATGGCACAAACGGCCGCATTGAGATCATACAATCTGAGATTTTAGACTTTTCAATCCACAAAAAAGAGGTGCTACTGCTGTAGCACCTCGATTGCTTTCTGCAATTGAACATCTTCCTCAAAAGAAAGGGTCACTTCTGTTTTTAATTCCTCCGGCAGATCAATTTCCACATCTGGCGTAATACCAATTTCATGAATATCATTACCATTTGGTGTATAATATTTTGCTGTTGTCAGTTTCAGTGCTGTTCCATCCTGCAGATCAAAAATGCTTTGCACAATTCCTTTTCCATAGGACTGAGTTCCTACAATTTTCGCAACACCATAATCCTGCAAGGCACCTGCCAGAATTTCCGATGCACTGGCACTTGCTCCGTTCATCAATACAGCAATCGGAACATCTACACACTCACTGTCAGAATTTCTCGCTTCTTTTTCTTCTCCTTTGTATTCCGTATAAACAATCGGTCCTTCCGGAAGAAGTACATCTGCAATGTGGCATACAGACTCTACACTCCCACCTCCATTATTCCGAAGGTCAATCACAAGACTTTTCATTTCCTGGCTTTGAAGTTCTTCCAGAGCTTCGATGAACTGTTCATCTGTTACTCCGTCAAACTCTGAAATCATAATGTATCCTACCTGATCTGCCAACATTTCATGTTCGATGGTCGGAACTTCTATCATCTGGCGTTTCATAGTGAAATCAATATATTCTTCGCCTCGGATCATGGTAAGTGTTACTTCCGTACCTTCTTCGCCTTTGATTTTTGTTACTACATTGGTAAGATCCTGACCGGTTACTTCCTCATCCTCTACTTTATATAAAATATCCTCTGGCAAAAGCCCTGCCTCATAGGAAGGACAGCCTTCATAAACTCTGGTTACAGTGATCATTCCCGTAATCAAATTCTGAGAAAACACTGCACCGATTCCACAATAGTTCCCACTGCTGGAATCTAACATACTCTGAGTTTCTTCTTCATTGTAATAAGCAGCATAAGGATCTCCAAGACCAGCTACCAATCCATAATACAAATAATCTTCCATCTGATCATCATCAATTTCTTCCAGATAATAGCCCCGGATATAGGCTTCTAAAAATGCAAGCTTTGACTGAACTTCCTCCGACTGAGTCACAAGATTTCCACTTCCTGATGAATAAGTTTTTACCTTTATAAAAAGTCCAATACAAATGCAGATTGCCGCAACAACCGTAAATAAAATTGTCGCACAGAAAAATCCTTTCCAAAATCCGCCTTTTTTTGTCTTTTTTACTTCTAATATTTCATTTTCTTCAAAATTCAATTCTTCCATAATCATCCTCTGTTTTACGGACTAATATAATTCAACGGATTGACATATGTTCCGTTCTTAATGACACCAAAATGCAAATGGTTTCCTGAAGAATATCCTGTTGAACCTACCTTTGCAATTACTTCTCCCTGTTCTACAGTTTCACCCACAGAAACCAACAAAGCAGACGCATGCATATAAACTGTCGACATTCCGCTGCCATGTGCAAGTACAATATAATTTCCCGCTGATTTACTGTAAGTAGATGTTGTGACAACACCCGATGCCGATGCAAGGATTGCAGAACCATACGGAGCTGCCAGGTCTACTCCTTTATGATTAGTAGACGCTCCAGGAACCGGCTGTGGTCTTGGACCAAAGTAACTGCTGATTCTTGTATAGGCAGGGCATGGCCAGATAAATCCGGTAGCACTTCCCTGATATGCATCCGGATTTGCCGCTCTCGCAATCTGATCTTCAATCTCGTTCAACAAACGTTCCTGTTCTTCTAACTGCTTCTTGTAAGCAGCCTGATCTGCTGTCGCGTCTCCAAGTTCATTTGCCTTTGCAGTTAATTCACCTTTTTTACTGTTAATACTTGCATTTACTTTCTTTTTCTGGCTTTCAAGTTCTGCCTGCATCATTTCCAGTTCTTCCAGTTCTGCTTCCAGTGTTTCCTCTTTTAAGGCAATTTCTTCTTTTGTAGCAATCAGCTTATCCATCATGTCACGATCATAATTTGACATAGAAGCTACATAATCTGCACGATTAATAAATTCTGCAATGTTATCTGAACTGCATAACATCTCTATAAGAGAAGCACTTGGATTTTCATAAATAAATTGTATGCGCATTTTCATGGATTCATACTGTTCATCACATGCAATCTTTGCTTCCTCAAGTTCTTCTTTTGTTTCTTCGATATCTGTAATCTTCTCTTCAATCTGCTCTTCGAATTTTGAAATTTCACTTGCCAGTGTACTCATCTTCTTATCCAGCTGATTGATATAACTTTGAATCGAATTCTTTTCAGCCTGAAGACTGTTAATATCCTGCTGTACACTGTTAATAGAATTCTTTAAATCATCAATAGCATCCAGTGTCTGCTGTCTCTCATCTTCCAGACGATCCAATTCTTCGCTGTTATCTTCTTCCTCTTCTTCATCGTCTTCCAAATCTTCCGACTGAGACTTCTCTTCTGTCTGGCTCTCAGAATCTTCTGTTGCATATACATTTGGAACACAGGTACAAACGATAAGCAGGAGCAGCAAAAATGCCAGCCCCTGTTTTATGTATTTACGGTATAAATGCATCTAAAATTTTTCTCCCGTCTAAACGCGTAAATGTTTTCTTGTTGTAAAGAAACTTCCAAAGAAACCGATACCTACACTTAAAATCAAGGCAATCGGAATCAATTCTCTGAACAATTCCATTACCGGCAGGAACTGCAACACACCTGTCAGCAGACTAAATTCTCCTGACACATATTTTACAAGTTCACTATATCCAAAGAACAGTGCTATTAATGGAATCACTGCGCCTACAAGTCCAATCACAATCCCTTCAATTAAAAATGGAGTTCTTGCAAAGGCATTGGTAGCACCAATCAGTTTCATAATACCAATTTCTTCACGTCTTGAATTGATACCAATGGTAATCGTATTACTGATCAGGAAAATAGATACTGCAAGAAGCAATCCAATAATTGCGATTGATGCATATCCAACCAATACATTAAAGTCTGAAAGAATATTGGCAATGTCTTCTGACTGATTAATCTTACGCACACCTTCAATCGACTCAATATAGTTAACCAGTTCATCCTGTAATTCTACATCACTTAAATAAATCTCATAATGGGCAGAATTTGCCAATGGGTTATCATCCGCAAATCCTTCTGCAAGCTTTGGATTTTCAGAGAAATATACTTCTTTATATTCTTCCCATGCTTCTTCAGCAGAGACAAATACCATCTCAGACACTTCTGATCTTGCTTCAATCTTCTGACCAATTTCTTGAATCTGCGCTTCAGACATATCTTCGTCAAAAAATGCAGTAACCGCAACACCGCTTTCTGCAATTTTTACGATATAGTTAATATTCTGTACAAGACAGAAGAAAATGCCAAACATAAAAATGCATGCTGCCATGGTTGCCATGGACGCCAAAGAATACATTTTATGTCTCCAAATATTTTTAAATCCCTGGGAAATACAATACCCTAAAGAACTAATTCGCATGATCGTACCCAGCATTTCGCTCGTCACTTACAATGACGCCTTTTCTCATGGCAATTACACGTTTTTTCATCAGGTTAACCATTTCTTTATCGTGTGTTACCACTACGACAGTCGTTCCCTTCTCGTTAATCTCAGTCAAAAGTTTCATAATATCTCTGGAGTTTTTCGGATCCAGATTTCCTGTTGGTTCATCTGCAAGAATGATCGATGGTTTATTTACCAATGCTCTTGCCAGTGCCACACGCTGCTGCTCACCACCGGAAAGCTGTTTTGGCAGAGAACGATATTTTTCCGCCAGACCTACCGTCGAAAGAATTCTTGGAACATCCTTACGAATCTTTTTTGCAGGTGTTGCCACAACGCGTTGGGCAAATGCTACATTTTCATATACATTTCTGTCTTTGAGCAGACGGAATTCCTGGAAAACACAGCCGATTCTACGGCGGTACATTGGAACAAAACGTCTTTTCATCTTATTTAAAACGATTCCGTCTACTTCGATCGTTCCTTCTGATGGTTCCAGCTCTTTTAACAAAAGTTTGATCAGGGTAGATTTTCCTGAACCGCTGTCACCAACGATAAAGACGAACTCGCCATCTTCAATTTTCATATTAATATTTTTCAGCGCTTCTACACCATTGGAATAGTTTTTGCTGACGTTTTCCAAACAAATCATAAGTTCCTCCATAAGCATTCGCAGAAACCACAACTGTGAAGGTAAATCAATTACCTTCACAGTAAGTTTTCTTAATAATCAATTGTTTCCATGTATTTCATGTATTTTACTACCATCAATGCAATCTTAAATGTGATGGCATCTTCAAATACTCTAAGGTCAAGCCCTGTACTCTTCTGAAGTTTATCCAGACGATATACCAGTGTATTTCTATGGATATAAAGCTGTCTGGATGTTTCTGATACATTCAGGCTGTTTTCAAAGAATTTGTTGATTGTTGCTAATGTTTCTTCATCAAAATCATCTGGTGATTTTCCATCAAAGATTTCTCTGATAAACATTTTACAAAGCGGAATTGGAAGCTGATAAATGAGACGACCAATACCGAGAGCACTATATGCAATGATGTCTCTGTCTTCAAAGAAGATACGGCCAACATCTAATGCCATTTTTGCTTCTTTGTAAGAGCGAGAAACGTCTTTAATCTCTCCAACGATGGTACCATATGCAATGTGAACGCCTTTGATACCTTCAGCACTTAAAGTATCTCTCATGGTTCGTGCAATCTTTACAAGTTCATCGTAAGTATCGCTTAAAAGCAATTCTTTTACAACAATAATATTTTTCTCATCGACTGCTGTAATAAAATCTCTGGATTTTGCACCAAACATGGCACGCACACTTTCCAGAACATTGTTTTCTTTTTCACGTACAGTTTCAACAATGAAAACAACTCGTTTTACATCTGTTGGAATGTGAAGTTTCTTTGCGCGATTGTAAATATCTACCAAAAGCAGATTGTCCAGCAACAGGTTCTTTACAAAATTATCTTTGTCAAAACGCTCTTTATATGCTACCAGTAAATTCTGAATCTGGAAAGCGGCAATTTTTCCCACCATATAAACATCATCGCTTCCACCATTTGCAACCAAAATATATTCCAGCTGCGCTTCGTCATATACTTTAAAGAACTGATGTCCACGGATCACCTGGCTGTCAGCAGGGGAATCGATAAACGGTTCCACAACACCTTCAAAATCTTCCTGTTCCTTAAATGTTGATGCTAATACTTTTCCTTCTGCATCGAGTACACACAAATCAATTCTGGCAATACCCTTTAAGCCTTCAATTGTACTCTGCAAGATTTGATTCGAAATCATCTCTACCTTTCCCCTTCTCTTCTCTTTTTGTACAAATATAAACCCCTATTTTTATGCAAAATATAAATAACTTATTTTCTAAACACTCTTACTTGTTTTATATATTAATGCAGAATTGCAAAAAAGGGAAGTAGATATTTTATTTTTTTTGTGCATATTTTAATGTTTTTTTCATATCATTTAAAAAAATAAATTCCGGAGAGAATTATTTTGAGTTCAAAAACAAAAATTGTTGTTTTCCATATGAAAGAATTAATCTACACAGGGATTTTTATTCTTTTGGGTGCGATACTTTTGATTCTTCTCATTTCCATGTTTACACCCGAAAAAGAAAAAGCAGCCCCTCAGATAAAAACAAAACAAGAGGCACTAATTTCAGTGCCTCTTGCTTAATTTTATTTTTAGAATTCAAATACTGCAACACCGTATGGTGGAAGTGGATATGAGAATGAGAATGGCTGTTTATCACATTCGCCTTTTGCAGCTTTATAAACAGTTTCTCTATTTTCTACGATATCGTTTCCGCCAAATTTTTCATCATGGCTGTTCAAAATCAGTTTATACTGTTTTCTGCGAGGAACACCTACGCGGTAGTCTTCTCTTGCCATTGGTGTAAAGTTCATTACAAAGAGTAAACTCTTCTTCTTTGTTTCATCATAACGAACAAAGCTGAAAATGCTTCTGTCAGCATCATCTGCATTGATCCACTGGAATCCATCATAGCTTCTGTCAAGCGAATACAGACATGGATGTTTTTTATAAATATGGAGCAATTCTTTTACCCAGCCCTGCATCTGCTGATGTTTTTCTTCTCCAAGCAGATACCAGTCAAGTTCTCTTGCTTCGCTCCATTCCTGATACTGTGCAAATTCCTGACCCATGAAGAGAAGTTTCTTTCCTGGGTGACCCATCATAAATGCATAACCTGCTTTTAAGTTTGCAAACTTATCATCAGGATATCCCGGCATTTTGTTGATCATAGAACATTTCAAATGAACAACTTCATCATGAGAAAGAACTAATATATAATTTTCGCTTGTCATATAGCTTGCAGCGAATGTCATCTTATTGTGGTTGTTCTTTCTAAAATATGGATCTAACTTCATATATTCAAGGAAGTCATGCATCCAACCCATGTTCCATTTGTAAGAGAATCCAAGACCATCATTTTCAGGTTTATCTGTTACTTTAGGCCATGCTGTTGATTCCTCTGCGATCATTAATGTACCCGGATATTTTCCAAGGAGACAGGAATTCAAATGTTTGAAGAATTCAATTGCTTCAAGGTTATTATTTCCGCCATATTTATTTGCAACCCACTGTCCGTCCTGCTTACCATAATCCAGATAAAGCATAGAAGCTACCGCATCTACACGAAGACCGTCAATATGGAATTCTTCTATCCAGTAAAGTGCATTTGAAATCAAGAAGTTCTTTACTTCGTTCATTTCATAGTTGAAAATCTTTGTACCCCAGTCAGGATGTTCACCTTTTCTTGGGTCTGGATATTCATAAAGTGGAGCACCATCAAAATTTGCAAGACCATGAGCATCTCTTGGGAAATGTGCAGGTACCCAGTCAAGGATAACACCGATTTTTGCTTTATGAAGCGCATCGATTAATTTCTTAAACTGTTTTGGTGTACCATAGCGGGATGTTGGTGCAAAGTAACCTGTTACCTGATATCCCCAGGAACCATCAAATGGATGTTCTGCGATACCCATAAGCTCTACATGTGTATAGCCCATTTCTTTTACATATTTTACAAGTTCCTCTGCTAATTCTTCATATGTATAGAAGCCCGTTTCCTCTTCTTCATGAGGATGTCTCTTCCATGATCCTAAATGTACTTCATAGATGGAAAGAGGCATTTTGTCTGTATCCACTTCAACACGCGCTTCCATCCATTTAGAATCTTTCCATTTGTAGCTAAGATCTGCAACTTTAGAAGCTGTACCTGGACGCATTTCTGCACTGAATCCATATGGGTCACATTTGTAATGAAGATTTCCATCAGCACCATCGATTAAATATTTGTAGATATTTCCTTCTCCTACACCAGGAACAAATAATTCATAGATGCCAAGTGGTTCTAATCTTGTCATTTCATGTTCTTTTCCGTCCCAGTTATTGAAATCACCAATTAATTTTACGGATTTTGCACGTGGAGCCCATACTGCAAAATAAGTTCCGGCTACGCCGTCTTTTTCTGTCAGGTGTGCACCAAGCTTTTTGTAAATTTCGTAGTGATTTCCCTGTCCAAACAGGTACTGATCCCAATCACTTACTTTACAAGTCATTTCCACTGGCTTGTTTTCTGTTTTCTTTTTGGCTGCCATAGTAACATCCCCCTAAAATTATATTTTTATCGTTTAGCCCTCTAAATTATGATCTTATTTTTCTTTGAATCTCTAGTAATCAAAGTCTTCTTCTAAAAGAAGTCTGTTTCCTTCTTCATCAATACGTTTTTTTGATAATCTTGCAAACAACCCTTTGCTCTTCTTTTCTGCATGAGCAATGGCATCATCCACAAACTCTTTTACCTCTGTAACATTTACCACATGGTCTGAAGTCTGACGAACACCGATGCAATCATAAAGAGCAAGTACTGCCATTTCATCAAAATAATATTCCTGTTCTTCCGCATAAGACTTTCCAAATGCAACCAATTCGTCATTAGAGAAAATCGGAATATCGATCGAACGATTGAATTTGTTAGCAAATCCTTCGTTCTTCTGCATCAGGCTGGAAATCTCTTTAGAATCATCTTCCAGAATTACAAGAAGACCTCCTGTTTCACCTTCCATCACAACTGACAGCTTTTCTACCGTATCATCGTTCAGGCTTCCGGCACGTTCAATAATCAATGCACCTCCGCCAAGTTTTTTCACGACTTCTGCAGGCTCTTTTTTATTTAATCCATCACCAGTCACTTTCGCAAGCTTTCCGCCTTTTACTTTTCGCTGTTTCTGGAATGCCTTTACAATATCAATCGCAAGCGTTGTCTTTCCATTGCCCGGATGTCCGGTAATTACCAGATTGCCGATTAGAGAATCTTCTCTTCCTGCATAAGCTGAATCTTCACTTAACAGTGTTATCAGCTGTTTTTTCATACCGCTTACAGAAGTGAAATAGGCAAATATTTTTTCCTGTTCTTCTGTCAGATATTTTCCAGAAGTTTCTACCGGAGCAATTTCCATCGCAAGTGCTCTCTCAATTGCATCCAGCATAGATGCTGTATGCTGTCCCACTACCGGTTTTTCTTCCTCTTCAGGAACTTCCGTTGGCACTTCTTCTGCAGCAGATGCTTCCTCTACGGTTTCTTCTTTTTCAGGTTCTTCCTGTGGCTCTGCAAGCGCAGCTTCTAATACATCTGCAAAATCAATATCCTGTGGAAGATCATCTTCCAGTTCTTCTTCAATCTCTTCAACAACCGGTTCTTCTATTACTTCCTCTTCAACAGAAATCTCTGGGACTTCTTCTACTGCAGGTTCCACTGGAGCTACTGGTGTTTCCTGAATTATCGCTTCTGGTTCTGCAACTTCTGCCGGCTCAGCCTCTTTTGGAGTTCTTGGGATAAAGTCTTCTAATAGACTTGTAATTTCACCAGTTTCAAAAAGCACTGCATTCTTTTTGCTCTCACCGGCTTTTTCTATCTTTTCTTTTGCCTGACGTTTCTTTTCTTCCCAGGCTTCCAAAATTTCTTCAATGGTCATCTGACCGGTAATCTGTTTTTCTAAAACATTTTCTTCGCCGATCGCAAGACTGATCTGTCCATCTTCCTCGGTGCGAAGCAGCTGTTCCATCTTTGGTTCCTGAGGAACTGCTGCATATTTTAAAATTTCAGTTTTTAACTCCGCTGTCTCAGAAAGTGCTTTTTCTTTTACCACTGGTTCTTCTGCCGGTACTTCTTCCACTGCCGGCTCTTCCACCGTTGTTTCTTCCACCACTGGTTCTTCTTCTGACATTTCTTCCACTAGCGGTTCTTCTGCCACCGGAGTTCTTGGAATTATCACTTCTTTCACAGGAATAAATTCCTGAGTTGACTCTTCCACTGTTTCTTCCACAGCAGGTGTTTCTTCTTCGACAGAATCTTCTTCCGCTGTTTCTTCTTCCACCTGAGCCAAAATCATCTGAAGTCCTTTTGCAAGCTCTTCCTGTAAATTCATTGTACTGAATTTATTAGTATTGATCACTGATACATGTGGAGTATCATCCTCTTCTTCAGGCTCCTGTGCAGCTTCTTCAACAGATTCTCTGACTGCTTCAGCAACTGCCTGCAGTTCTTCCGATACTTCCAAAGCATTTTCTTCTTCAGTTTCTTCTACTTCGTCCGCCGCTTCCTGTTCTAGGTAATCAAAACGATGTTCGTATTTTTCCTGCTGTGATGCGGTCAGTTCCTGATACTTCATTTTCAGTTCCATAGCTTTGGCAACATATTCACCTTCGCTAAACCACAGAATCAATTCATCACATTCTTCAATGCAGCGGTCAATCATACCAGCTTCTTCGTAAAGACAAGCCAGCTCGTAAGCCCATCGTTCATCATACTCGTAACTCTTATATTCTTCCAGAATCGTAATCTGATCTGTCACAGAAGATCCACGTTCTCTGTAAATCTGATATTTTAAAATATATTTACTTAAATCACGAGGCGCAATTTTTACAAATTCCTTATAGAGATCAATTGCTTCCTCAAAATCATGCATTTTTGTTGCAATTTCTGTCATACGATATACGACTCTACGGCCAACCGGCGAGCGGTCATATACCATATTTAAAATTTCATAACAGTCTTCCAGACGATTTGTTGCTTCATAAACGTCTGCAACCATATTCAATGTTGTTACACTTTTTACTTTACGCCAATCAATACCATCAGCAATTTTGGCAGCAGTTACATAATCTTTCTTTGCTACCAGCTTTTCTATCTGAGCAAGTTTTACCTTGTATTCATATTTATCCAAAAGAGTTCACTCCTATAAATCTTACGTATTTCGTCGATTTTTCATAAAATATTCGTTATTTTACTACCCTTTAGTTTAACATATGCACAATGAGCTTGTCAAAAAATATTACAGAAAACTAAAACTTGTCTGCTCATATTCCAGTGCAGAATATTCCAGTTCGCTCTCTTCTGTCTGGCTGCGGTAATCCACAACAACCGTCTGCTGTCTTCCATCAATTAACTTCTGTCCAAGAATGTAATTCACCTCAAAATGTCCGGTAATGGCTGGTGTTGCACCACGGGCCGGAACGATCAGCTGCACATTATTGGAACGAAGCAATTTAAAGATTGGTTCCCAGATGTAAACATCCTTTGCCGCACCAAACGGGTTATCGATAAAAATAACTTTCTTCAATTCCAGCGGATCCGCATTCCCGGAATTAATACTGGAGATATAATTAATGATCGCAACAAGGAACTGAATATAAATACCCTGAGACTGACCTGTACTTCCAACCGCCTCTTCATATTTCAAATAGCGGCTCTGTTCTTTCATACGTTCACGCTTATACAGGGTCAATCGAATCGCATCCATGTTGGTTACGATGACAGAGAACAAACGTTTAAATGCCAGCTGATTTCTAATGAAATTCAGACGTTCTGCCTGAGTTTCAAAATTTTCCACCTGTCTGATAATATTATCAATGTATTCAGCCATTGCGCTTCCATACAATTCTTCTTTGATATATGGCACCTGTAAGGTAATCATGGAAATCATCTGCTGATCCATGGATATTTTGGAAAGCTTCTGTAAACGATCCAGTTCTTCTTTAATATTTAAGCAATTTTGCAGACACTGAGCCTCAAACTGATCTTTTAATTCCTGGAGAGAATCCATATCTTTTCCGATACGATTCTTTTCAAGTGTCAGACAGTCTGTTACTTCTTTTAAAGAATCCATCTGTTCTTTGATCTGCAGTTCATTTTCCGGTGAGGACAGATTTTTTCTGATCTCCTCAGAAAGTTCAAATGCGCCCATTTTTTCCAGGGTTGTCATCAGCAGCTGTTTTTCATTTTCCACTGTTTCTAACTTCTTGGATTCTTCTTTTACAATCTTTTCATAAGCCTGACGAAGATCTTCATACTGCTCTTTTAAAGACATACCCGTTTCCAGACATTCTGTGATATTTTCCGGTCTAATGCCGGCACTCTTCATCATGCGTTCCATATCCTGGGCCATCGCCTTCAGCGCATAACACTGTTCTTCCAGATCTCGCATCTGTTTCTGACCATCACGCATCTGAGTTTCCAGCGCCTTTAACTGCTCTTTCTGACGTGCAACAAAAATATCCAGCTGCTCTGTCGGAATTTCCAAAAATTCTAACTGACCATATTTTTCTTCCACCATCTGTTTTGCATGCTGAATACTTCCCATGGTTTTGTGAAGTCCGGCTTCTAAAGTTTTCTTTTCACTTTCCAGGGAAAGAAGACGATTCTGCACTTCAAATGCTTCTTTTTTCATCGCAAGCATCTGCTCCATATCAGTTCGAATGCAGCCGGTCTCTTTTTCTTTTACAGCCAGTGTTTCTAAAGAATATCCCAAAAGCTGCAGCTGTTCTTTCTGCTGTTCCATTGCTTTTCCATAGGAACCAATCAGCTTTTGTTTATCTAAAATATCTGTATTTTTCTGTTCATAAGCTGTTTTCTTACCTAAAAATGCTGTTTCCAGTTCTTTTCTTCCAAGTCCTGTTGCAGGATAAACTGTTTCTGACACATAACTTTTAAACGTGTCAAACATTTTCAATACACGCTTTAATTCCTGGCGTCTTGTTTCAAGACTCTGATACAGATTTTCTAAAGTTTCTTCCACATTTTTGGCTGCCTGATGAGTTTTTTCAAGAGATGCTTTGGTATCAGACAGTCTTCTGCGGGCAAATGCAGCTTCTTCATCTAAAGAAGTTCTGGTTCGTTCCAGTTCGTAAATTTTCTGCATATTTTCCAGATGTAACTGCGCTTCCTTTATTGCTTTTTCAAGCTCTGCCAGATCATTTTTCAGTGCATCTTCCTGTTCACTCAGTCCACGCACTTTTGCAGTAATTTCTTCTCTTTCCAAAGATATTTGTTTCCACTGCGCTTTTAAGGAATCATAGCTTCCCTGCTTTTCTTCCATCTCGGCAGACTGCTGCAAAAACATTTGAATAAAATTATAATCCTGTTTTAAAACACGTTCTCTTTCATACTCACGGGCAAAAATCGTTTCCAGCTGTTCCAATCGCTGTTTGATTCTGTTTACATCCAAAAGTTTTCCCGCAAAGATCATTACATTTTCATCAGATAATTCTTTTTCTCGTTCCAGCGCATTCAAAGAAATGATTGGAATTAAAATATCTCCAAAATCCTTTTCTTTAAATTTGCGGTCAGAAGATATTGCTTCCAAATCCGCATTTGTCAAAACTGCATACGGAAGCTGCGGATATCGCTCTAAAAGTCCTTCTCGTTCCTCTTCTGCTTTTCCGCATAAATAGTCGTATCCCGAAATCGCCTTGTCATCATAATATCTTGCCACATCTTCTAAAAACGCAGATACTTCTGCCGGCTGTGGCACCGGAATTCCATCTGTCGCTGCCAAAAGTTTCGCATGCAGCTTTTTCTTTTCCTCCACATGCTCCTGATGAGACAATACCAGTTCTTTCTGCTGCTGGAATAAAATGTTTTCAACCGATTCATAGGTCCCGCCATAAATTCCAATCAGCTGATCCATACGTTCTTTTAATTTTGCATATTTACCAAGTTCCTTATGAATGCGTTCTAATTCAAAAGTGATTCTTCTCTCCTCTTTCTGACATCCACGGTTCTGGACTTCGGTACCATAAAGTTCTTTGCTACATTGCTCCATGCGAAGCAAAGTCTGTTTCTGCTTCTTCTGCAAACCAATAAGGTCTTTTTCAGCCTTTTCGCACTGTCCTTTCATATCCGAGAAGAACAATACACTCTCCTGGCGGGAAAGTTCATGAATCTTATCATTTAATTTCTGGCGTTCTGTCTCCAGTTTCTTTGTGCTGTTTTCTAAAACTTCCAGTTTTACCGCCAGATGCTTTTCTTCTGTTTCAAGCTCTGCTCTTTCTCCTTCCAAATGCGCGCAGTGATCCTGTAATTCAGCAAGCACTTCTGCAAGCTCTTTCTGGTCTGCTTCTGTATAGGTCTTTAATTCATTTGCCATGGCAAACAAATCTTCTTCCAGTGTTTCACTGCCACTTAAAATTTCTTCAACGGCTTTTTTGGCCGCCAAATATTCTTTTTCATTTTCAAGATAATTTAAATAATAATTGTCACATTCACGTTCTTCCAACTGAGCACGTTTTTTCTGACTAATTTCTGAAACCTCTTCAATTTCTTTTTGCTTTTCTCGCAAAGTACTTTCCAGAACTTCCAGCTGCTGTTCTTTTTTCTGAATACCTGCAGTATCAATCTGACGTGATACTTCCAGTTTCTGTTCAGCAAGGGCTGTATCCTGAATATTTAATTCTTCATGGGCATGCTCTTTCTGCACACGACGTTTTAAAGTAGTATTGTACGTTTTAACAAGCTGTTCTTCCAGCCCCTGCTTTTTGAAATACATTCCCTGAAGGCTTCCCACTCTTGCTGCAAATTCAGACAGAAGTTCAATCTGCTTATCATAATAATGTATCTCATTCTTTTTCTGGGACAGCAAAACAAGCTGGTCTTTTAAGTCCAGCAATGTGTTGGCCATTTCACCTGCTTCACGGTCAGTACCTGTTTTATGATAAAATGATTTTTCTATAATTTCTTCAATCAAAAGGTCTTCCACGACTTTACGTGTTGTACGGTAATTGGTCTCAAAATAAGTACGTACATGACCTTCTGTCTTGTTAATTCCTCGAATGATTTCCCATTCGCTTTCAAAAAGACCATACTGACTGATAAATCTCTGATAGTCCCCTTTACGGTCAAAAATCTTTACTTCCACATGGAAGTCTTTCTTTTCAAGTTCCTGCAGATAAGAGCGCAATCCAAGATATGTAATTCTTTCTTTCCCATTAGATAACGGCAGGTTTTTCAGATCATTGTCATTGAACTGTCGGTAAAAAATACAGTAATTAAAATAATCGATAGATGCTCTGTCCGCTGATATTTCTCCATCTTCTCCACCTGCACCTCTCGCTTTTCTGGCGCAGAAACCTGTGGTCATGTACTGAAAGCCATTCTTCACATGGCATGGATTTAATTTCCATTCAATCATGGAATGAATGGTTGTATTCCCGTTACCGGAACGGAATAATTTTTCAATCGGCTGTTTTTCATCCAAAGTACAATTTGGAATCAGATTCTGCAAGAGCAGAAGCATAAGCACACTTTTTCCACCGCCATTAGCAAGGTCATAAATGGTATTTTTCCCGGAAAAGCGCATGACAAAATCGTCATAATACTGGGTGCCGAAATTATATTTTACGTTGTTCACACGAATTCTGTTAATGTGCGGCATTAGTTTTCTTCCTTTCCGTTCAGTAGTTCATAAAGTCGTCCCTGATGCTCTGTATAATAATTTTCAATCAGTGCACGGAATCGTATAGTGGGATAGTATCGTTCCTCAGCTTCCAAAAGAAGTCGCTGATTCACCATAAAATTTACCACCATTTTCACATAACCGATTTTTGAATTTCTGGCTGCACGGCGAACAGTGGATTCTTCTGTTGTGATCATCGGAAGGTCTTCCCACATCAGCGCCAGCGTTTTAAAAGAATTTTCTTCAATCTCGCTAAGCACCAGCACTTCAATCTGAGAAACTACTGCTGCCAATCCCTTATCCACTGCCTGAATCACATCATCGATTTTTACATATTCAATGTAACTGTAGGTCGCAGAATCCTGATAAAACTGCATCATGATCGTATAGATAATGTAGTAGCAAAGATACAGTTCACGGTTTAATCGGACACCTATGGTCTTTTTCAACTCCTCATTGGTAAAGCCAAACACTCCGTTATGCTCCCCGCTGGTCATATACAGATGATTCTGATATTCATAAATGCTAAGTCCCAACTTTTTTGCAATCATAGAGGTCAGACGATAAACTTCTGAATTAGAAATATATTCTTCATAAAGCACAGGATTTTCTTCACCCTGAATCAGGTCTGAAATCAGTTCCAGCGCTTTTTCCAGATTTCGATTTTCCATCATTCGTTCCCCCTCTCTATCAGTAAATTTGTGACAGACATATGTGTCCCAATAACCAGTTCTTCTTCCGGAAGCATGTTTAAAGAAATTGTCACTTCTTCGTATTCTTTATGTTCTTCTAAAAAGGCTTTCACAGCCTCTTCTAAAAATGTATCCGGTTTTTCAATGATCTGTTTTACAACATATTCTTTCTTCTGTGCCAGGTGCACTAAAAAAGAATAATAATCCGCATTTCGAACCACTGTTTCTCCAAGCTGAACTTTCAACTGCTCCTGCCATTCTTTCAGCGTGAACGAAGGAATTCGTTCCAGCGTCTGCAACAGATTCTCAAAAAGCAGCATGTAATTTTTCTGGATTCTGGCATCCTCCACCTCATCTTCGTATATATATGCCTGTTCTTCACCTTCTAAAACCTGTTCGATAACTTCCGTTTTTTCTGGACTTACCATCAGCAGATCTTCCAGGCGACCCATATGCAGCGTTTTCCCTGTATGAATATCAAAAAGCGGCAGAACCAGTGCTTCCAGTAAGTCTGCACGGTCTCTCTCCATCAGACGCTGTCCCATTCGTTTAAAATCCAGAGAACGTTTTAGTGCGGAAAATTTTGATTTTGACACTAGTTCTCCTACTTTTTTCTGTAATGCCGTACATGCTCCAAGAAGTTCGCTGTGCCTTGCGATTGCTTTTTTTAGTTCCAGTTCTAACTGATAAATTTCATCAATAGCCTGATAGTAACGACTCTGATAATCTCCTTGTTCTCCATCAGACTCTGCTCTTTCCAATGCTTTATGTATTAAATCACTATTTCTCGCGAACAGTTTCTGCTCCTCTTTAAACCAGCGCATGGTACTGCCCATAAATTTTTCAAAAGCTTCCACACCGGCAAATACATCATAGCTCAAAATACCAAGCACTTCATTTTTCTGTCGCATGAGACGTCCTACTTCATTGTTGATACGCTTTGCAACTTCTGTACCTCCACGGAAATTTTGCGTACTGATCAGCTTTTCAAGAAGCAGCTGTTCTACATTAATGGTACTTTCATCTTTGATTTCCTTCGTATCCAGATAAAACTCAATGGCATCCGAAGTAATATAATAATAGACTACCCCGTCCTCGATTTTACTGTCCATAAAACGGCTGCGCATAGTCTTTCGTTTATGGTCCACCGGGTCGTAGTAGTCAAAACTAAAAGGTTTTCCCTCATTTTTCAATTTATCAAAAAGAAAAGCGGTCAAATCCTGCTCTTCCTCTTTTTCAAGTTCTAATTCAAAATCCCTTTTTAAAAGTTCCTTCAAAAAGGCATAGTATTCCTGATAAGTTACGTCCTTTTCCTTGAAATTATTTTCTTCAATGAAAAAGCGAATGACCGCCAACGTGATATAACCCATATCCAGACAGGCGAACTGTCCGTCTCTGTACTGAGCCAGAGAGGATTCCGCCAGTCGAAAATATGGGTAATATTTTTTCATGTTTTTAATTCTGTCTGAATGCTCCTCTATAATTTCACGGAGCATTGTTGTTTGATTTGTCATATTTACCTACACTGTCAGTTTTCTACTGCATGCGATTCCCAACGCACCTTCACCAATGTGGCATGAAATACTTAAAGATAATGGATCAATGGTGATCTCTCCGCATCCCGGAAATGCTTCTTCCAAAAGTGTTTTCATCTCCTGTGCTGCTGCATCATTTTTCGTATGTGCAATGTCCAAATGTACTTCACTTAAATTACCATCAAACAATTCATCGATATCTTTGCGAAGTGCATCGATCATCAGTTTCTTTGCCTGATTCATGGTTCTTGCTTTTGCGTAAGAATCCAGTTTTTCTCCTCGAATCTGTAATACAGGTTTGATTTTCAAAAGGGTACCAAGAGCTGCCGCTGCCGGAGTAACTCTGCCTCCCCTTTTCAAATATTTCAAGGTATTCACTGTGATATAAACCACAGAGTCGAATTTCGTTCTTTCCAGATAGTCTTTGATTTCTTTGGCACTCTTTCCCATTTCTGCCATTATCAGCGCATCTTGAACACAATGTTTCAACGGCACAGAGATTCTCTGATTATCTACCACATAAACACGGCCATCATAATCCTGTGCAAGCATTGTTGCAGTCTGGCAAGTACCTGATAAACCGCTGGACATCGGCAGATAAATAATCTCATCATAGGACTCTAGCAGTTCGTCCCAAAGACTTAACATACTTCCCGGTAACGGCTGAGATGTACTCACATCTGCATCCTTTGCCAAAAAATCAAAAAACTCTTCATGGCTTAAATTCACACCCTCAAAGTATTCTTTTTCGTCAATATAAAACGGCATCGGAATAAAATGTACACCTGCTGCTTTTGCCTCTTCTGGTGTATATCCGCTGTTGCTGTCCGCAACTACTGCAATCTTTTTCATGTACTCACTTTCCTCCTAAAAGTTCCGTTCATCCATCACGAATTTTCCCTCAATTTTAACCTTTATTATATCAAGATTTCTCCTAATACACAAGCACAGCCCATGACATTTTTCTTATCATGGGCTGCACTTTATTTCTTCATTTTTGGCTTAAATATCAGACTTGCCAGATACCCGAAAACAAGTGCGGCACTAATACCTGCCGCACTGGCTGTAAACCCTCCGCGAAAGATTCCAAGAAAACCATCTTTGTCGATAGCTTCCTGCATTCCTTTCCAAAGAGTATTTCCAAATCCCAACAATGGCACCGTGGCTCCGGCACCTGCAAAATCTGCAAAGGGCTGATACACACCAAGAAAGCCTAATACCACTCCGGCGCACACCAAGGTTACCATAATACGCCCCGGAAGCATTTTGGTTTTCTCCATCAGAATCTGCACAAAAGCGCAAATGATACCTCCAACTACAAATGCTTTTAAATATTCCATACAAAAAACTCCACATCTTTTTTCACGAACTATTCGCGATATTATAGGATGTGGAGTCATATCTTTATTTATTCATTTTTATTCTGATACATTTTACATACTGACACGTTCTGCAATTTCAGCCATCTTGGCTTTATTCAGACGGGTGTCTCCATGAACACGGCTGTAGGATAAATAACCGTTCATACGGTCAATCTTTGTCAGATTCTTTGACCCGCATTTTGGGCAGACATCCATTTCCAATTCCTGATGTCCACAATCATCACAGTATGCCAAAGATAGGTTGACACCTTCATAATAACCCAATTCCATAGCACGTCTGATCAATGTGCGGATTGCATCTTTGTTATATCCGATTGGATATCTTACATACTGAATCTTACCGCCATTGCAAAGTTCCCAGAAACGTCCTTCGCAGTCCTGCTTTTCAATTGGAGTCATCTGTTCTGTTACATGACAGTGGAAGCTGTTGCTTACATATGGTCTGTCAGAAACATCTTCTACAATACCATATTTCTTACGGAACTGTTCAATCTGAAGACCGCATAAGCTTTCTGCCGGTGTTCCATAAATTGCATACAAATGTCCGTCTTCTTCTTTGTACTGGGCAATCTTTTTATTGATATATTCCAAAACATCTAATGCAAACTGTCCATCTTCACGAATAGATTTTCCGTTGTAGAGTTCCTGCAGTTCATTTAAGGCTGTAATACCAAAAGAAGCTGTTGCTGCTTTCAATAATGGTTTGATCTTATCCTGTGGCTGCAGATTTCCGCCATAGAAACCGCCTTCGCAATAAGCCAATGGATTTGTGGACGCTCGCATTTCTCCAAGATATTCATACGTACGAATATGAAGATGACGAATCATTTCCAGATAATAATCCAGCACTTCATAAAAATCTCTGTTTTCCGCACGGGATTTTGCCAGAATCATCGGAAGGTGTAAGCTTACTGCACCAATATTAAAGCGTCCTACAAATACCGGCACATCATTTTCATCTGCCGGATACATTCCGCCTCTTTCATACCAAGGGCTTAAGAATGCTCGGCATCCCATAGGGCTGATTACCTTCTTATAGCGCTGATACATGCTGGCAATATAACCTTTTCCGCTCATGGAAAGCCAGTCCGGATACATGGTTTTGGAAGAGCATTCAACGCCCTCTTCAAACACGTCTTCACAACATTTTCCCGGTCCGTGAATTTCTTCATCATATAAGAATACAATTTTCGGGAATAATACCGGTTTTTTATTTCCCGTTTTTCCCTGACCCTGTTTATGAACCTGTAACAGGGAAATATTACACATCTTTTCAAATGGTTTTGTTCCAAGCCCTAACGTCACTGTCACAAACGGATAATCTCCACGAGAAGAACCAACCGTATTTAATTTATATTCGATTCCCTGCCATCCCTGATCAAAATCACGTCTTACTTTGCTCATAGCATAGCTTTCTGCTTTTTCATCAAGACCAGCCCAGTCCGGATCTGCAAACTGTTTAAACTCTGTTTTATATTTTTCGTAACTCTTTTCTGCATATGGTGCCAGAATCTTATCCACTTCAGGGACTGTAAAACCACCATACTGCTGAGCTGCTGTACTTAAAATAATATCGCCCATAACGTCAAAGGCAGTATCTAATGTCTTTGGTTCGTTATACCAGACATTCCCCATCTCAAAGCCGCCTTTTAAGACATTGCCCACGTCAAAAAGACAACAGTTCATAGTATCGAGACGAGCAGACTGGTCATGAATATAGATATAACCATCACGACATGCCTGAAGCTCATTACGGTTCATAAAGAATTTACGATATAATTCTTTATTTAATTCATTAAAAATCAAGCTTCGTTTGGTTGCAACCAGTGCACTGTCTGTATTGGCATTACTCTTATCCCCAATGTAACGGATAGACTGACTTTTTGTATAAACATCATCCATCATGTGCACGAAGTCTTTTTTATAATTTCGGTAATCACGATAGCTTCTTGCAACTGCCGGATTCACCTGTTCCAGAGCACCTTCTACAATATTGTGCATATCCTGAATATCAATATTTTCTCTGCCAAGAGACTCTGCCTTTGTAAAAGCAAAATCACAGATTCGGCGTTTTTCTTCTTCTGTAAATGTGTAAAGAATACGATTTGCAGATTTGTTTACCGCATTGATAATCTTTTCAACATTGAACTTTTCTCTTGTTCCGTCTTTCTTGATTACGTAAATCATTTAACTCCTCCTACCACAATATCTTGTTTGTCCGCCCTATGTTTTTTCAACACAACCTCAAAATGTAGTATAACATCATTTCATGAAACGGTCAATTGCCTCTGTCAGTTCTTCAATGGCTTTGTGGTCCCCGGATTCTACGGCATCTACCATGCAATGCTCAATGTGATCTTTTAAAATAACCTTTCCTGTATTATTGATCGCGGATTTTACTGCCGATAACTGAATCAGTACTTCACTGCAGTCTCTTCCATCTTCTACCATTCTTTTAATGGATTCTAAATGTCCAATTGCCCTGGACAAACGATTTAATACAGCTTTTGTATTCGTATGCACATGACCATGACTATGTCCATGATCGTGCGAATGAACATGCTCATGATGCGTATGCTCGTAAACTGTTCCGTCTTCTGCGATATGTGTATGCTTTTCTTCCATGTTCATTCCTACCTTTCAAAATTTCACTTCGTTACCATACTGAAGTATAACATCATTTCAGTTTTTTCACAATCTCCCTAGGGGGATTTTAAAGTAATATTTTCCCATAAGGAATCTGATGTTTTTCTAATATGCGAAGTTCTCTTTTATGACAGGAAAACAAAAGTACTTGTCTGTCAAGACTTTGTAAATACACCAACAGGCGTTCCAAACGCTTGTCATCAAAATACACAAAAGCATCATCAAATAAAAGCGGCAGGGTATCTTCTCCAAAAAACAGATCCTGCAATCCAATGCGCAGCGCCAAATATACCTGGTCTACACACCCTGTACTTAGCTGAAACAGTTTCACCGTTTGATTACCATCCCAGACAACCGGTTCTTCATTTTCTTCCAGAATCAGTTTCTGGTATTTTCCCTTTGTCATCCGGGACAGAACTGCCGATGTTTTATCAATCAGCTGCTGCATAACCTCTTCTTTTCGAAGAGCGGAAATCTCACGAATCCTGTCCATCGCAAGTTCTATCGCTTTTACTTCCAGATTCTTTGACTGTTCATGTAATTTTTCATAAAAAGAATCTTTTTCTAATATAAATTCTTCTCTCTGGCTTTCTTTTTCACCAACAAGTTCCCGAAGAAATTTCAATTTTTCTTCTGTTTTTAAGATTTCTTCACGTCTTTTCTCAGCTTCTCTGCGCAGACGCTTTCTGCTAAATAATTTTTTTAACCAGCAGAGAATCTTTGCAAAGAAACCTCTTCGTTCTTCCGACACCTCCTCTTCCAGCTGTACTTTTTGCTTCATCAAACCTTCTATTTGCTTCTGACAGGCTAAGATTTCTTTTTCCAACAGTTCTATTCCCGCATCCAGTTTCGCAATTTGCTCTCTGATTTCTCCTGCCTGTCTCTTTTTCATTTGTTCTATTGATTTTTTCTTTGTTTCCAGATTCTGCAGTGCTTTTACCACATCTGTCGCATTTTTCCCTGCTTCCTGCACACTTGCTATATGATTCTTCAGATAGCTGTAAATGATATCCTGTGGCTTCATCTTTAACTGTCCCACTGCCGCAGTATTAACATACAATTCTGCATTCATATCACCAAGCAGCATCTCCAAATCACCTTGTTCTACGGATAATTCTTCTCCATCCGTTTCACATACCAGACGTACGGATTTTTCATTATGATAAAAGTTTCGTTCCAGATAAAAAATTTTGCCACCTGTTTCGAATTTCATGCTACCTTCATACCATGTCTTATTGTTCCACGGCTGATAAGTAGTATATGCATCGTTTCTTGCGGCTCTCCCTCTCTGCTTTTCCATTCCAAAGAGAAGGGCTCCAATCGCATGATAAATCGTAGTCTTCCCCGCTTCATTGGCTCCGTAAATCACATTAATCCCATCAGAAAAACGAAACACCGATTCAGAAAATTTTCCAAAATTTCTTAAATTTAATTCCTTGATAATCATGCTTTCAATGCCTCCAGGATTGCCTCTATGCCATAAGCAAGCACTTTCTTATCTACTTCTTCCCCGCTCTGTTCAAAAGAAGAAATATATCTTTGCAGCAGACAACCTTCATAATCTATCTTCAATTGCTCATAATCATAATACTTGTCTGTCTGATCTAAAATTGCCCGGATATTGCCAACACTCTTTATCTTTTCTTCCATAATTTCCAAAGAAGCATGTCTTTTTCCCTGGATGATTACATCATAAATGTTTTGCTCACCAAGTTCCGTAACTTTCTCACCAATTCTTCTGCAAATGCTACCCATGGTATCTTCTGTGGTAATTTCCATTCTTAATGTCTTGTATTCTCTTTTTGCAAATGGAACCAGCGCAATCTGATTTTTCCCATCTTTCACTTCCACACGAACAAATCCATGGGTTCCAAAACAGGTATGATCTGTTGGTTCCAGACTTCCTGCCATCACTGCACGCCCAGGTAAAATGAGTCCCGGTTTATGCACATGTCCAAAGGCAATATAATCAAACCCACTTTTCATGAGTTTTTCTTTCGTATAAGGAATATGCTTTTCATCTCCGCCGTGAGCCAGCAAAATATGATAATATCCATTATCCTCCGGCTTCACATCATCATACAGTTGCTCACGAATTTCTTTTCCGTGATAACTAAGACCATAAACATCTGTTTTTAGTTCCGGGAATTTAACAGAATCTATCACTGTATTCTCAAAGAAATATACATTTTCCGCCCAGGAAAATCCTTTATAAAAAGAATTTGCGCCTATATGGTCATGATTGCCCGCCATAAGAACAACTTTTGTTTTTGATAAAGACGCAAAACGGTCGTTAACCTCCCGAAGTTCACGAAGAAGCGGTGGTCTATGAAATACATCTCCTGCGATCAAAAGCAGATCTGCCTTCTGCATTTCCACCACTTCTATCAATCGTTCAAAGCTATCCCATAATTCCTGTTTTCTGTTTTTTCCCCATTTTTCCCCTGCATCAGGACTTGCTCCCAGATGAAGGTCTGCCGTATGAATGATTAACATAAAAAAATACACCTCACGGTAAGTGTACCATAAGGTGTATGATTTTTCAAGAACATTTGTTCGGTATTCTGTTTCTTATAATTCGCAGTTGTTAACTGTTCTTGGGAATGGGATAACGTCACGGATGTTACCCATACCTGTTAAATACATTACGCATCTTTCAAATCCAAGGCCGAAACCTGCATGACGAGCGGAACCATATTTTCTAAGGTCAAGATAGAAGTCGTAGTCTTCTTTGTTAAGCCCCAGTTCTTCCATACGTCCAACTAATTTATCGTAATCATCTTCTCTCTGGCTTCCGCCGATGATTTCACCGATACCCGGAACAAGACAATCCATGGCTGCAACTGTCTTGCCGTCTTCGTTGAGTTTCATGTAGAAGGCTTTGATTTCCTTTGGATAATCTGTTACGAATACAGGACGTTTAAATACTTTTTCTGTTAAGTATCTTTCATGTTCTGTCTGTAAGTCACATCCCCAGTATACTTTATAATCAAAGTTGTCATTGTTCTTTTCAAGGATTTCGATTGCTTCTGTGTAAGTCACATGACCAAATTCTGAGTTCATAACACCGTTCAATCTGTCAAGTAAGCCTTTGTCAATGAAGCTGTTGAAGAAGTTCATTTCTTCTGGTGCATTTTCAAGCACATAACGAATGACATATTTTAACATTGCTTCTGCAATATCCATGTTGTCCTGAAGATCAGCGAATGCCATTTCAGGTTCGATCATCCAGAATTCTGCAGCATGTCTTGTTGTATTAGAATTTTCTGCACGGAATGTTGGTCCAAATGTGTAGATGTTTCTAAATGCCATCGCATAAGTTTCGCCGTTTAACTGACCGGAAACTGTCAGGTTTGTTGGTTTGTTAAAGAAATCTTTAGAGAAATCAACTGCACCATCTTCTGTCTTTGGCACATTGTTTAAATCCATTGTTGTAACCTGGAACATTTCACCGGCACCTTCACAGTCACTTCCTGTGATCAGCGGAGTATTTACATATACGAATCCTCTTTCCTGGAAGAACTGATGGATTGCGTAAGCACATAAGGAACGTACACGGAATACTGCCTGGAATGTGTTTGTTCTAGGACGTAAATGTGTGATTGTTCTTAAGTATTCTAAGCTGTGACGCTTTGGCTGTACAGGATAGTCTGGTGTAGATGGTCCTTCTACAATAACTTCCTCTGCCTGAATTTCGAATTTCTGTTTTGCCTGTGGTGTTGCAACCAATTTACCTTTTACGATGATTGCTGCACCTACATTTAATTTGCAGATTTCTGTAAAGTTTTCCATGTTGTCATGGAATACTACCTGTAATGTTTCAAAAAATGTACCGTCATTTAAAACGATAAATCCAAATGTCTTTGAATCACGGATATTACGAACCCATCCGCCAACTTCGATGGTCTGATCGATATATTTGTCAGTATTGCGATATAATTCTTTTACTGTAACTAAGTTCATCTCTTTGTCTCCTCTTTTTTACAAAAGTCTCATAATTAAAGCATTATAGCGCATTTTTTCTGTAATAGCAAGGATTGGATTCCATAATTATTGCAATTCTTTACTTTCTGTGGTATACTTCCCACCGTTAAAACCCAAAAACAAGGTCGATAGGGTATATAAACCGAGTGTTCGAGACCTTCCACTCGTAAAACAAAACTAAAGGAGAAAATTAAATATGAGATCAAGACGTGTAAAGTATATCACGCAGGCTGCCATGATTGCGGCTATCTACGTGGTACTGACCCTTTTTATCAGCGCATTTAACCTTGCAAGCGGAGCCATTCAGATTCGAATTTCCGAAGCACTCACCGTGCTTCCGGCTTTTACACCGGCTGCAATTCCAGGTCTTTTTATCGGATGCCTGATCAGCAATCTTCTCAGCGGAGGGATGCTGCTTGACGTCATCTTTGGAAGTCTGGCAACTTTACTTGGTGCATGCGGCACTTATCTGCTTCGAAAATGGAAATGGGTAGTTTCAGTACCGCCAATTCTTAGCAACGCACTCATCGTGCCATTCGTACTGGCATATGTTTACCATATCCCAGGGGGTGTACCATATTTCATGGTAACAGTAGGCATCGGACAGATACTTTCCTGCGGTGTCCTTGGTATGATTGTGTATAAAATTCTTGCAAAGTACCGTAACGTGATATTTAAATAAGATTCTAAAATAACTTAAGAGCAGGCACTTCAGCCTGCTCTTAAGTTATTTATATTCACATCATTTAGTTTACAAAATCATCCCCATAAAGCACTGACATGCAAGATACATAACAAATGCTGTTGGAATCATAGCACATTTGCGATCGCATGTTACACTCATTCTTTCTGCCATAGAATCAAAGAGCCATGTAAGAACAGCAAAAGAAGCTGTTCCACAAACTGTGAGTTTGATTCCCGCACCTGCATAGCCTGCTGCAAAAGGAAGCACAGCGAATGTTACTGCTGCAAGTACAATCTGCACTGCCCATGCACGTTTTTCAGTACCCTTCCAAAGGTATTCAATTAAAAGTGCAATGAGAACCAGCGCTGCCATAGCCGGAACATCAAGATTAGAGAGCACTACATTTGGCTGGATTGCACTCCATACAATGCCCACAAGAAGGCCTGCTCCTAAAACTACTGCCAGGAGTACATTTAAAACAAAAGATTTCTTTTCCATTTTATCAACCTCCCCATGTTGTTGCGCTGGAAGTCGTATCCGCGCCTGTTACGTATGCAACTGCAGAATTTACAGCTCTTGTGACAGCTTTGGAAGTAACTGTTGCACCAGTGATGGCGTCAATGTTATTTCCAATTTCTGCATCCCCGGCAGTTTCTAAATACTGGGAAAGATAAGCTGTATCTGTCAATGCATTTGCACCAAGTCCATAGGTTTCTGATAAATCACGAACAACAAGTCCTGTAACAGTCCCTTCATTGCTAACGCCAACCAACATCACAATGTCACCGGCATAACCATAAGCAGATGTCTGGATGACAAAACCTGTTTCTCCTTTATATACAGCCTGAATTGCTGTATCTTCGCCGTCATATTCTTCCCATGTAAAAGTAGTGTTTCCCGGAAGAATTGTGGCCATCATTTCATTCATTTCTTTGTCTTCATTTGCTGCTGCAATCCCTGAAAGACCTTTGACTGAACCGAAAAGAATCAGTGCCACAGCCACGATTGCTATGATTGGTTTTAACATAGATTTCATATTATGCCACCTCTCCTTTCTTTGTTCCAAATCTGCGTGGTGCGCTATAGCGGTCAATTGCCCATGCGCAAGCATTCATCAGAAGGATTGCATAAGTAACACCTTCCGGGAATAATCCGAAGTAACGGAAGATTACTGTAAGTACACCACATCCGATACCATAAATAATCTGACCTTTTGGTGTTACCGGAGATGTTGCGTAGTCTGTTGCCATAAAAAGTGCACCTAACACAACACCACCGCCAAGAAGGCTGTATAACATCCATAAAAATGCATTGTCTCCTTTAGAGAACACAAGTGTCAGCACTGCTACTGTACCAAGATAGCTGACAGGAATTTTTGCAGAAATTACGCCCTTTGCTATCAGGTATATTCCACCAATCAAAAGTGCCAGTGTACATACTTCACCAATGGTGCCACCGATATTTCCCATAAACATCTGTCCGATACTTTCTGTAGGTAATGCAGGCATTACCATATGGTGTAACGGAGTTGCTGATGCAACACCATCCACAGTGCCTGGCGCTATGTAGCGAACCAGATGCACCGGCCAGAACATCATCATAAATGCTCTCGCTCCAAGTGCAGGGTTAAATACGTTTTTCCCAAGGCCGCCGCCAAAACCTTTTACCACAACAATCGCAAACACACTGCCTACTGCTGCAAGCCAGTATGGAACTGTAGCTGGAAGTGTTAATGCAAGCAAAAGTCCTGTAACTACAGAAGATACGTCTTTTACTGTGTTGCGATGATATAAAATCATACCGCATACCCATTCTGCTACAACTGCTGCCGCGATACATACCAGTGCTACAATCAGTGCACGGATGCCAAAAATAATTGTACCGGCAAGAAGTGCAGGAATTAATGCAATCACCACATCCAGCATAATCTGCTGTGTATTTCTTTTACCTCGAATATGAGGAGAGGAAGTAACTACAAATTTCATTATTTATTTCCCTCCTTTACAAGTCTCTTTCCATTTCTGAATCGTTCCACCAGTGGAAGTTTTCCAGGGCACGCATAAGAGCAGCATCCGCATTCAATGCAGTCTAATACATTGAGACGATTTAATGCAGCTACATCTTCTTTCTTTTCGTAAGCATAGAGATATAATGGCTGAAGGTTCATTGGACAAACCTTTAAACATTCGCCACAACGAATACATGTCACTTCTTCCTTAGATTCTCCATTCTGTGCCTGAGTCAGACAAAGAATAGAGTTTGTTCCTTTTACTGTACACGCCGATAAATCTTCCTGGGCAAATCCCATCATAGGACCTCCCACGATAACTTTCCATGTATCCTCTTTTAATCCGCCTGCTGCCTCTACAAGGTCCGCAAAGTTTGTACCAATTCTTGTTGTAAAGTTACCCGGATTGTTTACTGCTTCCCCGCTGACTGTCACAATACGTTCTGTAACAGCACGACCTTTACAAACTGCTCTGTAAGTAAATGCATAAGTTGCAACATTAAATACTGCTGCACCAACAGATGCAGGAAGCTGTCCTGGTGCAATTTCTTTTCCTGTCACAGTCTGAACAAGCTGTTTTTCCGCCCCCTGTGGGTAACGTGTTGGAAGGACCATCAGTTCAATTTTACTTTCACCTTCCAGTTCTTTTTTCAGTACTTCGATTGCCGCCTTTTTGTTCGCTTCTACAGCAAGTACTACACGTTCAGGATCTAAAATCTGACAGATAATTTTCATACCTTCGATTACCTGCTGTGGGTAAGTACGAAGCAGCATATCATCTGCTGTAATATATGGTTCACATTCACATGCATTCGCAATGAGTGTGTTTACCTTTTCCATACTGGATGCCGCTTTGATGTTTGTTGCAAATGTAGCGCCACCCATACCTACGATGCCAGCTTCACGAATGATATCGATAATTTCATCATCGCTTAACTTGCTGTAATCTTCATAAGCTTTCATTGTAGTATCTAAAGTATCTTGAAAATCATTTTCAATCACAACCGAAAGCACGTCTCTGCCGTTTGGATGACGTCTTGGCTCAATTGCAATTACTTTACCAGATACAGATGAATGAACTGGTACACATAAACCTTCTCCATCACCGATTTTCTGGCCTTTTTTAACCAGGTCGCCAACTGCAACCATTGGTGTACAAGGATTCCCAATGTGCTGAGACATTGGAATCACTACCTGTTTTGGCTGATTTACAGGCTGCAACTGAGCAGATGCCGATAATTCTTTGCGATCTGCCGGATGAATTCCGCCGAAAAATAAACTTTTCATGTCTTTACCTCGTATATCAAGTTCTGATTAACTCTTTAAATCCCGGACTGTAATAAGTTTCCCCAGTAAGGTCTACCCATACAGCCTGAGCGTCATATTTGTCTAATAGTTTCTGTCCTTCCTCCAAATCAAGAAGGAAAAGGGCTGTCGAAAGTGCATCTCCAAGACCGGAATCTGTGCAGATAATGCTGACAGATTTCCACTTTTCTGCCGGATACAAAGTTTCCGGATCAATAATATGGTGATATTTTTTTCCCTCTACTGTGTAATATCTTTGATAATCACCGCTTGTTACTACACTTTCCCGATTCACGTATACCGTATGAAGATAATCGTCCACACCGCCTTCAGGGTCCTGAATTCCAACCACCCAGGAACTGTTCTTTTCAGGTTTTGGACCAGTCGCACACACATTGCCACCCACACTGACCAAAAGCCCTGATGGTGCATTTTCACACACCCTCTGGGTTGCCCATCCTTTTGCAATGGCACCTACATCCAGTCTCTGCTGTGGATCTTCCAGATATATTGTAGAATTCTCTTCATCAATAATGACCGTATCAAAACTGCAATGTTTTGCTGCTTCCTTTAATGCTTCCTCATTTGGAAGTTTTGCATTTTCCGGATCATCAATTCCTTCATTTCTGGTTTCATGCCAGAGGGATAAAACACTTCCCATGGCTACATTGACCACTCCGCCGGTTGCATTGTAGTATTCTCTGCAATCCTGTAAAAAGCCGATTAATACAGAATCAACTTTTACCGGTGCAATTCCAGCCTGATCATTGATTGTTTTGATATTGTTGATACCTTCATAATCATTGTAGATATCAAACAGCTGATGATAGACTTCTAACTGGTCGTGAATCTCGTCTGTAATTTTCTCAAACTCTTCCTCTGACTGTGCATATCCAACAATCGATGTAACTGTATCAAACAATGTTAAAAAGCTCGCCTGGTATCTTTTTTGCGATACTGTATTCTGTGGTGCAGCACATCCCACAAGCAAAGCTGCTGCCAAAACCAAAGAAAGAATTTTTCGAATCATTTTATTACCTCTTTATTTTATTTCGCCATTTTTTCAATCAGTGTCATGAAGTCACCAACTGCAATTGTTACAGAGGATGTCAGGTCTGCTTCTGCCGGTGCTGTAGTTTCTGTAAGAGACATTCCAAGCACTTCTTCTGCTGTTTTTCCTGTCACATACTGTGCAAATGCACTTACCTGTTCATTCCATTCTTTTCCGATTGGAGAGAACTGCTTCAATCCGTAGTTTTCTCCCAACTGATTTTTAGAAGATACCACACCTGCTTCTGTTGCGACAACACCATCCGCACCGAATTCTGCCTTTGATTGTACAGAATCAAGTATACAGCTTGTAATTACATCACCGCGTTTTGTCACAACTGCAACATTCGCATCTACTTGTGCACATCCTGCTTCTTCTCCTGCGGATTTGCTTGCTCCGTTGGTTGCAATGCTTGTAAGCACAAGCTCGTCGCCAGAAACTGCGCCAAGGTTTGCTGCATTATTTACTGCTGCTTCAATTCCCCAGATAAAGCTTCCCATATAAATTGTGGCACTGGATGCAAGGTCCGCATCTTTTACCACACCTGCTTCATCAATGGCAGTTGTTTTTAATTCTTCTACTGTTTTTCCTACGGTATAATTTTCAATTGCTGTTACCTGTTCATCCCATTCTTTTCCGATTGGTGAAAAGGCTTTCATACCATAGGCTTCCCCAAGTTCCATTTTACTTAAAACATCTCCTGCTTCAGATGTAATCTGACCATCTGCTGCAAAAGTTACTTTTCCCTGAATTGCGTCAATTTCACAAGATTCAATGATACCTTCTTCTGTCACTGTGACTGCAATGAGAGAAATATCTGTGGTTGCATTTCCATCAGCCTCTGCTGTTGCGTTTTCTACTGTTAAGTTCGCTGTAAGAGCATAACCTGTTTTTACAGCTACAAGTTCTGCTTCTGCCTTCGTTGCCGCTTTTTCAATCAGTGCTAAAAAGTCGCCCACTGCAATTGTTACAGAAGATGTCAGGTCTGCTTCCGCCGGTGCTGTGGTTTCTGTGAGAGACATTCCAAGCACTTCTTCTGTTGTTTTTCCTGTCACGTACTGTGCAAATGCTGCTGTCTGTTCGTTCCATTCTTTTCCGATTGGCGAATACTGTTTTAATCCATAGTCTTCTCCCAACTGATTTTTGGAAGCTACTGCACCTGCTTCTGTAGTTACCACACCATCCGTTCCGAATTCTGCCTTAGACTGTACAGAATCAAGAATACAGCTTGTAATCACATCACCGTTTAATGTCATTGCTGCAATATTGGATGTTACACTTGCACTTCCTGCTTCTTCCTCTGTTGCACCTTTACTTCCCGCATTATTGGAAATTGCTGTTAAAACAAGCTGATCGCCCTTGACTGCACCTAAGTGCTGTGCATTTGCCACAGCTCCTTCGATTCCCCAGATGAAGCTTCCCATATAGATGGTTGCTCCTGATGCAAGATCTGCGTCTTTTACCACGCCACTTTCATCAATGGCTTTTGTTTTTAACTCTTCTACTGTTTTTCCTATAGCATAGTTTTCAATGGCTTCTACCTGCGCATCCCATTCTTTTCCGATTGGGGAGAAAGCTTTCATACCATAGTTTTCGCCAAGTTCCACTTTGCTTAACACTTCTCCGGTTTCTGCAGCAAGCTGTCCTTCTGCATCAAACGGAACTTTTCCCTGTACTGCATCAATTTCACAGGATTCAATCACACCACTGTCGCTGACGGTAACTGCAATGATCGAAATGTCTGTAGTCACATTTCCCCCTGCTTCTGCAGTTGCATTTTCTGCTGTTAAATTTGCCGAAACATAAAGACCTGTTTTTACTGCATCTCCATTCAATGTTTCCGCTATTTCTTCCTTTACTTCCTGTTGTGGTGTATCGATCGCTACCGGTACACCTGTACAGCCAGACAGTAAAGCGGTTGTCATTGCCAATGTTAAAACACTCGCAAGTATTTTTTTCATACTTTACGTCCCTCCATAGACTATTTTGTTTCTTCCGGTACCTGTCCACTGGCTGCCAGAGCTTTAAATACTCCTGCACATGCCCCA
The DNA here is from genome assembly GCA_045128635.1 of Lachnospiraceae bacterium. Lineage (GTDB taxonomy): Bacteria > Bacillota > Clostridia > Lachnospirales > Lachnospiraceae > HGM12587. The sequence goes on from JBGVRS010000171.1 coordinate 39,349, forward strand.
CCGGTCGCCATACCGGTAAAAACAGACACCCCTAATAAATATGGCAAATATCCTGCCACGTACACCGAGTTCATCAAAAACATTGCCACGAAAATTTGTCCGATATTGTGAGCGGCTGCTCCCAGCACACTGACTCCGTAAACGGAGAACATACTCATTCTTCTGACAATGCTCATGGTGGTCATTGCAAACAAACCTCCTGTCAGGGAAAACGCCAGACCAGAAATTCCTCCGCCAAAAACAGAGCCCAGTACACATCTTAAAATCAAAATTGTAAAAGCATGTTTTTCTCCAAAGAAATACAACGCCATTACCGTAACAATATTGGCAAGCCCAAGTTTAATCCCCGGCAAAGGAATCAGCATCTGCAATGGAATAAATCGTTCCATATAAGATAACACCAATGCCACGGAAATGAGCAAAGCGCAAATTGTCAGCTGACTTGTTTTACTCCTACGCATTTTCTACCTCACTACAAAATCCACTTCTGATGTACCCTCAATACGAAGTTCCACTCGGTTTGGCAGACACACAATACTTCTACCCGCCTCATGAATCCATCCGCTGTGTACACAATCAGTTCCCGGACAATCAGATTCTGTAATTGCCGCTTTCCCATCTTTGATGGTAATCACATTTTTGTAATCTCCTTCAATTACAAACTCCACATCAGAATCCAGAGAAAGTTCTTTTATCAAAACACCTTCCTGATAGACGCTAAGCATACTTCCTTCCTCTGCCCCAACACTTGTCCAAAATATTACGCTTACAAGGATCGCAATTGCTGCTACAATTCCAATTGCCAAAAAATCATATTTACAGAATTCCAGCTTCATATGCTTTTTCTTCACAGTGTGCCCTCCTCTTTCTTATGCGTAAAATCAACACATTGCATCTTTGTCAAAAAAAACACAATCTTTTTTTATTATATATTTCGTAATGTCTTTTGTAAATTGACATTTTTTACATATTATTCGCAAAACAAAAGGGGAATGTTCAAACATCTATGAACATTCCCCTTTTATTTCCATTATTTAATAACTTCAATAAATCTTTCAAAGGCTTTCATGCCTTCTTCTGTACGTTTATATACGCCTGCACATTCCAGTACCTTGGAAAATACCTTGCCGATTTCATCCTGTACGATTCCATGAATATTTTCTGCAGTCACTTCATTTTCTGCCATCCATTTTTCCGCCCAGTCTGCATGTTTTGCAAGCACTTCATCTTCGCGAATATTTGAACCCTGTAAAATCGCTGACTCTAAAACTGCCATCTCTTTTTTCAGTCGTGCCGGGAGAACCGCAAGCCCCATAACTTCGATAAGACCGATGTTTTCTTTCTTGATATGGTGATACTGGCTATGTGGATGATAAACACCCATTGGATGTTCTTCTGTTGTAATGTTATTACGAAGAACAAGATCTAACTCCAGTAAATCGCCTCGCATTCTGGCAATTGGTGTGATGGTATTATGTGGTGTACCATCTGTTTCACTGAAAATAAATGCTTCTTCGTCAGTATAACCTCTCCAGGTTCTTAAAATATGGTCTGCTGCATCTGCAATGTCTGTCAGATTTTCACCCTGAAGACGGATAACTGACATTGGCCATTTTACAATACCGGCTGTCACATTTGGCCATGCTTTCATGGTAAATGTTTTTTCATATGGAGCTCTCGCCATTGCAAATGTATAATTACCGCCCTGGAAATGATCATGGCTTAAAATAGAACCGCCAACAATAGGAAGGTCTGCATTTGAACCAGCTGTATAATGTGGAAACTGTTCTACAAATCCTAACAGTTTTCTAAATACTGCCTTATCAATCTTCATTGGTGTATGTTGTTTGTTAAAGATAATGCAGTGTTCATTGTAGTACACATATGGAGAATACTGTAAATAGTAATCGTCTCCGTCCAATGTCATCGGAATAATTCTGTGGTTCTGTCTTGCCGGATGATTGAAATGTCCTGCAAAACCTTCGTTTTCTTTGCAAAGCAGACATGCAGGATAACCGCTTGCCTTTGCTTTTCCGGCTTTTGCGATATCTCTTGGGTCTTTTTCCGGCTTGGAAAGATTGATGGTAATATCAATCGGACCGTACTCTGTTTCTGTTACCCATTTTTCATCCTTGGCAATACGATCCTTGCGGATGTAATTTGTTGCCTTACTAAATTCGTAATAATAATTCGTTGCTTTCACAGGCGAAACGGCATATTTTTCAGCGAATGTGCGCTGCACTACAGAAGGTGCCGGTGTCAGAATTCCCATAATCTTTGTATCAAACAAATCTTTGAGGGTAATCGTGTCATCTTCCAGAATTCCGGTTTCATACGCAATTTTCATCAGGTCTTCCAGAATTTCATTGACCGGTCGTACTTCACCGGAAAAATCTGATGTCTCATATGCTTCCAACTCAAACAATTCTAACAGACGATTTTTTACATATACTTCATCTGCTGCATCTACCAACTGATTATTTAATCCATAACAAACCAGTTCGTCAATCAAACGATAAACCATTTTCTCATACTCCTATTTTGTTGCATAACCATCCGGGTTTGTACTCTGCCATCTCCAGGAATCTTCACACATTTCTTCAATGCCGTATTTTGCTTCCCAGCCTAAATCTTCTTTTGCTTTCTGTGGATCACAGTAGCATGTTGCGATATCACCTTCTCTACGAGGTTTGATTTCGTATGGAATTGCATGACCGCATGCCTTTTCAAATGCTGCCACAACCTGAAGTACGCTGTAACCGTTTCCTGTTCCTAAGTTGTAAACTTCTACGCCTGGATTTTCACGAAGTTTTTCAATTGCTTTTACATGTCCTGCTGCCAAATCTACTACATGGATGTAATCTCTGACACCTGTTCCATCCGGTGTATCGTAATCATTACCAAATACGCCAAGGCAAGGTCTCTTACCAACTGCTACCTGCGCAACATAAGGAACCAGATTGTTTGGAATGCCTTTTGGATCTTCGCCGATCATACCGCTCTTATGAGCACCGATTGGGTTAAAGTAACGAAGTAAGATTACATTCCATTCTTTATCGGATGTATGAATGTCTGTCAGTACCTGTTCCAACATACTCTTTGTCCATCCGTATGGGTTTGTTGGCTGTCCCTTTGGACAATTTTCTGTAATTGGAATCTGAGCAGGATCTCCATAAACAGTTGCAGAAGAACTAAATACAATATTCTTTACACCGTGTGCTCTCATTACATCACAAAGTACCAGTGTACCTGTCATATTGTTATAATAGTATTCGATTGGTTTCTGAACAGATTCACCAACTGCTTTGTATCCTGCAAAATGAATAACTGCTTCAATTTCATGGGCATCAAAAATTTTATTTAATGCTTCTTTATCCAGGATGTCTGCTTCATAAAATGTCACAGTCTTTCCTGTAATCTTTTCTACTCTTTTTAAGGATTCTTCACTTGCATTGTAAAGGTTATCTACAACTACAACTTCATATCCTGCTTCCAGAAGTTCCACACATGTGTGACTTCCGATATAGCCTGCACCGCCTGCTACTAAAATGCTCATTGAAAATGCGCCTCCTTATATCTTTGAAATTATAATACTTTCATACCGCCGTATTTACGAATCTTTAATACCTGACATGCGTCTGTGCCAAATACCTTATCCATTGTTGCTTTATATTCTGCAACTGCTTCATTTTTAACAAATGCCTGAATTGTTCCTGCGAATCCACCGCCATGAACACGGCAGGCACCGTTTGCACCAAGAACTGTTTCGCTGATTGCAAGGGCGATAGATACATTCTGATGCTGTACATCATGGTTTGTATAAACATTCTGTAAGAATTTATAAGAAGAATCACCGGATGCTTTTAATACTTTTAAGAATCCGTCGAAGTCTTCTGCTTTTAAAGCTGCAACTTCCTGCTGTACTCTCACATTTTCATTTACAAAATGAATTGCTCTAAGAAGTGCTCTATCACCAGCCGCTGCGCGAACTTCTGCTGATTTTTCAATGAGTTCTTCCATTGTAACTCCGTGAAGCACTTCTTTTCCGAATACTGCTGCAGCTGCTCTCATTTCAGCCGGAACTGCTGCATAGTCTGGTGTTAAGTCTGCATGAGAACCTTTTGTATCAGTGATACATAAACTGTAACCATATTTTCCAAGGTCGCAGGATACACCTTCGATTACCGGATTTTTCTTATCTGCAAAATCAATATGTACTAAATTACCAACAGAGCTTGCTGTCTGGTCCATCAGTCCGCATGGTTTTCCAAAGTATACGTTTTCTGCAAACTGTCCGATGATCGCAATGTCTACCGGAGAGATTGTCATATCATTGTATAAGCCGGATGTAATTGTTCCGATAATTGTTTCAAATGCTGCAGAAGAAGAGAGTCCTGCACCAATCAGTACATCACTTGTAACGTATGCATTGAATCCGCCAACTTTACCGCCACGATCTTTGATACCGGCAAGTACGCCTTTAATCAAGGAAAGTGTTGTACCTTCTTCGGAGTCTTTCTTTTCCAGATCATTTAAGTCTACTGTAATCATTGGGTAATCGCCAGATACAACTTTTACCACCGGTGCATCCACTGCTTCTACGATTGCGATCGCATCTAAGTTTACGGAGGCTGCTAATACTTCTCCGTTCTGATGGTCTGTATGGTTACCGCCGATTTCGCTGCGGCCTGGTGCACTGTAAATAGAAACTTCTGCTGCACCGTAGAGTTTTTCAAACTGTTCAATCGCTGCCACATAGCGGTCTCTCTGATAAGCTAATTTCGCTTCGTCTAAATAAATATCCATTAATAACTCATCTTTTGCGCCGCTCTTAAATAATTCTTTCATGTTTTCTGTAGTCATCATCACGAATCCTCCGTATATTTTTGTTATCTTTATAGTAATTCTTTTTGTCCAATCTGTCAACAAGTTTTTTACTTAATTTTAGTAAATATTTTACTATTAATTTACTATCATTTTTACTAAATAGAATCCTATTTTTTGTGTATTTTTACCACGTAAAATCCCACCTTTGTCTCGACAAATTTATTTTTTTGTGTTAATATGTAATAACTTTAGTAAAAAAAGGTAAACTTTGGAGGTAAACATGGCTACACTGAAAGATATTGCACAGGCAGCAGGAATATCTACGGGGGCCGTTTCCCGTATTTTAAATAATGATCCTACCTTGAGCGTATCCCCGGAAACCAAGAGAAAGGTTTTTGAGATTGCTCAGGAATTAGGTTATCAAAAAGCCAAAATCCGTGACAAATCACTTTTCAAAATGGGAATTTTACAGTGGTTTTCTGCAGAACAGGAAATGCAGGACTCCTACTATCTGCTGGTTCGGCAGGGAATTGAAGATTATTGTCAGAAGCATTCCATCGGAATTATCAGAGCTTTTCAGTCAGATGAAGCCTCTATTAAAACATTGCAGGGTGTAGACGGGCTAATCTGCATTGGAAAATTTTCTCACGAAGAAGTTCAGAAGTTTATGAACATTTGCCCGAATATCGTATTCTTAGATATGCCGGTTTTAGATTATAACATTACCACTTTAACCATGGATTTTAAGAGTGCGGTTTATGATGCACTTGATTATTTGATAGAGCTTGGACATACAAAAATTGCTTATCTTGGTGGAAAAGAGTTTGTAGGAAATCAGGAACTTTTTATAGAAGAACGAAAACAGGCTTTTGTTTCTTATATGAACAACCATGGACTGGATGGTTCCTGTATTTACGAAGATGCGTTCTCCACTGCATCCGGATACCAGATGATGCAGAAGATTTTAGAAAGCGACAATTTACCTACTGCGATTTTCGCAGCCAGTGATGCAATTGCCTTTGGTGCCATGAGAGCCATTCAGGAAAAAGGGCTTTCCATCCCTGATGATATTTCCATCATCGGTTTTAACGATACAGAGATGAGTTCTTACACCACACCGGCACTGACAACCATTTCTGCACCGGCATATGATATGGGACAGCATGGTGCAAATCTTATCTATGCAGCAACAAATCTGAATATCAATACACCTCTGAAAGCCAAGATTCCGTGTCAATTGATGAAGCGAGAATCATGCAAAAAGATCAATTAACAGAAAAAGCTTGAAATCAAAATCGATTTCAAGCTTTTTTAATCTTACTTTAATACATTTAACAATTCTTCCATGGTATCTACCACAAATTCTGTATCACAGGCTTCAAACTCGCCTTCCACTGCAAATCCCCAGGTAACACCTACACATGGAATGCCGCATTCATGAGCACCAAGCACATCAAATCTGGTATCTCCTACCATAATCACATTTTTCGCTTCACAGCCAAGCGCTCTTGCTTCCTCTATTGCTGCTCTGATTCGTCCCGGTTTTTCACCGTTTAGACCATTGTTTGGCGCCGCACAAATCACCGAGAAATACTTCTTTAAATCAAAATATTCCAGCACCTTATTTGCCACACCTTCCGGCTTGGAAGTCGCAACTCCCATCATAATGCCGGCACTCTGCAATTCTTCCAAAACTTTTTCAATTCCGTCATATGGATGATTTTCCATCCAGCCAATTGGCTGATAGCGTTCATTGAAAATATTTCTGGCACGTACAGATTCTTCTTTCGAAAATCCATAATATTTCATAAAAGAATCTATGAGGGGCGGACCGATAAACTTTCGCAAATTGTTTAAATCCGGTTCGATAATTCCATATTTTTCTAATGTATACTGTACGCTTTTGGTGATTCCCTCTCCGGAATCTGTTAAAGTACCATCCACATCAAATAAAATCAAATCATATTTTTCTTTCATCATATCTCCCAAAACTAACGAATCACACGAAGCTTTTCTTTTTCCAGATACATAGTCGCTTCTGTATGATAGCCAAAGTTCTCTCCATCCACATGCATTGGAAGCGGTTTTGAAGATCTCAGTGTCATCTTCTCACCGCGTTTAATATGTACACCTTTAAAAAATTTATGCCATCCCTTATAGGCAAGAGGAATTACCAGTAAAAGTTTCAGCTTCGGCACATTATCTACGATACAAATGTCCAAAAGGTCATCGCTCCAGCTTGCTGCCGGACACATCATGACACGTCCGCCTTCATACGGGCTATTCATAACTGCACTAAAGAAATTACTGTTAAATTTCATTGGTTCTTTTCCATCAATCTGCACTTCCATTGGAGCAGTTTTGAAAGCAAAAATCTGTTTTACAGCAATTGCAACATAGCTCAGTTTCCCAAGTTTGATCTTATTGAGGAATTTCTTAAGCTTCGATACCGCAACTTCATGACAGATTGCTGCATCCCACCCCATTCCGCTGCTGACCGCAAAACGACGTTTCATTCCTTCAACTTCTACCACACCTACATTCATCTGAAGATGCGACTTATTTTCCAAAATATGTTCAATAGAAGTCATCGGATCTGTCGGAAGCTTCAATCCGCCTGCCAGGTCGTTTCCGGAACCCGTTGGAATGTATCCCAAAATCGTATCTTTGATGCGAACAATACCATTTACAACTTCGTTGACCGTACCATCTCCGCCAAGAGCAACGATCATGTGCTCACCAGGTCCTTCGGTAAGCTTCTTTGCAAGCTCTGTTCCATGTCCGATACGTTTTGTAAAGAACACTTCATACTCAATGCCTGATGATTTTAAGACCGTTTCTACTTCCTTCCAGATTTCAATTCCTCTTCCGGTTTTTGACGCCGGATTTACAATAAACTGTAACTTCATTGCTTTCCCTCTTCTTTTGAAAAAGGGAATGGTTTCCCATTCCCTTATACGTTTTGCTTATTATTTTACAACAACTTTTCTAAAGTTCTTCTTACCACGTTTTACAACGATACCTTCACCAATTTCTTCAGCTGTGTAAACTTTTGTGAAATCAGTTACTTTTTCGCCGTCAACAGATACACCACCCTGTTCTACCGCACGTCTTCCTTCACTTCTGGAAGGCACAAGACCTGATTTGTGTAAAATAGAGATGATGTCGATTGTTCCGTCGCGGAAATCATCGGCAGTAATTTCAGCAGTTGGCATATTTGCCGCATCCCCTGTAGAGAATAATGCTTTTGCAGCCGCCTGTGCTTTTTCTGCTTCCTCTTCCCCGTGAACAAGTTTTGTCAGTTCGTAAGCTAAAATTTCTTTTGCTTTATTTAACTGGCTTCCTTCCCAATCTTTCATTGCATCGATTTCTTCTAATGGAAGGAATGTAAGCATACGGATACATTTCATAACGTCTGCATCCGCTACGTTTCTCCAATACTGATAGAATTCAAATGGAGAGGTTTTGTTTGGATCTAACCAAACTGCACCTTTCTGTGTTTTACCCATCTTCTTACCTTCTGAGTTCAGAAGAAGTGTAATTGTCATTGCATGAGCATCTTTGTGAAGTTTTCTTCTGATGAGTTCTGTACCGCCAAGCATGTTGCTCCACTGGTCATCGCCGCCAAACTGCATGTTACATCCGTATTTCTGGTATAATGCATAGAAGTCATAGCTCTGCATGATCATGTAGTTAAATTCAAGGAAGCTTAAACCTTTTTCCATACGCTGTTTGTAGCATTCTGCTGTAAGCATACGGTTTACGGAGAAATGTGCTCCTACTTCACGAAGTACATCAATGTAGTTTAAGTCCATTAACCAGTCTGCGTTGTTTACCATCATAGCTTTTCCGTCAGAGAAGTCGATGAATCTTTCCATCTGTTTTTTGAAGCAGTCACAGTTGTGCTGGATTGTTTCCACAGTCATCATGCTTCTCATATCTGTACGTCCGGATGGGTCGCCAATCATAGCTGTACCGCCACCAATTAAGGCGATTGGTTTGTTACCTGCCATCTGGAGACGTTTCATTAAGCAAAGTGCCATGAAATGTCCAACATGAAGGCTGTCTGCTGTTGGGTCAAATCCAATATAGAAAACGGCTTTACCGTTGTTAACCATTTCTCTGATTTCTTCTTCATTTGTTACCTGGGCAATGAGGCCTCTGGCAACCAGTTCTTCATAAATTCCCATAATTGTCATCCTCAATTCTGTTATAGTCTCAATATCTTTAAAAGTATACCAGTTTGCTTTGCAATGTCAAGGTTTTTAAGGCTTTTGGTCAGTTTAAGATACCTGTTAACAAGCTGTCCAATCCAAATACTCCTTCCCTGCGAGAAAGCTTTTCCAAAAGTTCAATATTTTCATCGGAATGTTCCACTTCTCTGGAATATCGCTTTGCCGCTTCTAAAACTGCTGCCATTTTTCCTGCCTCCACATTTTCGGACCAGAGTATTTTGGCAGTTTCTAAAACCATCAATGTACCAATAATAGAAAACTTCATTTTAGAATGAGCTTCTTCGTCATAGACTGCACCGCAAAAATAAGTGAAGATAAAATATACCATCAAATGTTCTGCAATGATATCAAGATTCATATCACCGTCCGACTCTCTCCAGTGCATTTCCAGTTCTTTGTTTCCTACATTTTCCAGTGTTTTCTCTAAAAGCTCCGGCCAGGAATCCCTAAGCACTTCCAGTTTCTCAAACTGCTTTAACATTCCCTTTTTAAACTCTTTGGCTGGTTTTGGAAGTCCTTCATAAATCAGCAGATGTTTGGCAAACCGTTCCTTTGCACCTTTTCTTGTATAGCGTTCAAAAATAACTTCCATGCCTGCAATATCTCCACGATAAATACGAGCCTGCAGATCATGGGTAAAGGCAAACGCAAAGGCCATACGTTCTTTCATCGGACGTGTTCTATCCTGCAGCATTTCAATGATAATGTCTCTTGCATCCACCAGTTTGGAATATAAAAAGAAATCAAAATCGTCATAGATTTCTTCTTTGTACTGTTTTTCTACCGTAATAAATTTTACCGGTTCTGTCGGTTCCAAAATAAGCTTTGCAGCTTCCGGGCATGACATGGCAAGAGAAATTTCTCTCACATTTTCAAATTCCTCAAAATGGCGCGGATAGGTTTTACATGTCCTGCAAAAATTTTGCGGACCTGCTTCTGTATAAATGTCACAAAGATTGTTTTCATCTAAAAATGCACAGCGCTTATCCTCATACTGCTTAAATACACCCTCTCTCCAGTCAATGGAGTTTGCCAGACGATTGCCAAAAGGACCTTCGAATTTATGATATTTTTCCAAGGTTTCCTCATCAATAACAATCTGCCAGCCAGCACAGCAGGTGTCAGGACATTTGTCTGCAGTACATTTAAATTTTCTATAATAATGGGGTACTCGTATTTCCATAATTTCCTCGTTAATCAATTATTCGTGAATTTCCAGCGGCAGTCCATCCGGATCTTTAAAGAAAGTCATGCGGTTCTGAGTAAATACATCAAAGCGAATCGGTTCCGTTTCGATTCCTCTTTCATTTAACCAGGCAACAGCTTCATCAATATCCTTTACTTTAAACGCCAAGTGACGAAGTCCCAGTGCTTCCGGATAATTTGGGCGTTTCGGCGCACTCGGATTTACAAAAATTTCAAGTTCCTGGTCTCCAAACTGTAAATCCAACTTGATATCTGCACGATCCTGACGATGATTTTCGCGTAAAATCTTAAATCCTAGCTTTTTCACATAAAAATCAATAGTCTTTTCATAATCAGATGTGATGATTGCGATGTGATGCACGTGTTTTAATTTCATAGCACTACCCCCTATAAATTTCATAATCCACTTAAATCTATTTCAAAAATCTGGTTTTGCTCGATTTGTTTTACTTTGTAGAACATCGACATGTACCAAGGTAAATAAATCGTTTCTTTTTCCTGTTCAATATTTCCTTTACAGAAAACATAAGCATTTCCAAATTTCCACTCTTCAATTTGAAAAATTTTATTCAACGCATGATGCTTTTTATAATCATTTCCAGATTTTACTTCAATCAGATCAACTTTCATTCCATTTTGTATTACAAAATCCAGTTCTCCGTTCTTTTTCGAGTCATAATAATGTAAAGAAAATCCATTGCATTTAATTGTTTGCGCTATTATATTTTCAAGAATACTTCCCAAGTTCACATCCAAATTACCTTGTAATATATCAAATTGAACATTTTCCATACATGCAGCACATAACAGGCCTGTATCTCCCATAAAGAGTTTAAACAGATTATGTTTTTCATTTAACTGCAATGGCGGCTGTGGACAGACCACATTATAACATGGCAAAGCGACTCCCGCATCTGCTAACCACGCAAAACTATTTTCGTATCTGTTTTGTTTTCCTTTCTTATCAATGGAAGATAGAATAAATCTTCGATTCTTCTCATTCAACTGTGCCGGTATGCTATCAAAAATAGATTGGATTTTTATCTTGTCAGACTCTTTTGCATATTTCGCAATATCAAGACGATATAATTCTAAAATTTCATTTTGATTAGCTACTACTTTTCCAATATCATGTGTTTCTACATATTTGGAAACAGCTTGTGGCATCCCTCCTACAACAATGTAGCTTAAAAATAATTTATTCAATGTATCATGAACAGAGTCTGTCACTTGTTTTCTTTGTTCAAAACACTCTTTTAAATATGCAATTGTATCCTTCTGTACACCATTCGCCCACAAATATTCTTCAAAATCCATGGGATACATTCGATAGATTTCTTCAAAACCTACCGGATATGATTTTACTTCTTTGTATCTGACACCAAGTAAAGAACCTGTCTCAATATAATCAAAACGGCCATCTTCTACCAAAAATTTAATTGCGGTTCTTGCATTTGGGCATTCCTGAATCTCGTCTAATAAGACCAGAGTTTCCCCTGCCTCCATTGGAGACTGCACATAAGCAGTCAGGTTCGTAATAATTGTCTGAGCATCTAAAGCCCCCGAAAAAATCTGTGTTGCCTTCTCATCAAGCAGGAAGTTAATTTCAATAAAATATTTATAGTGCTCTTTTGCAAATTCTCGTACAATTGTTGTTTTTCCAATCTGCCTTGCTCCAAGAATACACAATGCTTTTTTATGTTCTTCTGCCTTCCACTCTAACAATCTGTCATAAGCTTTCCTTTTGAGCATCCCGATACCTCCTGCGTTCTTTATATGCATTGTAACCTTTTTCTTTATTTTTTACAACATTTTGTCACCTTTTTCTTTGTTTTTCACCGCATTTTGTTACTTTTTTCTCTATATTTTCAAATCAATTGTTACTTTTTTCTTCAATATTGTATATTTTTGTAAAAGTGATACAATACAAGTAATTTATTTAAAGGGAGACTAACTATGATTTTAGAAGTATGTGTTGACTCTGTAGAATCCGCCGTGAATGCCGAAACAGGCGGTGCAGACAGACTTGAATTATGCAGTGATTTAATCGTTGGGGGAATTACACCTTCCCTTGCTTTATATGAAAGAATTCGCGAAAAAGTGAACCTTCCAATCCATGTACTGCTGCGTCCGCGTTTTGGTGACTTTTTATACAGCGAAGAAGAAATGGAAGTGTTACTTCGTCAGGCAAAACTATTTTCTGAAGCAGGTGCTGACAATCTTGTCATCGGATGTTTAACAGCGGATGGACGACTGGATCTAGAATCTCTGAAACGCATCAAAGACGTCGCTGGCGATACACCAGTAAATCTTCACCGTGCATTTGATATGTGCCGCGACTTGGACGAAGCATTGGAAGATGCAAAAAAACTCAGTGTTGCTTCTATCTTAACCTCTGGTGGTCACGCTTCTGCTAAAGAGGGTGCAAAGGTATTAGATGCGTTAAAGAAAAATGCCGGGGATATCGACATTATGGCAGGAGCCGGAATGAATGCACAGAATATTAAATTTATGCTGAATACCACCTCATTAACCTCTTTCCATATGTCTGGCAAAAAGACATTAGAAAGCAGAATGGAATATCGCAATCCGAATGTCAGCATGGGACTTCCATCCCTTTCTGAATACGAAATCATTCAGACAGATGTACAGGAAGTTCGCGCTGCAAAACTTGTGATGAATATGCTAAATCCTGCAATCTTTTTAATCAGAAAATAGCAACAACAAAGGAGGCAGCTTGCTGCTTCCTAACTACTTATCTTTATTCACTTTTTAGAACTTCTTCAAAACATTCATTTTCTTCGCTTTGCAGTTCTTCGCATTTCGCATTAAATTCTCTTACGCGGATTTCTTTGCCTTCTTTTGCATTTATAAAATTCTCTTTATGTTTATAAATGATCAGACCTCCAACGGCTGCTACGCCGCCAAATACACTGATACTCTTTACCTTCAGAAACAACCATGCCGTAAATAATATCATCGCAGAAACAGGACCATAGTAACCTGTGTCTGTCACAACCATAATAATAATCGCAACGAGTAACAGTCCCAGCAGTACTCGTATATCATAAGCCAGCATCATTCCTGCGAAAGTCGCAACACCCTTTCCGCCCCGGAAATTTAAATAGGCTGGAAAAATATGCCCAATCACAGAAAAGCATCCTGCTGCCAATCCGGCAAATACAAACTTCGGAAACAAAGCTTTCGCAATCTTAATCGCAATGTAAGCTTTTAATACATCAAAAATCATGACCGCAATACCATAAGCTTTTCCAAACACAAGCATCGTATTCGTAGCACCCAAATTTCCAGTTCCGTTTTCACGTAAATCTTTATTTTTCAGTTTTGAAATCAGCGCGGCCGGACTCAATTGTCCGATACCATAACCAATTGCAGCACTTAACAGCATTTCTGTCATTTATCTTCCCCCACATGTTTTCCTTATAACAGCATACAATATGTTACTCATTTGTCTAAAATTTAATATTTGTATTACACAATTCTGTTTCGTATGGCAACATATTTTATGCTAGAAGTCTGCCACCTCCTATCAACTCCACAAAATATCGTCTCTAATCACGATTTTCTAATAATTTGTATAATAATTCCATCATTTCCTGATATTTTTCAGATTTTGCACCCGGATTACGTTTCAACTGATTCATAGCACGTAAAAACTGTTTGTTAGATTTTTCTATAATCTGTTTACGATGCATTTCCAGCTTTTCCAAAATTTCCTGCTTATCCGGAAGACTATCATATTCCGAAAGCTGCAGATGTCCTTTCAACTGATTAATGCGTTCTTCACTCTTCCAGCGAAGTCTCTCCACATTATATATCATGTGCTCTTTGGCGCTCAGCTTCATATCACGAAGATCGTCCATATCCGGCACCGGCGTAAATGCTACAATTGCATCAAATCTTCGTTCCAGACGTTTTACAGTCTCATTGTTCTCCGATAATGACTCAAGAACTTCTCGCAGATCCATCGCCTCATTAAAGGATGTTGTTGTGTCATATGCAAATATCGCCATAAGTGCAAAAGCAAAAGCTTCACATAAAAATGAAGGTACCTGCATCAGAAGATTTTCTACTGGCACATGAATTACCCGAACCAGCAACACTGAGAACGCACCCCAGAACAAAGAGACAAACAGGCAGATATGTCCATGGTAATTTAACGGCATATCACTATAATCCCAGTACTTTACTTTAAATAATCTCTCCATAACAGTTCCGGTAACCAGTTCAAATAAAGTAGCCGTTAGTGCTCCCAGCACATAAATGGCTATTGTATTTTCCCTCACCTGAATCGTCGCCAGTAAAATGGTAATTGCTGCAAACCCATATATCGGGATTACCGGTCCGCGAAGAAATCCACGATTAACAAATTCCCATTTTTTATTCTTCCATGCTCTTTTTACCGATACAAACAAACACTCCCAAATCCAGCCCAGAATACAATACCAAAAGAAAAATAATATCCATTGTGTTAATGAATAACTGTACGTAATTGCTTCTCCCATACCAGCCTCCGAAAATATTTTTAACTAATTATAGAAAAAGATTGGGGGAAATCAATGGATTTTACCCTTTTTTAATGAATGGGCCAAAGATTTTAGATTTTCCACAATTCCTTAAAAAAGTATTAAAAATCTTCTAAATGGGAAAAATCTGTCATGAAATCTGATATGATGTGCATATACTGCCAGATGGTAGAAAATGTAATAAAACACAGGAGGAGTTTATGATGTTATTCCATTTTGAGCCCCTCGATACTGTAATACAGGAGCTGGAGTCTCACCCCTCTGCGGGACTTTCGTCTGCACAGATTCCTGAAAAACTTTCACAGTTCGGGGAAAACAAATTAACAGAAAAGAAGAAAAAAACAAATTTTCAACGTTTCCTTGATCAGTTTAAGGATGTGATGATCTTAATCTTGCTAGTCGCAGCTGCAATTTCTTTTGTCATTGCCATCATTGAAGGAAATCCAAAGGAATTTTTTGAACCTGTACTGATCTTACTGATTGTTATTATTAACGCAATTATGGGTGTGGTTCAGGAAAGCAAGGCCGAGAAAGCACTGGATGCCCTAAAGAGCATGTCTGCTCCACATGCCAGAGTCATTCGTGATGGTAAGGAGCAACTCATTAATGCTGACCAGTTGGTACCTGGTGATATCATTCATCTGGAAGCCGGAGATTTTGTTCCTGCAGATGCCAGACTCATTTCCAGCAGCAGCTTAAAGAGCGAAGAAGCTGCCCTTACCGGAGAATCTGTTCCATCCGAAAAAGATGCATCTGCACAGGTGGAAGCACAGTCACCTCTTGGCGACCGTACAAATATGGTGTTCTCAGGATGTTCGATTACTTATGGTACTGCTGCCGCTATTGTAACTGCCACAGGTATGGACACTGAAATGGGTAAAATTGCAAACCTCTTAGACAGTGAAGAAGAAACGCAGACTCCACTGCAGCAGAAGCTTGCCCAGCTTGGTAAATACTTAGGCTTCCTTGCGATTGCAGCCTGCGGTGTTATTTTTGTCGTTGGTATCTTAAATGGAATTCCAACCATGGAAATCTTTATGACTGCTGTATCTCTTGCCGTATCTGCAATTCCGGAAGGGTTACCGGCAATCGTTACCATCGTTCTTTCCATCGGTGTACAGCGCATGGCTAAGAAAAATGCAATTATCCGCAGACTTCCAGCCGTAGAAACATTGGGAAGTGCCTCTGTCATCTGTTCTGATAAAACCGGAACTTTAACACAAAACCGCATGACTTTGGTAAAAGCATATCTTGATGGCGCTGATAATACAGAAGATATTACCGATGCAAATTCTGAAAATGTACGCAAACTTTTATTATATGGAACACTTTGTTCCGATGGCTCCGTCGTTTTCGAAGACGGCATGGAAAAACACCTTGGCGACCCGACAGAAACCTCTATCGTATATGCTGCACACAGAAACGGTATGGAAAAAGAGGAAGTTCAAAAATGTTATCCAAGGCTTTCCTGTATTCCGTTTGACTCAGATAGAAAGTTAATGACAACCATCAACGAAATTGATGGAAAATACATCGCCATTGTCAAAGGTGCATTTGATGTGATGGCAGACAGATGTATCAAAGGAGATTTAACTGCTGCCGCAAAAATCAATGACGAAATGAGCCAGAATGCGCTTCGTGTACTGGCAATCGGCTATAAAGAATTAAAGAACATACCAGAAGTTCCAACCAGTGAAGAACTGGAATGCGACCTTACTTTCATGGGACTGGTCGGCATGATTGATCCGCCACGTGAAGAAGTAAAAGATGCTGTTGCAACATGTAAAGCTGCGGGAATCAAACCGGTCATGATCACCGGTGACCATATCGTAACCGCTACTGCCATTGCCAAAGCACTTGGCATCTGGGTGGAAGGCGACTTGTCAATCACCGGTGCAGAGCTAGATAACATGACCGACACAGAGCTTGATGCACAGGTTGGAAAGATTTCCGTTTATGCCCGTGTATCACCGGAAAACAAGATTCGAATTGTCAAGGCATGGCAAAGAGCCAGTCAGGTGGTTGCAATGACCGGAGATGGTGTAAATGACGCCCCGGCCTTAAAAGCCGCCGATATCGGATGTGCCATGGGTATCACCGGTACAGACGTAGCAAAAGGCGCTGCCGACATGACATTAACCGATGATAACTTTACAACCATCGTTTCTGCTGTTCGTGAAGGTCGAAGCATCTATGCAAATATTAAGAAGACCGTTGGCTTCTTACTTGGAACCAATATTGGTGAAGTAGTATCCGTATTTACTGCCATGCTGTTATGGCATAAATCGCCATTCCTCTCCATGCAGTTACTCTGGTTAAACCTCGTCACTGACAGTTTGCCAGCCATTGCACTTGGTATGGAACCAATTGAAGATGATATTATGGACGAAAAACCAAAGCCAAAGGACGAAGGACTTTTCGCACACGGATTTGGTATTCAGATCGTGTTGCAAGGCATTATGTTTGGCGTATTAACTCTCATTGCATTTAAAATGGGCGAAAATGCAACGGGCCAGCTTGCCGGAGGACAGACCATGGCATTTATGGTGCTTGCCCTTTCACAGGTCATCCACAGCTTTAATATGCGTTCCAGCCATTCCTTATTCAAAACCGGTATTTTTACAAACAAGAAATTAAACGGTGCTGCAGCCATTTCTATTTTACTGGTACTTGTGGTTCTCTTCACACCGCTGTCCATTCCGTTTGGACTGATTACACTTCCAGTGAATTTATATGCAAAAGGATTAATCTTAGTATTTATTCCAGTAGTTGTGATGGAACTTGCAAAAGCATTCAAGCTTGCAAAACATTAAATCTGAGGTACAATGTTGCCTAGGGAGGGGCAATACCTATGAAAATGCGAATGAGCACTTTATGCTACATTGAAAAGGATAACAAATATTTGATGCTTCACCGGGTGGTAAAGAAAAATGATGTAAATAAAGATAAATGGATTGGTGTCGGAGGCCACTTCGAATATGGGGAAAGTCCTGAAGACTGCGTCCTTCGTGAAGTGAAAGAAGAAACCGGCTACACCCTAACTTCTTATCAATATCGCGGACTGGTGACCTTTGTCTTTGCAGATGTAGAAATGGAATATATGTCTCTTTTTACCGCTGATGGATTTGAAGGAGAGCCGATCCCATGCAATGAAGGTATTCTTGAGTGGGTAGATATCGATGATGTCTGGAAACTGAATCTGTGGGAAGGTGATAAGATTTTTTTCCGCTTATTAGATGATAATATTCCTTTCTTTTCCTTAAAGCTTGTTTATAATTTGCAGGGACAACTAGAATCTGCCACGCTCAACGGAAAACCAATGGAAATGTTTGATGTCATCGACGAAAATGGAAACAAGACCGGTTCCATCAAAGAACGTGGTGTTGTTCACAGAGAAGGAACTCTTCACGCAACTGCTCACATTTGGATTGCCAGAGAAAATGAAAAGAGCGGCTATGACATTCTTTTGCAGAAACGCAGTTCTATCAAAGATTCTCACCCGGGCTGCTATGATATTTCTTCGGCCGGACACATTTGTGCCGGAGACTCTGTTTTGGAATCCGCTCTTCGAGAGCTTCATGAAGAACTTGGTATTGATGCCAAATCAGAACATTTAAAGGAATTTGGTATTCAGTATAAAAACTATGAAGGCGAGTTTTATGGAAAACCATTTAAGGATCATCAGAGAAGTATTTTATACTTATACTCAGAACCATTAGACGAAAAAGACCTTGTCTTACAAGAATCTGAAATTGAATCTGTCATTTGGATGGATTATCTGGAAGCACTGCAGGCAATTCGTGAAAATACGATAAAACACTGTATCTATGAAGAAGAGTTCTGCAAGCTTGGAAAAGCCTTAGGAATTTTGTAAAATTATGAGCCTTGCTCATGACTTTGATTTTAATCATAGTTATGAGTAAGGCTTTTTTTCATTTACTATATTTTACAAATTCATCTTCTTACGTGCTGCCATAATACACTCCTGATCGATAAATTCTTTTTTCTGTACCATCATGCACACAGCAGCTTCGTTCAGCACAGACTCTATCGCCGAACAGCTCATGCCATTAAATAAGTCGGCAAGTTTTTCTGCGTTTAGTTCTTCTGCCAAAGTCTTTCCTTTCGTATACATTTCCACCAGTTCCATTCTGGTCTTCTTATCAGGATTTCCAATGGTGTATTTTAAATCAAAACGCCCCGGACGAATGAGTGCCGGATCAAGTGCCGCATAAGAGTTGGTCGCAGCAATGACCATGACACCATTGCCACCCTCAAAGCCATCCATCTCGTTTAACATAACTGTGATAAGACGGTTATTTTCCTTATCGATTCCGGAACCGCCATAGTTTCTCTTCTCGCCGATACCATCAAATTCATCAATGAACAAAATACATGGTTTATATTTCTGAGCTTTTTTAAATAACTGTTTGATTTTTCTAGGTCCCAAAGACATCAGTGCGCTCTGAAAATCTGCACCTTTCGATGCGATAAAATTCACACCTGCTTCCTGTGCCAAAGCTTTTGCAAATAAAGTTTTTCCATTTCCCGGAGGCCCCTCTAAGATAATTCCCTTGGTCGGACGGATTCCCTGCTGTTTGTACTTTTCAGGATTCTTTAAGATATCCACCGCATAAGACATTTCATTTTTCAGTTCGTCCATACCTGCAATATCTTTAAATGATACGCCTGTATGTCTGACGACCTTAAAACTATCCTTATGTTCTTTCATAAATTTCTGTGAAACAAACCACACTGCGCCTAAGAAAACAACATAGAACATTACATCCAGTATGTAGATTAGAGGATCTTCTTCTGTTGCCAGATTTTCAACCTTTACTCCTGCCAAAAGTAATTTTTCTTTAAAACCATCATACTCCGGATTGTCTGTATAATAAGTGATTTCATCTGCATATTTTTTGAATTCCACTCTGTCAGTATCAATGACTGCGCTTTCGATTTTCTGTGCTTCTACTGCTTCATAAAAATCCGCATAACTTACATAAGTTCCTTTTTCTTCATCTCCAAATAAGAGATACGCAATTCCTGCAATTATTAGTAAAAGCAGAAGTATACGTGATGTTTTCTTTTTGTTCTTTACCATTTTTTACTCCTCTATAATGTTTCATCGGATAACTGCTGTAATTCTGCTCCGTATCTGAAAATATAGGATGCTAACAGAAACACAAAAAATACAATTAAAAATCCAAGTTCCAGTCGATAATCCGGAATTATCGCTAAAATATTCTTTCCGTCCACTAAACTTTCTAACTGATAATGATTCATTTTCATGGATGTTATCATTGCAGCACCCATATTTCCTATAATTCCGTAAACCAAGGTCAAGAAACTTAATTTTTTTAAATAATCACTTATTGAACGATCAAATGGATTTCCTTCCATCATTGGAATCATCATTTTACGGGCATAACGAAAACCAATCCACAAAATGGCTAAAAGTATGACTGTCCACACACAATTTCCCCATCCATAAGCCAAATCAATTCCCATCTCTGCCCCAGTGGCAAGTTCCATCGAAAACTCTCCCGTTGAAAATTTAATAATATCAGCGGTATTTACATTTTCAGGATTTACCAGATATGCAATATTTAGAAGCAAAAATCCGAATATCACTAAAACACCACCTACAATATTTACAATCTGCACGACTTTTAATATTTTATCCAGCCTTTTTGCTGTTCCAATCAAACGTTCCTGATTCATATGCTCCTCCTTACTCATCTTTCTGATACTCTAAAATGTCTCCCGGCTGACAATTCAGTGCTTCACAAATTGCCTCCAATGTAGAGAAGCGAACCGCACTTACTTTTCCGGTTTTTAATTTTGATAAATTTACATTTGAAACACCCACACGTTCTGATAGCTCATTCAAACTCATTTTGCGGTCTGCCATGACTCTGTCCAGACGTAAAATAATCTTTCCCATCTTTTTCTCCTACAATGTTTCATCGGATAATTTCTGCAACTCTGTCCCATATTGAAAAATATACGACATTAGAAAAATCATTGCTGCTACTATCAAAAATTTTGTATCCAACGTCACTGATAATTCGATATCTGTAATTCTTTCCGGACGAAACAGTTCACTGATATGATAAGCGGTATAACAAGTGGTATCAATTACCACTTTCACAACAGACCAAATGGCACCGCCAACCAGTGTGAGAATTCCGAGTACCTTCAAATTCTTTGGCACACTTTCGTCAAAAGGTAACCCTTCTTTCATAGGCGCTAATATTTTTCTGAAAATTTTTGATGCATAGATGAGAAATCCACAAATTCCAATTCCAAACATTAGCCCAACAAAAAATCTGGTATTTATATACTGAACAGAAGGTGCATATTCTGACGCAAGACCTACCTCTACACTTCCAAGGTTTAGCACCAGAGATTCTCTTAACATACTTTTATTCATCGAAATATTGCCAAGTTCTACAATTCCCAAAATAAGCATCAAGGCAGCGCCTATCATATTTCCGTACATCAAAATTTTTGCAACTGTATCAAGAGTTTTCGCCATCTTCTTTAGTTTTTCCATACCCGCACCTCCGTACATTCTTTCTGTTTCTTTCTGTTTGCACCTTCAGTATATGTTTTTATATATACGATTGTCAATGCTTTTTTATCGTTTATCATTAAATATTTAATGTTTCTTCATTTTCCCAAGCAAGATAAAGCAAACTAGGGGAAAACGATATTATTAACCGTTTTCCCCTAGTTATTTTTACTTATCCAATTTGAAGCATATAGTTTTGTAGTGCCTTCTCAACTAAACTGTTTAAAGATACCTGTTTAGAAATCGCACATATTGCAATTTGTTTATGAAGTTCTGGAGAAATTCGAATGTTAAAGCTACCCTTATATGCCTTTTCTGGTTCAATCCCTCCCTCTTCACAAAATTTAAGGTATGCATCCACGGATTCATGAAAATCCCTGACAAGTTCCTTCGCATTAATTCCTTCGTAGGAAATTAATGAGCGAATGCCTTGTACCTGACCAAAAAAAAGTTCATCCGTTTCTGAGAACTCAACACTTCCAATGTATCCTTTGTATTCCATTGTATTTTTCACACCAAGCCCTCCTTTTCTAAGGTTTCCACTAATTGCTTTATCTGATAATCCAGCAGTTCTTTTCTCGAATGTGGTTTATGTAGCAACTATTTTTAGTTGCATTATAATTATATGATATTAGTTCGTTTTTTTCAACAAAAAAGAAATGTAAGATTCCTCTCACATTTCTTTTTCTCTTATATCATATTTTCAATTTCTTCTAAAATTTCCTTTTTTGTACCATTCAAGGACCCCTGCACCATCTGTGGCTTTCCACCTCCTTTTCCATTAAACTTTGCATTCAACTGTTTTGAAATTTCACGAACATCCAGTTCTTTACTTCCTAGGATATAGTGATAACCTTTTTCGTCATTACCAATAAATGCCCCACAAATTCCATCACAACGCTCCATGGCTCCATTGACAAAATTTCTCATCGCAATCGAATCCAAATCTTCTTCGAAAATGCATATACATTGATCTTCTGCATGAATCTTATCCAGCTTTTCCTGTAAATACATTGCCTGAATGTGATTTAACTGCTCACGAAGCTTCGCCTGCTGCTCCTGCAAGTGTTCCACTGCTTCTCCAATTTTCTCCGGTTTCGCAGAAAGTGCTGCAGATACTTTTCCCACAGATTCCTGCTTCTGCTGATAATCCTTCAAAGCTCGCATACCACAAACAATGGTCAAACGACAGCCACCACGGTGTCTGTCACAGCTCTGGATTTTCAAAAGTCCAACTTCCGCCGTAGTCTTTACATGAGGTGCGCAACACGCACATCTGTCAATTCCGGGAATTTCTACGATGCGCACCTGACCTTCAATCTCTATCTTACTTCGATAGTCCATTTCAGCAAGTTCAGCTTTTGTCGGAAATTTCACCTGAACAGGAATATTTTCATGAATTGCCTGATTTACTCTGATTTCCAGTTCACGTACCTGCTCTTCGCTCAATTCTCCATCAAAATCCAGTGTGGTAATTTCCGAACTCAAATGAAATCCTACATTGTTATAATTATAAGTAGAGCAAACAATTCCGGATAAAATGTGTTCTCCTGTATGCTGCTGCATCTTATCAAAACGAATCGCAAAATCTATTTTACCTGCTACCTTTGTACCTACTTCCAGCGGGGCTTTCGTTTCGTGATAGATGACACCATTCTTTTCACGGGTATCTGCCACTTTCACATCATTTAACCAGCCGCTATCTCCAGTCTGACCGCCACCTTCCGGGAAGAATACCGTTTTATCAAGTGTAATCCTCCAAGTAGTTTCATTCTTCTGCTCACAGGAAACTACTGTAGCCTGAAATTCTTTTAAGTAACTGTCTTTATCATATAATTTTTCTGTCATTTCAATTTCCTTCTTACACATGAAAAATCATCTTTGCCTGCCCCCTGCGTTCCTCATACTGCGGATAGAAATCCTTCGAACGATCATAAGGCTTTATATAAAATGTCTGCAGCAGGAACATACTTACCTGCTTTGCTACCGCCTCATCGGAATCATTGGCACGTTCTTCCATCTTCATCAGGAAATTATGCCAGTCAGCCACAAAGCTTTCATACTGCTTCAGATTTGGTGTATCAATCCACTTTTTCACTTTGACTTTTGTACGATTTTCTTTTTTACATTCATGTGTCTGTAAAAAGTATTTAAAACCGCCATCCTCGTAGTATCTTCCCAGAGGGAACAATCTGCAAATCCCTGGTCTGTGAGCATGGATACTGCAGCGTCCGTTTCTATCCAAAAATCCACAGGCTTCATTAGGTCCTGCCATACGAAGGTTTGGCAAAATGATACCATCTACCACATTTAACTCAATATATTGGTTAAGCAATGCTTCAAAACTCATTTCCAGATTCGTTGTCAGACGGTAAATGTCCAGCGGATCTAAGATAATGGATTCGCCCATTCCGTGGCAGCATGCAGAACAGCCCGCACAGTCACCGCAGTCTGCTTTCATCATATCATTGCTTGTATATAATCTGCCGTCAGATATTTCTTCCAGCGATACATTTCTCTTCATCGCAACTCTCCTATTTTCAAAAAAGGGGATGCTTTTGCACCCCCTTTGGTTACAATATTATTTTTCTTCTTTTGGTAAATCAATCTTAATATGAACATCAGCAAGCTGTTTTGGATCAACTTCTGATGGAGCACCCATCATAACGTCCATAGCTGTCTTGTTCATTGGGAATGGAATGATTTCACGAATACTTTCTTCACCTGCGATTAACATTACCATACGGTCAACACCTGGTGCGATACCTGCATGTGGTGGTGCACCATATGTGAATGCATTGTACATCGCTGGGAATTTTGCTTTCACATCATCTTCGCCAAGACGAACAAGTTCAAATGCTTTGATCATGATTTCAGGATCGTGGTTACGAACCGCACCTGAAGATAATTCTACACCGTTACATACTAAGTCGTACTGGTATGCAAGAATGTCTAATGGGTCTTTTTCCATTAAATCTTTCATACCGCCCTGTGGCATAGAGAATGGGTTGTGACAGAATTCAAGTTCTCCTGATTCTTCGCCCATTTCGTACATTGGGAAGTCTACGATCCAGCAGAATTCGTAGCAGTCTTTCTTCATGTGACCTTCTACTGTGTTACCTAAAATCTTACGGAATACGCCGGCTGTTTTCTGAGCTACTAACTTCTTGCCAGCTGTTAAACCTACAAAATCACCTGGTTTTAATCCAAGGGCTGCAATCACAGCATCTTTTCTTTCAACTAAGAATTTAGAAATACCACCAACAAATTCACCGTTTTCATCTACACGGAACCAGAATGCTTTGTTGTTTGACTGCATTTCAACTTCTGCACACATCTTGTCGATAACTTTTCTTGTTCCAACAAAATCGCTAACAACGATTGCTTTTACCACATTTCCTTCAAATGGGCCAAATCCACAGTCTGCCATTACTTCTGTTGCATCTGTTAATTCTAAGTCAATACGAAGGTCTGGTTTGTCAGAACCATATTTATCTAACGCATCTAAGAAAGAAATACGTTTGAATGGCGCTTCACTTGCTGTTTTGTAAACACCGTATTTTGCAAAAATTGGAGGAAGTACTTTTTCGATTACTGCAAATACATCTTCCTGAGTTGCAAATGACATTTCCATGTCTAACTGATAGAATTCACCTGGTGAACGATCAGCACGAGCATCTTCATCACGGAAACATGGTGCAATCTGGAAATATTTATCAAAGCCAGATGTCATAAGAAGCTGTTTAAACTGCTGTGGTGCCTGTGGCAGCGCATAGAATTTTCCCGGATGATTTCTTGATGGTACAAGGTAATCTCTTGCACCTTCTGGGGAAGAACATGTCAGGATTGGTGTTGTGATTTCTAAGAATCCCTGTTCTGTCATTGCCTGACGAAGTGCTGCTACAACCTGACATCTAAGTACGATACGGTCTTTTACAGCTGGGTTTCTTAAATCAAGATAACGATATTTTAAACGAGCATTTTCATCTGCTTCTTTTGAACGATTAATTTCAAATGGAAGCTCGTTGTGACGGCATTTTCCTAATACAACGATATCTGTTGGAACAACTTCGATATCACCTGTTGCCTGATTTGGGTTTTTGCTGGAACGTTCTCTAACCATACCTGTGATAGACAGAGTAGATTCACAGTTTACACCGTTTAATTTGTCCATCATTTCTTCTGTTTCGATAACAACCTGAGTTGTACCGTAGAAATCACGAAGAACGAGGAATCCAAGATTTTTACTTACTTTACGCAAGTTTTCGTACCAACCAACGATTGTTACGTTCTGGCCTACATGCTCCATACGGAGATCATTACATGTATGTGTTCTTGACTGAAACATAATTTTCCTCCAAAGTGAAATATATTTTAATTGATTTTATTGCATTTCAACTGATTAATTATAATATAAAGAATCTTTTTCTTCAAGGCTTAAATCTCTTTTTTCCCAAGTCTTACCTGCTCCATATAAAAGGCCAGTTCATCTTCCATATGATCAAACAGGTAGTTTTTTGGTCCACCCGGATGCTTTTCAATATATTCTCTGCGAAGCTCCTGCTTCATATATTCGATTTCATCCCAAAGTTCTCTTGCTGATAGTAAACGGCATCCTTGTCCGCGGATAATGAGCTGCTCCATACCATCAGAAGTTGCAACTGTCACATTGTATTTTCGCCCGATTTCATGAGCCAGCTTCTCAATATACTGATCCGCTGTTTCCGCTTCCTTGGTATATACCACATGAATGTTATGGTAGTCCGTCATTTCTCCGGTATTACCAACAACTTTATAAGCATCAAATACAAGAATCAGCGTGCACCCTTTATATCCCTGATAATTACAAAGAATATCCATCAGCTTGCCACGAGCCGCCTCAATGTTTACTTCCGCAAGCTCTTTTAAATCTTCCCAGGCAAATACAATGTTGTAACCATCCACCAGAAGATATTCTTTCACTGGTTCCGGTTTCTTTTTATATTTTTCAGACGAAGGATTATAGTCGCGCACCTTTCGGGTCATATAACTGTTATATTCCCTTCGCTCCCGTTCCTTCTCCTTACGATCACCATACGTGCGAGTAAATATCGCTTCCAACTCTTTATCGTCAGAAGCAGAGTAGTTATAGTCTCCTCCACTTGAAACTACCGGTTTTGGTGCATTAATCACTTCGATTGGTTTCTTTTTCTTCGTGGAATAAACAGTCTCCACATGTGCCATCTCATCCACTTCATTCCACGGTACATAATATCCTGCTCCGTGAGCGCAGAACACGGAACCCGATGGATTTCTCATATCAGAATCAGGATCATATCCTCGTGCCGCAATCACTTCCTCTGCATTATGACATGGCGCATAACCTCCAAGGACACAATTCAAACGCCCGCGCCCTTTCGAATATGCAATCACTTCCATGGTGTAATCCCGCATGGTCGCTACCGGTGCTTTTCCTGTCACAACTGCAGTTTCCACACCCAGTTCCGGCGGATTACATTTTCCAAACATTTTTTCTACGTCAGTCATGGCACGTCCCAGATTATCCAGTGGAATTTCAAGACGAAACTCATAAAACGGCTCCAAAAGTACGCTTTCTGCTTTCATAAGTCCCTGCCGCACTGCGCGGTAAGTAGACTGTCTAAAGTCACCACCCTCTGTATGTTTTAAATGAGCGCGACCGCCCACCACAGAAATCTTCATGTCTGTAATTTCAGACCCCGTCAGCACCCCTCTGTGTTTTCGTTCTTCCAGATGGGTCATAATGAGTCTCTGCCAGTTCTTATCCAGTAAATCTTCACTGCAGTTTGTGGCAAATGTCATTCCACTGCCCGCTTCTCCAGGTTCTAACAGCAAATGCACCTCCGCATAATGGCGTAACGGTTCGTAATGTCCAATCCCCTCTACTGTAGTTGCAATGGTTTCTTTATAAATAATACTTCCTGTGCCAAAAGTAACTTCCAAATCAAAGCGTTCTTTCAGCAAAGTCTTAATAATCTCAATCTGTACTTCACCCATCAACTGCACATGCAGTTCACGAAGCGTTTCATCCCAGACAATGTGAAGTTCCGGTTCTTCTTCCTCTAGCTGACGAAGCTTTCCAATCACTTCATTGACATTCACGTTATTCGGTAAAATCATCTGATAATTTAAAACAGGTTCCAGATAAGGTTTTTCAGAAAACCGCTCTGCACCAAGTCCCTGTCCCGGATGAGTCTTTGTAAGCCCTGTCACCGTGCAGACGCAACCTGCTGCTACTTCCGGCACCGGCTCAAACTTTTCACCTGAATACAAACGAATTTGATTAATTTTCTCTTCCCAGACTTCCTCTTCTTTCGTTCCGGAAAGCAAATCTTTCACCTTTAAGTTTCCACCAGTTACTTTCAAATGTGTCAGGCGATTCCCCTGATCATCTCTTGAAATCTTAAAGACTTTGGCACCAAATTCTGTACCATAACTTTTTTCTTTCGTAAACTGCAGTAAAGCATCCAATAGTGTTTCCACACCATCCAATTTTAGTGCCGAACCAAAATATACCGGAAACGCTTTTCGCTCTGCAATCAAACGCACAATATCTTCTTCTGCTACCTCTGCTGTTTCTAAATACTGTTCCAGCAGCTCTTCCTCGCACATAGCAAGACTTTCAAAAAAGTCATCATCCCTCGCACCGCTAAAATCAATGCAGTTATCCGACAATCTCTCGTGAATATTTGCAAGCAATTCTTCCTTATCCGTTCCCGGCTGATCCATCTTATTGACAAACAAAAAAGTCGGAATGTGATTTCTCTTCAAAAGCTTCCAAAGAGTTTCTGTATGTCCCTGCACACCATCTGCGCCGCTGACAACCAGTACTGCATAATCCAGTACCTGCAGTGTTCTCTCCATTTCCGCTGAGAAATCCACATGTCCTGGTGTGTCAATCAAGGTTATCCCCAAATCCTTCCAAGAAAATCTGGCCTGTTTGGAAAAAATGGTGATTCCACGAGTACGTTCCTGAGCATCTGTATCCAGATAAGCATCTTTCTTATCCACACGACCAAGTTTACGAATTGCTCCACTTAAATACAGCATCGCTTCCGATAATGTAGTTTTTCCCGCATCTACATGGGCCAAAATACCCATTGTTAATTGTTTTTTCATAAAAGTTCCCTATTTTGTATTTCTTAAAATATCCAGTGTATGAGAACCTGCACCGATCAAATCTGCCCTTTCACACACAGACAAATGATATTTTACAAACAGTTCAAATGTTTCATCATCCATTGCATTGAGCGTTGGTCTCATAAAATCAGACGGTCCGTCCGGGGAAATGATTTTGATACGTGTCAATCCCATTTCTTCATTTAACGCATTGATATCATCCAGACGCATATATCGGTATAAATCTTCTGTCTGGGACAGGACCTGAAAATCTTCTGATAATTTGCCTGCTGCCAGACTTTCTTTGATATGGTTTTCTTTAAATCCATAAGTCAGCACACTATACTCATTCATGCAGTATGCAACCAAAATCACACCGTCTTTTTTTGTGACACGGCTGGCTTCTGACAATGCCTTTAACTGCTCTTCTCTTGTATGCAGATGATACATTGGGCCAAAAAGTAATGTCACATCAAATGTATCATTTTCAAATCTTTTTAATCTCAGTGCGTTTCCCTGATAGGCTTTTACAGTGCTGTTTTTGGATTTTAAAATGCCAAGATTATATTTTACCAGTTCCACCGCTGTCACATCATAGCCTTCATTAGCCAGTGCCACAGAATATCTGCCTGTTCCTGCGCCTACATCCAGAATCTTTTTCGTCTTATCCTCACCCAGATATTCATGGATATATTTCATGGAAGTTATGAACTCCACCTGTCCATGGCGGGAATTTAAACGCTTTTCTTCATTAAATTTATTATAATATTTTTCCAGTTCCGTCATCATTTTTCCAATACTCCAAGCAATTCTTCCGGTTTATCAATGAATGCTGTCGGCGAAAATTCTGCCAGCTCTTCTACCGTACGAAATCCCCAGGTTACCAGCGCACAATCCATTCCAGAGTTTTTTGCAGTTGCAAAATCAACTTCGGAATCACCCACATAAATTGCTTTTTCTTTGTCTTTCCCAAGTTCCTTTAATGCCTGAATCACAGTGTCCGGTGCCGGTTTCTTTCGGATTCCATCTTTCTGTCCAATGGCAACATTGATATATTCTTTAAAATAAATATCATTTAATTCGCAAACTGCCGCATGATTTTTGTTGGAAACAATTGCCATTGCATACCTCTTTTCATACAAACAGCTCAAAAGCGACATAATACCTTCATAAGCACAGGTTTTAATCTGGCAATGTTCTGTATAATAATTTTTAAATTCTTCAAATACACGTTCAAATTCTTCGCCAATTACATGTTCCGGTACCGCCTGCTCCATCAGCCTTCGAATACCGTTTCCCACAAAACATCTGACTTCTTCAACGGTTCTCTCCGGATACTGATTTGCTCTCATGACAAAATTTACAGCATCTGCCAAATCTTCCAATGTATTTAATAACGTACCATCCAAATCAAAAATTACTGTATCGTAGTTCTTCATCTTCGCCTCCAAAATGTGCCCATAGATAAAATTAGTATACCTCATAAACTTAGATTCGTTCAACAACTATTACAATGCTTCCATGTATATTTCTTATTTTTCCTGGCAAACTATAAATGACTTTATAAATCTAAAAAGGAGTCAAGATTATGAAAAAGAAAACCATTTTACTCACTCTGGTACTTACCTGTACCCTTATCTTTTCTGTCGGCTGCGGCAGAAGAATGAACAGTGCAACCGATGGCACAGACAAAAATCAGCAGAATACCCAGGATACAACCGTAGAAGAAAACAACTCCGGCGGTTCAACCTCTAATGGCACTACAAACAACGAT
This sequence comes from Lachnospiraceae bacterium, assembly GCA_045128635.1. GTDB lineage: Bacteria > Bacillota > Clostridia > Lachnospirales > Lachnospiraceae > HGM12587. Next base: position 69,652 of record JBGVRS010000171.1, read on the forward strand.
AACAACGACTACAATGCCGGTGATAACTTTGATAACAATACAACCAATGATAATGTGGTCGACGGTGTAGTAGATGGCGTAGAAGACACGGTAGATGGTGTTATGAACGGTGTGGATGATATGGTAAATGAAACCGAAAATTCTATGGACAACACAACCGATAACACAAATGATACAAACGGTGCAAACAACAACGACACTACCATGAATGATACAAATACAACAGAAAACACACGATAAAACAAAAAAGGAGAGCTTCACTTTCGAAGTTCTCCTTAAACTTATTTACGAGTTAAATGTTCCCTTGATAACGTAAATCCACGTCCCCTGATTTCATTAATATCAGAAACGATAACAAATGCCGATGAATCCATCTCATGCACCACATCAATCATTCTCTGGTATTCATTGATCGGAACAACTACCATCAGCATATCACGCTTCTGGTTGGTATAGCCGCCACGACTTTCCACAATGGTACATCCTCTGTCTAGATCCTGCAAAATTCTCTCCAAAATCGCATCAGATTCCTGACTGATAATCTGCACCTGTTTTGTCTGTTTTGCTCCTAAAAGAATTGTTTTATCAATAATAAAACTACAGATTGCAACTGAGATTACACCGTAAATTGCAGCCTGAAGCCCATAGGCAATCACACCAAGCAATACGGTAAAACAATCAACTGCCATCAATAAAATATGCAGCGGAATCCCGGTATATTTATTGATAATCAACGGAATAATGTCCATCCCGCCTGTGCTTGCATTTCGTTTATAAACAATTCCGATTCCGAATCCTACCAGTACACCTGCGCATATAATCGATGTCAGTGTATCCATGGTAATGTATTCGATTGGAATAATTTTATATAAATCGGTTGCCAGCGCTAAAAGAATCGGATACACCAGTGTACTTGTAATGGTCTTAAAAAAGAATTCCCTGCCCAGAACAAAAGCCCCTGCAATAAACAGAGAATATACCAGTACATTGATCACCACTTCTTCCGGTACTGCCCAGAACGCATTTAATGCAACGGCAATCCCCGCGGTTCCACCCACCAGCAATTTATTTGGAATTACAAAAAATGCAACTGCTAAAGCAATGCATAAATTCCCTATCAAGATTACTAAAATATCTAAAATAATTTTCTTTAATCGATTCCTATTCATCAGGCTTCTCCTGCCAAATCCTATAATAAGTGACATCTTACAATAAAAAAAAAGCAAGTGCAAGCCTGTGCACTACCCTAGTAAAGGAGCAAAATCCTATAATATTCCGGAAAATAAAAAACTGCAGCACCTGCCTTACGCAAATGCCACAGCCTTTTTTGCCTGATTATGTAATTTTTTAACCCTTAACAGCTCCGGCAAGAACACCTTTGATGATGTGTTTCTGTCCGAATAAGTAAATGAGTACAACCGGGATAACAGTCATAACGATACATGCCATCATAGGTCCCATTTCAACACGTCCGTAACTTCCACGGAAGTACTGAATTAACATTGGAATTGTACGATATTTCTTGATATCCAGTACCAGAGTTGGTAACAGGTAGTCATTCCATACCCACATAGTTTCCAGAACACCTACAGAAATCATTGTAGGTTTTAAGATTGGTAATACAACCTTGAAATATGTCTGAAGTGGTGAGCAGCCATCGATCATGGATGCTTCTTCAATTTCCAATGGAATAGATTTAACGAAACCGGAGAACATAAATACTGCAAGTCCGGCACCAAATCCTAAATAAATAAAGCAGATTGTCCATGGTGTGTTAAATTTCAAACCAAAGATACTTAAACGGTCAGCTGTCTGAGACAGTGTGAACATAACCATCTGGAATGGTACTACCATGGAGAATGCACATAAAAGATACATTAACTTAGAAATCAAACTATCAACACGGTTAATGTACCATGCGCACATAGAGCAGCATAAAAGAATTAAAAATACAGAAGATACAGTGATAAATAAGCTGTATCCAAAGCTCTTTAAGAAGCCCTGTGCACCTAATGCGCTAACATAGTTAGAAATACCTGCAAAAGTTTCAGCTGTTGGAAGTGCAAATGCACCTTCTGTTGTAATTGCTCGTTCTACTTTTAAGGAGTTAATTACAACCATAAAAATTGGATACATCCAAAGTACAGAAAGAATTGTAAAAAATACAGTTCCGATATTACTCCAGAGTTTATTGTTCTTACTCATTATGCCTGTACCTCCTTAGAACGTGTAGCGTAAAGCTGAGATAATGCAATTACGACTACTAAGATAAAGAAGATAACTGCCTTTGCCTGACCAATACCTTTCCACTGAGCGCCGGCACGTGAATAGAATGTGTTATAAATATTGAGGGCTAACATTTCTGTTGTATGTGCAGGTTCACCAGCTGTTAAAGCTAAGTTCTGGTCGAACAGTTTGAAGGAGTTTGTAATTGTTAAGAATAAACAAATTGTAAAGGATGACATTAACATTGGTAATTTAACTTTAATTAATGTCTGGATTGCGTTTGCACCGTCAATTGAAGCTGCTTCAACTAAATCTGGTGGAACGTTCTGTAATCCGGCAACGTAAATGATCATCATATAACCAATCTGCTGCCAGCACATGAGGATAATGATACCCCAGTAGCCAGCTGTGCTGTTTAATGCTAATAATGGCTGTGCAAGGTTAGAAAGTACGCAGTTTAAGAGAATCTGCCAGATGTAACCAAGCACGATACCGCCAATTAAGTTTGGCATGAAGAATACTGTACGGAATGCATTAGTACCCTTCATTTCTTTTGTCAATGCTAACGCAATGAGAAAAGCAATACCATTAATTAAAAGTGTAGATACGACTGCAAATGATACTGTAAAAAAGAAAGAATCTTTGAAAGTTGCGTCTGTCAAAGCTTTTACATAGTTGGAAATACCAATCCATTTTGCATTATCTACAGTAATAAACTGACAAAATGATAAATAAATACCCTGTGCAAATGGCCAGATGAATCCTACGCAGAATGCTGCAAGTGTAGGAAGCACGAAAACAGGAAACCATTTTCTGAGCGCTTTTTCCATAAATCTCTCCGCTCTCTTTCTTCTAGTCTAAATCCTATTGAAGAATAGGGGAGCAACTGCCCCCCTACCCGAAGTGTCTAATTATGAACTTTCAGTATAAATCTTACTGTCCGTTTGCTAAAGCGTATTCTGTAGCCCATCCATCAACGAATGCAGCAACAACTGCTTCCCAGTTAGCATCTGTCTGATCAGCTGCGTACTGTGTTAAAGCTGTACCAACGCCGTTCTTCCATTCTTCTGAAGGCATTGTTGTGAAGTTCCATGAAACTGGAGTTTTGCCAGCTGCTGTCATTTCTGTATCCTGTTTTACGAATAAGTTTGGAGATTCAGCTGCTGCTTTGAATGGAATTACGAATCCCATGTCGTTAGCCATAGCTGTTGTTCCTGCTTCAGATGTTACACACCAGTTAATGAATGCTAATGTAGCTGCGATATCTTCTTCAGCTGCAAATGCATTTACGCACCAGTAGTTTTCTGTACCTGTACAGAGACCCTGGTTAGCTTCATCGCCTGCACCAACATAGATTGGGATCATAGCTAAATCGTCATCTGTGTAAGCGCCATCAGCTGTTAAGCTGCCGTATTCCCAAGAACCATTCTGGAAGAATACTGCTTCGCCTGCTAAGAATTCGTTACGGGAATCATCACCTGTTTTAGCAGAAAGGTCTGCTGGAGCACATGTGCTGTTGTTGATGTAAAGATCCCACATAGCACGGTAGTTATCTAAGTATGTACCTTTGATTGCATCTGTAGCATTGATTCCATCTTCCTGATATTCGAAGTAGATTGGAAGGTTTGCTAAGTGTGTTTTGAATCTCCAGTCAGAAGATCCGTCCATACCTGCTGAAGAGAATGCTGCAAATCCTAATTCGTCTTTACGAGCTGTGATGTCTTCTGCAACTTTTTTGAGGTCTGCGAAAGAAGCGATATCTTCGATTGCATAACCAGCTTCTGCTAAGAGAGTTTTGTTAGCAATGATACCATAGGATTCGATAACGTAACCGATACCGTAAACTACGTCGCCTTCTTTAAGTGCGAATGCATCATTTGTGAGCTGTCCGTAGATGTCAGATCCTGCTAAGTCATAGCAGTAATCTTTCCAGTTAGCAAGACCTACAGGACCGTTAACCTGGAATAATGTTGGAGCTTCGGATTTACCCATTTCAGCCATTAATGTTGTTTCATATTCACCTGATGCTGCTGTTACTACAGTTACAGGAACGCCTGTTTCAGCTGTGTAAGCTGCTGCTAATGCCTGCCAAGCTTCATCCTGTTCTGGTTTGAAGTTTAAGTAGTAAACTGCGCCATCTGCTGCAGGAGCTGCTTCTTCTGCTGGAGCTTCTGCTTCTTCTTCTGTTGCTGCTGGAGCTTCAGCTGGAGCTTCTTCTTTAGCACCACAAGCTGTTAACATACCAACAACCATTGTCAGGGACAATAAAAGAGCGATTACTTTTTTCATGTATGTTTCCTCCCTATTAATGTAATTTGTTTGCAACCCTTTGCAAACGGTTGCAAACTGCTCTCAAGGGGATTTCCCTTATATCATAACTTATCACCGATTGTACTTTTTGTCAATACTTTCATATTTCGCTTTGTATTTTTGTGTATTTTGTACAATTTTATCATTTATTTTCTAGCAGACCGCCAAAAAATTAAGGTTTTTATCTCGTTTTCTACGGGTACAAATTGCGCTTTCTTGGCATCATTTTGCATGAATCCATGTTTATTTGCACAACTTCTGCTTTTGTGGCATAAAAAAACCTCCCAGACATAAGCCTGAGAGGTTGAATTTTTGAAATATTTTCGAAATGGCGTCTGACACCTGATTATCTCTTGGAGAACTGTGGTGCACGACGAGCGCCTTTGAGACCGTATTTCTTTCTTTCTTTCATTCTTGGATCACGTGTTAAGTATCCAGCTTTCTTAAGAACTGGTCTGAAATCGTTGTCTGCTTTCAGAAGGGCTCTTGCGATACCGTGTCTAACAGCACCAGCCTGTCCTGTGTATCCGCCACCGTGTACGTTTACGATAACGTCAAATTTGTCAACTGTTTCAGTTGCAACTAATGGCTGACGAACAACAACTTTTAATGTTTCAAGTCCGAAATATTCGTCGATGCTTCTTTTATTGATTGTAATGTTACCTGTACCTGGTACAAGGTATACTCTAGCGATTGATTTTTTTCTTCTTCCTGTTCCGTAGAATTTTGTTGTAGCCACTGTAATTACCTCCTAATTAAAATGTTAATACTTCTGGTTTCTGTGCAGCGTGAGCGTGTTCAGCACCAGCGTATACATGAAGTTTTGTGTACATCTGTCTTCCTAAAGGTCCCTTTGGAAGCATACCTTTTACAGCGAGCTCGATAACTCTTTCTGGTTTTTTAGCCATCATTTCACGTAATGTAGTTTCTTTCATACCACCTACGTAATCTGAGTGATGGTAGTAAATTTTCTGGTCTAATTTTTTACCTGTTACAGCGATTTTTTCAGCGTTGATTACGATTACATAATCACCTGTGTCAACGTGTGGTGTAAATTCAGGTTTGTTTTTACCTCTTAATACTTTAGCAACTTCAGATGCTAAACGACCTAATGTTAAGCCTGTAGCGTCAACTACATACCATTTTCTTTCAATCTTTGCTGGGTTAGCCATAAAAGTTTTCATCGGTTTCCTCCTATTTAAATAAGAACTCTTTCATTATTCTATAGCAAAAATGTTATTACCGGGGCTTTGGCTCAAACATTTTTATCCATTTCACATGCTGTACCATTATATTACATGGCATCATCAATTGTCAATCCCTAATTTTGCCTAAATTTCAAGGATTTTTCGACTATTTTTCATAATCCGGATAGCGGATTTCCACCAGTGTCAACCCCTTTGCCGGCGCGGTCGGACCGGCAAGCGCACGATCTTTTCCAGCAATGATTTTCTCTATTTCTTCCGGTAAAATATGTCCGCCCCCAACCTTTAGTAAGGTACCTGCAATGATGCGCACCATATTGTATAAAAATCCATTTCCCGTCACAGAAATCGTCAGTAGATCGCCTTCTTTTTTCACATGCAGATCATAGATTTCGCGCACGGTGCTCTCTACCTGGGAGCCTGCAGCACAGAAAGATGCAAAGTCATGTTCTTCCAAAAAATATTTACATGCCTCATTCATTTTTTCCACATTTAATTCTTCATAAGTAAAATGTGCATATAACCGATGTTCCGGCAACGGCAGTTTCCGATTCAGTACGCGATACTCATAAGTTTTCACCGTATCCTGATGTCTTGGATGAAAATCGAGGGGCACTTCACAGGAATCCTGAATGCGTATATCCTCCGGCAGTCTTGCATTCAATGCATAAGTAAACTTTTCCGGCGGAATGCGGCTCTCCGTGTCAAACACATACACATTTCCCCTTGCATGGACACCGGCATCAGTTCTACTGGCACCAATTAAGTTAATATCTTCCTTTAAAAGAGAGGAGAGTTCTGTTTTTAGAACTCCCTCAATAGTTTCACCATTATTTTGAATCTGAGAGCCATGATAGTTTGTCCCATCATAGGCTGTCACAAGTTTTATTCTTTTCATAAACCCTCTAATGATTAAAATATTCTTCCGGCAGCAATCATAACAATCAGGTATAACACCAGAATTGCATATGCCTTACGGTCAATCTGTTCATAATGAAGCGGCTTCATTTTGGTACGTCCTTCACCGCCGCGATAACATCTTGCTTCCATGGCCATAGCAAGGTCATTGGCTCTTCTGAATGCCGAGATAAAAAGCGGTACCAGAAGCGGTATCATTGCCTTTGCCTTCTGAATCAGATTCCCTGTTTCAAAATCTGCGCCACGAGCTTTTTGTGCTTTCATGATTCGATCTGTTTCTTCCATTAAAATAGGGATAAAACGAAGTGCAATGGACATCATCATGGAAATTTCATGTACCGGAACTTTAATTTTTTTCAAAGGTCCTAATACACTTTCCAGACCATCTGTCAAATCATTTGGCGTGGTTGTCAGTGTCATCAAAGATGCACCGATTACCAGATAAATCAGTCTCAGTGCCATAAAAAATGCAACCGAAACACCTTCTTTTGTAATTTTCAGGAATCTAAGTTTAAAAATGATTTCACCGTCTGTTAAGAACAGGTTAAAGCTGACAGTGATCAACAGGATGATAATAATTGCCTTTAATCCCTTTAAAATCATTTTAAAAGGCACTTTGCTTAATTTAATCACGATTGCCAAAAATACTGTCGCAATGGCGTAAGCTACAATTCCTTCTCCCACAAACAGGGAAACCAAAAATGCAAATGTTCCGACAAGTTTCACCCTTGGATCTAGTCTGTGGAGTACCGAGTCCGCCGGGTAATACTGTCCGATTGTAATATCTCTCATATTTTTAAATCCTATCTTTTCTGGTATGCCCTGAAGATTTCTTCAGTGGCCTCCTCAATTGTTGTTGCACCCGTGCTTACATTGAAACCTTTTTCAGCCAGTGCATTCATAATATATGTCACCTGTGGAGCTGCAAGTCCCACTTTTTCAAGTTCTTTATAGTGGGAAAATACTTCCTTTGGAGTTCCGTCGTACATTGCTTCTCCCTGGTTCATCACAATGATACGGCCAACATATTTTGCCACATCTTCCATACTGTGGGAAACCAGGATAATCGTAATGTGATTTTCCTCATGAATTCTCTTAATCTGGTCCAAAATTTCATCTCGTCCTTTTGGGTCCAGACCGGCTGTCGGCTCGTCCAGAATCAATAGCTTCGGTTCCATGGCAAGAACTCCTGCAATCGCTACACGACGCTTCTGACCACCGGAAAGTTCAAATGGAGACTGTTTGTAATATTTTTCTTTTAGCCCTACCATCTGAAGCGCTTTCTTTGCACGCGCCTCCACTTCTTCCTTTGGCAATCCAAGATTCTTTGGTCCAAAGCATACATCTGTCAGTACATCTACCTCAAAGAGCTGATGCTCCGGATACTGGAATACCAGACCAACATTGCTGCGAAGCTGCTTCATGGAATAACCTTCCGCATAAATGTTTTCTCCATTATAATAAATGGTACCGGAAGTGGCCTTCATGAGCCCGTTAAAATGCTGTACCAGTGTGGATTTTCCGGAGCCGGTATGACCGATGAGTCCGATAAACTCTCCATCATGGATTTCCAGATTTATATTTTTCAATGCATGAATTTCATAGGCTGTATTCGGGCTGTAAGTGAAACTCACATTTTCTAATTTCATTGACATAATTCATTCACCAATTCCTCAATTGTCAGAATTCCATCAGGTAATGGAATCCCTTTTTTCTTTAATTCATGAGCCAGAAGTGTTACCTGCGGAACATCCAGACGGTATGATTTTAATTCGTCTACACGGGAGAATATTTCCTTTGGAGTACCCTGCATGACCACTTTCCCTTCATCCATAACAATGACTTTATCAGCATGAACAACTTCTTCCATATAATGTGTGATCAGAAGTACCGTGATGTCTTCCACCATATTTAACGCACGTACTGCACGGATGACTTCTTTTCGTCCATTTGGGTCAAGCATGGCTGTTGGCTCATCCAAAACAATGCACTGTGGATGCATTGCCACGATGCCGGCAATGGCTACACGCTGCTTTTGTCCTCCTGAAAGTCGGTTTGGAGAATGTTTACGATATTTGTACATTCCTACCGCTTTTAAGGCTTCTTCCACTCGAGCCCAAATTTCTTCTGTCGGCACACCCATATTTTCAGGACCAAACCCAACATCTTCCTCTACCACAGTCCCAATGATCTGGTTATCCGGATTCTGGAATACCATCCCTGCATTCTGACGAATGTCCCAAACATGGTCTTCATCTTTGGTATTCATACCTGCTACCCAGACTTCTCCTTCATTTGGAAGAAGCAATGCATTGATATGCTTTGCCAGTGTAGATTTTCCGGAACCATTATGTCCAAGAATGGCAACAAAATCGCCTTTCTTTACATCCAGTTCTACACCATCTACTGCACGCTTGGTTTCGCAGACATTTCCCTCTTCATCATATTTTTGATATTCAAAAACGACGTCTTTCGCCTTAATCATCACAAACTACCTCAGTTTATCATTTTGTATCGTATTATTTTACTCCAAATCCAATGTTTTTTCAATACACGGTGATTGATAATGCAATTTTTCCCATAAAAAGAGAGCATCTTTCGATGCTCTCAATGTTTAAACTATGTAATTTTTTACCACAGATCTCTGTAAATCTGCATTACGTCTGCACGTGTTACAGGACGTGGGTTTGTTGCTGTACATGCATCTGCGATTGCTGCATCTGCCATTGCCGGAATTGCTGCCATGTATTCTTCTTCTGTGATGTTACCCATCTGAGAGATTGATAATGGAATATCCATTTCTTTTAACATGAACTGTGTCCAGTTTACTAAAGAACGAACGCTCATAATCTTGTTATAGCTGCTCAGTCCTAAGTTATTTGCAACTGTTGAATATTTCTTAACTGCTGGTAAATATTCTTTCTGGCTGCGGCTGTGTTTATTGATATTTGCATTAAATTCAATAATGTGTGGCAATAACATCGCATTGGCACGTCCATGTGGAATATGGAAGTTAGAACCTAACTGATGCGCCATACCATGGTTCAGACCTAAAGATGCTGAGTTGAATGCAAGACCTGCTAAGCAGGATGCTGCATGCATCTTCTGTCTTGCGTGCATATCATTACCATCAAGGTAAGCACGAAGTAAGAATACACCAATAATTTCAATGGCTTTTTCAGCTAACGCCGCTGAAAATTCGTTGTTATTTAAGCTTACATATGCTTCCAATGCATGTGTAAATACGTCCATACCTGTATCTGCTGTGATTGCAGGTGGTACGCTTCGAACTAATTCTGCATCCAGAATTGCTTCATCCGGTGTTAAGTCTGGAGAAACAAGTGGATATTTCATTTTTGCCTGTGGATCTGAAATTACTGCGAAAGAAGTAACTTCTGAACCTGTACCGGATGTTGTAGGAATTGCAATTAACGCACATGTTCCATATGGGTCTGCTTTTAATGCAAAATCACGAATGGATTTTGAAGAGTCAATTGCAGAACCGCCGCCAACTGCAACGATACAGTCTGGTTTGTAATCTAACATTGCTTTTACACCAGTTGCAATTTTTTCTACTGGTGGATCCGGAACTACATCCTTGAAAATCTCATAAGCAATTCTTGCATTTTCCAATGGATGAGTGATGAGCTTGATCATACCGCTTGTTACTACAAATGGGTCTGTGATGATCAATACTCTCTTGTAAGGGATTTCTTCCAATCGCTGTAATGCGCCTTCACCAAAATAAATTTGTGTGTGAATTCCGAAACTTTTCATGGTCAATTTCCTCCGATGCCATTATTTCTTAATCTTATTATAAAAGGTGTGTTGGAAGCGCTGTTCCGATACCTACTGGTGCGTTTTTATCAGGAGTTTCTGCTTTTGCAGCTGCTTTCTTAGCTGGAGCCTTCTTTGCAGCTGGTTTTTTCGCCGGTGTTTTTTTTGCAGCAGGTTTCTTTTCTGCTGGTGCTTTTTCAACGATTGCTTCAACAACTTCTTTTGCAGGTGCTGCTACAACTGCTGTGTCAACTGCTTTTGCCGCTCTTTTGATACTTCCTTTACCTACTGCCATAACCCTTCAATCTCCTTTGTTAATTCAAGATATTCTTTTGCACTTCTGCTGCTCTTTTTGTAAGCAACTACAGGAACACTGTTATCCTGCGCCCATTCAATGGAACTATCCACTCGGATGAAATTTTCAAACACATGAACATCATCCAGTTCTTTTAACGTTTCCATTGTCTGCTTAAAGTAATTCTTTCTAGTGTCAACTTTTGTAACCGCAATGCCAAGCAACTTCAAATCCGGTGAAATCTGCTGAACTGCACTTAAAAATTCAAACATATTCGCCAATCCGAAAAGTCCCCATGGGCTTGCTTCTACCGGAATAATGAGACCATCGGATGCTACCAGAATGTTCATTACCCAGCCGCCTAAAGTTGGCGGTGCATCAATGAGAATGTAATCATACTCTTCAGATTCTTTAATGCTTTGCAGACATTTCTTTAAAATAAATTCTCTCTGCCATTTTGTAAAAAGTTCATATTCAATAGAACTCATCAGAGTAGAAGATGGAATCAGATCAAGGTTTTCATATGGTGTATGGATAATGAAATCCTTTAAATCCTTCTGATTTTTCACTGCTTCATAAAGATTCTTCCCGCTGCTTGCAAACTCAAGTACTGCTTCTTCATCAAAATATGCCAATGATAAATTCATCTGCATATCGCCATCAATCATCAGAACTTTCTTTCCAAGTTCTGTTAATCCGTATGCCACATTGGAACATGTGGTTGATTTTCCACTTCCGCCCTTGTTATTTGCAAAACAAATGATTTTTGTTTTACTCATTGCTGCTCCTTATTGTCTTCCGTAAAATCTTTCCGATATACGGATACATTTCCATCAGATTTTTCGCACAATTCTTTGTACTCAAAGCCAAATTTGCGCAAAATCCCCTTGGAAATTCTGTTTTCTTCTTTGATTATGGCATAAATGCAGGGAAATTCCAAGTAATTTTTCACATAATCCAACACAATTTCGATACTTTCGTACGCAAACCTGCGTTTTCTCCATTTTGGACAAATATAGTATCCCAAATCTGTGCAAAATTCCCCCTTGACTTCTGCCTGTCCAAGACCACACAAACCGATCACTTCACCATCATCGATGCTCTCCACTACCCAGATTCCGTAGTCATACATGGGATACATATTTTCAATGTATGCTTTCAGATTATTTTCTGACTCCGCATAAGTTTCCTTGAGAAATGCCTGTAAAACAGGTTCGTCTCCCGCATTCGAAAAACTATAGAACGCCTCCAGATCAGACATTTTCATCTCACGTAAAAGAACCCTTTCCGACCGACCAATGACCACATTCTCCCCGAAATACCGGGCTCGCAGATGTGCTTTATAGGTCTCATCCAAGTATTCGAAACCTTCCTCTTTTGCTATATTTTCAATTGTCTTTAAATATTCCAAAAAATCTTTTTCTGTCTTCATAATTTAAGTATATCACTTCCTTCTTTACGAATCCAAGAAAATACGTTAAACTGTTATCAGTTTATTTTAAAGGAGGAAATACAAATGGCACAGAACCCAGTTGTTACTATTACAATGGCAAACGGCGATGTGATGAAGGCAGAACTTTATCCTGAAATCGCACCAAATACAGTCAATAACGTTATCAGCCTCGTAAGCAAAGGATACTATGATGGACTTATTTTTCATCGTGTAATCGCAGGCTTCATGATTCAGGGCGGATGTCCAAACGGAAACGGAATGGGCGGCCCGGGATACTCTATCAAAGGTGAATTCACACAGAATGGTTTTAAAAACACATTAAAACACACAGAGGGTGTTCTTTCCATGGCTCGTGCAATGAATCCTAACAGCGCAGGAAGCCAGTTCTTTATCATGCACCAGAACTCTCCACATCTTGACGGACAGTATGCTGCATTCGGTAAAGTAATCGAAGGCCTTGAAGTTGTAGACAAAATCGCTCAGGTTGGCACAGACTGGCAGGATCGTCCAATGGTTCCACAGATCATTGAATCTATGACAGTTGAAACATTCGGAGAAAGCTATCCGGAACCCGAAAAAATGTAATATCGATACAGAAAACCCGCAGGATTATATATTTCCTGCGGGTCTTTTATTTTCTTATTGTAATGAAGTTTTCTTCCAGCGTCCCACTTTATAAAAGATTGTCGTAAGCACAGCTCCCATTAACCAACAGATTAATAAAGAGACCGGAATACTTTCAAATCTTCCTACCGGTAAATCCGGCGTTCTTGTAAGGTAAGAAAGACCATAGGCAACCGGAACTCGAATAACAATGGTTGTGATCAGTGAAATCACCATTGGTGTTACGGTATCCCCTGCTCCTCGCATTACTCCTGATAAGCTCTGTGTTACTGCAACTGCAATATATCCTGCCGCCAGAATTCTCATGACACGAACACTCAAATCAACTAGTTCTGCTGTATCCGTAAAGATCATCATTAAGTATTTTCCAAATAACAGAATAATCACTGTAATCGCTATGGAGCATCCAACTGCAAGGGCAGTTCCCTGCTTTGCCCCCTGTATGACACGGTCATGTTTTTTTGCTCCAACGTTCTGCCCGGCATAAGTAGTCATGGCTGTACCAAAAGAGAGATTTGGCATCATAGCAAAACCATCTACACGCATAACAATTACGTTAGCTGCAATAAACATTTCACCAAAACTGTTGGTCAATGACTGTACAACGATCATCGCTGATGACATGATTGCCTGAGTCAGACCCGATGGAATTCCAAGCTTGATAATCTGCCCGGTATGACGTTTGGTCATCTTTAACTGAGCAAATCCCAAATCAAAATATTCTCTCATTTTTATTAGTTTTAAAAGACACAGAAATGCCGAAATCCCCTGGGCAATCGCTGTTGCCAGCGACACTCCCGCAACTCCCATGTTTAAACCTGCAACAAAATAAACATCCAGAAAAATATTTAATACAGTTGCAATCAAAAGATAAATCAATGCAGAAAAAGAATCGCCCATTCCTCGCAAAATACCGCTTAAAATATTGTAATATGCCATCCCTGCAATCCCATACATGAGAATTTTCAAATATGCCGTACAATCATCCAAAATAGAAGCCGGAGTATTCAGCGCACTGAGCATAGAACGGATAAATGGCGGCGCTGCAATCATCAGCACGAGGGAAACCAGTGCGGTCATCGTAATACAGGTCCCAATGGTATGAGATAATTCTTCTCTTGCTTTTGCGCCAAAATATTGGGATACCATAATCCCCACACCTGCAGATATACCTACAAACAAAACAAGAAGCATATTAAACAGCGGTGCCGCGCTTCCTACAGACGCAAGTGCATTATCGCCCACATAATGACCTACAACAATACTATCCACTGTACTATACAACTGCTGCGCAATGTTTCCAATTAACATTGGAACAGAAAACAATGCAATACTTTTCCACGGTGTTCCAACCGTCATGTCAGTTGGTTCAAATAACTTTCTGATGTTTATCATATTTTATCTCTTGCACCCCTTTTTCTATATCATATATAGTAACACGAAAAATATCCGGTCGCAATTAGAATACAAATTCCCGGCAGTCTTATAGACTACCGGGAATTCAAATGGCCGCTATTCATCTCTGGATTTATATCATTGGGGAATCAAGCAATCGTATCCGGACCAAATAGGATTTTCAAATACAATATATTATGCCAAAGTACAAATAGTCTGCCCTTTTTTCACTTCTCCAAATTCGATAAAATCAATTTTTTTGCCATTATCATTTGTTATAATAAGCATAGTAGACATATCAAATTTCTCACTCAATGTTTTAAGATCCACTTCTACAACAGGGTCTCCTGCATTCACTTTATCTTCCTGGTTTTTCCCTAAAATCTTAAAACCTTCGCCATTGGCACTTACCGTATCAATGCCAATATGCACAAGTAATTCCACTCCTTCAGGTGTTGTCACGCCAAATGCATGTCCTGTAGGGAAAAGTGCTGATAATGATCCGCTTGCCGGTGCACATACAACAACAGAATCGCCTTCATATTTGAATGCAACACCATCCCCCAGTAATTTCTGTGCAAACATTGGATCACTTACATTTTCTATTGAAAACATGTTTCCATCAGCTGGTGCTACAATTCCTTTATTTTCAGTCGCTACTGTTTTTTTGAATAATTTAAACATTATTTCTCTCCTTTTTTCTGTTTCAAATCAATCATTTCCGTTTTTAAAATAAAATCCAGAGGAAGTTCAACTTCCCATGATCTATGTGCAATGGCAAACAGCCCAAAATAACATATTGTAAATATCAGAAATATTGGTGCTGCCGAAATTTTCACAACGCATTCTCTGATAAAGTTCTGAAAAAAATTACGCGGGCTTCCGCTTCTATTTACAACTCTAAGCTTCATTAACTTTTGTCCAAAAGTTTGGCCGTTCGTTTTGGTCGGTACGTAAGTAGTGAAATACAAAACCATGACCAAAGCACAAACCAGCATCAATACGCCTTGACTGGCAGTTGCTGGATCCAAGTAAAATATTTCTGCACAAAAAGTAAAAATACCTACAAATAACATTACAAGCGCATAATCAATGGCATAAGATACAGCTTTTCTCAGAACAAATAACATTTTTTAACCCTCACTTAATACTTCAAGTGTTTTTTGATGCAACTCGCAACTCATACGGGCTACATTGTGATAAAAATAATAATAGCAAACATCCAGCATTACCAATACCGGAAACTGTGGTGAAATAATATGACCAGCATCCAGCCCTTTAAAAGAAGGAACTACAATCACCTGATCACAGTATGAAAAATCATCATTTTGATTTGCAGTAATCATAATCGTCTTTGCTCCACCCTGAGCAGCTTTTTTCAAAGAAAAAACAACTTCCTCTTTTTTACCACTTAGGCTAATACCAATCGCAAGAGATTCTTTACCTAACATTACAGACTGCATTTTCATTTCATCCGAACGTTCCAGCGCCTCCATCATAACTCCCAGACGCATAAAACGGAATTTCATTTCTTTTGCAGCAAGTCCCGAACTGCCGATTCCAAAAACAACAACATGTTTTGCTTCCTGCAGCATTTCACAAAAGCTTTTTATCTGCTCTTCATTAACATAATTTGCCGTTTCATTTAATAAACCACGATAAAGTTCCAAAACTTCCTGGAACTCAAAAGAAACCGGTCCATTATCTTCTATAAATCCTTCTTCATATCGATAAATGAATTCACGATATCCTTTAAATCCGAGTTTTTTTGCAAATCTCGACAAGGATGCCTCTGAAACAAAAAGACGTTCTTTCATTGCCTTACTTGAAAAATCGACTCTTTCATTATTTGATAAAAAATAGTCTGCAATTGCTTTTTCAACACTGGTAAAGCTGTCATAACTATCTACAATCATAGGTAACAATGATTTTTTATACATCACACCACCTCATAAAATTCGTGCCGCGAATAAATCGCGGCACGTAAAATCATATTAGTCGTCAAGTCCAATCATATCATTGATAGCATTCTTGTATAATACAGCTTTTGCACCGTAAATTGCCTGAATGCCGCCTTTAACATCTAATACAGCAGTTGCGCCAAGTCTCTTCAATTCATCTTTGTCAACTTTTGCAACATCCTTAACGCTTACACGTAATCTTGTAATACAAGCATCAACATCTTCAAGGTTTTCAGCTCCCCCTAAAGCTACTAAAACTTTTGCAGCTTCTTCTTTAATAGAAGATTTTGTTTCAACCTGAAGTGCGGAACCTTCTTCTTCATCTCCACGTCCTGGTGTCATGATATTGAACTTCAGGATAGAGAATTTGAATACGAAGTAGTAAAGTACAGCCCAGATACATCCAAATGGAATCTGGAGTAACCAGTTAGTTTTTGCATTACCCTGTAATACACCGAATAATGTAAAGTCGATAACACCACCAGAGAATGTATTACCGATATTGATGTTTAATACGTCTGCGATTAAGAATGATACACCATCTAAGAATGCGTGAGCAACATATAATGGTGGGCAAACGAATAAGAACATGAATTCGATTGGTTCAGTAATACCTGTGATGAAAGATGTTAAAGCAACACCAAGGAAGTAACCCATGTATTTACCTTTGTTTTCAGGTTTTACACAGTGATACATAGCTAAGGAAGCTGCTGGTAAACCAAACATCATTGTAGAGAATCTTCCTGCGAAGAAACGAGCACCTTCTGTGAAGAGTCCTGTATGTGTTGGATCTGCTAACTGTGCGAAGAAGATATTCTGAGCACCAGCTACCATTTCGCCAGCTACCATTTCAACACCACCAAGTTCTGTGTACCAGAACATTGGGTAAATCATGTGGTGAAGACCTACTGCACCACAAAGTCTCATTAAGAAACCATAGAAGAATGTACCGATAACACCTGCACCGGCAATAGCTTCACCAGCTACTACTAATAAGTTCTGTAATGGTGGCCATACGATATAGAAGACAGCACCAACAAGGATTGCTGCGAAAGATGTAACGATAGGTACAAATCTGGAACCACCGAAGAATCCTAATACAGCTGGTAACTGAATGTTATGATATTTATTATGTAAGTTAACAGCAACAATACCCATAACGAGAGCACCAACAACACCTGTGTCGATAGAGCTTCCGTTTGGATTGAAGATAGAAAGGATTGTATTGATAGAAGCAACCATTACAAGGTAACCTACAACACCTGCTAAAGCAGCTGTACCTTTATCTTTGTTTGCTAAACCAACACAGATACCAATACATAACAGTAAAGAAAGATTTGCAAATGCAACGTTACCTGCAGCGTTCATAATCTTAAAGATTGCCTGTAAGAAAGGAACATCCAGGAATGGATATGCTGCGATTGTAGCCGCACTTGAGAATGCACCACCGATACCTAATAATAAACCGGCTGCTGGTAAAATAGCGATAGGAAGCATAAATGCTTTACCGATCTTCTGTAAATATTTAAACATAAATATTTCCCCCTTATGTCATTTTACAAAACGTCTGCGAAACATTTTGTAATCAGCTGTGGACGAGTGATTGCTGATCCAACAACTGCACTAAATACGCCACAATATTCATAAACCTGTTTTAAATCCTGTGGTGTGTTGATTTTTCCTTCAGCAATTACAGGAACATGAAGTGTATCTACGCATTTTTTCAACAGTTCAAAGTTTGGACCATCGATCAATTCAGAATATGGTGTATATCCGCATAAAGTTGTAGATACAATATCAAATCCCATATCCTGTGCTGCAACACATTCTTCATAAGTTGAGCAATCAGCCATCGCAAGACGTCCTGCCTCATGAATCAGCTTGACTAAGTCTTCGCATTTTTCATCATTTGGACGTTTGCGGTTTGTTGCATCAAGAGCAATAATCTGACATGGTGTTGTCAGTAATTCTTCAATCTCTTTGCGTGTTGGGGTAATATAAATATCACTATCCGGATAATCACGCTTGATGATTCCGATTACCGGCAAGTCCACTGTCTTCATAATCTCATTAATTTGACTCACAGACTGTGCTCGAATACCCGATGCGCCACCTTCTTTTGCCGCTGCTGCCATTCTTCCCATAATATAGTCAGAATGCAATGGCTCATGTGGTAATGCCTGACATGAAACAATTAATTTTCCTTTTAAACAATTCAAATCCATAATCGTTCCTAAGTCTCCCTTCTACGCCTAAAAATGGCGTAAAATCAGTGTTTTCGCCTAATTAAGCAATTTCGATTAATCTATTATAACGCGCTATATTTCAAGGATATCTAATAAATTTAGGGGTGTCAATGAATCCAGGGGTTTTAGAAAAAGCTTTCAAAAATGGTGTTTTTTGGTTGTTTTATATTTCATTTTCTTGAAAGTACTTTCATGAAAATGGTAAGTTTTTGGTTAAAAAGTACAAATGGATTTGTCTAGGGTTTCTATACGTTTTTTAATTTATCCCATACAAGGACTGTCAATGCCTCTTTTATCATGTTACCTCGCGTATGTTTTTCTTGTGGTAGATAATTGACCTGAAATTATCTATCGGGATTTTTATTATCTTCCTATTGACCCAAAGTTAACAACATGTTATATTTATTAACAATAGTTATATTTGTTAAACATTTTTAGTAGGTGGAATATTAATGAGCGAACTACACGAACATCTCTTAGAATTACGAAGAAAAAAAGGAATCACACAACGCGAATTAGCCGAACATTTAAATGTCTCCCAAATATCTCTCAGTTATTGGGAAACTGGAAAGCGTGAACCATCTCTTGATGTAGTGCGGAAGCTAGCCGAATATTACAATACTTCCATTGACTATTTAGTTGGTTCCCAAGCAATCACACTCGAACTGGATTCACATTCCAAAGATTCTTACGCACGAATTTGTAAATATTATGAAACACTTTTGAACTCATATAATAATTCACAGAAAAATATCTATTCTGAAAAATTATTTCATTTATGCGATATGTTAAACGAGGGTGCTGTCAAAGAATTAGTAAATCATGCGATTGAATTATTGCAAAACACTTCTAACCGCTCAGAAAACTTTACACAAGAAAGGGATTAAAATGACCAAAAACTTTACCTATACAGATGTTCAACATGCCTATCAAGAAAACGTCTCTGCACAAAAAATCTATTTAGAAAATTTGGATAGCAATGATTCTGAAACTTTGAAACTTGCGTATAATCATTTCAAATGGACAGCCTTAAAAACCAATTTGATTGTTAACGAAAATAATTTCAAAATTCCCTATAATGCTTTGCCAAACAAGTTTAGTATGCAATCCTATAATTGGCTTTTACCTGAAAAGAAAAATATTTTTGAGAAATATTACAAATATAATCCAGCTACAAATTATTTTGTAATAAATACAAAGAAAAACTCCATCCCCTATGATGATTTCAATTTACTAATGCACTCATTAGTTTTAACTCGAAAAGCTGTTGTTTGGGTTGAATTCGGCGTTAACATTGGTGCCGAATTCGGAGGTCGGCATCCCGCTATTATCTTAAAAAATTTAGATGATAGTTTTATAGTTCTCCCATTATCTTCGCAAGAACCAAGCAATGATAAATTTTCTGTAAAAATCAATTCTGTGCATGGTTTTCCAACCTTAACCAGATGGGCAAATGTTACAAGAATCCGGGAAATAGACATTTCAAGAATTGATTTTTCGCATACTATTGGAAATGTAAATTCAACAATCATGAAAAATATTTCTGATAAAATGCATTCTTGCGGAATCATATAAAACATATTGACACTTCTGTAAAAAACATGATATTATCTACTTGTAAATTCAGGAGCAATCCTATTCAAATTAGTAAAGTAGAAGTCGCCATTTATGACGACTTCTTTTCGTATTCTATAATTTAAATTTTGCCAATAATGATCCTAACGAAGTGGTCACTTCTTCTGTTTCCGGAATCTCAAATACTTCTTCTTCGATTTCTTTTGCAGCTACGTCTTCCAATGCTTTCATGCTAAGGCTTAATTTACCATCTTTAATTTCTGTAATCTTTACCTTTACCGTCTGCCCCTCTTTGAGTACAACACCTGGATGCTTGATTCTGTTATTGCAGATCTGCGAAATGTGTAAAAGGCCTGATAATCCATTACCTAAATTTACAAATGCTCCATATGGCTTCAATGTCTCTACGATACCTTCTGTCACAAGACCAACTTCCACATTGGAAATCTTTTTCGCACGTTCTTCATCTGCTGCTTCTTTTAATATTTCTCGTGCAGAAAGCACAAGACGTTTATTTTCTACATCTACGTTGATCACTCGAACTTCCAGAGTCTGATGTAAATAGTTTTCCAGTTCTGCGTCTTCCACGTATTCCAAAGAAATTTTGGATGCTGGAATAAAACCTCTCACTCCTTCAAGGAACGCCACAACTCCGCCCTTTGTCACATCAGTTACTTTTACAGTCACATTTTCCTGACTTTCCATAAGATTCTTTAATTTATCCCATGCAAGGACTGCTGAAGCTTCTTTCATGGACATGAGGATATGCCCTGCTCCATCATCCCTTTTGATAACCGTTGCCGAAACAACCTGCCCCAGTTCTATGTCATTTTTAACAGAAAATGCAGGATCATCTGTAATATCTTCTAATCGCACGATACCATCGGTGTAGTAACCCAAATCCAGCGTGATTTCTGTTTCACTAATTCCGATGACAGTTCCTTCCATAATGTCTCCAGCATTGATTTTTCTAAAAGATGCCTCTAATTCAGCAGAATAATCCGCCATTGTTTTCATTTCTTCCATAATGTTCTCCAGTCTCTTTAGCTCGTTATATAAGCATTTTTCTTACAAAATATAGTATCACGAATCATATTTACTTGCAAAGCAGAACGCAAAAAAGGGCTCTCCCATATGGGAAAGCCCTAAAAATTTTGAATAAATTCTTAATTAAAATTATTCGATGATTGTAGCAACACGGCCTGAACCTACAGTACGTCCACCTTCACGGTCCAAAATGCCTGTTTTTCAGTGTTTTTCTTATGTTTTTAATGTATTTTCTGTCGTTTTTTTGCTACAAATGCACCTTTTATTTTTCGTTTTTCAACTAACAAGATCAAAACAAGATCAATGCTCTTTATTCTCCACCGGCTATTTCACCTGACTCATGTACTCTTGCACTGCTGATACAAATTCCTTTGCTTTTTCAAGCTGCTTTTCAGCTTCGTCTTTAGATGCAATATAAAAATCATCATAATCGGATTTTTCTCTGAGATAAGATGATTCTTTTATTATCTTAGCCATACCTCTATCAATGATTTCTGTTTTCAAAAATGTTTGTGTAAAGAATGCAATCACACCCGAGTGTTTTGAGGAATCATATCCTTCCAAACTATTTGCTGCTCTCATTGCATGAAAAATTGCATAGTAAGAACGATTCAGCGAAGTTCTATATTGCTTTACACCCAGATTATCTTCAGAGGCTGTCAGCATTTCTTTTGCTCTTTCCAAACGATAATTTGCAAGCTCTTTTATGCTGCCTTCCACAGAACAACACCTTCTTCCCTTATATTCTTATAAAACGGAAGAACATTTCCCCACTTATCCATCTGTGACTTTTCAATATCCACAATCGAAAATACCCTGTTATATTTCATGTCCATTTCAGAATTCCATTCAATAAAACGTTCTCTAATCGCAGAAGCCTGAGCCACATCAAGGATAATCGCTATATCAATATCACTTTCCGCTGTTTCTTCTCTTCTTGCCACAGAACCATATAAAATAATCTGCGAAACATTCTGATCAAATATTTCACGTAATCCACTAATCAAATCACGAATCATTTCTTCATTAAGCATATATGTTCCTCCCTTCTTCCATACTTTTCTCTATTATTATAGTATCATAGTAACTCTTATTATTCAAGAAACCTGTCAGTCCAGGATTGCGTAAATTTACTGTCGGAAAAAGATAGGCAGATTGCACCTATGATGTGTTTAAGATTTGTTCTGCTTATACTTTATTCTGTTTTATTATTTTTTACAACCCATAAATATGATCTTTGAAGTTTGCAATCTTCTTAACCTTTGGATATGGAATGCTATAAATTGGCATATTTGCCAGGTTTCCTAATGTACGTCTTCTTTTTCCTTCTTCACGTAACATTGCCTCACAGCTTAAAACATCTTCTTCGCATCCTGCTGCAACCGGCAGAATTTCTTTTTGATAACGCACTAACTCAAGCATATCCCCACCATTGTAGTAATACGCTCTCAATTCTGCCATTTTTGACATGCCTTTTATACTCCACCCCATAGGACGGGAACTCATTCGACTGGATAATATATGGCTTACATGACCCTCTGCACTACATCCCTTGATTCCTTCTTTATGCTTCAAACGCAATCCGGCTGCTGTCCAGTTTTCTAAAATATAATCGCTGTTTTCTTTGATACGTTTAAGTCCACTCTCATCTTTCAAACAGCCTTCCAGCCTGCTTACAATCTCTTTAAAATCTTCTTTTGTTTTATTTCTGATTGCTGTATATATTTCTCTTTTTGCATCTTCAATACTGTCTTCCATATGACTGGTCAGTTTTGTAATCGCTTTTTCAAGATGAAACTCATCTAAAACATAGGTTATTCCTGCAATTCTGTTTTTTCCTGACTT
>JBGVRS010000172.1:0-22957 GCA_045128635.1 Lachnospiraceae bacterium
GTTCGGGAGAGCAATCACTCGAGCAGGTTTTCCGTGGAGCGAATGTCAATTTTAGAAAAACTGGCGACAAGTCACTGTACCAAATTTATAATTCATTTTTGATGAATGAGGAGTTAGTGTGGGCATGCTGCGGAGGTATGCGAGGAAACACACGGACATGTGTACAGTCACCACTTGTCGTACGATAGTTAAAAGTACGAAAAGGAGGCGACTTTTTTTATGGCAACTCAGGTTATGAGAATCACATTAAAAGCATATGAACATCAGTTAGTTGATGCATCTGCAAAGAAAATTATCGAAACTGTAAAGAAAAACGGAGCACAGGTGAGCGGACCGGTACCACTTCCAACAAAGAAAGAAGTAGTAACAATCTTAAGAGCGGTTCACAAATATAAAGACTCCAGAGAACAGTTCGAACAGAGAACTCATAAGAGACTCATTGATATCATTGCTCCAACACAGAAAACAGTTGATGCATTATCAAGATTAGAAATGCCAGCTGGTGTTGATATCGATATCAAAATGAAAACAAAATAACAACAGCAAATCGCTGATTGTTGACACCGAACCCACTCGGTGCAAACACTAAATTATTTATCCTGCGGCTAGAATGAATGCTTAGGTATTCCGCTGTAGAGAAAACAGGAGGTATAAGATGAAGAAAGCGATCTTAGCAACAAAAGTCGGAATGACTCAAATCTTCAATGAAGACGGAGTTTTAACTCCAGTAACTGTATTACAGGCTGGTCCATGTGTTGTAACACAGATCAAAACTGTAGAAAACGATGGATACTCAGCAGTACAGGTTGGTTTCGCTGACAAGAGAGAAAAATTAGTCAACAAACCATTAAAAGGACACTTTGACAAAGCAGGTGTTTCTTATAAGAGATACATCAAAGAATTCAAATTTGAAAACGCAGCTGATTACACATTAGCTCAGGAAATCAAAGCAGATATCTTTGAAGCTGGAGATAAAGTAGACGCTACAGCAATTTCAAAAGGTAAAGGATTCCAGGGTGCGATCAAACGTCACGGTCAGCACAGAGGACCTATGGCTCACGGTTCTAAATTCCACCGTCATCAGGGTTCTAACGGTGCTTGTTCTGATCCAAGTAAGGTATTCAAAGGAAAAGGAATGCCAGGTCACATGGGTGCAAAGAGAATCACAATCCAGAACCTTGAAATCGTAAAAGTAGACGTTGAAAACAACTTACTTTTAGTAAAAGGTGCTGTACCAGGACCAAAGAAATCTTTAGTTACAATTAAAGAAACGGTAAAAGCTGGTAAGTAAGCTTTTAAAGAAAGGAGGACGCACAGATGGCAAACGTATCTGTTTACAATATGGAAGGCAAAGAAGTTGGCACTATGGAACTTAACGATGCAGTGTTTGGTGTAGAAGTTAACGAACACCTTGTACACGCAGTAGTAGTTGCTCAGCTTGCAAATAAAAGACAGGGAACACAGAAAGCTAAAACTCGTTCTGAAGTATCCGGTGGTGGTAGAAAACCATGGAGACAGAAAGGAACAGGTCATGCTAGACAGGGTTCAACAAGAGCTCCACAGTGGACTGGCGGCGGCGTAGTATTCGCTCCAACACCAAGAGACTACACAATTAAGTTAAACAAGAAAGAAAGAAGACTTGCACTTAAATCTGTTTTAACAGCAAAAGTTCAGGAAAACAAATTCATCGTTCTTGACGAACTTAAATTTGACGAAATCAAAACAAAGAATTTCCAGGCAGTTCTTAACAACTTAAACGTTAACAAAGCAATGGTAGTTCTTAATGACAATGATAAAAACGTTGTAATGTCCGCTAAGAACATTCCAAACGTAATCACAGCTCAGACAAACACAATCAACGTATACGATATTCTTAAATACAACACAATGATCGTGACAAAAGCAGCTGTAGAAACAATCCAGGAGGTATACGCATAATGGCAGATTTAAAATACTATGATGTGATCCTCAAACCTGTAATCACAGAAAAAAGTATGGAAGCTATGAGCGAAAAGAAATATACTTTCTTAGTTCGTCCAGAAGCTACAAAAGCACAGGTTAAAGAAGCTGTAGAAAAAATGTTCGAAGGAACAAAAGTAGCAAGTGTTAACACAATGAACCTCGATGGAAAGAAAAAACGTCGTGGCATGACATTTGGTAAAACAGCTAAAACTAAAAAAGCGATCGTTCAGTTAACAGCAGAAAGCGCTGATATCGAAATCTTCGCTGGTTTATAAGATTAAGTAACATTAACGAATATGCACATAAAAGTGCGAGAATAAATAGCAGAATCGAAAGGAGAGACAGTAATGGGAATTAAAACATACCGCCCATATACACCTTCCAGAAGACATATGACTGGATCTGATTTCTCAGAAATCACATGTTCAACACCAGAGAAATCCTTAGTTGTTTCTTTAAAGAAAAACTCCGGTCGTAACAATCAGGGTAAAATCACAGTAAGACACCGCGGAGGCGGATCTAGAAGAAAATACAGAATCATCGACTTTAAGAGACGTAAAGACGGTATTCCAGGAAAGATCGTTAGCATCGAATACGATCCAAACAGAACAGCAAATATCGCTTTAGTAGCTTACGCAGACGGTGAAAAGACATACATCCTTGCACCACAGGGAGCAAAAGTTGGCTGGACAATCATGAACGGCCCAGAAGCAGAAGTTAAAGCAGGTAACTGCTTACCACTTTCTGAAATCCCAGTTGGTACACAGGTACACAACATTGAATTATACGCTGGTAAAGGCGGACAGTTAGTTCGTTCCGCAGGTAACAGCGCACAGTTAATGGCTAAAGAAGGCAAATATGCTACTCTTCGTTTACCATCCGGTGAAATGAGAATGGTTCCATTAAACTGTAGAGCAACTGTTGGTGTTGTAGGTAATGCAGATCACAACCTTATCAACATCGGTAAAGCAGGACGTAAACGTCATATGGGTATCAGACCTACTGTTCGTGGTTCCGTAATGAACCCTAACGATCATCCACACGGTGGTGGTGAAGGTAAGACAGGTATCGGTCGTCCAGGTCCAAGCACACCTTGGGGCAAACCTGCTCTTGGCTTAAAGACAAGAAAGAAAAACAAGAAGTCTAACAAGCTGATCGTAAGAAGACGCGACGGAAAAACAATCAAATAGTTTAAGGAGGATACAAAATGGCTCGTTCACTTAAAAAAGGACCATTTGCAGACGCAAGCCTGTTAAAGAAAGTTGATGCGTTAAACGCAGCGGGCGAAAAGACAGTTATCAAAACTTGGTCTCGTCGTTCCACAATTTTCCCACAGATGGTTGGACATACAATCGCAGTTCATGATGGAAGAAGACATGTGCCTGTATATGTTACAGAAGATATGGTAGGACACAAACTTGGTGAGTTCGTTCCTACAAGAACATATAAAGGACACGGCAAAGACGAAAAGAAATCCAGAAGATAATAAATTCGTCACATTTGAAAAAGGAGGTAAACACTTATGGCAAAAGGACATCGTTCCCAGATCAAACGTGAAAGAAATGCTCAGAAGGATACAAGACCATCAGCTAAGTTATCTTACGCTAGAGTATCTGTTCAGAAAGCATGCTTCGTATTAGATGCCATTAGAGGTAAAGACGTGCAGACAGCACTTGGTATTGTAACATACAACCCAAGATATGCTTCTACATTAATTAAGAAATTATTAGAATCAGCAATTGCAAACGCTGAAAACAATAACGGTATGAATGTTGAAAATCTTTATGTTGAAGAATGCTACGCAAACCAGGCTCCAACAATGAAGAGAATCAGACCAAGAGCACAGGGTAGAGCTTACAGAATCGAAAAGAGATCAAGCCACATCACTGTAGTGCTTAATGAAAGATAAGGAGGAATATCATGGGACAGAAAGTTAATCCACACGGCCTTAGAGTCGGTGTTATTAAAGACTGGGATTCTAAATGGTATGCTGAAGAATCTTTCGCTGATTATTTAGTAGAAGATTACAACATTAGAACATACCTGAAGAAGAAATTATACAGCGCAGGCGTTTCTAAAATCGAAATCGAAAGAACAAACGACAGAGCAAAAGTTATCATTTACACAGCTAAACCAGGTGTTGTAATTGGTAAAGGCGGCGCTGAAATCGAAAAAGTTAAAGCTGAATTAGCAAAATTCACAGATAAGAAACTGGTTGTTGATATCAAAGAAATCAAAAGACCAGACCGCGATGCTCAGTTAGTAGCTGAAAACATTGCATTACAGCTTGAAAACCGTGTGTCTTTCAGACGTGCAATGAAATCTACAATGGGTAGAGCAATGAAAGCTGGAGTTAAAGGTATCAAAACAGCTGTATCCGGACGTTTAGGCGGTGCTGATATGGCTCGTACAGAATTCTATACAGAAGGTACTATTCCACTTCAGACATTAAGAGCAGATATTGACTACGGATTTGCAGAAGCAGACACAACTTACGGAAAAGTTGGTGTTAAAGTTTGGATCTGCAAAGGTGAAGTACTTCCTACAAAAGGAAATAGAGAATAAGGAAGGAGCGGAAAAATACTATGTTAATGCCAAAAAGAGTTAAGCGTCGTAAACAGTTCCGTGGAACTATGAGAGGTAAAGCCTTAAGAGGTAACACAATTACTCATGGTGAATTCGGTATCGTCGCTGCAGAACCATGTTGGATCAGATCAAACCAGATTGAAGCTGCACGTATTGCTATGACACGTCATATCAAACGTGGTGGTAAGGTTTGGATCAAAATCTTCCCAGATAAACCAGTAACTACAAAACCAGCTGAAACACGTATGGGTTCCGGTAAAGGAACATTAGAATACTGGGTAGCTGTTGTTAAACCAGGTCGCGTAATGTTTGAAATCTCTGGTGTAGCAGAAGATGTTGCAAGAGAAGCGTTACGTCTGGCAACACATAAATTACCTTGTAAATGTAAAATTGTTTCTCGCGCAGATTTAGAAGGTGGTGCTAACAGTGAAAATTAATAAATATGTAGAAGATTTAAAAGCAAAATCAGCTGCAGAATTAAATGAAGAATTAGTAGCTGCTAAAAAGGAACTCTTTAACTTAAGATTCCAGAATGCAACAAATCAGTTAGATAACACAAGCAGAATTAAGGAAGTTAGAAAAAACATCGCTAGAATTCAGACAGTTATCGCTGAAAAAGCAAACGCTTAGTGAAAGGAGACTGTTGTTGTGGAAAGAAATTTAAGAAAAACACGTACAGGTAAAGTTGTAAGTGATAAAATGGATAAAACAATCGTTGTAGCAGTTGAAGATCACGTAAAACATCCTCTTTACAGCAAAATCGTAAAGAGAACTTACAAACTCAAAGCTCATGACGAAAATAACGAATGCCACGTAGGCGATACAGTAAAAGTTATGGAAACAAGACCATTATCTAAAGATAAGAGATGGAGACTTGTAGGAATTATCGAAAAAGCTAAATAATTTAGCTTGCACGCATTATAAGGAGGTTACCAGCATGGTACAACAGGAAACTAGACTGAGAGTTGCTGATAACACAGGTGCGAAAGAATTACTTTGCATCCGCGTTATGGGTGGTTCTACTAGAAGATATGCAAACATCGGTGATATCATCGTAGCATCTGTTAAAGATGCAACACCAGGTGGCGTTGTTAAAAAAGGTGATGTTGTGAAAGCCGTTGTTGTTCGTACAAAAAAAGGCGCTCGTCGTAAAGACGGATCTTATATCAAATTTGATGAAAATGCTGCAGTTATCATTAAAGATGACAAAAACCCAAGAGGAACACGTATTTTTGGGCCAGTAGCAAGAGAGCTTCGTGAAAAACAGTTTATGAAAATTGTTTCCTTAGCTCCAGAAGTATTATAAGGAGGTGCTTACAATGATGAAAATTAAAAAAGGCGATACAGTAAGAGTCATTGCTGGCGCTGACAAAGACAAAGAAGGTAAAGTAATCGCAGTTAATCATAAAAAAGGCACTGTAATTGTTGAAGGTGTTAACATGATTACAAAACACACAAAACCATCTGTAGCTAATCAGCAGGGTGGCATCATCCATCAGGAAGCTCCAATTGATGCATCAAACGTTATGTACTTAGCAGACGGAAAAGTATCAAGAATCGGCTTCAAAATGGAAGGTGACAAAAAAGTGCGTGTTGCTAAAGCAACAGGTAAAGTTATCGATTAATTGAGAGAGGAGGTCTAGAACGTTGAGTAGACTTAAAGAACAGTACAACAATGAGATCGTAGCTGCTATGATCAAAAAATTCGGATACAAAAACATTATGGAAGTTCCGAAGCTTGACAAAGTTGTTATCAACATGGGTGTTGGCGAAGCAAAAGACAACGCAAAAGTGCTTGAAACAGCAGTTAAGGATATGGAAACAATCGCTGGCCAGAAGGCTGTATTAACAAGAGCGAAAAACTCAGTAGCGAACTTCAAAATTCGTGAAGGTATGGCTATCGGATGTAAAGTTACTCTTAGAGGCGAAAAAATGTATGAATTCGTAGATCGTCTCGTAAACCTCGCTCTGCCACGAGTTCGTGACTTTAGAGGTGTTAACCCTAACGCATTTGACGGAAGAGGTAACTATGCTCTTGGTATCAAGGAACAGTTAATTTTCCCTGAAATCGAATACGATAAAGTTGATAAAGTAAGAGGTATGGACATCATCTTCGTTACAACAGCTAAGACTGATGAAGAAGCTCGTGAATTATTAACATTATTCAATATGCCATTTCAGAAATAAGAGTTAGGAGGAGAAATTCATGGCTAAGACAGCAATGAAACTGAAACAGCAGCGTAAACAGAAATTCTCCACAAGAGAATACAATCGTTGCAGAATCTGTGGACGTCCACATGCTTATTTAAGAAAATATGGTATCTGCCGTATTTGCTTCCGTGAACTGGCATATAAAGGACAGATCCCAGGCGTTAAAAAAGCAAGTTGGTAAGAATATACTACAGTAAAGGAGGCATTTTAAGATGATGACAAATGATCCAATCGCAGATATGCTTACAAGAATCCGTAACGCAAACACTGCTAAACATGATACAGTAGATGTTCCTGCTTCTAAAATCAAATTAGCAATCGCTGATATTCTTGTAGAAGAAGGATACATTGCAAAATATGACATCGTTGAAGACGGAAACTTCAAAACAATCCGCATCACATTAAAATACGGTGCAGATAAAAATGAAAAAATCATTTCCGGTCTTAAGAGAATCTCTAAACCAGGTCTTCGTGTATACGCAAGCAAAGAAAACCTTCCAAAGGTTTTAGGTGGTTTAGGAATCGCTATCATCTCTACAAACAAAGGTATTGTAACTGATAAAGTAGCTAGACAGTTAAACGTAGGCGGCGAAGTTCTTGCATTTATCTGGTAAGAAAACCCCGCTGATTGGCAGCTTGCAGGGAGGGGATGTTCTGCAAGCAGGTTACTGAAAACAGAAGGGCAAAGACCCTTCCGAGAATTTAAGTAAGGAGGAAAAAGGTATGTCACGTATCGGAAGACTGCCAGTAGCAATTCCAGCAGGTGTTACTGTTGAAGTTGCAGAAGGAAATAAAGTGACTGTAAAAGGTCCAAAAGGAACTCTCGTAAGAGATTTAGCTCCAGAAATGGAAATCAAAGTTGAAGAAGGTCAGGTAGTTGTTACAAGACCTAACGACTTAAAGAGAATGAAATCATTACACGGTTTAACAAGAACATTAATCTCTAACATGGTTGTTGGTACAAGCGAAGGTTACGCTAAAGTTCTTGAAGTAAACGGTGTTGGTTACAAAGCAGCAAAAGCTGGAAAGAAATTAACATTATCTCTTGGATACTCTCATCCAGTTGAAATGGTAGACCCAGAAGGTCTTGAAACAACTGTTGAAGGTAACAAGATTACTGTAAAAGGTATTGATAAAGAAAAAGTTGGCCAGTACGCAGCTGAAATCAGAGATAAGAGAAGACCTGAACCATACAAAGGTAAAGGTATTAAATATGCTGATGAAGTTATTAGACGTAAAGTTGGTAAGACTGGTAAGAAATAAGTAAGGAGTGTGTGAAGATGGTTAGTAAGAAATCAAGAGCGGAAATCCGCGCAAAGAAACATAGAAGATTACGTAATCATATCAGCGGTACTGCTGAAAGACCACGTTTAGCTGTGTTCAGAAGCAATAATCATATGTATGCACAGATTATCGACGATACAGTTGGAAATACACTTGTTGCAGCTTCCACTTTACAGAAAGATGTTAAAGCTGAATTAGAAAAAACAAACAATGTTGATGCAGCAGCATATTTAGGTACTGTTATTGCAAAGAAAGCATTAGAAAAAGGTATTACAACAGTTGTCTTTGATAGAGGTGGCTTCATATATCAGGGTAAAATCAAAGCATTAGCAGATGCAGCCAGAGAAGCTGGATTAGAATTCTAAGAAAGGGAGAAATGACACTATGAGACATGATAGAATCGACGCAAGCCAGTTAGAATTAACTGAAAAAGTCGTTACAATTAAACGTGTAACTAAAGTTGTTAAAGGTGGTCGTAACTTCCGTTTCACAGCTTTAGTAGTTGTAGGTGACCGTAACGGACATGTAGGCGCAGGCCTTGGTAAAGCAGCTGAAATTCCAGAAGCTATCCGTAAAGGTAAAGAAGATGCTATGAAAAACCTTGTAAACGTAGCATTAGATGAAAACAATAGTATTCCACATGATTTTGTTGGAAAATTCGGTAGTGCATCCGTATTACTGAAGAAAGCACCAAAAGGTACTGGTGTTATCGCTGGTGGTCCAGCGCGTGCTGTTATTGATTTAGCAGGTATCAAAAACATCTATACAAAATCTTTAGGATCAAACAATAAACAGAACGTAGTTCTTGCTACAATCGACGGCTTAAAGAACATCAAGAGCCCAGAAGAAGTAGCTAAGAAACGTGGTAAAGCTGTAGCAGAAGTACTGGCTTAAGGAGGAGAATGAAAATGGCAGAATTAAAAATTACATTAGTAAAATCCCCAATCGGCGCTGTACCAAAGCACAAAGCGACTGTTGAAGCTTTAGGTTTAAAGAAACTTCACCAGACAGTTGTAAAACCAGATAACGAAGCTGTAAGAGGCATGATCTGGCACGTTAAACATTTAGTAAAAGTAGAAGAAGTTTAAGGAGGTGCCACAAT
Source organism: Lachnospiraceae bacterium (assembly GCA_045128635.1). Lineage (GTDB taxonomy): Bacteria > Bacillota > Clostridia > Lachnospirales > Lachnospiraceae > HGM12587. Next base: position 9,146 of record JBGVRS010000172.1, read on the forward strand.
GAACTTATCAAATTTACATTACGCTGAAGGCTCTAGACTGAGCGATAACTTCAGAAGAGGTCGTGGACACGGTTCAGGAAATGGTAAGACAGCTGGTAAGGGTCATAAAGGTCAGAAAGCTCGTTCTGGAGCACCAAGACCAGGCTTTGAAGGTGGTCAGATGCCATTATACAGAAGACTTCCAAAGAGAGGTTTCACAAACAGAAACTCTAAAGAAATCGTTGCTATTAACTTAAGCGCACTGGAAGTATTCGAAAACGAAGCAGTAGTATCCGTTGAAACATTAATCGAAGCTGGTATCGTTAAGAACCCAAGAGATGGTGTTAAAATCTTAGGAAACGGAACACTTACAAAGAAACTCACAGTTCAGGCTAACGCATTTAGTGCAAGCGCTGTAGAAAAAATCGAAGCACTGGGTGGAAAAGCCGAGGTGATCTAATGTTTAAAACATTAATTAATGCATTTAAGATTGAGGATCTTAGAAAGAAACTTATCTACACATTTCTGATGCTCATTGTTATCAGAATAGGTTCCCAGCTCCCGGTTCCGGGAGTTAACAGGGACTATTTTGCAGCATGGTTCGCAGCTCAGAATAATGGAGCGTTTAACTTCTTTGACGCATTTACTGGTGGTTCTTTCTCCAGCATGTCTTTATTTGCACTGGGTGTTAACCCATACATTACATCATCCATCATTGTTCAGCTTTTAACTATTGCAATTCCTGCTTTAGAAGAAATGCAGAAAGATGGAGAAGACGGTAAGAAAAAACTCCAGAAAATTACACGTTACTTAACAATTGTACTTGCTCTCATCGAAGCAGTAGCTATGACAATTGGATTTGGTAACAAAGGATTATTACAGGAAGCAAACTTCATCAACGGTTTAGGCGTTGTTGCAGCATTAGTTGCAGGAAGCTGCTTCGTAATGTGGATCGGTGAAAGAATTACAGAAAAAGGTATTGGTAATGGTATCTCTATCGTACTCTTAATTAACATCGTATCCCGTATGCCGGATGATTTCGCAACATTATACCAGCAGTTCATGAAAGGTCAGCCTGTTGTGAACGCTGTAATTGCAGCAATTATTATCATCGCGGTAGTACTTTTAACAATCGTTCTTGTAATCTTCTTACAGGATGGTGTTAGAAAAATTCCAGTACAGTATGCAAAGAAAATGCAGGGACGTAAAATGGTTGGTGGTCAGTCCACACATATTCCATTAAAAGTTAACACTGCAGGTGTTATTCCGGTTATCTTTGCTTCCTCATTAATGAGCTTCCCGGGTATCATTATGATGCTTATCGGAAAATCTAATATTGAGGGTGTTGGAGGACATATTCTGAACGCATTATCTCAGCAGAACTGGTGCAGTTTAGAACAGCCTTGGTATTCAGTAGGTTTATTAATTTATATCTTATTGGTTGTATTCTTTGCATATTTCTACACAAGCATTACATTCAATCCGCTTGAAATTGCAAACAATATGAAACGCCAGGGTGGATTTGTTCCAGGTATCAGACCAGGAAAACCTACATCTGATTTCCTTGCAAAGATTTTAAATTATATTATCTTTATCGGAGCAATCGGATTAATTATTGTAGCGGTTATTCCAATCTTCTTTAACGGAGTATTTGGTGCTAGCGTTTCCTTCGGTGGAACATCGTTAATCATCGTTGTTGGTGTTGTTCTTGAAACAATCAAACAGGTTGAAGCCCAGTTAGTAAACCGTCACTACAAAGGATTCTTAAACGATTAATCGTTTATTTTGATATTTATAGCCTGCGTCGGGTGTTGACACAACATCCGACACAGGCTTAAAATGTATATAAGTAACTTTTAGTTCGGGTATGTTATTTATAAAAGGAGAGTAAAGCATGAAAATTATTATGTTAGGTGCACCAGGTGCAGGCAAAGGTACTCAGGCAAAGAAAATCGCTGACAAATATCAGGTTCCACACATTTCTACAGGCGATATTTTCAGAGCAAACATCAAAAACGGAACAGAACTTGGTATGAAAGCTAAAACATACATGGATCAGGGACTCCTTGTTCCAGATGAATTAGTTGTTGACCTTGTAGTAGACAGACTTGGCCAGGAAGACTGTGCAAACGGCTGTGTATTAGACGGTTTCCCAAGAACAATTCCACAGGCAGAAAGCCTTGATGCAGCTTTAGCAGCAAAAGGTGAAGCAATTGATTACGCAATTGATGTAGACGTTCCAGACGAAAACATCATCAACAGAATGTCAGGAAGACGTGCATGTGTAGCATGTGGTGCAACATATCATATCGTACACATTCCAACAAAGGTAGAAGGCGTTTGTGATCGTTGCGGCGAAAGCTTAATCTTAAGAGATGATGATAAACCTGAAACAGTTAAGAAACGTCTTGATGTATATCATGCACAGACACAGCCTTTAATTGATTACTACACATCTAAAAATGTATTAAAGAGCGTTGATGGAACACAGGATATGGAAGCTGTATTCCAGGCAATCGTGGACATTTTAGGAGCTTAATATTATGTCTGTGACAATTAAATCTGCTCGGGAAATCGAGCTGATGAGAGAGGCCGGAAGATTATTGGCAGAAGTTCATGATGAACTTGCAGCCTTTATTAAGCCGGGAATCTCAACAAAGGACATTGATAAATTAGGCGAAAAATTAATCCGCGACAGAGGCTGTATTCCGAATTTCTTAAACTATAATGGATATCCTGCATCTATTTGTGTATCTGTGAATGATGAAGTTGTTCACGGAATCCCAAATAAGCATCGCATTTTGCAGGATGGAGATATCGTCAGTCTGGATGCTGGGCTGATTTATAAAGGCTACCACTCTGATGCAGCAAGAACTCATGCGGTTGGCACAATCAGCAAGGAAGCGCAGCAGTTAATCGATGTAACTCGTCAAAGCTTCTTTGAAGGTATCAAATATGCCAAAGCAGGGAATCGTTTACATGACATTTCTAATGCCATTGCTGCATATGCAGAAAGCTTTGGCTATGGAGTAGTAAGAGACCTTGTAGGCCACGGAATCGGAACAGCACTTCATGAAGATCCGCAGATTCCAAATTTTAAGCAGCTTCGCAGAGGTATGAAATTAATGCCGGGCATGACATTGGCAATCGAACCGATGATCAATGCCGGAACATGGGAAGTATGCTGGCTGGATGATGACTGGACAGTGGTTAGTGAAGATGGTTCTTTATCTGCACACTATGAAAATACAGTGCTCATTACAGACGGTGAGCCGGAAATTCTGACTCTTAAGAAGTAATTTTGGAGGAAATTATGGAGTTAAGAAAAGGAATGCTGGCAATTTCGAAAGCCGGTCATGATAAAGAATGTTGGTATGTTGTATTAAATATAGAAGGGAATAAGGCGTATCTCGTAAACGGTGAAAATCGAAGCATAGACCGTCCGAAAGAGAAAAAGCTAAAACACCTTCAGCCGGTGAATAAAGTTCCTGAAATTTTACAGGAAAAGCTTGCACAGGGGAAACAGTGGACCAACGAAGAAATAAAGAGAGCATTAAAGCTTGCCAAACAGGATTGATTTTAGGAGGATTTATAAAAGTGTCAAAAGCAGACGTTATTGAAATTGAAGGAACAGTTGTTGAAAAATTACCAAATGCGAACTTCAAGGTAGAACTTGAAAATGGACATATCGTATTAGCGCACATCAGCGGAAAGCTTCGTATGAACTTTATCCGTATTTTACCGGGAGATAAGGTTACATTAGAACTTTCTCCATACGATTTATCCAAAGGTCGTATCATTTGGAGAGATAAATAGATTTTTCCATTGTATTTGTACAAATTGTTGGCGAATTAGTTGGAAAAAACTTCATTTTTGTAACAAAAAATACTTGCAAATGAATCATGCGTATGGTACTATACTATACGCATGATTTTTTAATATTCGTGTACTGCGCTTAGAGTGCGCCAAAACGCGGGGCAAAAGCGTAGGCGGGTAACATGTAAAAGCATAGTCAAAGGGAAGGAGGATTTATCCATGAAGGTTAGATCATCAGTAAAACCTATTTGCGAAAAATGCAAAATCATCAAAAGAAAAGGAAGTATCAGAGTTATCTGTGAAAATCCTAAACATAAACAGAGACAGGGTTAATCCCCAGTTGGAAACGCAATGTTTAGTACATTTCGTTTGAGATGATATTGCTTAAAACCCGGAAGAGATGGATCGCCAGCGCGGTCAGTACGGGAAAGAGTGGGCAGGTACCCACTTGGGCGGAACTCGCAAATACCGCCTCATTTAGGAAAATACGAAGAAGAAAATGGAGGAATAATCAATGGCTCGTATTTCTGGTGTAGACTTACCAAGAGAAAAACGTGTAGAAATCGGTTTAACTTACATCTACGGTATCGGTAGAACAAGCTCAAACAAGATTCTTGCACAGGCAGGTGTTAATCCTGACACTCGTGTCAGAGACTTAACAGACGATGAAGTAAAGGCAATCGCTGCAGTTATCGATGAAACAATGCTCGTAGAAGGTGATTTAAGACGTGAAACAGCATTAAACATCAAGAGACTTCAGGAAATCGGATGCTACAGAGGTATCCGTCACCGTAAAGGACTTCCAGTTCGTGGTCAGAAAACAAAGACTAACGCAAGAACTAGAAAAGGTCCTAAGAGAACAGTAGCAAACAAGAAAAAATAAGACTTAACAACACAGGGTGTTGTTTATTAAGAAAGAAAGTAGGTTAGTTTAGAAAATGGCTAAAGTTACAAAAAAAGTGACAAAAAAGCGCGTTAAGAAAAACGTTGAACGCGGACAGGCACACATTCAATCATCTTTTAACAATACAATCGTTACATTAACAGATGCTGAAGGTAATGCATTATCTTGGGCAAGTGCCGGTGGTCTTGGTTTTAGAGGTTCAAGAAAATCTACTCCATATGCAGCTCAGATGGCAGCTGAAACAGCTACAAAAGCAGCATTAGTACATGGACTTAAGACAGTAGACGTATTCGTAAAAGGACCAGGTTCAGGACGTGAAGCAGCAATCCGTGCACTCTCTGCATGCGGTTTAGATGTAACAAGTATCACAGACGTTACTCCAGTTCCACACAATGGATGTCGTCCACCAAAACGTCGTAGAGTCTAATTAGGAGGTTTATTAATATGGCAGTAAATAGAGTACCTGTTCTTAAAAGATGTAGATCTCTTGGTTTAGATCCTATCTATTTAGGAATTGACAAAAAATCCAACAGAGAATTAAAAAGAGCAAACAAGAAGATGTCTGAATACGGTCTTCAGTTAAGAGAAAAACAGAAAGCTAAATTCATTTATGGTGTTCTTGAAAAACCTTTCAGAAACTACTATGAAAAAGCTGACAGAATGAAAGGCATGACAGGTGAAAACCTTATGACAATGCTGGAATCTCGTCTTGATAACGTAGTATTCCGTGCAGGTTTCGCTCGTACAAGAAAAGAAGCTAGACAGATCGTTGACCACAAACACGTTTTAGTAAACGGCAAACAGGTTAACATCCCATCTTACCTTGTAAAAGCAGGCGATGTAATCGAAATTAAAGAAAAATGCAAAGGCGCTCAGAGATACAAAGACATCCTCGAAGTAACAGCTGGAAGATTAGTTCCAGAATGGATGGATGCTGATCAGGAAGCTTTAAAAGCAACTGTAAAAGAACTTCCTACAAGAGATATGATCGATGTTCCTGTAGACGAAATGCTTATCGTCGAATTATATTCTAAATAATAGAGTAGCGGCATAAGTGGTATATTTATATAAAAAAGGAGGAGCTTTGTAGTGTTCGATTTTAACAAACCAAATATTGAAATCGCTGAACTCTCAGAAGATAAAAGATATGGAAAATTCGTTGTAGAACCTTTAGAAAGAGGCTACGGCACAACACTTGGTAACTCTCTTAGAAGAATTATGCTTTCTTCATTACCAGGAGCTGCAGTAAGCCAGGTTAAAATCGAAGGTGTTCTGCATGAATTTAGCTCCATCCCAGGTGTGAAAGAAGATGTGACTGAAATCATCATGAACATCAAGAGCTTAGCAATCAAAAACACAAGCGAAACAAATGAGCCAAAAACAGCTTATATTGAATTCGAAGGTGAAGGCGTTGTAACAGCTGCTGATATCCAGGTTGATTCTGACATCGAAATTATGAATCCTGATTTAGTTATCGCTCACTTAAATGGTGGTGCAGATAGCAAATTATATATGGAACTTACTATCACAAAAGGCAGAGGATACGTAAGTGCTGATAAAAACAAAAATGATGAACTTCCAATCGGTGTAATTGCAATCGACGCTATCTATACACCAGTAGAACGTGTGAACTTAACAGTTCAGAATACACGTGTTGGCCAGATTACAGATTACGACAAATTAACACTGGATGTTCATACAAATGGTACACTTGATCCAGACGAAGCTGTTAGCTTAGCTGCGAAAGTATTAAGTGCACACTTAAGTCTGTTCATTGACCTTTCTGAAAATGCTAAAACAGCTGAAGTTATGGTTGAACATGATGACAATGAAAAAGAAAAAGTATTAGAAATGAACATTGATGAACTTGAACTCTCTGTTCGTTCTTATAACTGCTTGAAACGTGCAGGTATTAACACTGTTGAAGAGTTATGCAACAGAACTCCTGAAGACATGATGAAAGTTCGTAATCTCGGACGTAAGTCTTTAGAAGAAGTACTTGCTAAATTGAAAGAACTTGGACTTGAATTAAATCCAAGCGAAGAGTAAAGTTTGCAGCCAGGCCCCTTTACGGTAAGACCGATGAAGCGCGTATTGCGGGTGCAACAAGGAGGACATTATAATGGCAAAATACAGAAAACTTAGCAGAACAGCAAGCCAGAGAAAGGCTTTACTTAGAAACCAGGTAACAGCTTTATTAAACAACGGCAAAATCGTAACAACTGAAGCAAAAGCGAAAGAAGTTAAGAAAATCGCTGAAGGTTTAATCGCACTTGCTATCAAAGAAAAAGATAACTATGAAACAGTAACAGTAACAGCTAAAGTTGCTCGCAAAGATGCTAACGGCAAGAGAGTAAAAGAAGTTGTTGATGGTAAAAAAGTTACTGTATATGATGAAGTAGAAAAGACAATCAAAAAAGATATGCCTTCAAGACTTCATGCAAGACGTCAGATGTTAAAGGTTCTTATGCCTGTAACAGCAGCAGCTGACAAAAAACGCGATAAGAAAGAAATCGACATGGTTGCTAAATTATTCGATGAAATCGCACCAAAATATGAAGGACGTAACGGCGGTTACACAAGAATCGTTAAAATCGGTCTTCGTAAAGGTGATGCAGCTATGGAAGTTCTTCTTGAACTCGTATAAGAAATGCTATCATAAAGCAGTCGGTAGAAATACCGGCTGCTTTTTTGTTTTTTAAGATGAAAATGTAGAAACTAATTTTGGTAAGTAGGATAAAAATGTCGACAAAAATTGTCTAATATATACAAAAACAAATAAGTATATTATGAAAAATAATAAAAAACAACGATAAAAATAGGAGAAAATTGCGAAAAAGGTGAAAAAGTTTTGGTTGTGAGGAGGTTAAGAATAGGTTAAGATTTCTTTATGATTAAATTAAGAAGGGGGATTTTTTCCATGAAGGGAAGAAGAACATGGGCGATTTTACTTGCTATCGCTATCTTAGCAGTTAGCTGTTTCACAGGCTGTGGAAGTGCTACAGACGGCAAGAGAATCATCCGTATCGGACACAACCAGTCTACTAGCCACCCAAGCCACTTAGGGTTAGTAGCGTTCCAGGAATTCATCAATGAAAAACTGGGCGACAAATACGTGGTAGAGGTTTATCCAAGTGAATTACTTGGATCCCAGACTGAAATGGTTCAGTTAACACAGACAGGTGCGATTGACTTCGTGATTGCATCCAATGCGATTCTTGAAACATTCAGTAAGAACTATGGTATTTTTAACTTACCTTACCTTTTCTCCAGTGCAGAAGCATATCATGCGGCAATGGAAGACACAAGCCTTACAGACCCAATCTTTTTAGCAACAGAAGATGCAGGTTTTGTAGCAGTTACATGGCTCGATGCAGGTACACGTAACTTCTATACAGTTGATAAACCAATCAACTCTCCGGCAGACTTAAAAGGTCTGAAAATCCGTGTACAGCAGTCTCCAACAAACATCAAGATGATGGAACTCTTAGGTGGTTCTGCGACTCCAATGGGCTTTGGTGAAGTTTACACAGCATTACAGTCTAACATCATCGACGGTGCTGAAAACAACGAAATGGCTCTGACAGACAACGGTCACGGTGACGTATGTAAATACTATTCATACGATATGCACCAGATGGTACCGGATATCCTCTTAGGAAACTGGGCATTTATGGAAGGATTGTCTGAAGAAGAAAGAGCAATCTTTGAAGAAGGTTTCAAGATTGTTAATACAGTTCAGAGAGAAGAATGGACAAAAGCGGTAGAAAACGCTAAGAATCGTGCTCTTAATGAACAGGGCGTAGAATTCATTTACCCTGATACAGCTCCATTCCAGGAAGCTTGTTCTCCATTACATCAGGAAGTAATCAGCGGAAATGAAACATTAGAAACAATCTACGCTAAGATCCAGGAATACAACGAAATGTATCGTACAGCAGAATAAGGAGGGTATTATGAGTCAGCTTAGAAAATTATTAGACAAAGTGCTCAACGTACTTGCCGGCGTAAGCTTTATCGCAATGGTACTCCTTACATGTTGGCAGGTATTCACACGTTATATCTTATCTAACCCATCTTCTTGGTCAGAAGAATTAGTTGGATATTTATTTGCATGGATGTCTCTCTTTGGTGCTTGTCTTGTTACAGGTGAAAGAGGACATATGAACATTCCATTACTTCTTGAAAAAGTAAAACCAGGTATGCAGAAAATTCTTGGTATTTTCTCAGAAGTAATTGCTTGCATCTTTGCTGTTGTTATCTTAGTATACGGCGGTGTTCAGATTTCAAGCCTTGCTATGGGACAGATGACATCTTCCCTTGGCGTACCTATCGGTGTATTCTATGTAGTTATGCCGGTATGTGGTGTTCTGATTGCACTTTACACAATTATCAATATCGTTGAAATCGCAACAGGCAAAATGTCTGTAGTAACTGCTGATGAAGCAGCTCAGGCGATTGAAAAAGCAGAGAAGGAGGTACAGAAATAATGGCAATGCAGGCTTTAGCAATCATCCTTGTTGTTATGCTGGTTCTGTTGGTCCTCGGAGTGCCAATTTCTTACGCAATTGCAATCTCCTCTTTAGCAGCAATTTTACAGACTGTACCATTAGATGTATCAGTATTAACAGCAGCTCAGAGAACATTCGTTGGTATGAGCAAATTCTCTTTAACAGCGATTCCATTCTTCATCCTGGCTGGTAACTTAATGAACCAGGGCGGTATCGCAAAAAGACTTGTAGATTTCGTATTAGCAATCCTTGGTAAATTGCCAGGTGCGCTCCTTGTAACAAACGTAGGTACAAACGCATTATTCGGAGCTATCTCCGGTTCTGCTTCTGCAGCTGCAGCAGCTGTAGGTAGTATGGTACGTGAAGGTGAAGAAGAAGCCGGATATGATCCAGCAGTTTGTGCGGCAACAAACGCAGCTTCAGCTCCTTCAGGACTTTTGATCCCACCTTCAAATGCTCTGATCACATACTCCTTAGCATCAGGCGGAACATCCGTAGCAGCTCTTTTCATGGCTGGTTATGTACCAGGTATTCTTTGGGCACTTATGTGCGTTATCGGTGCGATCATCGTCGCTAAGAAAAAAGGCTACAAAGGTACACCGGGTAAATTTAGCTGGTCTAACTTAGGTAAAAAGACACTTGCAGCTATTCCTTCACTTTCTCTGATCATCGTTGTAATCGGCGGTATCATTGCTGGTATCTTCACAGCAACAGAAGGTTCTGCAATCGCAGTTGTATATGCTTTGATCCTTGGTATCTGCTACAAGAACGTAACACTTAAAGGTTTATGGAAAATCATCGTTGATTCTGCAAAGATGTCCGGTATGGTTATCTTCATCATCGGTGTATCCAACATCCTTGGATGGGTTATGGCATTCACACAGATTCCACAGGCTATCTCAGCAGCATTACTTGGAATTACAAACAACCAGATCGTTATCTTACTCATCATGAACTTAATCCTTTTAATCTCAGGTACATTCATGGATGTAACACCAGCGATCTTAATCTTCACACCGTTATTCCTTCCGGTTGTTAAAACATTTGGTATGCACCCAGTACAGTTCGGTCTTATCCTTGTTTACAACTTATGTATCGGTAACATCACACCACCAGTTGGTAACACATTATTCGTAGGTATCAAGATTGGTAAGACAACACTTGGAAAAGTTATGCCTTACATGTTAATCTACTATGCATTAATCTTAATTGGTCTTATGCTGGTTACATACATTCCTGCAGTTGTTATGGGTCTTCCAATGGCAATGGGTCTGGTATAAATCAGAAGATATATTATATGACTTTTCAGGCGTGTCCTTTTGGGACACGCCTTTTTAGTTAGAATTGACAAATCGCACGATTTTGTCACAATTGACTAAAAATATAGGATGAAATTAAGGACTTTTGTGAAGTTAATATCAAAGGTAGATTTTTAATTTTAAGTATGTTACATTTAATGGTGAGATAAAATTTCTATTTGTAGGTGACATCATGGGGAGCATTAAGATACCGATTGAAACTTCGGCCAGACATATTCATATTAGTCGTGAAGACTTTGAAAAATTGTTTGGAGAAGGAAAAGAACTGACTTTTGTAAAGGAACTATCCCAACCAGGTCAGTATTTGGCGAAAGAACGAATTACCATAGCAGGACCGAGAGGCACATTTGAAAATGTAGCAATTTTAGGACCGTTTCGTAAGGAAACGCAGGTAGAACTGTCGCTGACTGATACAAGGAAAATTGGAGTTCCCGGAGTGATCAGACAATCGGGAGACATTAAAGATACACCTGGATGCAGGCTTATCGCAGGAGATAAGGAACTTGAGATTGAAAAAGGTGTAATCGTAGCAAAGAGACACATCCATATGACACCTGGAGACGCCATTAAGATGCGTTTAAAGGACAATGAGGAAGTTTTTGTAATTACTCAAAGCTTTGACAGGGCACTGATCTATGCCAATGTAGTTGTCCGCATCAGTTGGGATTATCAGTTATCCATGCATGTAGATACTGATGAAGCCAATGCATTTGCGGGGGATGAAAATCCTCATGGCGTTGTATTAAAACTCTTCGGTGGAGATGCCTATGACCTGGGAAAATGGGCAGATGAACTCTTAGAGGGAATTAATAGAACCATTTAGAAATCAATTTAGAAACATGGCGTTAAAGGCCAAATAATAGGGGGAAAGATCAAATGAAGAAAGTTACATTCCAAGGTGGTGTACATCCGAGTGATCAGAAACAGTTTTCCAGAGATATCCCTTTTACCGTGTATGAACCAAAGGGCGACCTGGTATTTCCAGTAAGCCAGCATATCGGTGCGCCGGCAGTTCCGGTTGTAAAAAAAGGTGACGAAGTTCTGGCTGGTCAGATCATTGCGGAAGCTGGTGGTTTCGTTTCTGCGCACATCATCAGCTCATGTTCAGGAAAAGTAAAATCTATCGAAAAACGTATGACTGCAACTGGTACAAAAGTACAGTCTATCGTAATCGAAAATGATGGTGAATTCCGAACAGTTGAAGGAATCGGTACAGAAGTTGATTACAAAACTCTGACCAAAGAAGAAATTTTAGCAAAGATCAAAGATGCTGGTATCGTTGGTCTTGGTGGTGCCGGATTCCCGACACATGTAAAACTGGCTCCGAAGAATGCGGATGCGATTGAATATATCATCGCAAACGGTGCGGAATGTGAACCTTATATCACATGTGACGACCAGTTAATGAGAGGACGCGCTGACGAAATCGTAACAGGTATGGAAATCATGTTAACCCTGTTCCCTAACGCAGAAGGCGTAATCATTATTGAAGAAAATAAACCTGAAGCGATTGCTGCAATGGAAAAAGCCTGTGAAGGTCATCCAAGAGTAAAAGTTTTAGCAGTTCAGACAAAATACCCACAGGGCGGTGAACGTTCTTGTATCACAGTTGTAACTGGAAAACATCTCAAACTTGGAATGCTCCCAGCAGACTTAGGCTGTGTAGTAGACAACGTTGCAACAATTTATGCAATTTATGAAGCAGTATGCAAATCTACACCATTAATGGTAAAAGGTTTGACAGTTACTGGTGATGCTGTGAAAAATCCAAGCAACTTCTTAGTTCGCATCGGTACATCCTGTGCAGAATTAGTAGAAGCTGCAGGCGGAATCAAAGACTGCGTAGATATGAAAAAATCAATCAGCGGCGGTCCTATGATGGGATTTGCTATGGCAAACTTAGAAGTACCTGTTCAGAAGAGCAACAATGCCATCACCCTTCTTGGCTTTGACGCTGTAGAAACAGCACAGGCTCAGATGACAGCATGCTTAAGATGCGGACGTTGTAATGATGCATGTTCTTTAGGTCTTGTTCCACAGATGATGGCAGCAGCTGCAGAACGCAAAGATTATGACAGATTCGAAAAGAAATTATATGGTATGGAATGTGTTGCATGTGGTTCTTGTACATACATTTGCCCTGCAAAACGTCCATTGATGCAGTTATTCAAACAGACAAAAGCAGAAATCATGGCTGCAAAGAGAGCAGCTCAGGCTGCTAATAAATAAGGGGGTAATGAGAAATGGCTAAATTATTAAATGTTTCTTCAAGCCCGCACGTGAGAAGTAGTCTGACAACTAATAAGATTATGTATCAGGTAATCCTTTCCTTAATGCCTGTAACAATTTTAGGTATTATCAACTATGGAATGGGTGCTCTGTCAGTAATTCTCGCTGCTGTAATTTCAGCAGTTGTTGCAGAAGCGGCTTTCAATGCAATTCTTAAAAAACCACAGACAATTGCTGACGGCAGTGCAGCATTAACAGGTCTGTTACTTGCTTTGGTACTTCCTCCGGAATTACCATTGTATATTCCAATCCTTGGCTCTGTATTTGCAATCGTTGTTGTAAAAGGAATGTTCGGCGGCCTTGGTAAAAACTTTATGAACCCTGCTTTAGCAGCTCGTTGTTTTCTGTTAATTTCTTACGGTGCAATCGTAACTGTATACAAAATTGACGGTGTTGCAACAGCAACCCCATTAGTAGATATGGCAGCTGGTGAAACAGTGAACTTAATGTCTCTGTTTATCGGTAGTGCAAGCGGCGTTATCGGAAGCTCTGTACTTGGTCTCTTAATCGGTGCAGCGATGATGTTTGCTTTCAAGGTAATCACATGGGAAATTCCAGTGGCAACACTTGTAGCATTTACAGCATTTATGGCGATCTTCGGTGGACAGGGACTTGATATCCATGCACTTCTCGTACATGTAATGGGTGGTGGTATCCTCTTAGGTGCTTTCTTCATGGCAACTGATTATGTAACAAGCCCTGTAACTCCAACTGGCCAGTTGGTATTCGGTGCGGTTGTAGGCATTCTGTGTGGTCTCTTCCGTGTACTTGGTTCAGCAGCAGACTCTGTCAGCTACGGTATCATCTTTGCGAACATCTTAGTTCCATTGATTGAAGACTACACAGTTCCTGTAGCTTACGGTCACAGAGTACAGAAAGAAAAAGCAGAAAAAACTGGTTTCTCTATTCCAAAACCAGCAGTTACACTTTGCATTATCACATTAGTAGCTGGTGCAGCACTCAGTGGTGTATATGCATTAACAAAAGATACAAT
>JBGVRS010000173.1:0-1974 GCA_045128635.1 Lachnospiraceae bacterium
GATGCTTTCTTTGCAGCGGCTAAGGAATACTATGATGAAAAATAAGATATTTACGTATGAAAAAGAAGAAGTCTTCGCAGATGCGAAAGACTTCTCAGACTGTAGACAAAGGCCTAGCTCGCCTAACGGCGAGTCTGGGCTTTTTCTATACAGTCAATCTTTGATTTCCCATAAATAATTGTGCAAAATATTGCTGGATACGGGAATATATTGGGACTGGTTGTCCCTGTTTTTCCCTGTAATCCAGGAGCCTTGCCAACTTCTTCATATTAAGGCAAGCAAAAGTAAGCCCAACTTTCATGGACATTTTTGCTTTACCTACTAATTGTGTGTATCTCATTGCATGATGTTCTTTGGCAGTGCCAAAATCTCTTTCAATGGTATGTTTTCTCTGAGAATAAATTTCCTTCATACCTGATGTATGGCGGATATCCTCACAGATATCTATGTAATCTTGCCACACATGCCTTGTAACAACTTTTACATGTTCCCGGCTTTCTGTACATTGGTTAAGGTACGGGCAATTTACACAGATATGACCTTTGCTCTTGTATTCTCTGTACCCATCACGATTTGTTGTTGAGTAGCTGAGCACCTGATTGTTAGGACAAATGTAACAATCATAATGTTCATCATAAGTGTAATCATACTTGCGAAAGAATCCTTTCTTAGTCATTGGGCTTTTGTACGGGAACAGCGGTGAGATACCATCACCTATCAAAAGTTTTGCGATTGCCGGTGTTTTGTAGCCGGCATCCATTACCATCGTACTGATATCAAATTGTTTTAATTTGTCATAAAGAGGTTTGAATGTCTGACTGTCATGTTCATTACCGGGACGTATAGAATATCCCAGCATCCAACCATTCTCATCACACGCAGCCTGTACAGAATATGCGAACACTTCTTTGTGTTCTCCTTTATGAAACCATCCACTTTCAGGGTCAGTTTCGCTCTGCTTCTGCTCTTTTAAATCAGTGTGTCCTGAGCCACTACTGGGAGAATTGTCGTCGTCATCTTTGTGGTTGTTATCATCGGCTTTTTCTTTTAATGGTTTCTTGCCATGAGCAATACGGTCGGCATTGATTTCTTCTTTTAACTGTTCGTCATAGAAACGTGCACTTTTCTTTGCAACTAAAACTTTCTTTGCTTTCTTGCGGTTAGCAGCAGCTTTTACATGAGTGGCATCTACAAATACAGTATCTGTATTGATTACCTTGCATTTCATGCATTGCATCAGTATTTCCATAAAAATCTGTTCGAAGAGATCAGTGCCTTCGAACCTTCTTTTGTAGTTTTTTCCGAATGTGCTGAAATGAGGAACTTTATCATAAAAATCTAGACCCAGGAACCAGCGGTATGCTACATTAACTTCTATCTCTTTGATTGTCTGACGCATACTTTTGATTCCAAACATAAACTGAATGATTGCAATCTTGATGAGAACAACAGGATCGATGCTTGGACGACCTGTTTCTGCTGAATATTTATCCTCAACAAGGTCGTAAATGAATGAAAAATCAATATATCTATCAATTTTTCTAAGAATATGATCTTCCGGTACCAGCTGATCTAAGGAAATCATCTGGATCTGTGTTTTTTTATCATTTGTATCGTTTTTAGTAATCAAAACAATGAATTCCTTTCGTCTATGATACTAATATTATACCACAAAATACCCGTAAACGTTGGAATTTCAATGATTTTAGACACAGAAAAAGCCCATGGCCTCGTGAGAGGCCTGGGCCTTTGTCTACAGTCTGACCCTGACGATACGTCAGGGTTTCTTTGTTTTTTGATATTTACAACAGACAGATTATATGATACATTTTAAATAATACTACTGATAATATCAGTGATATTATTCAAGACGGACATGACTGGAGGACAAAATGAAGCATTCAATCTATCACAAATATGAAAAACTGCTGCGTAAAGAACTTGTGCGCGCGCTGGGATGCACAGAACCGGGAG
>JBGVRS010000174.1:0-1655 GCA_045128635.1 Lachnospiraceae bacterium
TAATGTCATTTAGATAAGGATAATTGTTAAAACAGATAAAAATGAGGTTAGTAGATTTTTTGATTTACTAACCTCGTTTTTTGATCTTTTTATAAAAAATTGCATAACAAATAAGCCGAAGCCGGTGCATCTGCCCTAAAAATATATTATAATTACTTCTAAGCAGTTCTGTAAAGAAAGCTGATGTGAGATGTGGACCTAACTTTGCGAGGGTTGGAGCGTCCAGTTCTCACAGGAAGAAGCTCATGCTTGATTAGATACTCGACATCAGGCGGGGCTTTTTCTGTTCTTATAAAAAAACAGCATATTCGAATTGCACGGGTATAATTCACCTGATAGAAATGCTTTCTATTTAATTTTTGAGTTACAACTACTTTTGTAGTTATTACTTCACAGAAGTTATATAGTAGCATTCTTGCCCAGATTTCTTGTTTTATATATTCTACCTTTTTTGCATGAAACCTCGTCAGACCTATTGCATGTTTTAGTTCCCGGAAAGAAGTTTCGATACCCCAACGTTTCTGATATAACCACTTTATTTCTTCGTAAGAAAATTCATCTCGCGGCAGATTAGTAATGATACACTCGTAAGAATTCTGGGAAATTGGAAACCTGACGATACGCATATTCATTTCATAAAACTTGTTTGTATGTAAATCCAGGTAATCAAAAGTAGTCTTCGTAGGTAAGAAGCGATACTTTTCTTTCTCTGCTTTTACAGCATTCGTCTGCTTTCGTGTAAGAATAAATGTTTTTTCGGTATCGAAAGAATCTGTGTCTGGAAGTTTCATTCCGCTTAACATCCCAGAACTCTTTATGTCCTTGACTCGAATAAGGTAGTACATCCCTTTTTGTTCCACATGGGCAAATATGTTGTAACTTTCATAGTTCCTGTCAGCAATAAAGATTGCCTTTTCTCCATCATAACGGTCTACCATGTGACACATCGCACTGTCTTCATTTTTCTGACGTCCCGGTTGTATTTCAGCATCAACATATGTACGCTGGCAAAGGTCATAGAGGGCATTTAAATGGAGTTGGTTAAATCCTTTCACATCCGGCGAAGATTGAAAATAAGTGGTTTTATCTGCTGGATTATGGGATATATCAAGAGAAGAACCGTCGCAGGCAATCAGACGAAATCCTTTATAGCAGGCATCTTTTTTACAGAAACAGTTAGTAAATTCGTGGAACAGAAATTCAAAAGCTTCTGGCAAAATTTGTGCTCTGCGTTGATTGAACGAGGAGTTGGTTGGTGTAAATTTATCAAAATCAAAATATTCCAAAAGCTCATCCCTCATGGATTTTCCTTCCATAGAAATCATAAACTTTAGAGTATTACCAAAAGACCATTTCTTTTCTCTGGAAAAATCTTTCAGGGGATTTTGTACAAAAAGCCAAGCATAGGCATTCATTTCATCAATCATCTCAAAAAGTTTCTTTTTAACAGTAACAGAAAAATTCATGTTTATCCTCCTTGCAATCAAGATAGCTCTTAATTACAAGGGCCGCTTTAGCTGCAAAGGAAAACAGCTAAAGCGGCCGCAGATTTTCGCGCAAAAGTCAATACTTTTTTGAAATATTACAGAAAAAAGAGCAGAGAATATAATCTTATACTCTCTGCTCTGTAAAGCGTCCTTATCTAAATGACATTA
>JBGVRS010000175.1:0-3179 GCA_045128635.1 Lachnospiraceae bacterium
ATCCGCCTTTTTTCATTGTATTCTGTAATGTCTGAGTATTTAAAGTCTTTACATGTTTCATGTCCATGTCCTCCTGATATTTTTTATCATACTTATTGCAATTATATCACATCATTGGATAAATGCAATCTTTTTTTCTGAGGGATATTAGAGCATATGCCTTTAAGGGACGCAGTCATGCAGGACTCCATGTTTCACGAGCGTCGTCGCTTCCAACTAGTCTAAGTACTTCTAATCGCTCACGGGTGTTGGCGTTTCGCGAAGAAGTACTAAGACGGATTTTCCAGCTCCTTTGGCATATCGTTCCACATGGAGCCCTGCATAACCGCTGTTCCTCAAAAAAATCCACTCCACACCCCTCAGAAATGTCTGTCACGAGAGCATGCCACCGAGCATACCACTTCCCAGACATAGTAAAAGGTTAGTTACAAAGGCTGAGACGGTTGAATGAAAACCATGTTTTACTACTAAAGTAATGACTAACATAATTATTATGTATGCAAGGCCCATTAAAATTCCCCATATAAATTTCTTTGTTTTTTGGATTTTCCCTGCAAAAAATCCACCAATAAAACATGAAACAATATAAACCACACTGATTCCTATAGATATTAGATTGCTCTCCCAATTAAATCGTTGTACTAAAACTGCC
This sequence comes from Lachnospiraceae bacterium, assembly GCA_045128635.1. Classification (GTDB taxonomy): domain Bacteria; phylum Bacillota; class Clostridia; order Lachnospirales; family Lachnospiraceae; genus HGM12587. Next base: position 653 of record JBGVRS010000175.1, read on the forward strand.
AGTAAAAACAGCAAAATTGCTGTGACAGTATACATTAATAGCAGAATCTTTCCAATACTTATTAGACTCTCCGATAAATATTTCATAAACTTCCTCGCTTCTATTTATTTGATTGGATTACCTAAAGAATCTGCGTTTGCATGACATTTTGCCAAGTAACAGCCGTGACAAAGGGAACTGCCTCGCGATGCGTTAAGTGGAGGAGCCCGAAGATCCAGCCCTTAGTACTACTCCGCGAAACGGACACACCCGTGAGCGGCTAGTAGTACTTAGGGATTAGCTAAGGGGGACGGAACCTGCAAAGCGAGGTAGTCCCCGTTGTCACGGCGTGCTATTTAGCGAAAAACAATTCCCAAACGTAGATTCTTTATACATTCTTAATTATTTAAATATATGCGCTCACTTGAAATATTAGGAAAAATATTGTATATTTAATGCTGATTACACAAAAATCAATTTTATATGTACAAAAGGAGTGAATTAATTTTGGGTCCCAGTGATGCCATACAATTAGTAGTTTTAGTAATTTTATTAGCGTTATCAGCATTTTTCTCTTCTGCTGAAACAGCACTTACCACAGTCAATCGACTCCGTGTCCGCGCTCTCGTAGATGACGGTGATGCACGTGCAATCGTACTTGCAAAAGTCATCGATGATCCGGGAAAACTGTTAAGTGCCATTTTAATCGGAAACAATATCGTAAACATTTCCGCATCTTCCATTGCTACATTATTAGCTACCAATTTTTTTGGAAATGCAGGTGCCGGAATTGCCACAGGTGTTATGACACTTCTCGTCTTAATCTTTGGAGAAGTAACACCAAAAACCATGGCTTCCTTAAAAGCTGAAAAAATTGCTTTAAGCTATGCCAAAACAGTTTACGGAATAATGTTCATTTTCACACCGCTGATCTTTATTCTTGATTTACTTTCCGGAGGAATTTTACGTCTGTTTGGAATTGACCCTGACAAACGTGATGACTCCGTAACAGAAGAAGATTTAAGAACGATTGTAGAAGCAGGTCATGAAGATGGTGTTCTCGAAACAGAAGAACACAAAATGATTAATAACGTGTTTGATTTTGGTGATCATCAAGCCAAAGATATCATGGTTCCTCGTGTAGATATGTGCTTCCTGAAACTGGATGCCACATACGAAGATTTCATGGAAATCTATAGAGAAGAAAAATTTACACGTATCCCGGTTTATGAAGAAACCAGAGATAATGTAATTGGTATTTTAAATGTCAAAGACCTGATTCTTTATGATAAGGACCAGGAATTCCATGTAAAAGACTTTTTACGTGAAGCATATTATACTTATGAATTCAAAAACACTTCTGAACTGATGATGGAAATGCGCAAAAATTCCATTAGTATTGCCATTGTATTGGATGAATACGGTGCTACTGCCGGTCTTGTAACATTAGAAGACCTTTTAGAAGAAATCGTTGGGGATATCCGCGATGAATTCGACGAAGCAGAAGCAGAAGAAGTTCAGCAGTTAGGTGAACAGGAATATCTGGTAGAAGGTGCCTGCAAGCTGGAAGACTTAAATGATATGATCGGTCTTGGTATTGAATCTGAAGACTACGATTCTATCGGTGGTATTGTCATTGATGCATTACAGCATCTTCCAAGCGAAGGCGAAGAAGTAACTCTTGAAAACGGCACACGTCTCGTCGTTGAAAAAATTGACAAAAACAGAATTGAAAAAGTTCATATTTATCTTCCGGAACCAAAAACCGAAGAAGATGAAGACGATTCAGAAACTGAAAAATAAATTTACAAAGGCTCCCGTCAAACTGACGGGAGCTTATTCATTTCTACAATCTGTGCTTTTTTTAATTTATATTCTCTTTCAATTTTATTTAAAAATTCCTTTCCCTGACTGATACGTCCATCCCAAATAAACATACTTTTTTCCAACCACGGAAGAATCATCAAATAAATTCTGTCGCACTCTTTTCTGTCCTGCGGCATCCCCACCAAAATGAAATCAGCTTCATTTAACACCTTTTCTAATAATTTCTCTTGGTTTGTCTGTAAATAGAGAATTTGAAATTCCTCTTTTTCTTCTGAAAACAATGTCTCCTGATTTGCATTCGGCATATCACCGTACATCGCTATTTTCTCTTTACAATAAGGATTTTCTTCCCGTAAAACAGCCTGTTCTCGTAGCCATTCATAATATTTCTTTGCATTGCTCTGAGATATTACCGGAAGAAATGTTTCCCACGGGTTTGTACAAACAACTGCTATCTTTGTATACATACAAAATGTTCCTTATATTTGTTGTTTGGAAACTTTGGAAGATATTTCCGAGAATTTTAAGATAAAAATATTATACGAAAATTGACGATATTTGTAAATTCTTTGAGAGACATAACTTATCGACACATTTCGACAAAAGATGACTCACATGATTCTTTTCGGCACATACAATGTAAAAAAGACTTTTGGAGTACTTATGGCTGAAAAAATTATCATTGATGCCGGACATGGTGGAACCAATCCAGGCGCAACAT
>JBGVRS010000176.1:0-14812 GCA_045128635.1 Lachnospiraceae bacterium
GCATACCTCCGCAGCATGCCCACACTAACTCCTCATTCATCAAAAATGAATTATAAATTTGGTACAGTGACTTGTCGCCAGTTTTTCTAAAATTGACATTCGCTCCACGGAAAACCTGCTCGAGTGATTGCTCTCCCGAACTGCAACCTCACGCTTCTACGCTATCAATGTCACAACATTGGTTATTATAGTAGATAAACCTTGATTTTTCAAGCATTTTCTCAAATTTTTTCAAAAAATTTTTCCACAAAGTTTACGAAGTTTCATTGAATTCTTTATGCATATTGCACAACACTTTTGCAACACACAAAATCTAGTCCTTCTTTGCTATTTTTTCCACAATTCTTAGGTTTATACACAAGCTTTTCTCTACAAAGGCGAATAAGCGGCACCCGAGGGGTAACCGCTTATTCTAAGTAGTACAATGAAAAAATGTTGTGAAATCTCATTGCAATATATCCTATATTATAATAGGAAATGATTATTAAATTTCTTCATCAGATGCTACGCGTTCAAATTCTGCAATAATCGAAGCATCCGGTGCTTTTGTGCAAAGGCTTACAACCACGATCAGGACAATGCTGATCAAGAAGCCAATTGCCAGAGAATAGAGTCCTGTCACTGTACCAAGTGTCTGTCCGCCAATGATTGGAATGTAATCCCAAATAATAACAGTCAGACCACCGGAAGCAATACCAGCCACTGCACCCGGAAGATTACATCTCTTCCAGAAAAGTGACATGAGCACTGTCGGACCAAATGCTGCGCCAAGACCAGCCCATGCATTGGATACAAGACCCATAATACTGCTGTTTGGATCCCATGCGATCAGATATGCCAAAACTGCAACGCCCAAAACTGTATAACGGCTTATTTTCATAACCTTTTCTTCTGTAGCATCTTTTTTAATAATCCCTTTATAAATATCTTCCGACATAGAAGATGCTGTCACAAGCAGCTGAGAATCTGCTGTAGACATAATCGCCGCAAGAATACCGCAAAGGAAAAGACCTGCTACGATCGGAAGCCTGATATCTACCGTAAATACCTGCTTGATCATTTCAATAAATACAATTTCCGTAGAACCTCCATCTGCTCCTAAAATTGTTGGATACAAATATGCCCTTCCCAATACACCGATCACAACCGCAAATGCGAGTGAAAGAGCAACCCAGATAATGGCAATTCCTTTGGATTTGTTTAATTCTTTCTGATTTTTAACAGCCATAAAACGAACAAGAATATGTGGCATACCGCAATATCCAAGACCCCAGGCAAGCTGAGAGATAATCTCTACTGCCGAGAACTTGTTCTCGCCATTTTTCATAACATTCAAATAGTTTGCTGCAGTTACACCTGTCTGTTCAAGAGCCGGACCCACATTACCGCCCATTAAGGCAAAGGCTACAACCGGTACTGTCACAAGTGCTACCAGCATCAGCATACCCTGGATGAAGTCGGTTGTACAAACAGCCATAAATCCGCCCATAAATGTATAAGCAAGAATAATCACTGCTCCAATAGTCAGAGACACATGATAGCTGCATCCAAATACTGTACTGAACAGCTTACCACCTGATGCAAATGCAGAAGCAGTATACACAAGGAAGAAAATCACAATTACCACAGAAGAAATCCCAAGAAGAATTCTTTTCTTATCATGGAAACGATTTTCAAAATATGCAGGTAATGTCAATGAATTGTTTGCCACAATCGTATAGCGGCGAAGTCTGCCGGAAATAATGAGCCAGTTGGCAACGGTTCCAAGGAAAAGTCCTACTGCAATCCACATCTGACCTGTACCCAGCGCATAAACACTTCCCGGAAGCCCCATAAGAAGCCATCCACTCATATCAGAAGCCTGCGCAGAAAGAGCTACAACCCAGCCACCTAATTTTCTTCCACCAAGGAAGTAATCTTCAGTGCTTTTACCTGTTTTCATATAGGAAGCACCGATAAGCAGCATCATTGCCATATAAGCAATAAACGCTACAAGAATCCAAATCGTTGTACTATTCATAATATTCTCTCCTCTTTTGCAAAAATACTTGTATAGTATAACAGAGATTTTAGTGTTTTACTAGTCTAAAGTGATAAATTTATAAAATATTTTTTTTAAAGACATTATTCACACAGGCGCATTTACTTGCATTTGAACGCAATCCTTGGTAAGATGTCCTTGCAACATCTTGAAATTACACTATTAATATAGAAGAAAAAGGATATTTATCATGTTTATCGCAGACGGATGGAAAGATTACGAAGTCATTGATACTTCTAAAGGAGAAAAATTAGAACGCTGGGGCGACTACCTTCTGGTACGTCCGGATCCACAGGTTATCTGGGACACTCCAAAAACACATAGAGGCTGGAAAAAAATGAACGGACATTACCACCGCAGTAAAAAAGGCGGCGGCGAATGGGAATTCTTTGACCTTCCGGAACAGTGGACAATTAATTACAAAAGCCTGACATTCAACTTGAAACCATTCAGTTTCAAACACACAGGACTTTTCCCTGAACAGGCAGGAAACTGGGACTGGTTTTCTGAAAAAATTAAAAATGCCGGCAGACCGGTTAAAGTATTAAATCTATTTGCATACACCGGCGGTGCTACTTTGGCAGCAGCTGCTGCCGGTGCAAGCGTGACACACGTAGATGCCTCCAAAGGAATGGTTACATGGGCAAAAGAAAACGCTCGTTCCTCAGGTCTTGCCGAAGCGCCAATCCGCTGGATTGTGGATGACTGTGTAAAATTTGTCGAAAGAGAAATCAGACGCGGCAATCACTATGATGCCATCATTATGGACCCTCCTTCTTATGGAAGAGGACCAAAGGGTGAAATCTGGAAGATTGAAGACTCCATTCACTCCTTTGTAAAACTTTGTACACAGGTGTTAAGCGACGAACCACTGTTTTTCCTGATCAACTCCTATACAACAGGCTTACAGCCGGCAGTTCTTTCCTATATGTTAGGAACAGAATTAAAGAAATGGGATGGTAAAATCGACTCTCAGGAAGTAGGACTTCCTGTATCAAGCAACGGACTTGTACTTCCTTGCGGTGCAAGCGGACGTTGGGAAGCGAAATAAAAAATATAAGGGTTTTCCGAGGTCAAGTGAAACCTCGAGGAAAGCCCTTATATTTTTTTATATCTTCTCAAACTTTTTCCCATCCTGTATTATCTATATAATAAAGGCACACAAATGACACTGAAAGGAATCACACGCATGCGAGAACAACTAATCGAATTCCTTCTTGAAAATCAAAATAAATTTTACCGTTATGCATTTACGTACGTACATCATAGAGAACATGCCATGGATATGGTTCAGAATAGTTTCCTAAAAGCACTGGAACAAATCCACACTTTAAGAAATCCTGATGCCATGAAAACCTGGTTCTACCGCATTCTGACCAACGAATGCCTGCAGGATTTAAAAAAAGCACAACGGGAAAATCTGGTGGAACCATCTGAAATTCAGGATGAAATCTATCTTGAAAAAGCTTACGAACCGGCATTAGAGCTTTATGAGGCAGTCAGGCAGCTAGCTCCGGAAACCCAAACCATCATATTTCTTCATTATTATGAAGAATATACCTTGAAGGAAATTTCAAAAATTACAGGCTGTAACTTAAACACCGTGAAGTCCAGACTTTATGCCGGACTTAGGAAACTAAAAACAATCGTGATGGAGGATGTACAATGAGAAAATTAAAAGATGCAAAAAATATTTACGACCATATTGTTGTTCCGGAGGAATTAGACAACAGACTCCGAAGCGCACTGGAAAATGCACCAGCACCAAAAAAATCAAATAGCATTGTAAAATTCACCCGATGGTCTGCCACTGCTGCCGCCGCATTTCTCTTATGCTTTACAGTTGGGCTCAACACCAGCGAAAGCTTTGCCATGGAAATGTCAGAAATCCCAGTCATCGGTACGATTGCAAAGGTTTTGACCATTCGCTCTTACGAAATTACCGAGGATAATACAACTACAGCCGTCAAAGTACCAGAAGTTCAGGTAGAGGCAGCCACAGAAGAAGTAAAAGCTGCAATCACTGATGTCAATGCAAAAATTCAGGAACTGGTAGATACCTTTACTGCTGAAAAATATGCTCAGATTGAAGACGGTAAAGAGACCTTCTTAGAAAGCGGCGGAACGATTGAAGAATGGCAGGCAAGAGATATTGAAGTAAATGTCGATTATGAAGTGAAACACCAAAGCAAAACTACCCTTTCCCTGCTGATCGATGGCTGGATTTCATGGTTTAACTTTGAAGAATTCAGAAAATTTTATAACATTGACCTGATAACCGGAAAAGAGCTTACTTTGATCGATCTGTTTGGTGAAGATGCCTATAAATATGCAGAAAGCGAGGTTCTGAAACAAATACAGGAAATGATTGAAGAAGACCCGAACCTTTGCTTCTGGGGCATCAACGAACCGGAAGATATGGGCAACGAATTTATCGGTGTGGACGAAACAACTCCTTTCTATATCAATGAAAAAGGAAATGTTGTAATCTCCTATAATGAATATGATATTGCACCAGGATATATGGGAATCGTAGAATTTGAAATTCCTGCAAGATAATCAATTCAACACAAAAAACTCCCCAGACACTAAATAGTGCCTGGGGAACTTTGAAGGGAGAAGGGGAATCAACTCTCCTAAGTCTACTTATTTAATTTATACATCAAGTCTTTCCAGTCTCCATGAAAATATCTACCTACAAAGCATGTAATTCTAAAAATCCAGTCAATTACCATAGCAACCCACACACCAATCGCTCCCATTCCGAGTCGAACACCTAAAATATAACTAAATCCGACCCGGAACGCGAACATTGAAAATATGGAAACCGCCATTGGATAGCGTACATCATTACAGGCACGAAGCATGTTTGCAAATGTAAATGCCATCGGCCATAAAATCATAGCAAGTCCGTTGTGAATCATGACAAGAGTCTTGGCTAACTCTGTTGTCTCTGCTCCAAGTCCGTAAATTGCCAAAATGGAGTCTAGTCCCAATAATACCGGGATGTTAATTGCTGCTGTCGCAATATAAGTAATCAATATCAGCTTTTTTGTATAATATCGTATCTGTTCCTGATTATCGGCGCCCACACACCTTCCGATTACTGTGATCATCGCAAGATTCATGGCTTGCCCTACAAGGCTTCCAAAATTGTCCAAGCTGTTAGCAACACCATTAGCTGCAATCTGAATTGTTCCAAATCCAGAAATAATACTTACTACCATCACTCTTCCAAGCTGAAAAACGCCGTTTTCAATACCACTCGGAATTCCAATATAAAGAATTTTTTTAATAATATTCCCGTCAATTCGGAATATCTCTTTATCAAAATAAATCTCATACTTCGGACTCTTTAGCAGAACATACAATATTAGCCCCATTACTGCACGAGATAAGAAGGAAGGAATTGCAACTCCTGCTACACCCATATGCAATCCAAAAATGCAAATCGCATTTCCAGCAACATTAATAATATTTCCAATAATTGAAACTTTAAACGTTATGTTTGTTTTTCCCATGGAACGAAACAATGCCGCACAGGAATTGTATATCCCCAAAAAAGGAAAAGAAAATGCTGAAATTGTCAGATATATCAATGCAGCCTTCATAACATCTGGTTCAATGCTCCCAAAAAAGAGCCCCAATAAGCTATGACGAAATAAAACAACTAAAAAAGCCAATATAAGGCTAAAACAAGATACGGTCATCAATAACTGCTTTGCAGATTTTCTTGCTTCAGTAATTTTTGATGCACCGATATTCTGGCTCACCACAACAGCTCCTCCTGTAGAAAGGGCAGATAACACGCTGAAAATAAGCATATTGAACATATCCACAAGAGACACCCCCGACACAGCGGCTTCTCCCGCAGAAGAAATCATCATGGTATCTGCCATTCCCACAGTAATTGCCAGTGCCTGTTCAAGCACCAGCGGGACAATCAGTTTTCTTAAATCTTCATTTGAAAATAATCTGTTTTTGTTCATTTGGCACATCCTCTTTATAATGGTCCACCGCTAAGGGAAAAGCGGCAGACCATTTTTATTATTTTTAGTATTCCAGATATGCACCTTTCATCGGGCTGACTGCATGCTCGCTGAATAAGCGAAGCGCACCTGTTTTATAACGGAGTTCTCTTGGTTTCCAGTTTTTCTTTCTTTCCGCAAGAATTGCATCCATTTCTTCCATTGTTTTGCGTTCACCGTTCACACCGATGATGTTCAGCTTTCTTTCCACAACATCGATTTCAATGAGGTCCCCTTCTTCTACCAGCGCAATAGGACCGCCGTCTGCTGCTTCCGGGCTGCAGTGTCCGATCACAGGACCTGTAGATGCTCCCGAAAAACGACCATCTGTAATCAGTGCAATGCTGCGTCCCAGTTCTTTATCACTGCTGATTGCTTCAGATGTGTAGAACATTTCCGGCATACCGCTGCCTTTTGGTCCTTCATAACGGATGAATACAGCGTCACCTTTTTCAACTTTGTGTTTCAAAACTGCATCCAGACACTCTTCTTCACTGTCGAATGGTCTCGCACGAAGTACAGCTTTAAACATTTCTTTTGGACAAGCAGTATGTTTAATTACAGCACCTTCCGGCGCAAGATTACCTCGAAGAATCGCAATGCTTCCATCTGTTCCGATTGCCTTGTCATATGGTCGAACAATATCTTCTCTTGTTAATAAAACGCCATATCGTTTATTAAAATCATCCAACCACTTTTCGCAGCGTTCATAATATCCGTTTGATTTTAGTTCTGCAAGATTTTCACCTAATGTTTTTCCTGTAACAGTCATTACATCTAAATGGAGGTGTTCTTTAATCTCTTCCATAATTGCTGGTACTCCACCCGCATAATAGAAACATTCCGCAGGCCACTGTCCAGCTGGACGAAGATTTAAAATATATCTTGCATTTCTGTGGAGTCGGTCAAATGTATCACCTGTAATTTCAATTCCAAGTTCATGAGCAATCGCCGGAATATGAAGTAAACTGTTTGTACTTCCAGACACTGCCGCGTGTACTAAAATTGCATTTTCAAAGCTTTCCATTGTCACGATATCACTTGGGCGCATATTTTCCATATGCGCAAGTTTTACAGCCAGCTTTCCTGCTTCTCTTGCAAATGTCAAAAGGTCTGGGCTTGTTGCCGGCATCAATGCACTCCCTGGAAGGGCAAGTCCAAGGGCTTCTGCCATGATCTGCATAGTAGATGCTGTTCCAATGAAAGAGCAGGCTCCGCAGCTTGGGCAGGCATTATGTTTTGCCCAGGTCAGTTCACTTTCCTCGATTTCACCTCTCTGAAATTTTGCACTGTATACACCCAGCTCATTTAATGTCAGCATCTTTGGTCCGGCATTCATTGTACCGCCAAGTACTACAACGCCAGGAATATTCACTCTGCAAAGACCCATCAGGTTTGCAGGCAAACCTTTATCACAGCTTGAAATATAAACACCTGCATCAAATGGTGTGGCATTTGCCTGAATTTCAATCATGTTGGCAATCATTTCACGGCTTACCAGACTGTAATTGATACCGTCTGTTCCCTGACTTTCGCCATCACACATATCTGTACAATAATATCTTGCACCGAAGCCGCCCGCTTCTGCAACACCTTTTTTTACTTCTTCTACTAAAATATCCAGGTGTCCGCTGCCCGGATGGCTGTCACCAAAGGTACTTTCGATAAATACCTGTGGTTTTGATAAATCCTCTGGCTTCCAGCCTGTTCCGATACGAAGCGGATCTAATTCCGGCGCTAATTTACGCATTTCCTGACTAATTAAACATCCCATATTTTTTCTCTCTTTTTCCCACCATTTTTCCTATTCTATTACACAAAAACGGAATAAGAATTTTCAAAAATCAAATATGTGTTTTATCATAACTCAGTCGTATTGGTCGCACATAATTTATAGATTTCTATCATATCCCTCTTTCCAATAGAAACAAAATGTCCCACTGGAATTGTATCTCCAAAAGTAGCTTTATCTGCCATTTCTTCAAATTCATTTTCCGGAATTCCAGCTTCTTCCAGAGTAATAGGCATTCCCAGGTTTCTAAAAAAGACACACATTCTTCGAATTGCTTCCATCACAATTTCTTCTTTTTTTCCAAACGCAATATCAACCTCCCATACTCTCATAGCAAATTGTACAAAACGATCAATATCATGCTTATAAACATAGCGCATCCAAGCCGGAAATATGATAGACAGGCTGGCTCCGTGAGCCAGGTCATATTTGCCGCTAAGTTCAATGCCAATTCTATGAGAAGCCCAATCCTGTTCACGACCCACATTTAAAGAACCATTATGAGCCACTGACCCTGCCCAGAAAATTTCTGCTCGTGCATTATAATCTGTTGGATTTTTATATGTTTTCTCTCCATTAACAATAATACATTTCATTACAGCCTCGCAAAGACGGTCTGTAATATCCACATCTTTTGTATTGGTAAAATATCTTTCCATCACATGGGTCAACATATCCACCACTCCACAACCAATTTGATAAGGAGGCAGCGAATACGTCAATTCCGGGTTCATAATAGAGAATACTGGTCGAATTAAATTCAGATTAATACTCTTTTTAAGCCATCCTTCTTCGTTCGTAATTACAGAACTCAAGCTAGATTCACTTCCAGCTGCCGGAATCGTACAAATTGTTGCAATTGGAAGAGTTTTCTTTGGAATTGCTTTTCCCATGTAGAAATCCCATACATCCCCAGCATAAGGCACTCCTACTCCGATAGCCTTAGCTGTATCAATCGCACTAGCTCCACCTACCGCTAAAATAAAAGAAATCTTTTCCTGACGACAAATTTCAATCCCTTTATAAACCAAGCTCAGGCGTGGATTCGGTTTAACACCACCCAAATCAAAAATTTCAATCTGCTGCGCCTTCACAGACTCTGCCACACGATCATAAAGGCCTTCTTTTTTGATGCGTTCAGAACCATACACTAACAGGACCTTTTTGCAATCACTATACTGTCTGATTTTTTCTCCCACCTGAGATTCTGTGTTTTTTCCAAAAATCAATTCTGTTGTGTTAGAAAATTCGAAATTATCCATTTTTACGTCCTCCTCAAAAATCGAATTCAGCTCCTCCCAAAGAGCGTTAGATAAGATTTTCATGCTCTCTATTTTTATCTATATAGAGAAGCCTTTCCAATCGATCCAAACAGTTCCATCTTCTCTCTAATTACGTCTTTGGCTGCATCAATACTAGGATTAAGAACCTTCGCAGGAATAAACCCTCTTGTCTCTGTCAAAATCTCATTCAATTTTGCAAAAAAAGCATATTTGAAATCGCTAGAAATGTTTACCTTACGGATACCTATACAGCAAGCTTCTCTAATTTCATCATCCGGATTATTACTTCCGCCATGTAAAACCAGCGGCACCGGAGAAACCTTCTTAATTTCCTTTAATAGCTCCAGCTGCAGCTGCGGTACAAAACCTTTAGGATAGATACCATGCGCTGTACCAATAGCAATTGCCAAACAATCCACTCCTGTCGACGAAACAAAATCTACTACTTCAGCCGGGTTGGTATAAGTAACATTCTCCACACCTCCCTCATCGGAGTTCGTCATAGTTCCAATTGTACCGATTTCTCCTTCTACTGATACTCCAACCATATGTGCTAATTTCACAACTTCAAAGGTGCTCTTTACGTTTTCCTCATATGACAACGCCGAACCATCAAACATAATCGAAGTAAAGCCTGCCTGAATCGCTTTCAAACATTCATCCATACTTTTTCCATGATCAAGATGTAGTACAAATGGAACAGGACTGTTTGCTAAGCGTTCTCTGACATAGCTATAAAATTCTCTGGTAGCAAAATTAAACTCTCCCGGTGCTACCTGTATGATAGCTGGTGCATTCTGTGCCTCTGCCTCTTCTACCACAGAACGAAACAGCGAGCTTTCTGTCGCATTAAAAGCTCCTACAGCAAAGTTGTTCTCGTCTGCAATCTTTAGCATTTCTTTCATATTTATCAACATTTTTCTTATCCTCCATTTGATTTTTCCAACATATTAGCCTTTTAGTATGGGCTACCACATAAATGCAGCAGCCCATACATACCTTGCTATATTTTTCTTCTCATTTATCCCACTCAGCTTTTATTTCACTGAAGTTATTCTTAATTCTCTCTAAATCAATGCTTCTCAATAGTAAAATTCAAATTATCATCAATACTTTCAGCCTCATCCATCATCAGAAGACCATCCGCACCCAGGTCATCGTAGGCTTCATCTTCTGCTGTAACAGGTTTTTTAATTAAAGCCAGAATCACACCCGTAATAACACTACCGATTGCCAGAGCCAAGCAGAACATTCCTGGATGTGTCATCAACGGTACTGTCAGCATACCACCATGAGGGACTACCTGTTCTGTTCCCCATACCATGCACAGGGCACCAGCCACAGCAGAACCACAACAGCAAGAAAATACAACGCGAACCAAATCACGGGCTGCAATCGGAATAACACCCTCTGTAATCATACAAAACCCCATAGGAACAGCAGCCTTTAAAGATTCCTTCTCTGATTTAGTAAATTTATGGCGAGCAAGCAGACAAGCAATGGCAATACCAAAAGGAGGAATCATAGAACCTACAAACTTGATGGACTCTGGTCCATAGACGCCATCTACCATCAGTCCATTTACAAAAGTAGACATAGTTTTATTAACTGGACCCCCAAAATCAAAACAAGCCATTACACCTAAAACAGCGCCAAACACAACCTTCGATCCCGTTTGCAGATTAGTAATCCAGTTAGTTAAAGCCTCTTGCAGCCATACAAAAGGAATTCCTACGATGGTATACATCAAAACACTAGCAACAGCAGAAACTAAAACAGGAATTATCATAACTGGCATCAATCCCTGCATAGATTTTGGAAGTTTAATATATTTCTTAGCCAGTAATACAAGGTAACCAACCATAAATCCACCAACAATACCACCAATAAAACCTGCCTTAATCTCTGTGCAGACAAAACCTACAATCAAACCAGGCGCAATCCCTGGTTTATCAGAAATAGAATACGCTACACCTGCTGTAATAACCGGTACTACCATGTTCATACCATACTTACCAACCATATAGAGATAATAGCCAAGGCCCGCTGTAGAGTTACGTACATCACTGTCAACAACCTGGCCTAACGCCATACACAAACCAGCTGCAACAACTAATGGAATCATATAGCTGATAGCTGTTAAAATATGTTTCTTTATGAATTCAATTTTCTCCTTCATTTTGTAAACCCCTTTTCTTTATTTTCTCTTATGTGTTCGCATTAAGTGCCTTTTCAATCTTTTGAAGCAGTTCAACTGGATTTTTTATAGCTGCTGCAGTCCCCACTCTAACTACCGTTTTCCCTTTAAAGCGAGATTCTCCAGACACCTTTACATCTACAGCCAAAATTACCACTTCTGCCTCAGCAATCTCTTGAGGCGTCAGTTCATTTTCAATTCCTATAGTTCCCTGCGTCTCAATTTTACAGGTATGTCCGAGTTTTTCTGCAGCTCTTGTCAATTTTTCCTGCGCCATGTAAGTATGCGCGATTCCTGCAGTACACGCTGCAATTCCTACAATTTTCATCCATTTACCTCCTCCTTTTTGCTTAATAGCAAGATAGCTTCTCCCGCATCTTCACATTGGAATAATTGTTCTATCACTTTCTCGTCACACAAAGCTACTGCTACTTGTGCCAAAAGAGAGACCATTTGAGATTTATCCTGACTATTAACAGCGAACATAATAAACAATCTTGAAGGCCCTTCTCCAATAGATTCCCATTCAATATCGCAATCACAACGCCCAATGGCAATTGAAGTTCTTACAACCAAATCTGATTTCCCATGCGGAATAGCAACTCCATCTCCCAATCCTGTAGCTCCCTCGGACTCTCTCATATATACGTCCCGAATAAATCCTTCCTTTGATGAAACAACTCCGGCGCTCCAAAGCATTTCTGTCATTTCACGGATTACTTCATCTTTCGAGGATGCTTTCAAATGAAGATCTACACAAGACGGGCAAATCACATCTTTAATCAACAATTCCTCCATATTTTTTCTCCTTATGTTATAAGATTGGCTGATCAACCAGTGTATTCAGCATGTCTACCAGTTCATTTTTGTCTGTTATATTCCTAAACTCGTTATGCAGCTTTGGCTTATCCAACAAATCAACAAGGTTCTTATAGAAATGCAATACTTTATCTTTTATTTCCTGGGATTCATCCGGGTTAAATGCCATCAAAAATACCCTGTCAACCATTTCCTCATTGCTCCATGGAACTTCCTGTTCCAAAACAGCTACAGCCACTACCGAACGAACCACTTCGTCTGCATCTCCATGTGGAATTGCAAACTTCTGACCAATTTCAGTAGAAAGCTTACGTTCTCTGATAATAGCAGAGTCTGCAAACTTTTCTGTAACATATCCTGCATCTGCCAACTTTTCACACATTGTTCGAATTGCGGAATATTTATCATCACATTTCATATGTATCCAGACAAATTCTTCACGAAACAACACTCTCTTTGTCTCAAACATTTTTGAGATATTATTTTTGTGTCCTTTCCTTTTACGAATTTTTTTCATAGCCTGTTCAATGGCAGCAATGTCATAATCCAACAACAAATCATCTACATGCACTACTGGTTTTCCTTCAAAAGGATTCTCAATCGGCACTGCTGAAATAATCAAATCACACTGGCATTTTTTTACATGCAGCAGGTCTCGTGCCGAAATCTCCTCTACGATATTTAGATCGTCGACTTCTTTTTCTAATTTTTTCTTTAGGAAATGTGCTGAACCAATTCCATAATAATTACAGATCAGACAGGCATCCACTACAGCCGCATTTCTCAGCAGCGCACCTCCCAGAAGCAATGCCAAAGAACACGTTTCGTTTTCGTTCATAACGATGCCTAATTCTTTTTCCATAAAAACCGTAATACCGTGAACAGCTGTAAAAATATCACTGTATTTTTTCTTCACTTGCCTTACAAGCGGATTCTTCTGGCAAAGATCATATTTTCGTCTTCCAATCATCGACCGAAGTTGCAAAAACAAGCTCTCTGTAAAAAAATCATCTTTCTTCAGAGTTTGAGATGTAATATCTTCCATCAATGTAGCAATTTTCACAGTGCAACGGCACAATTCCAGTGAACGAGATTGACAAAACAACTTAGCCTCCATATCCGTAAACTCCTGTATATCCGTCACTTCCATGGAATATGCAATGTAATCTCGTTCAGTCATCGGAATAGTAATCTGATATCTGCTTTCCAGTTGAGAAATCAAATAGCTGGATACCATCTCATCAAATTCAGTGTCCGTCTTATTGATTCGAATTGCAAAAAAATCCATTGCTTGATGTCTGCGAACCTGCCAAACAGAAAGTGTTACCATAAGCACAACCTGCTGAAATCCTTCATAAGTAAAACGGAATCCAAAATTCTCTTCTGCCTTACGTACAGAGAATAAAACTCCATTCATGTCAAATCCCTCAAAAAAGCTTTCATAGAAATGCATTTTCCCCGAATTTTCCCTGTCCGCAAGATGTCCAGCTACTTTCGTAAATCCATTCTTCTCCATTTCTCCACACAGTTGAACCAAAGCTGTCGACCAGATATAACGATGTTTCAGATACGGAATTTTCAAAGTCAGTCCAATCCCCTTTTCTTTTTCCAAGACAATCTCATTCTTTGCCAGCCATTCCGTCACTCTTGGCAACAATCTTTCAATCACAGAACGGGTTACACATAATTTTTTTTCCAGTGTTGTATAACTTACTGTGTGCTTTTTCAGAAGTTCACATAATATTTCTCTTATCAACTCCTCGTCATTGCGAATATCAAGGCGTCGTTCCTTTGTACTTACTTCCCATTTTTCCCAACATTCTGGTGAAATTGACAGGCGTATTCCCGCATGCGGCTTAGACTCGATTTTTCCCAATTCATTTTCCTGAAGCAGTTGTCTTATGACATTAACCTCATTACGAACAGTTTTTTGAGAAACCTGCAAAAAGTCTGCGATCTTTGAAACAGAGACATATCCATTAGCTCTTTTCAAATACATCACAATTTCATATTGTCTAGTACTGAGCATTTTTTATCCTCCGTTTTTTCTCTGTTTCATCTCTATCGATAGACTCATTATAGCATTTGCAATTTAGACTGTTTTTTCTGTTTTTTTCCACATTTTCCTCCTTTTTCCTACAATAATTACCACAATCCGAGTGCAATATTTATAGGAGCAGTTATCCTTTACTCTCATACTATAATATTTAGAAATTACTATTAAATCCAAAAAGGAAACCCACATAAAAAACAAGTGTAATAAACACTGAATTCCTATGGGTTTCCTTTTCTCATAATAAAGGGATTGAAATTTGATATTACACTACAATCCATTCATTTTATAATCTCGTCGTCCACTGGCTGCAGTCCCAGACTTCCGTTGCCAGTCCGTCATAAAATTCCGGTTCGTGGCAGACCATCAGGATGCTTCCCTTATATGCCTGCAACGCACGTTTTAATTCATCCTTTGCATCCACATCCAGATGGTTGGTCGGTTCGTCCAGCACCAGGATGTTGGTTTCACGGTTAATCAGTTTACAAAGTCTAACCTTTGCCTGTTCACCACCGCTAAGCACCTTTACTTTGCTTTCAATATGCTTTGTAGTCAGTCCGCATTTTGCCAGCGCAGAACGCACTTCATACTGAGTAAAT
>JBGVRS010000177.1:0-2117 GCA_045128635.1 Lachnospiraceae bacterium
TCTGGTCAATATGTTTATGGGGCTTTCCGTTGGCGCAAATATTCTGATTTCAAGATATTACGGGGCGAAAAAAGAGGCAGATATCAGTGAGACGGTTCATACATCAATTACAGTGGCAGTTTTAGCAGGAATCGTACTTGCTGTTTTGGGAAATGTGTTTGCGAAGCCGCTTCTGATTTTGATGGGTTCCCCGGAAGATGTAGTAGACCTGGCAGCAGTTTATATAAGAATTTACTTTCTGGGGATGCCTGTAATTCTAATCTATAATTATGGGGCAGCAATCCTGCGTGCCATTGGCGATACAAAGCGTCCGCTTTATTATCTGACGACTGCAGGAGTGGTGAATGTCATTCTGAATCTTGTTTTTGTCATTGGACTGGATATGAGTGTTACAGGGGTAGCACTGGCAACCGTGATTGCTCAGTGTGTATCAGTGACACTGCTTCTTCGATGCATGTGCAGGATGGAAGGCAGTTGCCGATTAGAATTGAAAAAACTGGGAATCAATAAAGAAAAAGCATTATTACTTTTGCGTCATGGATTACCGGCTGGATTACAGGGGTCTGTATTTTCATTTTCCAACGTACTGATTCAGTCCTCCATTAACTCTTTTGGCTCTGTTGCGATGGCTGGCTCCAGTGCAGCAGCCAATATCGAAGGTTTTGTGTATACAGCAATGAATTCGTTCCAGCAGACGGCACTTTGCTTCACGAGCCAGAACCTAGGCGGCGGCAAATATGAAAGAATTAACAAGATACTTAGAAACAGTCTTCTGATGGTATCTTTTGTTGGTATTGTAATGGGCGGAGGCTGCTATCTTTTTGGTAAACAACTGCTTGGTATTTATTCTTCGGACCCAAGGGTTGTCTCCTATGGAATAGTAAGGCTTCGCTGGATCTGTCTGCCATATTTTCTGTGCGGACTGATGGATGCGATGGTGGGTATGCTTAGAGGATTGGGCTATGCAGTAGTTCCGATGTGTGTTTCTATCATTGGTGCTTGTGGATTCCGCATTTTATGGATCGCAACTGTGTTTGATGCAAATCATTTCTTGAAAGTGCTGTTTTCTTCTTATCCAATCAGCTGGATTCTAACGGGAGGAACTCACGTAATCTGCTTCATTGCGGTATGGAGAAAATTGCAAAAGAAAATGAAAAATCATTTAATATAAGAAGGAGAGTAATGATATGAAAGCATATGAAAGATTATTAAATTACGTAAAAATAGATACACCAAGTGATTCGTCATCAGGAAAAGCACCATCTTCTGACTGTCAGTTTGCGCTTGCAAAAATGCTGGTGGAAGAATTAAAAGGACTTGGTGTTGAAAATGCAGAAGTAGATGAAAAATGTTATGTATATGCATCTATCCCGGCAACAGAAGGGTATGAAAACAGCAAACGTCTGGGCTTTATTGCACATATGGATACAGCACCGGATTTTAATGGATGTGGCGTAAAGCCACAACTGATTCCTAATTATGATGGAAATGATGTAGTATTGGGAGACAGTGGCCGCGTGTTAAAAGTATCTGATTTTCCGGAACTTGCAAAATTAAAAGGTCGTACGCTTATTACAACTGATGGAACTTCACTTCTTGGTGCAGATGATAAGAGCGGAATTGCGGAAATCATGACCATGGTGGAACGTATTTTAAATGAAAATATTCCTCATGGAAAACTCTGCATTGGATTTACTCCGGATGAAGAAGTTGGTGCGGGCGCGGACCATTTTGATGTAGAACGATTTGGAGCGGATATCGCATATACCATCGACGGCGGTATGGAAGGTGAAATCGAATATGAAAACTTTAATGCGGCTGGAGCAAAAGTAACTGTTCATGGAAACAATGTGCATCCAGGAATGGCAAAAAACATCATGGTAAACTCCCAGCTGGTAGCCATGGAATTTGCAGATATGTTCCCGGCAGATGAGACTCCGGCAACTACAGAAGGCTACGAAGGATTTTTCCATTTGACAAATATGGAAGGAAATGTGGAATGCACAACACTTCATTATATTATTAGAGAACATTCCAAGGAAATTTATGAAGCACGTAAAGCTTTGATGTCTAAAAATGTCGAACTGTTAAATGAAAAATATGGTGCAGGAACCGTA
>JBGVRS010000178.1:0-3394 GCA_045128635.1 Lachnospiraceae bacterium
TTCGATAGTAGAGCACCTTGAAAATTGAATATATTGTTGTAAATATAGAGATTTTTCAGCTGTTTTCTGGTATAATGGAATCATCTGAATGACGGAGGTTTGCCATGTCGTTTGTTTTGAATGATGCCAATACACAGCAGTTATCACTTTTTGATTCCTATAATACCCTGACCCAAAGGGAAAAGCGTTTCTTGGATAAATCCTGGGCAAAATATTTTGCAGAGCATATTTTTCCTAAAATTGACGAGCAACCATTCTCGGTGCTTTACAGCAATAAGGATTCCAGACCCAATTGCCCGGTCAACGTCAATATCGGAGCCCTGATTATTAAGGAATTCACAGGTCTGTCAGATGATG
The DNA here is from genome assembly GCA_045128635.1 of Lachnospiraceae bacterium. Taxonomy (GTDB): domain Bacteria; phylum Bacillota; class Clostridia; order Lachnospirales; family Lachnospiraceae; genus HGM12587. Next base: position 358 of record JBGVRS010000178.1, read on the forward strand.
AACTTCTTACAGCCCTGATGTTCGACATACGCTTCCAGTATGCACTCCATACAACTTCCTTCGAGGAGCAGCCTATGAGTGACAGATCCCTGGGACGTTTCCGGGAACGCTGCCGCATCTATGAAGAAGAAACCGGCATTGATCTGCTGCACCCTGTAATCGTGTCCCTTTCTGAGGAGATGGCTGAAATGATGAAGTTGGATTTTTCCTTAAGGAGAATGGACAGTCTCATGGTCGCTTCCAACATCAAAAAAATGAGCCGTCTGGAGCTTCTGTATACCTGCGTGGCAAACCTTGCCAAGGAAGTTCAAAAAAATGGGGTAGCACTACCGGAGAGCCTGTGCCATTATACACAGGCTGATGACCGCAACCGTGTGATTTACCACAACCGGAGTGAAGAAACATCTGAAAAGCTTGCCACAGTCCTGCGCGATGCAATTGAATTAAAAAATCTGTGCAGCACAGAGTATGATGAGTCCAGTAATTACGGTCTGTTGATACGTGTATTAAAGGAGCAGACTCTCGAGGATGCGGAAGGTGGTTTGCGTCTGCGTACAAAGGAAGATGGCGGGATGGATGCCAAAATCCTTCAGAATCCGGCTGATCCGGAAGCCACTTACCGTGAAAAAGCCGGGAAACAACACCGCGGGTACGCTGCCAATGTCACCGAAATCTCAGGAGAAAACGGGAGCATAGTCACAGATTACCAGTATGAGACCAACACATACAGCGACACCCAGTTCCTGCAGGATTCTCTTGAAGGAATGGGCAGACAGGAAGAAACTGTTACCGTGGTTACGGATGGAGCTTATGCCGGACAGCGTAATACACAGCTGGCAGAAGAAAACAATGTCTGCCTGGTACACACCAACCTTACAGGACGTGAATCAGAGGACCTTCTGGCTGATTTTGAATTCAATGATGACGGTACAAAGGTTTTGAAATGCCCGGGAGGTTTTGAACCGAAAAGCTGCAGTTATAACCAGAGTACAGGTCAATGCGTAGTATCGTTCCAAAGAAATCAGTGTGAACAATGCCCATATAAAAAGCAATGTCATCCCAAAATGTTCAAAAGGGTAAGCAGAAAAACAGTATCCGTAAATGCCAAGCGACGGGCAGAACAGCAGAGATACCGTAGTACAGAGGCTTTCAAGGAACTGTCACGTTTCCGCAACGGAGTGGAGACAATCCCATCCATCCTGAGAAGGAAGTACCGGGTAGACTGCATGCCGGTGCGAGGATTGATCCGTGGCAGGTTCTGGTTTGGCTGCAAGATAGGAGCATTAAATTTCCGCAAGTTCTGCAAATACATGCAGAGCCGGGAGAACTGCGCCCAAAATGCAGTATTGGCATAGGAACAGGGCGGAAATAGCCCTCTGTCTGGGGTCAAGAACGGCTTCCTGATGCACTTTTGAAAAAATCTACAGCAATATATTCAATTTTCAAGGATCATATCGAAAAAGGGCGTTAAGCTTTTACCCTTTTGTCGCTCAAATCATTATAATAAATGTATAATTTTATATTTGAAACAGGATTTTTTTTGTATAGATACCCAAAAGGTAGTTCCACAAAAAAATGCTGTAACATTTGCGTCTTCTAAGCTTGCAAATATTACAGCAATTTGCTATTTTACTTCTTCACGATACTCTGATGGCGACATCCCTGTGTATTTCCTGAAGGTTCTTGAAAAGTAATTGTCATCCGGTATTCCTGCCATACCGGCTATTTCCTTAACGGAAAGCTCTGTTGTGGTCAATAATTCCTTTGCATATTCCATTCTCTTAGCATTTACATATTTTACAAACCCCATACCGATCTGACTATTAAACAATTTATTTAAGGAATACAAGGATATCTGAAAATGATCTATAATCTGGGTCTGACTTAAATCTGCATCCCGATAATGTTCATCCAGATAATTCAGTACATCTACTTTCAGCTTCTCATCAAACTCCATCCGGCTTCTGACTTTTTCTGAAATACTGTCATCCATTTTCTCTTTCTTTGCTTTCGTGCATTCTAAATAGGATTTTCGGATCTGGTCTATTTTATCAACAACACATCCTTTCTTTAGCTGATAATCCCCCTGCATATGTGCCGCACACCAGTTTTCTAACCATTCATGGATTACTGCTGATCTGTCATGCTCCATGCACGCAATCAAGATTGTCGCATTCTCTCCCGTCAAATCTGTCACAAACAATAATGCCCTATACTTTTCTTCTATCTGCGACGTGATCCTCTCCATTTCTGCTGCACTCAACACCTTATCTTTAATTAAGAACACACAATAATTCGTGATTCTGCTGCTGACTCCAAGCGCCTCTACATACTTCTTCGATATAGGAATACCATATATCAATTGATTCATCAGCAGATCCATCAGCATCATTCGCTGCTCTGACAGCATGTCATTTTGATCTTTCCAGATATTTAATATAGCTTCAAATTCATTTTGTCCGGTATATTTTATTTCCTTTAGCAGTCTGTGCATGGGTCTATAGTTTACATATACCATACTGCAACAGATTACTATCATAATCAGAATGATATACCAGAAGAAAATTTTCATATCCCGGTAAAAAAACATGACATTATTCTGCATCTCATCACCAGACACATCAATTAAGAAGGTCATATTCATAGATGACATTTCTTCCATAAACCACTTAGGATACTTTGAGGTATCTGCTTCCTTCACTATATACTGAGGTTCTATTTTTATTGATTCCGTTAATGTACCGGCAGAATATAATATTTCTCCGGTCGTATAGTCCAATACATAATACTTTTCCCCTATCCGCTCCTTTACATCTACCGCATATAATTCCATATCACTTTGTGTCATCTGGTTAAATATCAACACTGTATCCTTATTCTTGCCGACAGTAGCACAAAGCCCAACAAATAAATCCACCGAATTGTCTGCTTCATTATAAAGTGGTGCATAAATCATTGCTTTTTCTTTATATATGTCTCTGAAAAAAAAATCCATTAATCGCTCTTCCCATGCCGGTTCTGTTACCCCCTGCACAGA
>JBGVRS010000179.1:0-15523 GCA_045128635.1 Lachnospiraceae bacterium
CAAATGATATTAAGGAAACAGTCCATAACTCTGCAATTTTAAGTTTCATCATTGGTATTCTTACCATGCTCTTTGGTGTATTTTGCGGACGTTTCATACTGGAACTTCTAAACACCAAACCGGAACTGATTGATGGTGCAGCCATCTATGTGCAGATTTACTTTTTAGGAATGCCTGCGCTGATGCTCTACAACTTTGGTAATGCAGTGCTGAGTGCTGCAGGCGACACCAAACGACCGCTGAAATACTTATCGATTGCAGGTGTTATCAATGTCGTCCTAAATCTGATTTTAGTCATTGTATTTCATCTGGATGTTGCCGGAGTTGCTATTGCAAGTATTGTTTCGCAATATATTTCCGCATTTCTGGTACTTCGAGCGTTGGTAAAATGTCAGGAAGACTATGCGCTGAGATGGAAAGATTTAAAACTTCAAAGAAACCGTGCAAAGGCAATTTTAGCACTAGGGCTTCCAAGCGGTGCGCAAAATGCTATTTTCCAAATTGCCAACCTTTTCGTACAACGATCGGTAAATCGTTTCAGCGCAACCATGGTTGCCGGAAACTCAGCTGCGGCCAATGCAGACGGCCTTGTCTATGAAACTATGGCAGCACTCTACACTGCCTGTGCTTGTTTTATCGGGCAGAACTATGGTGCCGGAAAGAAAGACCGTATTTTAAAGAGTTATTATATCAGTTTAATCTATTCCTTTGGAATTGGAGCCGTAATTGGACTTGGCATTTTGGCATGCGGCAAAAATTTCTTAGGACTTTTTACAACAGATGCTGCCGTCATCGAAGCCGGAATGTACCGACTGCTTGTAATGAGCTTTTCTTATCCGATTTCAGCGTTTATGGATAATACCATCGCAGCTTCCAGAGGACTTGGAAAGAGTGTATTTCCAACAGTGGCGGTCTTCATGGGCTCCTGTGTATTCCGACTGATTTGGATTTATACGGTCTTTGAATATTTTGAAACCATTACTTCTCTGTATCTGCTTTATGTATTCTCATGGAGTATTACAGCAATTGTAGAGATTATTTATTTTGTAAAGATTTATCGGGAACAGATGCGATTACTCTCGTAATATTTTAAAAATTTATTCTATAGGAGGTTTATCATGTTAGCAATCGGTATAAAAGCACCAGAATTTTCACTGCCGGATCAGAACGGCACCATTCACACACTAGAACAATATAAAGGAAAGAAAGTCATTCTTTATTTCTATCCAAAGGACAACACTGCGGGCTGTACCAAGCAGGCTTGCGGCTTTTCAGAACGTTATCCTCAGTTTACAGAACAGGGGGCAGTCGTTATCGGCGTAAACAAAGACAGCGTAGCTTCTCATAAAAAATTCGAAGAAAAATATGGCCTTGCATTTCCACTTCTTTCAGACCCGGAATTAGCAACAATTCAGGCATATGATGTATGGCATGAAAAGAAAATGGCAGGACGCACTTACATGGGAATCGTGCGCACCACTTATCTAATTGATGAGAACGGCATTATCATCAAAGCGTCTGATAAGGTAAAGGCTGCTGATAATCCACAGCAGATGTTAGACATTTTACTGGAGAACTAACTTATGAAAATCATTATTTCACCTGCGAAAAAAATGAATGTAGATACAGACACTTTTGCCCCAATGGGACTTCCGGTCTTTTTATCACGCACCAAAGAACTTATGGATTATATGAAAGGCTTATCCTACGAAGAAGCGAAAAAACTCTGGTCCTGCAATGACAAAATTGCGGCGCAGAACTTTGAACGCTATGTGCAAATGAACTTGGAGAGAGGGCTGACACCTGCAATTCTTTCTTACGAAGGAATTCAGTATCAATATATGTCACCAATGGTATTTTCTGAAGCCGCACTGGATTATGTGCAGAAAAATCTTCGCATTTTGTCTGGATTTTACGGCATTGTAAAACCATTTGATGGTGTAACTCCATATCGACTGGAAATGCAGGCAAAGGCTTCCATTGGCGGATTCAAAGATTTGTATGAGTACTGGGGAGATTCGCTGTATCAGGAATTAACTTCCGACGGAGACCAGATTATTTTAAATCTTGCATCTAAGGAATATTCCAAATGTATTGAAAAGTATCTTGGTGAAAATGATTTATTTGTCACTTGCGTTTTCGGGGAAGAAATCGACGGAAAAGTCGTACAGAAAGGTACGCTGGCAAAAATGGCAAGAGGTGAAATGGTACGGTTTCTGGCTGAAAATGAAATTGACAATCTGGAAGGTGTGAAAAATTTTCACGGATTGGGATATGAATTCTCAGGGGAATTATCCGGAGAGAAAGAATACATATTTATTAAAAAGGCATAATTTAAGAGGGTGTGATGCACCCTCTTTTATAATACTCTCTGATAGCAGTCATAGGTTTGCTGGCTAAAGCAGGATAGGATGGCCTGCAATTCATAATCCTCATTTTCCTGCAGCCACTCATTAATGGTCGTCAGAGCGATTTTTGCAGCTTCCTGCATTGGATAACCATAGACACCTGTAGAAATTGCCGGAAATGCAATGCTGTGAATGTCATGTACTTTGGCAAGCTCCAGAGAGTTATAATAGCAATTTCGCAGATCCACTTCATCCGACGGCCTGCCAGAATAAATTGGTCCTACGGTATGAATGACGTATTTCGCTTTCAGGCGATAGCCTTTGGTAATCTTAGCTTCGCCGGTATTGCAGCCATGCAGTGTTCTACATTCTGCAAGAAGTTCCGGACCCGCAGCCCGATGAATGGCTCCATCTACGCCTCCACCGCCGAGAAGGCTTCTGTTAGCTGCGTTGACGATACAGTCAACCTCTAATTTGGTGATGTCACCGATGTCAAATGTAATTCTATCTTCCATACGCTTGTCACTCCATTTTTATTAATTTGAAATAATTATATCATCCTACATGTGTTTGTTAAAGAGAAGCTACTTCCTCTCCTCATAGTCCCTCTCAATCTCTTCCTTCCAACTCGCCCCCATCGGTGCCCCGCATCTCACATTTGCAATAGTCTCGCTCAGCACCCTATAATTCAATTCCGTTCCTTTCTCATCACAATGAAATCTCACGGCTCTCTCCGGTGCAATCCCAAATCGACCTGCTACGCTCACTGCATCCATATTCGCTCCAAGGAACAAAAACTCCCAGCCATATCGCTCCTTCTGTCTCTCAATCATACGTTTCACTTTTTCGTACCTGTATTTTCTGCTGGCATTCTCCATTCCATCTGTGGTAATGATAAACAGCGTCCGCTCCGGTCTGTCCTCTGGTCTTGCATACTTGTGCACATTTCCAATGTGATGAATCGCACCACCTACTGCATCTAAAAGAGCTGTACATCCGCGCACATAATAATCCTCTTCTGTCAGCGATGCAATCTCCATCAAATCTTTTCGGTCATGCAGCACCTCGCATTTGTCATCGAATAATACCGTCGAAACAACCGCTTTTCCATCTTCCCTTTTCTGCTTCTGAATCAGAGAATTGAATCCTCCAATAGTGTCCGCCTCCAGTCCTGCCATAGAGCCGCTTCTGTCCAAAATAAAAACAATCTCTGTAAATTTGCTCATAATTAAAACCTCCTTCTTTTTTTGTATCTACATCTTACAAAAAAGAGGGAGGCTTATGGTCGCATGAAAAGCGACATTTAACCGCCGATACTAGGCTGTCCAAATTCAAATAAAGTCATATTAATTTCAAAAATATCGTAGTTACCCTGCAAAATAAACCATTCAACAATAATATCAAACTTGCTGCTGTGGGTCAGAGCATACCCTGCACGTCCGATAAAATCCTTCGTCTCATCCAGATTCAATTCCAGCGCAATGGCCAGCGCGATTGCATTAATTTTGCTTGGTTTATAGTCCTTGTTATTCAGGATTTTCGAAAAAAGTTTTCTATCCATATTTGCCTTTTTGTACACTTCCGGATTGCTCAAATCTTTTTTCACAATCCAGCGAAAAAGGCTCTCTGAAAATGTATTTTCCACCTCATCAATCAAATCTTCCAGACTGCGCTTCGCCTGTGGCTTCGCTTTTCCAAATGCATTTTTCAGCACTGGTGCTGCCATAGGCATGGCCTCAAACATTCTATCGCTTCTGCTTCGTTCCGGTTCCGGCGCACTTGCATACTCGCAAAGAAGTGCTTCCTCCACATAGTTTTCATCTATGTAACTTTCCACTGCTTTGAACAATTTTTCCGAAAGCGCATAAGACTTCTTATCAAACACCACAAGATAAACCTGCATTTCATGTTCTAAAAGAAATGTGCTGATTTCACCAATGGCAATCTGAAGCGCCAGGTCTTTTGGAAATCCATAATTTCCCGTAGAAATGAGCGGAAATGCGATGGATTCACATTCTGCCTCTTTCGCTAATGCCAGACAGTTTCGGTAGCAGGCACGCAAATGCTCCGGCTCACCGGAAAGTCCATCCTTCCAGACAGGCCCTACTGTGTGAATGACATATTTGGCATTCAGATTAAAAGCCGGTGTCAGACGTGCTTCTCCTAAATTGATATCACCGATCTGTTTTCTAGCTTCTAAAAGCTTTGGACCAGCTTTTTCGTGAATCGCAGTGTCTACACCAGAACCAATGGCAGGATACGGATTGGCGGTGTTGACGATAGCGTCCACGTACATATTTACAATGTTATTTCTTACGATTTCAAATGGCATAGAATTCTCCTTATTTACAAAAAGGGCTGTAAAACAGCCCCTTTAAAACTCATTGTTTAGTTTGCAAGCATTGCTTCCACTTCTGCTTCTGATGCATTTAAACGTACTGCCACATCTGCCACTGAAAGAAGTCCATCACGAAGCAAGCCTAATAGTGTTTCTTTTGTTACTTCTTTTGTTACTTCAGCCTTTGCCTTATTAACAGCTTCTTCAATTTCATCTCTAAAAAGTTCCCTTAACGCTTCACACATATCTTTTCCTTTCGCCTCCTCAAACAATCCTTCATTGGCACGAATGATAATATTCATCATCGCCTTATACAACTCATTCTGCCGGTTCTTTTCATATTCCGTTACTAATTCATCTACTTCGCTGTGCTCTTTTAAATTATTCGTCAAATTCTTAAGCCAAAAATTCGACTCCTTCGACAACTCAGACGTCAACAACAATTGTATCGGAAAATACGCACCTTCGATATAATAAATTCCTTCTTCTACTTTTATTATATCTAATTGTCTCTCTTGGCGCAAATGTTTCAATAACTTTTCCGGCCTCTTCTCACAGGCAAACGAAATTGTAATCTCATTAGATTTGATTTCATCCACATGTTTTGTATCTGATTTATAAAAGCACGCATAACCGTATACCTTATAAAAGTCATCAATACTCAAATAATCTTCCGGGCTTTTGTATTCCACAATATTATGTCGCCTAAATATCCGTCCAATGTTTTTTTGAATCTGTTCCTCGGCTTTTTTCTTAATAACGAGCACATCAATCTCCAGCGGTTTCTTACTCAACTGATGCTCATTTTCAAAAATCAGTTTCTCTGCCTCTTCTGCAAACTCAATCTGTAGCCCCGCATAAAATGCAGGATGCCACTGCAGCAGTTTTTTCTCTTTCGTTTCCTCTGCCATGCATTTCCTCCTTATGAACTTATCAGGAGTTCACTTTCGAAAACTCCTGCTAAAAAAATGTGATAAAGCAAGAATTTTCTGATAGGAGCAGCATATTGAAATTCAATGCTGCATATAGAATTTAGAGGACAGGATGTCTAATCGATATGCTTTAGAAAATATTGCTTTTACTTAGATTAACATAATGCATTTTCTCTCGCAAGTTCAAATATATCAAAAATCTGCAACATATCCTCCGGCAGTCTTTTTCTGCATTCCATTTTCAAATATTCCGGCACGCCGTAGAATCCTTCTGCAATACTTCCTGCAATGGCAGTCAGCGTGTCACAGTCTCCGCCCAGAGAAACTGCGGTACGAATGACATCTTCGAAATCTTCCCCTTCCAGGAATGTGGTGATTGCTTCCGGAACGGTCTGCTGGCAGCTTTCCACATGATAATAATTCGGGCGAATTTCATCACAGGTTCTTGTCAGATTGTAACCGAAATTCGTGGAAATGTAATCTCGGATTTCAGCTTTTGTATGACCTGTGCGGGCAAGGAAAATTGCTGTGGCAGTAGCTTCAGCACCTTTGATTCCTTCCGGATGGTTGTGAGTAATTTCCGCAGTGAGACGAGCTGCCTGCCGAACACGATCCAATGAATTGTAAAGCCACGCAACGGAAGATACACGCATGGCAGAACCATTCCCGAAACTGTTATAAGGATTCGGTTGTTTCTGCTCTAACCACCAGCTAAAACGAGCGCCATAGCCAGCATGAGGGTAGCGTGCTCCCCATTTTTTCAGAGAATGAATTAATAATCTTTTCTGGACTTCTTCTGTATTGTCCAGTCCTGCATCCAACAAACCTTCACAAACCGCAATGGTCATAACTGTATCGTCGGTGAATGTGGCACCTGGGCTGAAGAGTTCAAAATCTTTTGTTTTATTTCCTCGGTCAAATTCGAATGGTGAACCGATAATATCTCCTAAAATTACTCCGTACATAAATGTGCCTCCTTGTGTTTTGATAAGGTTAGGGTAACAGATAGGAAAAGGGAAGTGGTCGCCTAATGGGCGACACCTTCCCTTTTTCGTTTCATAACAAATATATAAAAATTATCCATTCTCAAAATCTTGACAATGTCTTAAAATATATTATATTAATTATAGTCAACTTGTGATGGATGAAAGCTGGGTTCCCGAATGGGAGTAGGCGCTAGGTGCTTAGAATCCTTTGCTCCTGGGGTTGACTATTTTTTTGCCACTCTTTTAAGTCATTGAATGCCTTATTGGTACCTAGCACTAATGGTCGTATTCATTAAAATAGCTGTTATATTGATCATCCATCTCCTTTAACAATTCCCATGCTAAATCTTTCTGATTTTTTTTATTTTTCATATAATCATCAATATTCTCAAAACCAGTATTTGCAAATTCTTGTGCCATTTTAAATACTTTCCCCTTATTGGTGATTTCGTCTAATTGGTCATCTTGCAGATTATAAATAAAAATTGCATACATAGATGATAAAGTTGTACTATCAATAGATTTTTCTAAAATCAAACCTCCTGGATGGGTATTTTCCAACTGTGTTGGAATTGTATCTATTCCAAGAGCCATTGCAAATAAAAATAATTCTGATCGACTAGTTGCTTTATCTCCCAGCGAAAAATAGTTGGTACTATCGATACTATCTATTATTTCTTTAGCATTTTTTGAAATATTCAAACGATCTGGTTTCTTAATATCACTGCTCATAAACATATCATCCTTTTACTCAAAAATAGTTTTATCATTTGTATCTACCATGTGTAAATGTACTGTGGTTGATGCAATTGGTTTAAATATTGCTTGTATTTTTTCAGAATATTCATCCGGTGTAAATGCCAATATTAACTGTTTATTTTCACTTACATGTTTAAGAACTTCGGCAAAGTTATGTCTGTTCTCACCCGATACTCGAGCAACAGGGGTATCTATAAACAACAATGAATTAAAACCTGAAACTTCATGCAATGCTAGAGTAAAAGCTAATGCTAAAAGAGATCTTTCTGCCGCACTACATGAGCCAACACAAGGATAACCATCTCTGTGTATTAAATCCAACTGATATTGTTCATCTAGAACAATATCATCATATATGCCTTTTTTCCAGATTAATTTTTTAAAATATTCCATAGTACGATTTTCCATTCTTTCTCGTACTTCATGCATCATTTCAACTTCTATCTGAGTAACAACCTCTTGTGATTTTACCGCAAAATCAATTATCGAATTAAGCTGTTCGCATTCTTTTTCTTTAGATAAGGCTGTCTTTAATTTAGATTTTGATTCTGCTAAATTACCTTCAGCCTCTTCTAACTGATAATTGTAAATTGCCAATGTGTTTTGATTCTTTTTAAGTAAATTCTGATGTGTAATTCTCTCAGTGTGCCATTTTATTATTTGTTCCTTATCTGAGAATCTTCTTAATTCAGAATCTACTTCTACTAACTCATTTTCGCATTCATTCAAAGCATCCTCCGCTTTTTTTAGCTGTTTTAGGATTTCTGTTTTTCGTTCTTTATATGAACGTGCATCATCAACTATACGCTCTAATTCACTACGTATTCTCATCAAGATGTTAGATGTTTCACTCGAAACCTGTATCTGGTCTATTAAGGACTGGATATGATGCTTAGCACCAGCTTCTAATGGCTGACCACAAATAATACACTTTCCATGTTCTTGGCTCAAAACACTTTGCAATAGTTTCTTATCAATGTTCGGTGGCAATGCATTCTTCTGCTCCTTTTCATTAATAATATCCAATGTTTTTTTTGCCGACTCATACAACGACAATGAAATCTTGACACCTCGGATAAACTTATACAAATTACTATAGGTCTTCTGTACAGATTCCTCTAATGCCTTTTTCTTATCTTGCAAGTGTTCGTATCTTTTTTCCAATTCAGGAACATTTTCTTGCCCACTTAATTTTTCTTGATTTTCAGTAATCACTTTTTGAGATATTTTAATTTGGTCCTCAATTTCTTCTATATCCTTCTTAAGATTGGCAATTATAGTTTCAATTTCTTTTACTTTATCATTATGTACTTTTACATTCGGGGCTTTTTTACCTGCATCCATTCTATACGATGCAATAACTTCCCCCAATCTAGCTTTAACTCTGGATACAATATCTACCTGAGAAATACTGTGGATAGTCTCTTTTATTTTGATTCTATCATCACCAATAAAATAACTATCTAATTGTTCACCATCAAAATAAAAATATTGCTGTATACGTTTTGGCATATACTTATCTACAAGCAATACTGCGTCTTCACCTTGAACTATTTCATCACCTTCTCCTGAATTTACCAAAACTGTAAATACACTTTTACTTTCAAAATCATTCGATGTATTCACAGACATACTTCTTGTAAATACAAATGAAGTGTCCCCATCCTCTGCGTATATTTTCACTATTACATCTATTTTTGCCACATCGCTTTCAAGGGCTCTTTTTTTAGCATTTAGATTCAGTTTAGGAAGACTTTTAGATTCATTTCCTAAATGTGTTTCTTTTTCATATAAACACCATGTAATTGCATTTAGTATGTTTGTTTTCCCCACACCGTTATCTGCAATGATTATATGAAGGTCATAATTAGAATTCTGTGGAAAAGAAAATGATAACTCTTCATATTGTCGAAAGTTTTTTATTTCTATCGCTGTTAATCTCATTTTTATTCCTCCACATGTTTTTCCAAAAGTTCTTTATATTTTTTTGTATACCATCCTTTAGGCGAACTTTCATACTGAAAAATATCAACAAGAAATTCCTGAATCGGCTTTTCTTTCTTTGTCTTTTCACCCAATTTCTTTAAAATATCTTTATTTAATGCCATCGCTTATCACTCCTATTTCATTTGGTCAATTGAATACTGAATTTCGGCATTGTTAATTGCATTTTCTGCCATTTCTGAAACTCTGACCAATTCTTTTGTAAAAATATCTTTTTCAAATGCTCTCAATTCATTGCTCAAAATATTTTCATCACTAGGCGATACAATAAAGTCATATATATATGCATTTCCTTTATTGTTTGCTTGTCTTATCACACGCCCTATACGTTGAATATATTCTCTTGGATTTGTGCTATTTGCCATTAATATCGCCTTATCTGCTATTGGTATATCTATTCCTTCATCCAAGCAACTAATCGCAACCAAAGCCTTGTATGTACCCTTTTTAAAATGATGAACCAGATATTCTCGCTCACTTAATCCATCATATTTTGCACATTTCTGTGTTCCTTCTTGTTCAGTAAACTTATGCGCCGGAATATGCAAGTCATATAATAACTTCATTACTTTTGGCAATTGATCCGGTGAAACAAAAATAAGCATTTTTTCTGCTTCACTTCCCAACTCTTCTAACAAGTTCTGCAATGCCTCTAATTTCTCATCAGCACTTTTTTGAATATTCGCCCTTTGAAACAACAGATTTTCCATTCTCTTTTGATATTCATCATCATCCTGATTGTATCTAGCCAGTCTTTTAATTCTGTTACTTAATTTCATATATTGTACCAACTCATGCTCTTTTAAATGAACAAACACTGGGTGATAATAATAATTAACTAAAAATGTTTTTTTAGTTAATGGATTAATTGTTGTGAGAGCATCATAAATAGAAAATTCAAATGATTTATTACCAAAGAAGTTTCGTAGTATTCGTGTGCCTATGTCGTCAAACCATCTTTCTGGAGTTGCAGACAATCCAACTCTATAATTATACCTTTCAAGCAATGCCAATTTATTCTTTGACGCTCCTAATCCATGAGCTTCATCTCCCACAAAACAGATTGGTATTGATTCTGGACAATTTCCGATCATTTCAATAAAGTCTTTCCCACTACTCGAACTATGTGTTGTATAAACGATTAATTTATCTATATAGTCAGTTGCCAACTGATTAATTGCTGACGGCAACTGCTCTCTCCATTTTCGGTTTGTTCCATCACCAATAACCGTTTGGTCAAATTTAAAACCGGCTGGGATTACTTCGTTTGTTTCCCACTGACGCGCTAACGTGGCTTCTGGACAAGAAATAACGACCAATAACTTTTTATGCTTTTTCATAAGATGGTTCACACATGAAAGGGCAGTTCTTGTTTTACCAGTTCCTGTTGCCATTTCTATTAATAAAGCCCCATCGTTTTCAATCCACATATCCAGGGCTTTTTGCTGGTAAGAAAACAAAGAAAGATTTTCATCAACTGTTTTTTCTTTCTTTATATTTTTCTTAACATAATGCTTGGCAATAAATTCTTCTTTCGAAAAATCCATACCATAAGATATTAGCTTTTCGTTTATCGATGTGGGCAAGTCAATCACTCGTACATATTTCTTTTCAGAATTCCAAAAACTCCAAAATCTATTTTGGTCAGTTTCATAAAATTCCTTCTGAGCAGGTATCCATTCCTTAAACACTTTAAATTCCTCTATATTTGATATCCATCCAGACGCAGATTCATTAATCGACCCACTAAAGGATATGCTGTCTCCATTACTATCTGTAATAATTCCAATTTTTTGATGGAAAAGTTGGCTGTCTTCCGTAATATGCCCATCCGTATCAACAGGAAAAACTAACTGGATTTCTAAATAACCGTTGTTCAACATCCATCCTAATGCTTGCAAATGATCTTTTTCAAACTCATCACAAATCGTATCTACACTATTAAGTAATTTTTTCTCAAAAAATTTATTTGATGTTTTTGTTGCTTTATTAATAATCTCAATATCTTCTTTGCTTAAACGTGGACTGGCTAATAATCGCATTCGCCCCTCATTCATTATTAATGATGCTATTCCCTTGGCTGCTATTGCTAAACTTGAAGACGAAAAAAATCCAGCTATACGATCATAAGTGACAGCACATTCTAAGGCAGGGACATAGAAATCCTCTACCAAATTGTCTTCACCACTCTCATAGCTGGATTTTAAATTAATATTCTTCAACAACATGCAATTTCACCTCTTGTAGTTGCACAAATAAGTTTGCACGACTATTCTGGGATCCATTGTACCACATTTATAACATTAGATCTTCTTCTATTTTTGGTTGTCAATGATAAAATAGATAGTTCTACTTCTAAAACGTTTTCGTCCTCTCCACCTAAATAATATTTTTGAACAATCGGAATTCTATATCTTAATTTTCTTGCCAATTGTTCCTTTTCTTTTAACGAAAGAGTACAGTATACTTTTCCAAACTCTGACATTTCTACTTTATGAGATATTTGCGCTTTATCAATTCGCACTAAATCTAAAAGCACCGCCAACTTAGCATGGTTTTCTCCATATTTCTTATCGGCAACAGCATTATGTAAGAACTCTTCATTGCTTCGTTTTAAATAATATCCCAACGTTTCAAAAGTAATTTCTTCTCCACTGTCGTTAATTATCTGAGGTGTATCAATATATGCATGTTTCAAATTACTATACTGAGGAATATTATCTTTTGTTACATTTTCAAGTTCATTGGATTCTTTAATGATTCCAATAATATCTTCTTCATTTGTCGACAAAATCAGTTTAATAAGCTTCTTCACAACTGTTTCTACATCAACGTCACATTCAGCAGTTGCATATCTCAAGCATTCAAAATCAATTTCTTTTGTAAAGTATGCTTTTAAGATTTCTTTTTCTGAACATGTACCATCCATATAGGTTGACCAGCATACACCACGTTTCTTACACGTTTTACACAATGGCTTATTTGCATATTTTCTCCCATATCCATACTGCTTCGCATACATATTCTCTTCTTCAAATTTTAAATCGAAGTACTTATTTGCTATTTCTGGATGTTCATTTTCAAAATCAAGCATAGCTTGATAAGCAGAACAGTTAGTTGACTGATCTTTTTTATATTTCTGATTCGCTACACAGAATTCTCTGAAAGACATTTTTTTGAAGAAATTAGGTTGATTACACCATCTTGCCAATTCAATATATAGCGAACGATATGGACTGTGTTTATAAGCCTCATATCTCATAATATATGGAATGGATCCTAATTTCATTAAAGTATGAATTCTTTGAAAGACATCATCAATATCCTTCTCGTCTTGTGACTTAAATGCAGAAATCACATACAATTTTGAGGTTTTTGAAGAATACCGCTTCCACAGTTGCAATTTGTCCACTATCAACGACTTGTCTTCTAAATGGTCAAAAGCAAATATAAAATCTCCCTGATACTTTGCTTTTACAAATCGTTTTGCTTTTTTATCAGTCATTAAACGTATATCTATGCCTTGTCTGAATTGAAATTGCTTTCCTGTAGCTTCAATATCATCTAACACTTCTTCCCATTGTGGATATGCAAGAATATTATCATCCCACAAGTAAATATATGATCTATTCTCATCTAGAAACTCTTTTACCGGAGAATGTCTAAATACATGATCGTATTTTTTATTTACACAGAATTCACACTTTCTGAAGCATCCTCTTGTAGTAAATCCAATGGAATAATCCAAATAATCTTGAAAATAAGTTCTCTTTTTCCCTAAGGCAATTTGCTTTTCAATATAATTTTTGTATATATCATAGTATGGCATATGGTGTTCTATTTCATCTGGCAAATTTGCACCACCATCTGGAAAAAATCCGGTTCCTCCTATAGAAACAAAATCCAATTCCAGCACCCAATCTGGCACATTAGTAAACGTAAAAACTTTAGAAATAAATATCTTTTCATAATCATAAACTTGCATATAGTCTTCAATTAATTCTACGATATTTCCATTTTCCAAATAATATCCTGCCAACTTCATTACGGCTAAGTTAGGATGTCTTGTACCGTTATCCAACAAGTCCGCATCTATTAATCCAATCTTCATACAATTCTCTTTTCTTAGTTAATTAAATTTAATAATTATTATAAACGCATTCCTTCCTTTGTACAAGATCCACAATTTATTTCTACTTTTCTCACATATTTTTTGTTGATCATATCTACTTTTTTTGTGCAGAATAACGATCAAAAAATATCTGCTAATATATTTGCATACTGCAATGCATAACGGACATTAATGTTTTTCACAACGAACACTAGAAACTCTCAACTCTTTTCGATACACCCCATCATCCAGAATCAACAGAAAGAGCTAAAGTTTACAAAACCGTCTATTGGAATTCACAAAATGTAATATTTCTATTTTACTCTCTTAATTTATAATCTTATATCTAAAACTTCTACAACATCATTATCTTTTTACTTCTTCAAATCCCCCATCGCTGGTCCCTCTATCACGCCCCCATCCTTATCAAACCTCGATCCATGACACGGGCAATCCCATGTATGCTCCTTCTTATTCCATTTCAGTCCGCACCCCATATGCGGGCATCTCTTCTTCGCCGGCATCACCAGATTCATTCCAGACTCTGCCATATTTATCAACAGCTGAGCATGAAGCATACTTCTCCCCGGATCATACACCTCTGTATACGCATTATCTTTTCCCAAAACCAAATCCGTCAGGATTCCTGCCGCCACCATAGACGACGTCATTCCCCACTTATTAAAGCCTGTTGCCACATAGCATCCCGGCATATTTTTCGAATACGCCCCAATATACGGAACCCCATCCAGACTCATGCTGTCCTGAGTTGCCCACCGTGCTGTCTCTCTTGCTTCTTTATAATGCTCTCTGGCAAAACCTTCAATCTCCTTCCACGCTCCTCCCTGCTTGCCCGTCCTGTGGTCACCACCGCCAATCAGCAGCAAATCCCCATAATTTCGAAAGGACATTCCTCCCATCGCCTCATCCACATACATTCCCTCCACATTCTGCGCCTGCTCGTACGAAATCACATAGGACCGATGCTGATACAACTTCATAAAATACATTCCATGCTTATTGTCGACTGGAAAATGTGTTGCAAAAATGACCTGATCAAAGGAAATGTTTCCCCGATTGGTCACTGCCACATGAGGCTTTAGTTCCTTTACATAGGTATGCTCATAAATGTGCAGATGCTTCGCTAAAGCTGCCACAAATTTCAATGGATGAAACTGCGCCTGATTGGCAAATCCAACCGCACCCGCCACTCGAAATGGCAGTTCCGTATATTCGGTAAAGATGGCATCAAATCCCAGCTTTGTAAGTATGTCTATTTCCCGTTCAAGTATCTTTCGATTATTTATAGAATACACATAATTTGTTTTGCGCTCAAACTCGCAGTCAATATCCTTGGCAAGCTTGGCATATTTTCTAATCGCAGCCTGATTAGCTTCCAGATACTTTGCTGCCATTTCATTTCCCCGTTGCTTTGCAATTTTCTGAAAATTAAGCCCATGCTGGGAAGTAATTTTCGCCGTTGTATTTTTCGTCACACCGGAGCAGATTTCTCTCCCTTCTACCAGTACATAATTCACGTCCTGCTCCTGCAAAAAATGAGCACACAAAATGCCTGCCATTCCTCCGCCGATGATGAGTACATCTGTTTTCATATCGCCCTTCAGGGATGGAAACTTGGGCATTGTAACGGTTTTTGTCCAGATTGAATTCATAAAAATACCACCTTTGATATATAAAAAGTTTTCTTCTTAACATGTACCAAAGGTAGGTGGTTTATTCTTTATTAAGTGATTTCATCACTGTATTTTTTCGTCACCTATTGTATACTATAATCATCAAATGAAGAAAGAAGGATTATACCTATGAAAAAAATATTACCATTTATTCTCTCTGCCCTCGCTTTAACAGCTTGTGGCTCATCCGGATCAGAAAATTCTTATGAACAGCTTTCCATGTATAAAGCGCTTTCCCAGATGGCAAAGGAAGAAAATTACATTTTATTAGATGTAAGAACTATCGAAGAATATAATGATGGACACATTCCTGGTGCCATCAATGTCGCAAATGAATCTATCGGAAAAGAT
>JBGVRS010000180.1:0-60325 GCA_045128635.1 Lachnospiraceae bacterium
AATTAAGCACAGAAGTATGCACTTTTTTGTGTAAAAATACATGTCGGGAGTATGTAATGCTGAACGAAGAAAAAGTAAAACACATGACGAAGGCAGCAGCCTACGAAAATGGACCGGAAAAAAAGAACATTGGAATCAGCAGCTATTTTCGCGGTGATTATCTGGGACTTCAGCTGGTGAAATCGGGAATTGCTTACACAGTTGCTTTTGTAATTCTCATAGCCATGTGGGCGATGGGCAAAATGGAAGAACTGATGTTAATGATCAGTCGTCCGGAGTATTTGGAAAATTTGATTAAAATTGTGGCAGTTTTATATGTTGCAGGACTTGTAATGTATGAAATTGCGATATATACATACTATTCGATAAAATTTCGTCACGCAAAACATAGCGTGAAAGGTTATCATAACCATTTGAAAAATATTCATAAATTTTACGAAACACAGGAAACTGCTGATACAATCCTGAACCTGGATTCTGAGGCAGATGAGGAGAATACATTATGATGGCAACACTGTTAGAATTCAGAGGATTTGTAAAACGTTTTTATGCAAAAAACGATATTTATGTAAAACCGGTCATAAAATTTATGCTTGCGCTGGCAAGCTTTCTGTTACTGAACAGTAAGATTGGATTTATGCAGCAGCTGCGCAGTCTGTTTATACCAATTGTGCTTGCGCTGATCTGTGCATTTTTGCCAGTGAACGGAACTGTGATTTTTGCAGGAGTTCTGATGCTCGCTCATGCATACGCACTTTCGCTGGAAGCCTGTGCAGTAACAGCAGGATTATTGTTGGTGATGTATCTTTTGTACTTTAGAATCAGTTCCCGCATGGGGATCTTACTGATCATTACACCAATCTGCTTTATGTTAAAGATTCCTTATGTGGTGCCGCTGCTTGGAGGTCTTTTGTATGGACCGGCGGCTGCAGTGCCGGCAGGATGCGGTGCAGTGATTCATTATCTGATCACTTATATGAGCCAGAATACTACCAGCCTTGGAACAGGGGAAGTAGAAGGCGGGGCAACAAAAGTGGCTTCTTTGGTAGATAGTCTGATTACAAATCGCAGTATGTTCCTTTGCGTTCTTGCAATGATCTTAACAGTGCTTGTGGTATATTTCATTCGCAGACTGTCCATTGATCATTCCTGGGAAATTGCCATTGGAATTGGTACGGTAGTAAATATTGTGGTGCACTTAATGGGAGCACTCCTTCCGGAAGTGACAGTACCGATTGTTCAGCTTCTGATCGGAAGTGTTTTGTCCGCAGTCGTGGCATTTGGAGTGAAATTCTTTGTTTTCAGTGTGGACTATACACGAACAGAACGTGTACAGTTTGAAGACGATGAATATTATTATTATGTAAAAGCAATTCCGAAAAATGTAATTGCAGAACCGAAAAAGACGGTGAAAAAGATTGTTAGTCAGAAAAAACAGACAAAAACAATCAAAAGAATTGATTCTTAAAGAAAAATAAGGAAAGGAAGAAACGATGAATCAGGTTACAGAAATATTTGAAAAATTAACCTCTATCAATTTGGAAAATATTGAATGGACTGATGGATTGGAAATTATCATTTTGGCAATTCTGATCTATTACGTTTTATTGTGGATCAAAACTACCCGTGCGTGGTCGCTGGTAAAAGGATTCGCAGTAATTTTTGTGTTCCTTCTTTTTGCAGTTTTCTTAAATTTGGACACGATCCTCTGGCTGGCAGGAAATGTTTTTGATATCGGGGTAATCGCTCTTGTAATTGTATTCCAGCCGGAACTTCGTAAGGCGTTGGAAGAACTTGGACAGAAAAATATTCTTGCAGATATTTTGACGTTGGATGCAACGAAAGAAAAAGAAAATGATTTCAATGCACGTACCATTGATGCGATTGTAAAAGCCTGTGTGGAAATGTCAAAAGTAAAAACAGGCGCTTTAATTGTAATCGAGAATAATGTTCCGCTCGGAGAATACGAACGTACAGGAATCACAATGGATGCATTGGTATCCAGTCAGTTGCTGTTAAATATTTTTGAACACAACACACCGCTTCATGACGGAGCGATCATTGTACGTGGTAACAGAATTGTTTCAGCAACCTGTTACCTGCCATTGTCAGACAATATGGCATTGTCAAAAGAATTAGGAACAAGACACCGCGCCGCGGTAGGTATCAGTGAAGTCAGCGATGCCATGACAGTGGTTGTTTCAGAAGAAACAGGTGCGATTTCCATTACACAGTACAGTGAAATTATGAGAAATGTAACGGCGGAAACTTTAAGAGAGCAGCTGAGTGCATTGCATAACAAAACAACAGAAGGAAAACGATTCAGACTGTGGAAAGGAAGGGAAAAAGATGAAACTAAAACTGACAGATAATCTTTTTTTAAAACTCCTTTCTCTGCTGATTGCGATTGTTCTCTGGCTTGCAGTTGTAAATATCAGCGATGCAGAAGGAACAAAAAGCTTTCCTTTAGGAGTTGCGCTGATCAATACGGAAGTGATTACTGAAAACGGGAAAGTATTCCGGGTAGAAAGCAATACAGATACTGTTGGCATTACAGTACGTGCCAGAAGATCTGTTTTGAATGAGTTGAAACAATCAGATTTCACATTGACTGCAGATATGAAGAATGACTTAAAATACAACAGTCTTATCGGAATCAGAGTACAGTGTAAGAATAAGAATATTGATGTAAATGAAGATGTTACATTGGATAGATACAATGTACAGGTAAGTATTGAAGATTCGGCAACAGAGCAGTTCCCGGTCATTGTAAGACATAATGGAGAACCGGCAAACGGACTTGTGGTAGGAAGTCTGATTCCGGAACAGACGGTAATCAAGATTACAGGACCGGTTTCTATAATAGAAAAAATCAAACTTGTGGAAGCGTTGGTTGATGTAACAGGACTTCCTGGAAATGCAGTGAAGACCTGTACTTTAAATCTTTTTGATGGAGCTGACAATCCGATTGATACCAAGTATCTGAATTTCGTAGGAAAGAGTGATGGTATCGACGTTACTGTATCACTGTTAAATACAAAAATAGTTCCACTCAAGTTTAACTACAGTGGTACACCGGCAGAAAACTATGAAATCAAAAATATCAGCTGTAAACCTGAAATGGTTGAAATTGCAGGTACATCAGATGTGCTGGCCGGAATCTCCAGACTGGAAATTTCAGGGGATGCAGTAAATGTAGAAGGTATCGCTGATGAACTGCAGCTAGTTGTGGATATCAAACAGTATCTGCCAACTGGTATTATTCTGAAGGATGAAGAAACGGCTTCGGTATTGGTAATGGTTGAAGTAGAATACGTAGAACCTGTAGAAGAGGAAGAAACCGAAGAGGATAAAGAAGAATCTGACAAAGAAAGCACGAACGACAAGCCTTCAACCAAACCATCGACCAAACCATCAACAGATTCTGGAGATAAGGTAGAATCTGATACTGAGACACAAAAGCCTGAAACAGAAGGTACAGATCAGAACAATACCAACAATAATGGAACGGAGAGTGGTGGAAATGTTAAAACAGAAAGTAACAGTTAAAAACCAGACGGGATTGCATTTAAGACCGGCAGGGATTCTTTGCCGAACAGCAATGTTATACAAATCCCATATATCTCTGAAGCACGGAGACACAACTGCAAATGCGAAGAGTGTGCTAAGTGTTCTTGGCGCAGGTGTTAAAAACGGGGATGAGCTTGAAATTACATGCGAAGGTATGGATGAACAGGAAGCCATGGAAGCTATGGTGAATCTGTTTGAGTCCGGATTGGAATAAAAATGATAGAGAAGTTAAAAAAATACAGGAAATATGCGTTTCTCGCATATTTCCTGCTCTGCGTTATCTACTGTATTGTGAAAATCGCGATTCCGGTAGAAACAACGGTAGGAGAAGGGCTTGAAAATCTGGGAAGACGCCAGATTGTAGAGCGAACCGCCTACTTAAATGAAGGAGACATCATTTCATTTACTTTGCCGGTAGAGTCGAAAACACTGACTTCTATTGGCTTTTATTTAAATACTGATCAGCTGGTGTTGGATGGAAAATTAAACATCAAGGTCATGGAAGAACATAGCAAAGAAGTACTGTCAAGCAGCAGTATTCTGTTAAGCGAGATTGAGGTGGATCAGTTTGTTCAGGCAACGGTTGACCACTACACTGGTGGAAATGTACTGGTGGAGCTGACAGTGGAAGATTGTCTTCAGGGACCGAGATTCTGGCTGAATTCTACCACAGAGACAAAAGCACAGAGCTGGTATAACGGAGAAAAGATTTCTTATCCTCTCGTTTATAATGCCGGCTTTTCCGTGATGGTCAGAGAAGTGAAGTCTGCGGTGGTGACAGCGCTGATGGCAGCCTTGCTTGGTGCGGCAGCGATGCTGGTTGCTGGTGAAACAAAAAAAGAAAAGAAACTTGTGATGCCGGCGATTTTTGGAAAAATTCAGGCATTTTATAAAAAATACCGTCTGATTTTTGGCGGTGTGCTGGTTGCGGGAATTATAGGGATTCTGTTCTTTTACGTTTATGACACACAGATTCGTATCGTGATGAATACGACGGAACGCGCGGAAGTGATATCAGTTTCTTCAGAAGAAACTCCGGGAATTTTACAGTTTTCAGAGTCTGAAGGCGATATTGTTCAGCTTGTAAAATGCGAAGAAGATACGCTGACCGGTCTTGGTGTGATGATGCACGTACCGGAAGAAACGGTTCCGGCAGGAACTCTTTCTGCGAGGGTGACAGACTTAAATTCCGGAGAGGTTTTAAGTGAAAATGTGCTGAGTCTATCCGGTGCAATTGACGGTGAATACATTAATTTCCTCTTTACCCATGAGGTAACAGATGGAGTGGCTCATATATTTGAAATCCGTTTAACACCATCAGAGGAATTAAAAGGGACTGAACTTGGCATTTATACCACAGAAGAGGGAGAACTGCTGACTCAGATACACAAATACTTCAATATTTTCCTGAAGAAATATTTCTTCTTTATGTTTGTGGCAGTAGAAGCATTCGCAATGGTCTTTTACTGGATGGTATTTATTAAGAAATGCAAAATTGAAAATGTTGTATTGGTATCAATTTTATTTGTGGGCCTTATTTACAACTTCCTGGTGCTTCCGTATATGGCACCGGATGAGAGAACACACATTGATATGACTTACCGCTACAGCAATGACCTATTAGGTATTCCATATACAGGCAACGAAGTAACTCTTGCGAAGCGTGTGGATGATACCAAGATTGAACTGGTAGAAAATCCGGCACTTGCAAATTATTATATTGTGTTCAACGAATTACTGGATGGTGTGCAGGATGACAGTCTGGTAATTACAAATACAACAGCAAATACCTATGCGCCGATCTTTGTATATCTGCCTGCAGTTTTAGGTATGACTTTGGCAAGAATTTTGGGATTTGGTTCCATTGCAATGCTCATGTTAGGAAGATGGTGTAATCTGGCATTTTTTGCACTTTGCATCTGGTGGTGTATGAAAAAACTGCCGTTTGGAAAACTGCCGTTGGCAATCATTGCTTTATTCCCAATGACCATTCAGCAGTGCAACTCATTTTCTTATGATGCGGTCATTACCAGTGTCATGTTCTTATTCAGCACTTATATTATCTGTATGACTTATGAGGACAAACCTCTGAAAATGAGTGATATGGTGATTGTTTCAATGCTTTGTGTATTATTGGTTTATGGAAAGAGCGGTGTTTATCTGCCTCTTTGCCTTGCAGCACTGTTGATACCTACAAAGAAATTCGGAACTCTCTGGAAGAAACTGGCAGCTGCCGGTTCTTTGATGGGAATTGCGTTATTAAGCTATATTAATCGTAACTCCGGTACAGTTACCCAGGTGCTATCTACAACTGCGGAAACAAGTGCTGTAGGAGCAACTGCCGGAAATGCAGTGGCAATGGGATATACTGTTGGATATTTCCTGCAGAATCCATGGAAGCTGATTCAGATGCTTGCAAATACAGTGGCAGATAAATCAGAGTTTTATCTGGAATCTATCGTAGGACAGAAAATGGGCTGGGTGGAAATCGAAATTTCCCGCGTGGTATTTGTAGGATTCCTGATTCTGTTCTTAATCTCCATGCTGAAAGTCAGAGGAGAAAAACAATATGTGACTGGCGGACAAAAATGGTGGATTTCCATCGTATGTCTGTTAAGCGTAGGAATGATTCTTATGGGTATGTTACTTACATGGACACCATTTGGTTACGTGTCTGTGGAAGGGGTACAGGGAAGATATTTCACACCGCTGCTTGTGCTGCTGAGTCTGCTTGGTAGAAATCAGACAGTTTTATTAAATGAAAATAAAGACCGTGCAATATTCTGCGGAGGAATGTTCATGCAGCTTTTGGCGGTTATCTATTTGATCAAGGCGCTCATCATTGTCGCCTAAGGAGATTATTTTGGATAAGAAACGATTAGTGATTAATATGACAGCCCAGCTGACGGCTTTTATCGTGAATTTAGGAATCAGTTTTGTACTGACACCGATTGTGGATAAAATGATTCCAAACAGCTATGGGTTTGTAAATATTGCCAATCAGTTTGTGCAGTGGGCGCAGGTTGTGGTATCTGCGCTGAATACACTGGCAAGCCGTTATATTACAATACATTTACATAAAGGCGAGGAACAGGAAGCAAGTGAATATTTTTCTTCTGTATTCTTTGCAAATATGTTTATGGCGGCCGTATTTTTAGTACCGGCGGTTTTTGTCATTGTATTTATTGACCGTATGTTCCAGGTTCCGGCAGGGGTTCTTGGGGATGTACAGATTCTGTGGGCATTTGTATTTTTAAATTTCTTTATCAGTATTATTACATCTGTATTTAGTACAAGCACCTACAGCATGAACCGTCTGGAATTAAGTTCGGTTGCAACAATCGTGACAGAACTGGCACGTCTTGGGGTACTGTACATTGCATACAGATTCTTTTCACCGTACTTATTCTACATTGGTGTAGCTTCCGTAGTAAGCACTTCGCTGATGGCGTTTGCCAATGCAGGATTTACGAAAAAGCTGTTGCCTGGAATTAAAATAACGGTTAAAAATTTCAGATTAGATAAAGTAAAAGAACTGGTATCTTTGGGCGCATGGAACTCTGTTACAAGACTTGGACAGATGCTGCTGGACGGATTAGATACCATTATTGCAAATATCTTTATCAATCCGGAAGCAATGACGATTTTGTCACTGGCAAAAGTTGTACCGACAACTCTTTCCAGTCTGATGGGAACCATGGTTGGGGTATTTGCACCAAGCATTACCATTGCTTATGCAAAAGGCAACAAACAAGAGTTAATGGATACGCTGAAAAGCTCTAACCGAATCATGATCTTCATGATGAGCATTCCGATTGCATTTGTAACAGCTTATGGAGATAAATTCTTCAGACTATGGCTGTCTTATAAAACAGCAGCAGAAGTGAAAGAAATCTATGTTTTATCGGTCCTTTCTATGGGTGTTTTGTTTGTCAGTGCAAGTATTCAGGTACTTTATCAGGTATTCATTATTACAAAGAAAATTAAATTGAATTCGATTGTTATTGTGGCAAGTGGTGTGATTACGACGACAATCGTGTTTGTTTTATTAAATACAACCAATCTCGGGCTTTACGCCATTGCCGGTGTCAGCGTTGTGGTTGGTTTGATCAGAAATATGGTATTTACGCCAATTTATGCAGCCAAATGTCTGGAAGTAAAATGGACAACCTTCTACGGAGACATTTTCATGGGGCTTGCTTCCATCGGCATTATCACTGCGGTTGCAATGCTTAGTAAACTGGTGCTTCCAATGGATAACTGGATTACATTCTTCCTTTGCGGAGGATTCATGGGATGTGTGGCACTGGTGTTAAATTTCTTTATTGTACTTAGAAAAGCAGAACGTCAGATGGTGCTTGATAAAGTCATGAGCAAACTGAAACTTTCTTAAGAGGTAAAATCTATGATGGAAATCTACTGGCGGGTTTTCGTATCCCTGCCAAAGGTATTATGGTACAAAATAAAATATGCAGGGAAATGTACATTGCCGTGGATTCAGGCGTTTGGACATCATACGGAGCTGAAGATCAAAAACGGGAAGGCGTCTTTTGGGAAAGAACAGATTACCAGAGGAAATGCAGTGTTTCGTGTAGAAGGCGGCGAACTGGTAGTTGGAGATAAATGTTTCTTCAACCAGAATGTAAGTATCACCTGCAAGAAAAAGATTGTAATTGGTGACCGATGCCAGATTGCCAACAACGTGGTAATCGTAGACCATGACCACGCAGGCAGTGAAAACTGGGGCAGTTATGTGGAAACACCGGTAATTATTGGAAATGATGTGTGGATTGGTGCCAATGTAGTGATCATGCGCGGCACAACCATCGGAGACAAGGCAGTGATCGGTGCCGGAAGCATTGTCAAAGGCGACGTTCCGGCAGGAAAAGTATTTTATCAGAAAAGGGAGACGATGATTAAATAATGATTAGTATTGTCGTACCGGTATATAAAAGTGAAAAAACGCTGGCAGGCTGTCTGGATAGCCTGCTGGCTCAGACATATGCAGACATTGAGGTTATCTGTGTCATCGACGGTTCTCCGGATTCCTGTGGGGATATTTGTGATGCGTATGCAGTAAAAGATGCCCGTGTAAAATCCATTAAGAGGGAAAACGGCGGTGTATCTTCTGCGAGAAACCGCGGAATCGATGAAGCAACAGGGGAATACCTCATGTTTGTAGACAGTGATGACACGGTAGAGCCGGATTACTGCGAAAAAATGTGGAAGGCGCATACAGAAACAGGTGCAGAACTTGTCATCTGTGGATTCCATCACTGGTATGTGGGACGAGATGTGAAAAAAGTGCCATCAAATCCTGGTGTTTATAAAACAAAAAACTATGGGGCAGATTTTTTGAAGCTTTATCAGGAAGGCTTCTTAAATATGCCATGGAATAAATTGTTTAAAAAAGAATTTGCCGGCAGATTCGATACTTCCTTAAGCCTGGGAGAAGATCTGCTGTTTAATATGAATTATCTGGAAAAATGCAGCAAAGTAGCAGTCATTCCGGATGCACTGATCAATTACATTCAGGAAGAAAAAGGCAATACCTTATCTACAAAGAAAAGAGATAATAAGTTAGAAATTGCCTCCAAAGTGTGTGCAGGAGTGCAGAATTATTACGGAAAGATTTCCGGGGAAGAAAAACTTCACCCGGTCATTGCCGGAAAGTTTGTTATGGAATTTCTGGATGAATGTGAAAGCCTGCCTTTTGATAAAAAGACACCGAAGGCTGAAAAGCTGCAGGTGATTAAAAGGTTGGCAAACCATAAAGAATTTATGGAAGCCAACAAAATTGCAGAAGTGACAGTATTGGATTACAAGATTTTGCAGTGGTGTTTTGCTCATGGAATGCAGGGACTTATTTATCCAATCTGTGTCCTTAGAAAATGTGTAGTCGTAGCAGCGAGGTGGATATGGAACCGTTAATCAGTGTGATTGTACCGGTCTATAAGGTGGAACAATATTTGGGTCGATGTGTGGAATCCTTACTTTCCCAGACCTATGAAAATACAGAAATTATCCTGGTGGATGATGGTTCACCGGATCATTGTCCTGCATTGTGTGATGCTTATGCGGACAAATATGAAAAGATCCGTGTCATTCATCAGGAAAACAAAGGTCTTTCCGGTGCCAGAAATACGGGGATTGATCATGCCAATGGGGAATTGCTTGCATTTGTGGACAGTGATGATAAATGGTCACCATATTTTTTAGAAAGCCTTTATAAGGCATTAAAAGAGCATGATGCAGACATCAGCCAGTGCCGTTGGGAATATATGCACGGGGATGAAATCAAAGAAGCTTATAATCCGGATGCAAAGTGCGAATGTTTTACAGGAAGAGAAATGCTCTCAAACCTGTATATTCAGACGGGCGCTTACTATGTGGTGGCATGGAACAAGCTTTATAAAAAAGAATTGTTTGAAGAAATCCGCTATCCGGAAGGAAGAATCCATGAAGATGAAGCAACTACTTATAAACTGTTTGATAAGGCGGAAAAATGTGTCTTCGTAGACAATGCCCTGTATGGATATTTTGTAGGCAGCGGCGGCACCAGCATCACAAGAAATGGATTTAATTTAAAGAAGCTGGATTGGCGTACTGCAAACAAAGAGCGTGTACAGTATTTTCTGGATAAAGATTATAAAGAGCTGGTGGTACCGGCAATTAAGGCATGCAACGACGGAAGCATTGACTTGTATTTCAAATGCAAAAAATTCTGTCCGGATGCCAAGGGAGAAATGTTTGAAATCCGCTATGGCGTGAGAGAAAGCATTGCAACGATTCGTCAATATGGCGGAGGTCTGACAAAACAGACCATGATCGGATACTGGCTGTTTTCAGCATTTCCAAGTATTTATGGAATGCTATTAAAATATGTGGCAGATATGTCAAATGTGGAGAAATATTCTTAAGAAGATTTGATATTCGTAAATTCTTATGTAAGAACTCACATGCGTGGGCATTAGGAAATTTTTAGAGTGGTAGAGCCCATAATTGTTGTGAGAAGTGGTTTGCGTGGGCGTTAAGAAATTTTCTGTAACGCAATGCCCAAGAATTTGAAAAAAGAGAGTGCTTTTTTTGAAAAAACAGAGAATTTTGGCGGTATATGAAAATACCTTCATCTGGAGCCCATTTATAGAAATATTTAGCTTGCTATTTCACAAAATTTGGGCATTTCAATAAAGAAAAATTGTTAACAGCAAAAATGGAAGTCTGAAAACAATAAAATTCTTGTAAAGTAGCAATTTTGTGGGAAGTACAAGTAGAAAAACTTGTGTTCGCCCATTTCTTAAAAAAATCAATAAAATTGTGGGAGAAGCCTCCAAATTAGACCTAAGAAAGGAGCGGTAATGGTAGATATCAGTGTAATAGTACCTGTATATAATGTGGAAGATTTGCTGCCAAGATGTATTGAAAGCATCATGGCGCAGACAAAAAAGAGTCTGGAAATCATTCTGGTAGACGACGGCGCATTAGATGGCAGCGGTGCAATCTGTGATGAGTATGCCAAGAAGGACGAGCGAATCCGCGTGATTCACAAGCCTAACGGTGGTCTTACCAGCGCATGGAAAGCCGGCGCAGAAATAGCGACAGGACGTTATCTTGGATTTGTAGACAGCGATGACTGGATTGATGAAGATATGTATAAGCGCATGTGGGAGTCTGCATGTGAGTACAATTCGGATATGGTTGTTTGCGGTCTTGTATTTGACTATGAAGATACGTCTATCCCGAAACGTAATGAGATTTCTAATTTTGCTAAAGAATACTATAGCCGCAAAGATTTAGAAGAGTTATTTCCAAAACTGATCAATGACGGTCGATTTTTTGGACGTATGCTGCAGCCGGCACGAGTTACAAAGCTTTATCGTAGAGAGTTGGTTGAAAGAAACATGGTCCTTTGCAAGGAAGAAGTCACTGTTGGAGAAGATATGCAGCTGACACTTCCTGTGATTTTAGAAGCAAAGAGTTTGTCTGTAGTTAAAAACTTTTATCCATATCATTACTGGTTCAATCAGAAGTCTATGACCGGAAAATTTGATCCAAACTATCTGGATAAGATTAAAGTGATGGACAAGCGTATGAAGGAAATCAGTGTGGAAAAAGGTATTTTTGACTTTGCACCACAGTTTACCAATGACTTTCTCGGACTTGCAGTTATTGGACTGAAAAACGGAGTCATCCGAAATACGGAAGGAAAAGAATCGGCGTTGGCGATTATTAAGAAGTATTGCGAAGACGAAATGGTCGTGGAAGCACTTGGAACTCACACCATGGATAAACTGCCGATTACGATTAAAGTATTTTTGATGCTGATGAAGATGAAACAGTATCAGATTTGTTATTGGATATGTAAATTGTTCTTTAAAAATTAAGAAATGTAGATATGTGAAAGGGTTGCTGTTGGCAACCCTTTTGTGCTAAATTAAATGTTTACTTATCCACCCCTGCAATTAGCTTAGGAATATTACCCAATGATGCTGCCGTATCCGTAAAGGAACTGCAGTAGCTTCCGATAATCTTCCTACACGCTGCCAGACAGAAAAGATCCAGCAGTGCATCATACATGCCATCTAAAGAGTCACGTCGAAGAGTACGGTTTTCATTGGATACAATCTTGCCTGGGAAGGTCTTGCGAAGCAATGCTTCCTCCTCCTTATCATCCGTAGCCAGGAAGAACTTCACGTCAGGATTCGCGTCAATTTCTTTCTTCATCAAATCGATGAAATTTTCTGTTTTACTATACGCGATAGAATTAATCTGGTCAGTTCTTCTGATATGGAC
Source organism: Lachnospiraceae bacterium (assembly GCA_045128635.1). Taxonomy (GTDB): domain Bacteria; phylum Bacillota; class Clostridia; order Lachnospirales; family Lachnospiraceae; genus HGM12587. The sequence continues at coordinate 12,364 of JBGVRS010000180.1, forward strand.
ACTTACCATATCGTCTGTGAAATGTTTCGTCACTTCATCAATTCGTTTCTGCAATTCTGCAGTCGGCTTGAATAATTTGAAATATTCATCCGCAGGATAAAAATGTTCCCATGTAAAGATATAAGCCGGTAACTTGATAGAATCAAAGAAATCCTGATCCAAAGTACCGTCTGTTGTATGATTTTCAATATCTGCATTGGAAACTCGTGTACGAGCTGTCAGCTGATACCAGAGTTTTCGCAAATCTTTCAAAGAAGTAAAGTTGATAACCTTAAATTCTTCCACTGGCTGGAATAAGCTCTCAAAAGGAGCGTTCAATTCGTCCGCACAGTACCAAAGAACCAAAAGCTTTGTACCCTTTCGCTTCGCAAGCTCCAGAGAAGAATTAATCACACGCATTCTATTGCACAAACCGCCGGAAGGTTGTATTATTACCATAAGTATGTCCTCATATTTCTAATGATCTATGGGACCATTATATCACAGGAGGTTGTCCTATGAAACCTGAAAAAATGAAAAATTTATTCTTAAGCCAGAGTTACGAAGATGCGTGGACTGACTATGAGAAATCCTTAAAGAAAAGATATTTTATTCACTGGGATTATGTGATCTTGACTGCGTCCAACGAAGACCAGGCAAAGGCATTTGAAGCCCAGATCGATTTTAGATTAAAACAGGGTTTATTGCCAAAACAGACAAAGTATGCGGTACTGCCTGACCCGGACGGAAAACGTGTAGGTTCCGGCGGGGCGACTTTCAATGTAATGAAATATATCAGAGAACAGTCTGGCTGTGCCGATTGTTTTAAAGACAAACGAATTTTAGTTATTCATTCCGGTGGGGATTCCAAGCGAGTGCCTCAGTATTCTGCATGCGGAAAATTATTCTCTCCGGTACCAAGAGAACTTCCGGATGGAAGACGTTCCACATTATTTGATGAATTTATCATCGGTATGTCCGGTATGCCATCTCGTTTTAAAGAAGGTATGCTGATCTTATCCGGCGACGTACTGTTATTGTTCAATCCATTACAGATTGACTTCCAGTTCAATGGTGCTGCAGCTATTTCTATCAAGGAACACGTGGAAACAGGCAAAAACCACGGTGTATTTTTAGGAGATGAAAGCGGTTATGTAAGACAGTTCCTGCACAAAATGTCGGTAGAGAAGCTGACAGAAGTGGGTGCAGTGAATGCCCATGGCAATGTAGACATTGATACAGGTGCCATTATGTTAGACCACAATCTGTTAAATGCATTGTTTGGCCTGATCAGCACTGATGGCGAACTGGACAAAGAAAAATTTGACAAGTTTGTCAATGAAAAAGCAAGAATCAGTTTCTATGGAGACTTTTTATATCCACTGGCATCTGAATCTACATTAGACCAGTACTTGAAAGAAAAACCGGAAGGATCTTTCTGCGAAGAACTGGAAGACTGCCGTAAGATTTTATGGGATACTTTAAGTCCATTCAGTCTGAAGCTTTTATGTTTATCACCAGCTCAGTTTATTCATTTTGGAACAACAAGAGAGCTTCTTCATCTTGTTACAGAAGGCATCGAAGACTATGAGTTCTTAAACTGGAAGAGTCAGGTATTTGGCGTGGAAGGCAATGGCGGCGACTGCGCGTACAGCAACAGCTACATTCAGGAAGGTACAGTTGTAAGTGCCAAATCCTACATTGAAGACAGCTATTTATATGGAAGGACACACATTGCAGAGCAGTGTGTAATTTCCGGTGTGACATTAAAAGATAAAAATGTGCCTGCGGGCGTGACGCTTCACGGTCTGAAGCTTCGTAACGGCAAGTTCGTGGTACGTGCATACGGTACTTTTGACAATCCAAAGGGATTTTTAGCAGACAATGCACCATTCCTTGGAACAACTTTAAAACAGTTACCAGAAACTTTGGGATTATCTGAAAAAGAAATCTGGGGAGAAGAAGAACCATATCTGTGGTTTGCAAAACTCTATCCGGTATGTGATACCATCGAAGAAGCAGTGACCGCTGCATTGGAACTGGTGGAAGTACTGGCGGGAAGAGCAAAGGTAAGCGAAAGCTACAAAAACAGCCAGCGCATGAGCTTATTTGAAAGCTTTAATGAAGCAGACACTACACAGATGCTTGCATGGCAGGAAAATCTGGAAAAGAAAATCCGCATTTCCCGTTTCTTAAAAGCCATTGATGAGAGAAAAGAAGTTGCAGAAGCGGCGCTTGCATTTGGCAGCAAGGGTGTGACTGAGAAACATTTAAATGAACTGTTGGAAATTTCGAAAACAGCAGATTTCAGCAGAAAAATGCGTATCTACTACTATCTGTCCAGAATGACAGAAGGTCATATCAGTGAAGATTTGGAAAACGCATGCTTTAAATATATTTGTAAAGAATTATATGATGCAGTAGTTTCAGACATTGACTGTGAAGATGTGTATCACATCGCCAAGGATGAAGTAACAATCGAACTTCCGGTTCGTGTAAACTTTGGCGGCGGATGGTCTGATACACCACCATATTGCAATGAACATGGCGGAACCGTACTTAATGCAGCGATCAGCTTAAACGGAACATTACCGATCGTAGTAGAGGTAAAACGTATCAGCAAACCGGTGGTTGTACTTGCAAGTACAGACCTTGGGGCAGAAGCAGATTTTGCAGATATGAAAGAACTGCAGAACTGTAACGACCCATTTGATACCTTTGCCCTTCATAAGGCAGCACTCATTGCCTGCGGTATTATTCCACGAGAAGGGGAATATACCTTACAGCAGTTACTTGACAAAGTAGGCGGCGGTCTGTATTTATCTACAGCAGTGCGCGGCATTCCAAAGGGATCAGGACTTGGAACAAGCTCCATGCTTGCAGCAGCCTGCGTGAAAGGCATCTTTGAATTTATCGGCAAAGAAATCAGTGAAAATGAACTGTATTCCCGCGTACTTTGCATGGAACAGATCATGAGTACCGGTGGCGGCTGGCAGGATCAGGTTGGCGGTTTGACACCAGGGGTGAAACTGGTGCACACAATTCCTGGCATTAAGCAGAATATTCAGGTGGATCACATCGTGATTCCGGAAGAAGCAATGCAGGAATTAAAAGAACGTTTTGCACTGATCTATACAGGACAGAGACGACTTGCAAGAAACCTGCTTCGTGAAATTGTAGGAAATTATATCGGCTCTAAGAAAAATTCACTGGATGTGCTTTATGAAATCCAGAAGAGCGCAATCTTGATGAAATTTGAACTGGAAAAAGGAAATATTGATGCTTTTGCAAAACTGCTGGATGATCACTGGGAACTTTCCAAGAGACTTGACGGCGGCTGCACAAATACATGTATCGAGCAGATTTTCTTAAGTGTGGAAGATATGCTGGATGCGAAGATGATCTGCGGTGCCGGTGGCGGCGGTTTCTTACAGGTGATTCTGAAAAAAGGTTATACAAAGGATGATTTAAGAGAAAGAATCCATAGCGTATTCCAGGAAAGCGGTGTGGCTGTCTGGGATTGCGAATTGATTTAGGAGATATATCTTGAAAATAGCACAGATTAATACGGTATGCGGCAACGGTTCCGTTGGCCGCATTACCGTTGATATTTACCATGCTCTGAAAAAGAACGGGCATGATGGGAAAATCTATTACGGCAGAAGAACTGCACCGGAAAGCGTGAAAACTGAGAAAATCGGTACGAACCTGGATATGGGATTCCATGTATTAAGTACCTTCTTTACAGGGACTCACGGCTTTAATTCCAAAGGTCAGACAAAGAGACTGATTGAAAGCCTGAAGGAATATGATCCGGATTTGATTCACATGCATAACATTCATGGCTTCTATCTGGATGTGGAAATGCTGTTTGAGTATTTAAAACAGTGTGGAAAACCGGTGGTTTGGACCCTTCATGACTGCTGGAGCTTTACCGGACATTGTGCATATTTTGATTATGTGCAGTGCGATAAGTGGAAAAATTCCTGCGAAAACTGTCCGCAGTATCGAAATACCTATCCCTATGCCTTATTTAAAGATGGAAGTAAGGTGAATTTTGCTCGCAAAAGTAAAGCATTTCAGGGTGTGAAAGGTTTGACTATCGTTACCCCGTCCAAATGGCTTGGAGAGTTGGTAAAAGAATCTTATTTAAAGGAATATCCGGTAAAAGTGATTCCAAATGGCATTGATCTGGAAAAATTTGTGCCACAGGAGTCAAAGGAACGTGATAAACATCTTATTTTGGGTGTTGCGAACGTGTGGGACAGACGAAAAGGTCTGGATTATTTAAAAGAATTATCCCAGATGCTGGACCCTGAAAAATATGAAGTAGCAGTGGTGGGTGTGAATAAAAAACAGATTCAGGAACTTCCAAAGGGAATGATCGGTATCGAACATACCCAGAACGTGGAAGAACTGATGCAGTTATACTCAGAAGCCAGCGTGTATGCAAATCCAACGCTGGAAGATAACTTCCCAACCACAAATTTAGAAGCGCTTGCCTGCGGAACTCCGGTGGTAACCTTTGCTACAGGCGGCAGTGTGGAATCAGTGGATGAAACCTGCGGACGCATTGTACCGCAAAAGGATGTACAGGCACTGAAAAATGCAGTGACAGAGCTTTGTGAAAATGTAGACAACATGAGAGAGGCATGCAGAAAACGTGCACTCCTTTACAATAAATACGACAGATTTGGAGAATATTTGAATCTTTATGAAGAAAGTATCAATCATTACAACAACTTATAATGACAGTGCGGCACTTAGAAAAACCATACAACAGGTGGAAGCACAGGACTATCCGAATATTGAATACATTATCGTGGATGGCGGTTCCACAGACGATACGCTGGAAGTCATTAACGAAGCGAAAAAAAAATTTGGAGAAAAGCTGGTGTGGATTTCAGAAAAGGACAAAGGAATCTATGATGCCATTAATAAAGGACTGAAACTTTGTACCGGTGATTATATTGGAACCTGTTTTGATCAGTTTGCAGGTAACGACGTCATTTCCAAAATGGTTGCTGTGATGGAAAAAGAAGGGACAGACGGCGTTCATGGAGATTTAAACTACATGGACGGTGAAAAAGTTGTCCGTAAATGGAGACAGGGGCAGGGAAATATCCGCAGCGGATGGATGCCTGGACACCCGACTCTGTATTTAAAAAAGGAAGTTTATGACAAGTACGGTGTTTATAAAACGGACTATCGTATTTCTGCAGATTATGAATATATGATCCGTATTTTAAAGGACGGAGAAGTAAAACTTTCCTATATTCCAGAGGTATTGATTAAGATGGCTCATGGAGGAACCAGTACCAATAGTCTGGGTGCCTATTTGGAAGGCATGAAAGAGGGACATCGCGCGCTTCGAGAAAATGGTGTCAAATTTGCATTTGTTACAGATTTGTTACGAACATTGCGTGTTTTAAGACAGTTCGTGTAGCAAAGTTAGGAAAGATATGGTACAATATAAGTTATGAAATGTTTATTAATCATTCCTGCTTATAACGAGCAGGACAGTATTGTAAGAGTAATTGAAAATTTAAAAAATAATTTTCCACAGTATGACTATGTGATCATCAACGATGGTTCTGCGGATTCTACACCGGAAATTTGTCGTGCGAAAGGGTATGAATTAATCGACTTACCGGTAAATTTGGGATTGGCAGGAGCTTTTCAGACAGGCCTGAAATATGCTTATCAGAAAGGCTATGATTATGCCATTCAGTTTGATGCAGATGGTCAGCATCTTCCGCAGTACATTGCACCAATGCTGGAAAAGATGCAGGAAGGTTATGATATTGTCATTGGGTCTCGTTTTGTAAATGAGAAAAAGCCAAAATCACTTCGTATGCTGGGCAGCAATATGATTTCTCTGGCTATGAGAATCACTACTGGTCGCAAGGTTAATGACCCGACTTCCGGCATGCGTATGTTCAATAAAAAAATGATTGAAGAGTTTGCACTGAATATGAACTATGGTCCGGAACCGGATACGATTTCTTACCTCTTAAAACAGGGTGCGACCATCGCAGAAGTTCAGGTTCAGATGGAAGAGAGAATTGCAGGAGCAAGCTATCTGACACTTGGTCGTTCCATGATGTATATGATGCGTATGCTCATTTCCATTCTTCTTATCCAGAACTTTAGAAAACGTCAAAAAGTGAAAAAAATCGTAGTGGAGGAGGTCTAGGATGTCGGCTGTATTTCAGGTGCTCCTGATTTTCGGAGCGATTTTAATGACTTATTATATTTTGAAAAGAATCAGACAGTCCAAGCTGCAGATTGAATATGCAATCTTCTGGATCGTATTTTCAGTCATCCTTTTGGTGTTCAGCTTATTCCCATTCCTTGTAGCAATGATGACAAGAGCAATCGGAATGGAACTGCCTGTAAACTTTATATTCCTGTTCTTTATTTTGATTTTGATCTTAAAGGCATTCTTCCAGACTATCGAGACATCAGCGCTGGAAAACAAAGTGCGTAACTTAACACAGCGTCTGGCAATCGAAGAAAAGGACAGACAGGAAGAACTGTCCGAAATGAAAAAAAGAATCGAAGAATTAGAAAAGAAACTTTCGGAGGAAAAATAGCATGAAAAAAATTATTGTGACTGGCTGTAACGGTCAGCTTGGAAGAGCAATTAATCAGCAGTATGCCGGTAGTACAGAATATGAACTTGTAAATACTGATGTGGAAGATTTAGATATCACAGATGTGGATGCGGTACTTGCTCATGTAAGAGAAGTAAAACCATATGCGATCATCAACTGTGCAGCATACACTGCGGTAGATAAATGTGAAACAGAAGAAGACCTTGCATTTAGAATTAATGCCATTGGTCCAAGAAACCTTGCAATTGCAGCAGCAGACGTGGATGCAAAACTCATCCATGTATCAACTGATTACGTATTTGCAGGTGATGCAGCTTCTCCATATTTTGAAACAGACACACCGGCACCACAGAGTGCATACGGTCGTACAAAGCTTGCAGGGGAAGAATTCGTAAAAATGTTTGCGAAAAAATACTGCATCGTTCGTACAGCATGGTTATATGGTGACGGACACAACTTTGTAAAGACAATGCTTCGTCTGGCGGAAACAAGAGATGAAGTAGGTGTTGTGGCAGATCAGCTTGGAAGTCCTACAAGTGCTGTAGAGCTTGCAAAAGCAATTGTAAGCCTGGTACCAACAGACAACTACGGAATCTTCCACGGAACATGCGAAGGAATGTGTTCCTGGGCTGATTTTGCAGAAAAAATCTTTGAAAAAGCGGGCAAAGCTACAAAGGTAAAACGTCTGACAACAGAAGAATATCCAACGCCAACCAAACGTCCTGCATATTCTGTATTAGAAAACAGAATGTTCAAACTGACATCTGATTTTATGTTCGCAGACTGGGAAGATGCATTGGATGTATATTTAAAAGATTTATTAGGGTAATTAGATATGGACAAGAAAAATATTTTATATATTGTCATTCCTTGTTATAACGAAGAAGCTGTTATTCGCGAAACTGCAAAGCAGGTAGCCATGAAGATGCAGCAGCTTTATGAAAAGGAACTGATTTCAGAAAAGAGTAAGGTACTGTTCGTAGACGATGGCTCTAAGGACATGACCTGGCCGATGATCGAAGCGCTTCATGCGGAAAATCCAATGTATACAGGCGTGAAGCTTTCCAGAAATAAAGGGCATCAGAATGCGCTGATGGCAGGACTTTCAACTGCTGTAAAATATGCAGACATGATCGTTTCCATGGATGCGGATTTACAGGATGATATTAACGCCATTGATGGATTTGTGGAAAAATATTATGAAGGCTGCGAAGTGGTTTACGGTGTTCGCAGTGCCAGAAAGACAGATACATTCTTTAAGAAATTTACTGCTCAGGGATTCTATAAATTAATGATGATGATGGGCGTAGATATCGTTTACAATCATGCAGATTATCGTCTCATGAGCAAACGTGCAGTAGAAGAAATGCTGAAATTTAAGGAAGTCAATCTTTTCCTTAGAGGAATTGTGCCATTGGTTGGATTCAAATCCGATAGTGTTTATTACGAGCGAGCAGAACGTTTTGCAGGCGAATCTAAATATCCGTTAAAGAAAATGCTGGCATTTGCTATGGATGGAATCACATCCTTCAGTATTAAGCCAATTCGTCTGATCACAACACTTGGATTTTTAATTTTTGTGGTCAGCTTATGTATGCTTGTATATTCTCTGATCAGACATTTTACAGGTCATACAAGCATTGGATGGTCCTCTATGTTTGTATCCATCTGGGCAATCGGTGGATTACAGATTCTCTCCATCGGTGTGATCGGTGAATACATCGGTAAGATTTACATGGAAACGAAGGAACGTCCGAAATTTATTATTGAAAAAGAATTAGATTAATTAGACTAGGAAAAAACTTCATGATAAAGACAAAAAAATGGGAACTTTCCGACATTCTTTTGATTGTGGGAGTTACAATTTTAAGTATTTTGATCAGAATTGAATTTAGACATGTGGTGACAGGCGACTGGACAACTTGGTGGGATCTGTGGTTTGAAGAACTCTACGAAGGTGGTTTTAAAGCACTTGCTGGGGATTGGTATGACTATGCACCACCATTTGTGTACCTTTTATGGGTGATCAGTGTTCTGCCGATCAACTGTATGACTGGATTTAAGCTGATGACGAGCGGTTTTGACTTTATGGCAGCCGTTGTGGCATATTTAATCATTTATGAGATTACAAAGAACCGCACAAAATCAGTTCTTACTTATGCAATCTTTATGTTAAGTCCAATCTTTTTGGTAAACAGTACTCTGTGGGCGCAGTGCGATATGCTGCCAATGTTCTGGGTATTATTAAGTGCGTACTTCTTTATCAAAGAACGACCATCCATGGCTATGTTCTTCTTTGGAGTTGCCTTTGCATTTAAGTTACAGCCACTGTGGCTGGCACCAATGCTGGTAATTCTTTGGGTAAACAAAAAGGTGGATTTAAAACATTTCCTGTGGCTTCCGGTGAATTATTTCCTCGGAATCATCCCTGCATGGATCGCAGGAAGACCATTGGGAGAATTACTTACCATTTACATTAGTCAGACAGAAGCAGAAGGATGGTCATTGGCATTAAAATACAGCAACCTCTACTATCTGATTGGTGAAACAGGATTTATTGATGAATATCATACTGCAGGTGTATGGTTATCCCTGGCAGTATTTATGATCGTTCTGTACTATATTGGCAGAAAGAAATTAAAGATCAATGCAGAATTTATTCTGCTCTTAGGCGGATTTGTAGGCCTTTTGGCACCATTTTTCCTGCCACAGATGCATGAGAGATATTCTTTCTTTGCAGAAGTATTCCTCATTTTATATGCGGTTTTAAAACCAAAGAAATTTTATCTTCCGGTATTCCAGAGTCTGACCTCGTTTATGGGCTACTCTATTTTCGTTGCTCAGGACTGGTCGCTGCCGATTCAGTATATGCCGTTTATCACACTGGCGGTACTGTTCCTGACAGGATATGAAGTATACAAATATATCAATGACCCGGAAAATCAGGAGGTATGCTCATGTTAGATAAATTTTTAAGAGATAACCTCGTACATGGAGAATTTTCCATTGGTAAATTTAAATTTGCATTTTTAGATGTGTTACTGACCGTATGCATTACAGGTGCAGCAGTCATAATCCGTAAGGCGATTTTCGGAATTTCCGGAAATCCGGGGTTAGAGGGCGGCACTACAATGCTGATTTACTGTGTGCTTGATTTTGTACTGGCACTTTTGATGGCGGTGTTTGTTTGGAAAACAACAGAAAACCGTTTGAAGGTGGTAGGTGTTTATTCGCTGGCAGTCATCTGGCCTGCAATTGCAGCAAACAGTGCATTAAATGGCGGTTTTGAAGTAGTATTTGCAGTGATTCTTGTATCGCTTTTGTGTATTATCGGTGTGAAAAAAGTTTACAATATGAAAACTTTCTGGCTGATTACATTTTTTGCAAGTATCTTCCAGATTGCACAGGGAGATGCACCGGCTGCAAAACTTACCAACTACTGGCCGAACATCTACACACTGTTTAGCGAAACAGGTTATTACAATGAATACGGATACGCAGGGAAACTCCTTGTGGTAGGTATTTTGTTGATGATTTTTTATTACATTTCCAAGAAAAAGGAAGTGAAGGTGACACCAGAGCTTATGGTGGCATCCGGACTGTTTGTCAGTCTGTTTATCAGTGCATTTTATCCGTTTATGAATTACAGAAGCGGATTGCTTGCAAATGTGTTTGGGCTTTTAATGTTTATTAAGAATAAAAATAAATTCTATGTACCGATGGCAATGTGTATCATTTCCTATGTATCCTATGGTTACTTCTACAATGGAACCATTGGGGTATACTTCTGGATGTATGCGCTTGGGCTGGTGGTACTGATGCTGGATGCAGGCGTATATCTGTATAAGCAGCTCAGGAAATAAGGAAGACGCATGAAACAGACACGATTAGAGTATATAAATGGGTTAAAAGGGATTGGTGCAGGTATTGTATATCTGTGCCATTTCGTGTTTGCATTCTACTATGGAATGTACAGTTTAGAAGCGGCGGATTGTCATCTGCCGGGAAATTTGGACATTTTGATTGGGCAGTCGCCGCTAAATACGCTCTTTAGCGGGAATTTTGCGGTAAGACTTTTCCTTGTGATGAGTGGATATGTGCTCTGTCTTGGCTATTTTAAGACGAGAGATAAAAAACGTCTTGTGACAAGTGCCAGCAAACGATATATTCGTCTGCTGCCGCCGATTTTGGTGAGCAATGTGCTGATCTGTCTGTTGATGCTCCTTGGAGCATTTCGAAATGTGGCGGTATCAGAGCTTACCGGCTCTCCATGGCTTGCAGGATTTAACCGCTGTGAAGCAAATTTCTTAGATGCGGTGCTGGAAGCGGTATTTGGCTGTTTCTTTGTAGGAACCAATCAGTTTAACGGTGTACTCTGGACCATTCCATTTTTATTTTTAGGAGCGCTGCTGGTATACGGTGTGGCGTGGCTCATTGGGGATAAGAAATGGAGATATGTGGTCTATGCAGTGATTGGTGCAACTGTACTGTTGACAGACTATGCCGGAATTTTCTTCGGATTTGTACTCTGTGATGTGATGCATACACAAGAGACACTGGTTGCATGGGTGAAAAAGCAGAAATGGCTGCTTTGGATTGTGTTTGTGTTAGGATTTTATTTAAGTTCTTATCCATCCGCAGGAACACATCTGGAAGGTACCATTTATGGAATCATTCCGATTGTTATGGTGGTACCATTTCATCTGGTGGGAGCACTTCTTATGGTAGCAGCAGTTGTCTGCTTAGAACCGCTTCAGAAGTTCTTTGGCTGGAAGCCGTTTGTAAAGCTTGGAGATATTTCCTATAGCTTGTATCTGGTACATTTTCCAGTGATTGCGACACTTGGATGTTTCCTGTTTGAGTTGCTTTATGGAAAAATGTCCTATCATCTGGCGGTGCTGTTGGTGTTCGTAGTTACAACTGCAGTGGTGCTTGGAATTTCGCTGCTGTTCCGAAAATATATTGAACCTTTAGGTAAAAAGGGAGAACTTTATGTTGAAAAACTCGTTAACAAAAAATGCGCATAGAGAGACCTGGCTGGACATTGCAAAATGCTTTTGTATCGTTCTTGTAGTATTAAGTCATACAAGCATTCGTATTCCGGTGGTGAATTTCCTTGGTGGTATGTTTTTTATCCCGCTGTTCTTTGTGGCAGCTGGCTACACTTACCGCAATAAAGGGGAAGGCTTCAAAGCGTTTGCACTGGATAAGGCAAAACGTCTGCTCGTTCCATACTTTATCTGCAATATTTTGCTGGTGGGCTATTTTACAGTGACAGGCGGCTTTTCAAAACCTGCCTTATTTGGAATTTTTTATTCCAGGTCTATGCTCATGGCACCGGGCAGTGTGTGGAATATGGGCTTAATGAATTGCTTAAATTCTCCAACATGGTTTTTGACCTGTCTGTTTTTGATGTACTGTATTTATTATCTGATTGATTGCAAGTGCGAGGATGTTTCAAAACGAAGAAAGCTGATTTTAGCAGCTATGGCGGCAGGAATTTTACTTGCAAAGGTATCTCCGGTACTTCTCCCATGGGGATTGGAAAATGCGCTGTTTTTCTTAGGATTTATGGAAGCAGGACGCATTTTGAAAGAGGGAGGACTTTCCTGGCTTCGCAAAAATGAGTGGATTTATGCAAATTTTCTTATTGGATTTGTGATTATTTCCTACCTGAATGTAACTGGGAATAATGTGGTGAATGTATCTATCAATCAGTATGGTCGTTCTATGATCGGATATTTCCTGATTGGAACAGCCGGAAGTCTGCTTTGTATGAAAGCAGCGGAACTGACAGAAAAATATTTGAAGGTGTTTGTCAGACTACTGGCATTTGTGGGAAGACATACAATGACGATTATGTGTTGGCATTTGCTGGCAATTGAAGTGATTAAGAAAATCTGGCATGTATTGGTGCTTTATATTTAGAGTATAGTTAATGAAAGTTAAGTGTTAGCTTGCTTTTGTGAGGAAGTATCATGAGAAAAGAAACCTGGAAGAAAATTGAATATATCGTGGCTGCGGTGCTGACACTGGCAGTTCTTGGCGTATGTGTATATCAGCTGCGCTTTGGAATTGACGTGCAGGATACAGCCTCTTATATCACAAAGTTTCGCTATTTCTTTGAAAAAGGAACCGGTGGAAATGCGCTTTATTATCTTCTGGGTGAATTTTTCGGAAGCCTGGTTTATCACGTATTCCCAACACTTTATGCATTAAATGTAGCAGGGTTGATCGTATGGGCATTAACAGGCGTACTAATCTACCGAATTATGAGTCCATATCTTAGTACACTGCCATTAACAGCAGCAGTGCTTGGAGGACTTGGATTTAGTGCTTCCTGGGTAAGATGTGTAAACTGGAACGCATGGAGTATGTTATTTCTGACTTTAGGAATTTTATTCCTGCTTCATGGATTTGATACCGATGAGAAGAAATGGTTCTATTTTGCAGGTCTGATTTTAGGTTGGAATACCTTTACCCGTATGCCAAACATTATTTTTCTGGGACTGGTTGTGGTAGTGTTTTATTACTACATGGGCGAGGGTATTAAGAAAGCATTAGCAAATTGCGGAAGAATGACAGCAGGCGGTGCCATTGCAGGTGTTACAGGCTGTATCTTCTCCATCATCTTTTTAGGAATGAATAAATTTCTTGCAGATATTGGCTGGCTGCTTGGCTCTACAGGAGACAAAGAATCAAAACACAACATTTTTGATATGGTGGCGCAGGTCATGGTGGGAGTCATGGATGGTGCACGCCAGTGGATCAAATATGGAGTGATCATCGGTGCGGTCATTGTACTGTGTCTGATCGTGAAAAAGCTTTGGAAAAAAGATGTGACTTTGCTTGGCGCAGTACTGGCAGGTGCAGCTGCATTGTATATTGGATTTACAAGAGATGTACAGTATACAAGCATGCCGACACTGATCAGCGTGCAGAACTTTATCGCTTATGGGGGTATGGCCTTTGGTGCCTTTGGCGCAGTATGGTTCTACAAATCAGATAAGCGATTTGCAGTAATCTGCTTGATAGAAGCACTGGCAATGATCTTTATGACCATTGGTACGGATACCGGAAGCATTTTCTTCCGCGTATATATGGCACTTCCGGCAGCGGTGATTGCTGCAGTGTTATGGAAACTGCCACTGAAAGAACTGCGTATTATGGCGGTGTTTATTGTAGTATTGACAATGGCTACAGGAGCAAATTGTAATCAGAACTTTGTTTACCATGATGGTGAAAATGGAGAAGCGATTGACAGTACTATTGATTCGCCGGTATTTGAAGGGGTTTATACTACTGCGACACGTGCAGAGTATGTGAATCGCCTGGTGGAATTACTTGCTCCTTATGAGACATACGAGCTTCTGACCATAGGAGCATTTAATATCGGTCACAACGTGACAGATATGAAAACTTTCTTTGATAGTGCCTGGTCAGATCTTGACTATCTGTCGATGGAAGAATTTAATACAGTATTAGACGAGAAGCTGGCGGCAGGAAATGTGCCGGTCATCGTGATCGCAACAGAAGAAATTAACGGGGCATACTGGGTGCCTGAGAAAATAGAGATTTTAGAGGAACTGGTACAGAGTGAATTGTTTGAATGTATCCATTTGGATGAATGGTACAGTGTATATGTGCCAGTGGAGTAGAAAATGTACGTAAAAGCGAAAGAACAGGATGTAGAAAAACTGCTAACATATTTTGAGCAGGATTTAAAAAACTGTCTTTACAGTTATATTGATTTGAAGAAGTTCGGTATTGAGAATCCAAACCTGACAGTATATTTTGATGAGTCTGATGGCATTTGCTGTACTGCATTGAAATATTATGAAGGTCTGCAATTGTTTGATGCAGATGGAAAGATGGATGCGGAAAAGACTGCAAAATTGATTAAAGAGTTAAATTCGCATATCGTAAGCTCTACGGTAGATGTAATTGAAAAGCTTTATCCGCTGTTAAAGGATACTTATGAAATGGAGCAGGGGTATGTGACAGAAATGTTGTCTATGCCTGAATGCGAGATTTCAGAGGAAGTCAGGCCAGCAGAGCTTTCGGAGTATGATGAAATTGCAAAACTTATTTGCAGCGATAAAGGTGTTGGTGGACACTATGAACCAAATGAACTAAAAGAGCTTCTATTAACTCGTTTGGATGAAGGAATGGGACGAAATTACGTAATTAAACGTGATGGAGAGATAATTTATCATGCGGCAACTTATGCAGAACTTGATAACCTGGCAGTTATCAGTGGAGTTGTTACAAAAGAAGAGTTTAGAGGAAAAGGCCTTGGGACAAAAGGTATTCAAAAACTCTGTTATGATTTATTAAAAGAAGAAAAGAAACCTTGTCTGTTTTATTATACAAAACAGGCAGAAGGATTTTATAAAAAGATTGGATTTGAGGAAGGAACCGGTTGGGCGAAGCTGGTTCTTAAGAAAGGATAACCTATGTACTATGTAAATGAAGACATTAAAAATTGCGTGCGTGTTTTCCCGGAACAGGGCAGATATGATTACGCAAGATATGATATGAATGAAAACCCGGAAGGACTTCCACAGTGGTTTGTAGACGAAGTTTTGGCAGAAATCACACCGGAATTTCTTTCAACTTACCCGGAACACGATAAATTCCGCGAAATGTATGCAAAATACATTGGGGTAAAACCGGAAAATGTAGCAGTGACCAACGGTTCTGACATGGCAATTCGTTTTGCTATGGAAGTATTTGCTGAAAAAGGCAGCAGCGTAGTAACTGTAGCACCATCTTTTGAAATGTACTGGGTAAACTGCACAATGCTTGGTTTAAAACATGTACCGGTATCTTATGAAGCAGATTTGACCATGGATGCGCAGAAAATCGTAGATGCCATTGATGAGACAACTGATATTGTAGTGCTTCTTAACCCAAATAACCCAATCGGAACTGTTTACACAGAAGCAGAAGCACGTATGATCATTGAAAAAGCAAGAGAAGTAGGAGCGGTTGTCATCGTGGACGAAGCTTATCACTATTTCTATAAACATACATTTTTACCATTCATTCATGAATATGACAATGTAATGGTATTTCGTACATTTTCCAAACTGCTTTCTCTTGCAGCGGTTCGAATGGGTATGATGATCGGTCCGGAAGAATTGATTGGCTATGCGAGAAAATCTATGCCAAGCTTTGAGGTGAATGCCATTGCATTAAAGTTTGGGGAACATATAATGCAGCATACAGACATGATCGAAGATTTGATGAATATCGAAGCAGAAGGAAAAGCGTGGCTCTTAGAAGAACTTAATAAGCGAGGCTACGAAACAACTTCTTCCCATGGAAACTTTATCTTTATCAAGCCAAAGAAATCTGCGCAGGAAGTGGCAGATGCTTTGCGTGAAAGAAAGATTTTAATTAAGACATTTGGAAATGAATTTTTAAAGAAATATGTGAGAATTTCCACGGGATCTAAGAATGCAATGGCGCATTTTTTGGGCGCATTTTTGGAAGCAGACAATTAAGGAATAAATTTTAGGTGATGAAATATAAAAAAGTTGTAATAGCGATTATATCTATATTGGTTATGATTGGCTGTATGAGCTTGTCAAAGGAAGCAAACGTAAAATATATATGTGCGAGTATGATATATGGAGAGTCAGGAATCGATAATAGGGAAATTATATTTTCTAAAGAATCCGGATTTTACAATCATCCATTTGAACTAAGATTATATGCGCCAACAGAAGAGATTTATTATACATTAGACGGAAGTGAGCCAGATTATACGTCAATTAAATATAAAGATTCAATTTTTGTAAAAGATGCATCAGAAAATCCGAATGTTTATTCTAGCAGTATGGAAGTTACAGCACGTTTTTTAGAAGATGAAGTGATGGAAAACTGCGGAGAAGAGCAGAAGAAAATCAGCTATGTTGTACCGAAACAGCCAGTGGATAAATGTAATGTGATAAAAGCGGTATATTACGATAAAGACGGGAAAAAAAGTAAAGTAGAAGAAATGATATACTTTGTGGGATTCCAAGAGAAGACTGGCTATGAAGGCGTGAATATTATTTCAATCACTACAAATCCGGAAAATTTGTTTGATTACGAAAAAGGAATATATGTTTTAGGTAAAAAGTACGATGAATATTCAGAAAGAGGAATTCCAAAGGAGGATTGGAAAAGAGAATACTGGAATCATTGGAATGCAAATTACAAACAACGAGGAATTGAATGGGAACGACAAAGCCATATACAGGTATTTGATGATAATGGCAGATGGGTTCTATCTCAAGATACTGGAATTAGGATTCAAGGTGGAGGGAGCAGAGGATTTTTACCTAAAAGTTTAAACATATATGCTCGTGATGAGTATGGAAATCATCAGTTAAATTATGATTTTTTTGGAACAGGTTACTATCCGAAAAGAGTTACACTCAGTAATGGTGGCGATGATTATTATACAAAAATTAAAGATTGTCTAGTATCCCAACTATCAGAAGAGTGTAATTTTACAACAATGAATTACGTGCCTTATCATCTTTTTTTAAATGGAGAATATTGGGGTTTTTATTATCTGACTGAAAAATATGATGCTCAGTATATTGAACATTATTATGGGGTCGATAAAGGAAAAGTTGTTGATGACATTATCATTATAAAAAATAATTTATTAGAAACAGGAATTGAAGGAGACAAAGAAGGATTCTATGATGAGATGCAAGCATGCATTTTAGAAAAAGATCTTTCGATAGTGGAAAATTATGAAAATGTCTGTGAAGTAATAGATATATCCAGTTTTATTGATTATTTTGCAGTGGAAGGATATATTGCCCGCAGTGAGGATTGGCCGAATCAAAATTTTGCATTGTGGCGCTCAAGAAATATATCTAATAAAAAATATGAAGATGGAAAATGGAGATGGATGCTTTTTGATGTTAATTCTAGTTCTATGAGTTATGAACTGATTTCTCATGATATTATAGCAACACTTAGAAGTACAAGTGATTTGTTTGACAGTTTGTGTGAAAATTCAGAGTTTAAAAAGCTTTTTTCTTCCAGATTAATAGAACTATCGGAGACTATTTTTGAAAAAGAATATGTGAATCAAAAGATAGATGAATATGTTCAATTGATGAACCAGCCAATAGAAAAACATTATCAAAGATTTTTTGGAACATCAAATCAAAAATATTATGATGGTATACAAGAAATTAGAACTTTTTTTAATCAACGAAAATCATATGTTTTTGAATCAATCAGAACTAATTTTGGAGAAGAATATTTAGGAGAGAATCTATGAAAGCAATTATTTTAGCAGGCGGTGTTGGAAGTCGAATCAGCAGAGAAGTGAATAAACCAAAGAGTTTACTGGACATCGGGGATGGTATGCCACTGCTTTGCTATACCGTAGAGATGCTTCAGAGAAAAGGGATAGAAGTAAGCATTGTTCTAGGCTATAAAAAAGAAATGTTTTACGAAGCATTAGCAGGATTTGATGTAAACTTTTATTTCAATCCATTTTACCGTGTGACAAACAGCATTGCTTCCCTTTGGTTTGCGAAGGAAGCAATCAAAGACGATGATGATTACATTTTTATGAATGCAGACGTTTATCTGGAACCGGAAATTTTAGACAAGATGTTGGAATGTCCACAAACTATCAGTATGTTGGCTGATTATCGTAAGATTTTAGAAGGTGATTACTTCTTCCACTGCGATGAAACAGGTCTGGTTCGCAAATATGGGAAAGAGATGCCTGTAGAAGAACGTACTTGCGAATATGTGGGAGCTGCGAAAATCGGCAAGGAATATGTGGCTGAATTTAAGCATGTTATGGAAGAAATGGTAGCAACAGAGCAGTATACGACCTGGTGGGAAACTATTCTTTATTCCCGTTGTTATGACATTGATATCCATACCATTGATGCCGCACCGTACTTCTGGTCTGAAATTGACTATATTGAAGACTATGAAAAAATTGTAAATTTCGTAAAGGAAAAACATAAAAATGGCATTTGATAAAGAAAAATTCTTTGCTCATGTAAGAGAACCAATAGCAAATTTACTTTATGCAGGGAAAATGAAAAAGGAACTGAAAAATAAAGAATTTACTATTTTATCCTGCAACTGCGCGGCGGGAATCATTTATCATCGTTATGATCATCCGTTTTTTAGTCCGACGATTAATCTTTGGATTGAACAGAATGAATTTTTGAAATTTGTTTCTAATCTGGATTATTATTTGACGCAGGAATTAAATTTTATTGATGCAGGTGTAGGATATCCGGTAGCAGAATGTGGAGATATTAAAATCTGGTTCAACCATTATACAGAAGAGAAAGAAGCCAGAGATAAATGGGAAAGCCGAAAAAAGCGCATCAATAAGGATAATCTGTTTATTCTTATGAGTGAGCGAGATGGTATTGGCAGAGAAGATATTCTGAAATTGGGAGAAGTACCATGTAAAAACAGAGTCATTTTCACTTCTCACAAATATGATGATATTCCATATGCATGCTTTTTACCGCCATATGAAGGTGAAGAACAGGTGGGGTATTATCTTCAGAAAAATCCGATTACAGATCGGACAGTCATGGAAAAATATTTTGATTTTACAAAGTGGCTGAACGTATAGAAAGGAATCGTAAAAATATGATTCAATGGATTAAATCCAAGCCATGGTTATATAAAACATTAATGGCAGGACACAAAGTATATATGAATATTCACGAGATATTCATGCATTTGGCATGGCATCTTTTCGTGCATTTTCCGCTAAATACGAAAAAGGTTGTTTTTGGTAATTTTTATGGCGGCGGTTTCGGGGATAATCCGAAATTTATTGCAGAAGAATTGCTAAAGCGTGACTGTGGGTTTGAAATGTATTGGATGTTGGAAGATGTAAACAGTCCGCTTCCGGAAGGAATTAAACCCGTAAGACCAAATACATTTGCTTTTGCCTATCATATGGCGACAGCAAAATTCTGGGTAGATAATACGAGAAAACAGCATTATTTGATTAAGAGACCGGAACAATATTACATTCAGACATGGCATGGCGGTCCAGGGCTTAAAAAAGTAGAACTTGATGTAGCACATTCTATTTCAAAGGAATATCAGGAGTATGCCAAAGCGGATTCCAAACGCATTGATTTGTTTTTATCCTGCTGTCAGTGGTGCTCAGACCTGTATCATAGAGCGTTTTGGTACGATGGTCCATTGCTGGAAAAAGGAATCCCAAAGAATGATCTGTATTTTAAGGATCCGACTCCAATCCGTGAAAAAGTATTAAAACGTTTTGATATTCCGGCAAATGCGAAGCTGATCATGTATGCTCCAACTTACAGAGATGACCGCAGCACGGATATGTATAATCTGGATTATGAACGTACTATAAAGGCATTACATAAGCGCTTTGGAGGAGAATGGTATCTGTTAGTACGTTTGCATCCAAACTGTGCAGCTTCAGCGGGAGAAGTAACCACAGGAACAAATATTAAAAATGCCACATTGTATGAAAATATGCAGGAACTGCTTGTTGCTTGTGATATGATCATTAGTGATTATTCCGGATGTGCTTTTGACTATTTAATGTTAAAGAGACCAGGTTTTCTGTACGCGGAAGATTATGAAAAAATCAAAAAAGTAAAAGATTACTATTTTACATTAGATGAGTTGCCGTTTGATTTAGCCTTTAATAATGATGAGCTTGAAGCGTATATTTTGAATTTTGATGAAGCAGAATATAAAAGAAAATGTGACGAATATTTAAAGACGATCGGCTATTTTGATGATGGACATGCTGCAGAAGCGGTTGCAGATGTAATCTTGGAAAAGGCTGGTTTGGAAAATAAGTAGAGGTTTGCATGAAAAATTCGAGCAGCAAATTGAATGATTTTGTGGAAAATTATTATTGGTTCTTATTTGCAGGGCTTGCAATATTAGTTGCAATGCTCTGCTTTTTACGTCTTGACGTTGGATATGTGTCATCCTGGGATGAAGCAAGACACGGAATCAGTGCCTATGAAATGATTCAGAGTAAGAATTATATTGTAAATACCTATAATTATGATGTGGATTATTGGAATTTGAAACCGCCTCTTAGTTATTATGGAATAATGCTTGGATTTTTTATTTTTGGATATTCAGTAGCAGGTTTACGATTTTATTCTGCCATGTCCTATTTTTTGGTTTGTATTTTGTGTGCGCTGTTTGCAAAAAAACATCATGGAAAATGGAGTTCCCTGCTAATACTTGTATTTTTGTGTTGTAACTCATTGATGTTGTCTGCACATGGGGCAAGATCTGGGAGTGCAGATGCACTGTATCAGCTGTTTTTTACAATTGCCATGTTGTCCATGATAGAGATTCCTGAACAGCATAATAGAAGTTATCTTTATGGAATCTGTTTTGCTTTGGCGTTTTTAACAAAAAGTTACCATGCGGGAATTATTCTGGTAATTGGTGGATTATATATGATGATTAGTGGTCAGCTTACAAAGCTGAGTGCGAAAGAATGGTGTCTGTTTGGGCTGTCTATGGTGATGCCGATAGGCATATGGGGGAGTGCAAGGTTTACACAAGATGGTTTTACCTTTTTTTTGACTATGGTGACAGAGGATGTACTTAGCCGCAGTACAGTAGCTTCCGAAGGACATACAGGGGATGTATTATTTTATATCGAGAGATATTTTCTGGATTTTGATATGATTTATGGTCTTTTGCTAATTGTGATTTTAACTGCAGGTATATATATGATTTTTTGGAAAAAGAAGAATATAAAATCATATGTAGGGTATCTGCTATGGCTGGTTATCCCATTGGCGGTGTTTTCAATAGCAAGAACAAAATTAATTTGGTATAATTATCCAATTATAATACCGCTTTATATGCTGGCAGCAATTGCCATTGGAAAAGTATTGGAAGAAGAAACGATAGATTTAAAATGGAAAAAGGCAGTTCTTAGTGCAACACTGATTACAGTGGGATTTTATGGATACAGAACTGTTGATGAAGTGATTTTGTCCATTCATGGGGACAGATTGCAGAACTTTGTTGCGGAAAGCGTAGTTTGTGAAGAAAAAATTGCAGGTGCAAATGCTTATATTCAGGCACGACAGGAAATAGGAGATGGAAGTATCTGGAATCAGAACACGATGTTTATTGCTGAAATAGAAGGTGATTTTCGATGCAAATCTCATGGCGTAGCAGGTTATCTGGAGTGTAAAGACAAAAAGGTCATCTATATTAGCAGAGAAGATTATAATAATATGAAAAATATACTCACAGGAGAAATTTTGTTTGAATCAGATGAATATCTGATGTTGGGAGACAATTTATGAAACAAAGAAACAATTCCATTGATGCCATGAAAGGTGTGGCGATTCTTTTAGTAATGTTTGGACATGTGTTTGTGCATAATCACATGGAAGATCCATACGTGTATGACTTTATCAAAGCAGTGCAAATGCCTTTATTTATTATTATTAGTGGTTATTTATGTGGGCAGGGAAGAGTGATTTCAAATGTCAAGGAATATGGGGCGGTAATGAAAAAGCGTGCAATTTCCTATATGGTTCCATTTTTTGTATGGCTGACAATCATGCATTTGAATAATCTGGCAGAAGCTTATAAAATTATATTTGTGCAGTTGGATTATGGTCTTTGGTTTTTGGCGGTACTTTTTATTCTCACCTTTATGGTATATACTGCTCAATTGGCAGCAGGAATCATAAAAACAAAAAAACAGTTATTATCTGAATTTGTTTTCTGGGGAGTGTACGGTGTATTAACATTGATTTTGTTAGCACAGATTTTAATGGGAAATATGTTCTTAAGTCCATATTTAACAATTATTTATGTGCCTTTCTATATGTTGGGATATGTGGTTGGAAAATATGGAAAAGCTTTTTTGTGCTGGGGAACAAAGGAACCTGGAAAATTGGATTGTAAAAAACAACGTATAATACAGATCTCAGTGTTTATTTTATTCATAGGTTTTTTATATCTGGTAATAGGAAAAAATTTGAATTCCATGGAAACGAAAGTAGATACACTAATACAAATGATTGCATCGTTGCTGGGGTGTATAGGGATTATTTATGGTGTCCTTTGGCTAAAAGCTGGAAAAGTAAAAAACATATTTGCAAAAATTGGAGGCTATACATTGGAACTGTATGTTGTCCATTATCATTTTGCAAATATGCTTAATTTTGGTGATAAACAATATGATTTCTATACTCTGGAAGGATTTGTATTTGTAATTGTAAGCTTTATAGCTATGTGTGCAGTTACAATTTGCTGTATTTGGCTGATGAAGAAAGTCAAATTGCTTGATTTCCTTTTATTTGGGAAGAAAGCATAAAGGTGTGAAAATATTTTGACGTAGAGTCAAACACAAGCAACGGAAGGAAAAATGCAACAACGTTGTAGCTTGGTCTTGTGACCGGATCAAATTCGTACAAGCTGCAAAATACAAAGAATACACAAACTGGGATGATAATATCCCAGTTTTTTTTCATTGCCAAGAGAATTAATGTAAAAAAGGCAATAAAGAAAAGTCCGGCCCAAAGGTAACCGCCTTCATAGAAGAGGCGGAAGAATCCACAGTCAAATAAGGTACCGTCATCTGGGAAGCGGCTGCTGAATAATTTGATTGCATTTTCGGACAAATAATTTACAGATTGACGAAGACGCCCTGTTGTAACTTTCCAGTTAAACATTTCTGCCATATAATGATATTCGCCCGTTAGCTTTACTGTGAAATAAACATATAATCCATATACACCAAGCATTCCTGTTACAGCACAGATTTTCAAAAAAAGAGTATGCATAAGTTTGCTTAAATATTTGTAAAAAACAATCAGTATCAGGAAAATCCAAACGGCTAAAAGTCCGGTACGGGATACGGACAAGGTATAGACAAAATAGTTAAATACAAATAAAATAAATAAGTGTAAAATATTTAACTTTTGATAATAACCAATGCATCCAAAAACGATGCATCTTGCAATTGCCTGATGCCAGATGTTTGGGTGATGTAAGCCAAAACAGTATCGAGTTTCTATTGCTCCACGACCGAAATCTTCTACTAGTTTTACAGGGCCTCCGATATCCCCAAAAGACAATAATGCAATAAACAAAACAGAAGATAAAGTACTGTAAAATAGTGTTTTGAAAAGAATTTTGTAATCAATGTTCTTAGATGCTGCAATTAAGAGAATTGTATAAATGCAAAATGTATTTCCGGCAGCAGTGTAGTTATACAGTGCCAAAGCCGCGATCGGAGCTAATAAGGCAAACTCTTTTCTTGTGTATCTGGTCATAAGCACCTTGATGAATAACAGCCACATGGCAATGAGCCGAAGGGTACGGCTTCCCGGTCCGATTTCTATCAAAATCAGAAGCTGAATACCACTATCGGAAATGGCAAGAAGTGATGCTGCGATATATACGAGAATTAGAGAGACGTTCTTTAGTAATTTTTTATCTAAAAATAATTGGGTCATATAATTCAAAACTCCTTGTATTATATATAGATTATACATGGTAAGGCGACATAACGCAAAGGAATTCCTTGTTTTTTATATAACTTGCAAGGACATCTTTATTATGATAGAATAAATTGATTATGGAATATTGTGCCCTAAAATATTGGTGCACTCAAATTGTTGAGGAGAGTAAAATGCAGCACGTAACAGAACAGTGCAAAGTAATAAATTTTGCGGATTTAGGAGATGAAAGAGGAAAACTAGTAGTTGTAGAGGGAGAACAGCATATCCCATTTGCAATTCAGAGAGTTTTTTATATTTATGGATCGGACAGTGAAGTGGTTCGTGGTCAGCACGCCAACAGAGAATCGGAATTTGTTCTGATCAATGTAGGTGGCACATCAAAAGTCCGAATTGATAATGGTCATAGTGAAGCAATCATTGAATTAAATAAACCGATGATGGGGTTATATATTCCGACAATGGTCTGGAAAGATATGTATGACTTTTCAGAAGACTCCATTTTATTAGTACTTGCTAGTACCCACTATAATGGAAAAGAATATATCAGAGATTATGAAGAATACAAAAAAGAAATGGGAGTGAATGAATAATGAGCAAAATTTCAATTATCATTCCTGTATACTGGAATTCCGATACATTAATGGCACTTTACAAGGATATGGAAGCCAAAATCCTTGATAAATTAGGTGATTATGAAATTGTTATGGTTGATGATGGTTCAGGAGACAATTCCTGGGAAATCATGAACCAGATCAAGGAAATGGACTCCAATGTGAAACTTGTGAAGTTATCCAGAAACTTTGGAGAACATGCAGCACTGCTTGCAGGTATGCATCACTGTACAGGAGATTGTGCAGTTACAAAACAGGCTGATTTACAGGAAGATTCAGAATTGATTTTAGAAATGTATGATAAATGGAAAGAAGGCAATAAAGTTGTCATGGCCATCCGAGAAGAACGTGATGATCCAATGATGAAAAAATTCTTTGCCGGGCTTTATTATGCACTTGTACGCAAATATATTATGCCATCCATGCCACAGGGAGGATGCGACTGTTATCTGATTGACAGACAAGTTATAGAAGTAATCGAAATGCTTGATGAAAAGAATTCATCCCTGACTTTACAAGTTATGTGGGCAGGGTTCAAACGTGCTGACGTATATTTTCATAGAAAAGCGAGAGAAGAAGGAGAATCCCGTTGGACATTAGGCAAGAAAATTAAACTTGTGGTGGATTCTATGATGAGCTTCTCGTATGTGCCAGTTAGAGCAATGTCCTCTATGGGTGCAGTATTCTTCTGTGCATCGATTATTTGGGCAATTGTAATTATTGTACAGACATTAGTCAATGGTGCAGATGCTGCCGGATGGGCTAGTTTAATGGCAATGATGCTTTGTTCTTCGGGGCTTATCATGCTGATGCTTGGTATGCTTGGAGAATATATCTGGAGAGCATTAGATGCAAGTAGAAATCGTCCACCATTTATTGTGGACGAGATAAAAGGATTTGATAATTAATGCCGAAGAAGGTCTTAATTGTTCATAACTATTATCAGATTCCTGGTGGGGAAGATACGGTAGTAGCTAATGAAAAGCAAATGTTAGAGAATCATGGACATGAAGTAGTCCTCTATACAAGAAATAATTCGGAATTGAATAATTTGAAGAAATGGCAGAAAGTCCTTCTGCCTATTTCTACTGTGTTTAATTATCAAACATACAAAGAAATAAAGAAAATTATTAAAAAAGAATCAATTGATATTGTGCATGTACACAATACCTTGAATATGATCAGTCCATCAGTGTATTATGCGGCATTTGCCTGTAAGGTACCAGTGGTACAGACGGTGCACAATTTTCGGCTTTTATGTCCGGGGGCAACTTTTTACAGAGATGGACATGTTTGTGAAGACTGTTTGGAAAAAGGCTTGATGTGTGCTGTGAAGCATAGTTGTTATCGAGAAAGCAAAGTTCAGACGCTGGCCTGTGTGGTAAGTACGAAAATCCATCGCTTACTTGGCACTTATGGAAAATTGAATTATATTTGCTTAACAGAATTCAATAAAGAAAAGTTGTTGAATCTGAAGCAGGTTAAAGAAGAAAAAGTATATGTGAAGCCGAATTCTGTAGAAGCAGCGCAGCAGATTGTTCCGCAGAATAAGAGAAAACATCGATTCATCTATGTAGGGAGATTAGAAAAAATCAAGGGTGTAGAAGTGCTTTTAAAAGCATGGAAGTATCTGGGAGAAGATGCACCAGAACTTTTGATGTGCGGCAAAGGACCACTAGAGGATTGGTGTAAAAATATTATCAGCAAGCATAATCTAAACACCGTGAAGATGTTAGGATTTGTGCCAAATGATGAAGTGAAAAAGATGATAAGCAATTCCAAAGCGCTGATTTTGCCAACACAGGTTTACGAAGGATTTCCGATGACCATAGCAGAAGCTTATGCTTGTGGCACACCAGTGATAGGATCTGATTTGGGGAACACAGGAAGCCTGATAGAAGATGGCGTGAGTGGTTGGAAATTTGATTATACTTCACCGGAAGCTCTGGCGGAATGTGTACAAAAAATGGAAAGATGGAATCAGAACTTTCCAGAAAAGATTCGGACAAAGTATTCTATGGAAGAAAATTATAGAGAATTATGGCAGATTTACGAAAACATATTGTAATCATGACAAATATCCCAGCCCCATATAGAGTGGATTTTTTTGATTATTTGCAGAAGCATTATCAGGAGTATAAATTTACCATTGTATATTCCAGTCATAATGAGGATAATCGAAGCTGGGAAATTGATCAGGAGAAAATGCAGAACAGCGTTTTTTTGGAATCAAAAACAATTAAGATAAAGAAAAAAATGGATATGAGATATGTTCATATCCCATGGGGTGTAGGAAATCTTTTAAAAAAATTATCTCCCGACGTGGTGGTGGGATCCGAATACAACCCGACCATCTTACTGGCATTGCAGTATTGTAAGCATCATAAAATACCGTTTATAAGCTGGACAGATGGGACATTGTTTTCTGAAAGAAATTTTGGAAAAGTGCAATTGTGGTCAAGAAAGTATGTGATCAAACATGCAGATTCTTATATTGCCAGCAGCAGCAAGTCAAAAGAAGCGCAGGTTTACTATGGTGCATCAGAAGATAAATGTCATATTAGTTATTTGACTGTGGATGTCGATAAGTATGTGCAGAAACCACAGGGCAAAGGCAAAGGAAAAATTCTTTGCGTGGGTAGTTTAATAGAGAGAAAAGGTATTGATCTTCTTTTAAAAGCATTAAGTGAAGTGACTGGAACGTATGAGCTTTTTATTGCAGGTAATGGGGAAGAGAAGGCCGCATTAGAGAAATTAGCATATGAATTAAAAATTGATGATAAGATTCATTTTTTAGGACAGTTAAATCGAGCAGAGCTATTAAAACATTATGCAGATAGTGATCTCTTTATTCTGCCGACAAGAGAAGATTGTTTTGCACTGGTTATTCTAGAGGCAATGTGTTCTGGATTACCGATTATCTGCTCAAAATATGCTGATGGAGCCTATGATTTGCTTGAAAATGAAAAAAATGGATTTGTAATAGATCCTTATGATACAAAAAACTTTGGAGAATGCATCCAAAGAATTTTAAAAGATAAAGAAATACAAAAGAACATGCGAAAAGAGTCAGAAAAAATCATTGATAAATTTCGCTTTGAAAATGTTTCCAAAGGATATATGGAAGCAATTGCAGAATGTATAAAATAGAAAAACAATAGGAGAAAACAACTATGGGAGTACAGAAAAAATCATATTCACAATTTGCTATCCTGGACATTGTGTGTATGACGCTTGGATTTTTCCTGGGG
Source organism: Lachnospiraceae bacterium (assembly GCA_045128635.1). Taxonomy (GTDB): domain Bacteria; phylum Bacillota; class Clostridia; order Lachnospirales; family Lachnospiraceae; genus HGM12587. The sequence goes on from JBGVRS010000180.1 coordinate 40,329, forward strand.
ATTTTTATCCGCCACGGAGATTTCCATATTATGAAGATATACACGATTTATAAAGAAGTATATATTATTTTGATACTGGCGATTGTGGTCATTGCATTTTTTTTCAGACCATATGAAGACTTCTTTAGAAGAGGGAAATGGCTGGAATTTGTAAATGTCTGCAAATGCGTTGTGGCTGAGATGGCAATTGCAATGATTTATATGTTTGTCGTGCAGAGTGCCAGTGATTACTCTCGAATTATCTTTGTACTTACAACCGCATGTATGCTGATCATTACCTATGCAGGAAGAAGAATTGCAAAATCCTCTTTATGGAAATTTTTTGAAAGTGGATTTTCTCGTAAAAAACTTTTGGTAGTTACTACCTCAGAACATGCAGAAACGTTATTAAAGGCAAGTAAGTCAGAAGTGGAGTTTGATTATCAGATTTCCGGATTGGCAATTATGGATCAGGATATGATCGGTCAGATGATTGACGGTGTCGCGGTAACTGCAAGTGCAGAAACTCTGTATGATGATGCCAGACTGACGGTTGTTGACAGTGTACTGATTGACCTGGCACCGGAAGATCCGCTGTTTAAAGCTACTGTAAACTTATTCCATGTCATGGGTGTAGAAGTAAATATCTCCCTTGCAGACTACAATCTGGGTATCCCAAATCAGCAGGTTGTGAAGCTGGGAGGCCTTACAGTCCTTTCGGGAAATGGACCAAAGGAGGCTCTTGGCGATGTGATAGCAAAAAGAGTATTGGATATCGTGGGTGGTTTTGTAGGAATTGTCCTTACCGGAATCCTGACACTTTTTGTAGCTCCTGCAATTATGATTGAATCTCCAGGTCCAATCTTCTTCTCACAGACACGTATCGGAAAAAACGGTCGTAAATTTAAGATTTATAAATTCCGTTCGATGTACATGGATGCGGAAGAACGTAAAAAAGAACTGATGGAAAAAAATAAGATGTCAGGTTTGATGTTTAAGATGGATGATGATCCACGTATTACAAAGGTGGGTAAATTTATCCGTAAGACAAGTATTGATGAGTTCCCACAGTTCTGGAATGTACTGAAAGGCGATATGAGTCTTGTAGGTACAAGACCACCAACAGAAGACGAGTTTAAACAGTATAAAGCACGTTATAAGAAACGTCTTAGTATGAAGCCGGGTATTACAGGGCTTTGGCAGGTAAGCGGAAGAAGCGCTATTACAGACTTTGAGGATGTGGTGAAGCTGGACGTGGAATATATTGAAAACTGGTCATTTGGAAGAGATTTAAGGATTATTATTCAAACGGTGCTGGTTGTGCTGAAACACGATGGGGCACAGTAACTGATTAATACGGAGATTGAGAGAACAAATAAAGAGGAAAGAATGAGATGCAGCATGTGTTTATAGTTGGCTCTAAGTCTCTTGGAGCCTATGGGGGCTATGAAACTTTTGTAAATAAACTGACAGAATACCATCAGAATCACAAGGATATTAAATATCATGTGGCGTGTAAAGCGAATGGCGATGGTTGCATGGATGAAACAACTTTAGATGGTGTAGAACAGATTAATGAGTTGGAATTTATCTATCACAACGCACATTGTTTTAAGATTCCTGTACCGGAAATTGGGGCAGCACAGGCAATCTATTATGATATTGCAGCACTTCAGTATTGTTGTGAATACATAAAAAAACACCATATTGAACATTCAATTGTTTATATTTTAGCGTGTAGAATAGGACCATTTGCAGGACATTTTAAAAGAAAAATTCACAAACTTGGTGGTAAAGTTTATCTGAACCCAGATGGACACGAGTGGAAGAGACAAAAGTGGAGTCGTCCAGTAAGACAGTATTGGAAGATGTCAGAAAAAATGATGGTAAAACATTCTGACTTGGTTATTTGTGATAGTGTAAATATTGAGTCTTATATTCAGAAGTCATACAAAGGATATAAGCCTAATACAACATTTATTGCTTACGGAGCGGAAACCAGAAAGAGCTCATTGGCTGATGATGCACCACGGTTTACAGAATGGTTAAAAGAAAAAGGATTACGAAATAAGGAATATTATCTGGTAGTAGGACGTTTTGTTCCGGAAAACAATTATGAAACTATGATCAGAGAGTTCATGAAATCCAATAGCAAGAAAGATTTTGCGATTATCACAACGATGAATGAGAGGCTTTCTGAATACTTAGAGTCGGCCTTACATTATAAGTCTGATTCTAGAATAAAATTTGTAGGAACTGTATATGATCAGGAATTACTTATGAAGATTCGAGAACAGGCATATGGATATTTTCATGGACACGAAGTTGGAGGAACAAACCCAAGCCTTTTGGAAGCCCTTGGAAGTACTGATTTGAATTTACTACTAGGTGTTGGGTTTAATAATGAAGTTGGTCTTGAATCGGCACTTTATTGGAATAAGAGTGAGGGTAATCTGGCGGCATTGATTGAGTATGCAGATCAGATGAGTGAAGAGGAAATCAAGGAACTTGGTAGAGATGCCAAAAAAAGAATTTCTGAAGCATATAGCTGGGAGTATATATCTAGGAGATATGTGGAAGCGTTTTTGAACTGAAAATACAAGAAAGTTGGGCGAAATGAGTAGAGTGGGAATATTAGGCGCTGGAACATGGGGGATGGCACTGGCAAGGATGTTAGCAAATAGTGGACATGATGTAACGGTATGGTCAGCATTAGAGGAAGAAATAGAAATGTTAAGAACAGGACGAAGACATCCTAAATTACCAAATGTAATATTTCCAGAAACGATTAAATATTCAAATAAAATAATGGAAGCATGCATACATAAAGACATTCTCCTTTTTGCAGTACCATCCGTATTTGTGAGAACAACTGTAGCAAAGTGTAGTTCTTTTATAGGTGCAGAGCAAATTATTGTAAATGTTTCAAAAGGAATTATGGAGCAGATATTTCGCATACTGTTTGTTCTTTAATGGGACGTGATAGAAAATTGGAATTATCAAAATCTGTTCTTGACATTAATTATGAAAATACGATTTTAAGAAATAAAAGAGGTACAGGTATGAAAAGAGTTATTACATACGGAACATTTGACTTGTTACATTACGGTCATATTAATTTGTTGCGCAGAGCAAAAGCATTAGGAGATTATTTGGTAGTGGTTCTTTCTTCAGATGAATTTAATTGGAATGAAAAACAAAAGAAATGTTATTTTACATATGAACAGCGTAAAGCACTATTAGAATCAATAAGATATGTCGATTTGGTTATTCCAGAAACCTGTTGGGAACAGAAAAGAACTGATGTACACGAGTATCACATAGATACTTTTGTTATGGGAGATGACTGGAAAGGCAAATTTGATTATTTAGAAGAAGAAGGTGTTGAGGTAGTATATTTACCTAGAACTCCAGAAATAAGTACTACACAGATAAAAAATGATTTGAATAAATGATAAGAGTATATAGGTATGAAAAATATAGAAATTTTACATAAAGTAGATATGGAAATAGTAAAGGCTGTTGTCAAAATTTGTGATAGACATGGCTTGATTTATTATATGTTAGGTGGAACGATGCTAGGAGCAATTAGGCATAAGGGGTTTATTCCATGGGACGATGATATTGATCTTGGAATGCCTAGAGATGACTATGAAAAATTTTTGGAGATTGCTCCAAATGAACTGCCGGATACTTTGAAGGTGGTTAATTACAGAAATACACCAGAATACCAATATTATATAACTAGGGTGTTAGATACAGACACAAAAGTAATTGAAGAAAGAATTGGAAATGATAATAAATATACCAATGCATCAATTGACATCTTTCCAATTGATGGAACTCCTAACAATATATTATTGAGAAGAATATATTTTTTCAGAATACTTTCGCATAGAGCGTTAATGTCATTGTGTTATAAGGATTCCATAGATCGTAAAAGACAAAGAAACACAGTTGAAAAAGTGTTTCTTTGTCTTATGGAACGTCTACCGATTGAGAAAATTACAACACCATATAAGCAAAAGTGTAAGATAGATAAACTGCTTAGAAGGCAAAATCTTAAAAGATCAAAGTATATTGGTAATATTATGGGAGCTTATCGAACGAGGGAAATTGTTCCAACAGAGTTTTATGGAAAAGGAGCTTTTTACCAATTTGAGGATATGAAACTTCGAGGTTTAGAGCAGTATGATGAGTATTTGACATATACTTATGGAGATTATATGCAGTTACCTTCGGAAGATAAACGCAAGACACATTTTAAGATTTTAGAAATCCATGGAGAAAAAGTTTCAGAAGTATGATGTGATGTGGATTGTAACGAAGTTTTTTTGGTCAGAATTGATAAAACAAATACTGAGAAGTTAGGTTAGCATAGATGAAAAGATTTATTCGATTGTTTAAAAAAGTAGGTGGTATAGAGGTTTTGAAACAGTACTGGAGAGCACATGTGCTGTTTTTTGCAATGCTTCAATCTATATTTCAAGGATTTTCGAAAAAATCGTTGGAGATTGTGAGATTGTCGGTTAATAATAAAATATTAGGAAAATTGAGAAGAAAATATCGATTATTCATTAGAGACTATTTGAAAAATGAACAAATAAACTTAACGCGCAAACAATCAAATATGGTATGGGTGTGTTGGTTGCAAGGAATAGAGAATGCACCTGAACTAGTGCAAAGATGTTATAGATCATTACAAGAGCAACTTTTGGATAAAGAAATAGTTTTGTTAACAGAAGAAAATTATAGAAATTATGTGCAATTTCCAGATCACATTCAAAAAAAAATAAATCAAGGAATTATAACACGTACACATATGTCCGATTTATTGCGTCTTGAATTGTTGATTAGATATGGTGGAACATGGATTGATGCAACTGTGTATTGTTCCGGCAGTGCATATCCGAAATATCTATTTGAGTCCGATTTGTTTGTTTTTCAGAACTTGAAACCAGGATTAGATGGACATGCAACATCCATTTCTAGTTGGTTTATGAGTGCTTGTACTAATCATCCTATTTTGCGATTAACAAGAGCAATGTTATATAACTACTGGGAGAAACATAACAATATGATTGATTATTTCTTATTACATGATTTCTTTCAGTTAGCAATTGAAGTGTATCCGAAAGAATGGATAAAAGTAGTGCCAATTAGTAATTCTATACCGCATATGCTTTTACTTAGATTATTTGAAGAATATGATGAAAATATTTGGATTGCGATAAAGATGCAAACAAAATTTCATAAGTTAACTTATAAGTTTAATAGAGAAAAAATACAACTAAAAGGGACATATTATCGAGAATTATTTGAAAAAAGTGGAGAATGAGAGGAAATGTATGCATTGCCCAAAGAAATTAAAAAATATTCTTTAAAATGGAATGTTATGTTTATTTATTTGTTATTTATATCATGTTGGGAAAATATTCCTATTGTAGGGAATGTTTTATCTCATATTGATGAGTTATTTGTACTTCTATTATTTTTGTATGTAACAAACCATTTTAATTATATTTTAAAAAAGAAAAAATTACTTTTGAGTATATGGATTATTTTTTTGAGCCTTGGTCTGTTATCAACGTTGGTGTTTTGTTATCAAAATGCTATTCCATCAATGATAGATGGTATAATAATTACTAATCGTTTTATGTTGGGATATTTTTCTGCAATTATATATTTTAAAGAGAAGAATAGGTCTTATAAAATAGAAACTATTATACCAACGGTAAAAATTATAATAGTTAGTTTGTTTGTAATCGCGCTTCACGATACATTTTTAACTCCAATTTTTTATATAGTAGATGTGAAATACGGGGTTAATGTTCAGTCGATGATGTTCGGGCACCCGACGTATTTAGCTTTTGCTGGAATTATTTTATTGATTCTTCTAAGTTATAATTCAAAGGAACATCAAAATTTAGCGTATAAATTAATGATATCTTATGTTATTTTTGTTACCTTTAGATCTAAAGCCATGGCTTTTGTTGTTGTATATTGGTTGATATATATATATTTCTTTTTATTGCGTCAACGATATATAATTACCATTGGAAGTGTAGCATTGCTTAGTGGTCTGTTGGTTGGACGCAAACAAATTATGTATTATTTTTTTGGAGGAGTTGCATTTTCTCCAAGATCGATTTTATTAATGGATAGTATTAAGTTGGCCATAAAGCATTTTCCACTAGGAACAGGATTCGGAACTTTTGCGTCAAGTATTGCTGCACAATATTATTCGCCATTATATGTTGAATTGGGGTATCAAAAATTAGAGGGAATGGGGCTAAATGGAAAAACTAGCTATTTGAGTGATTCATTTTGGCCTTGCATAATGGCGCAATTTGGATTCATTGGAACGGTTTTTTTTATCATTGTTGTGGTTGGATTACTAAAAAGTACTTTTGATAAAATAAAAGTAGATAAAAAAGCAGGATTTGCAATGTTGATGATTATGGTATATTTGCTAATTGCTTCTGTTGCTGAAACTAGTTTTTTTAATCCGGCGGCATTTTTAAGTGCAATGATATTAGGATTATATGAAATGAAAAATAGTAATTTGTAAAAGTAGCTTCCTGTATAATTCAAATATAAGGAATTCCGAGAAAGAAGGTTGAGAAAAAAATACCTCAGTGTAGAATAAGATTACTGACTTTGCACGGTTAGTAAAAAATCTTATTGAACAGAGAGGTATCTGAAATGAAGTATAACACACAGAATGCAAAAATCAAATTTATTACGGAAAAGACGTTAATTGTTGGGATTGATGTAGGAAGTGAAACTCACTTTGCAAGAACATTCGACTGGTGTAATTATGAGTAGTCAAAAAAACCTTTGGAATTCAGCAATAATGAAGCCACCTTTGTGACTTTCAAAGCATGGATGAGGATATCGCAGAGAAACAAGGAAAAGACGTTGTGATTCCGGGAATGGAGTCAACGGTACACTATTGGTTCAATCTGGGAGCATACCTGCAGGATATCGGAATGAAAACGGTTCATGCAAATCCCCATCATGTAAAGAAGTTAAAAGAGCTAGATGACAACAATCCAAATAAAAATGACCGTAAAGATCCGAAGACAATTGCGGCTCTGATAAATGAAGGAAGATTTTCATATCCATATATACCAACTGGTATTTATGCTGAGATTCGGAGTCTTTCAAATCTCAGATTACAAACCCAGGAAGAAACCACACGAATCAAGAATCGCATTGTAAGATGGTTCAGTATTTATTTTCCGGAGATCAAAGACGTTTATAAAAATCTGGATTCAGAGGGTGGTCTGATAGTATTGAAAGTGGTGCCTCTGCCACAGGATATCGTAAAACTGGGGGTAGATGGGATTAATAAAATACGGCGGGATGCTAAGTTAAGTGTAGCTGGAGCAAAGAGGGCAAAGCCCCTGTTAACGGCTGCAGAGCACAGTATTGGAAGTCAGGAAGCACCTGACAGTGCGAGGAGCGAACTGAAAATTTACTGAATGATTATGTAATCTTCCGTAAAAGAGAGGAAGAACTGATGGAGATGATAGAAGAAAAACTGTCAGAGATTCCTTATATAGATAAGCTGTTGGAAATCAAAGGAATTGTATTGAAAACAGTAAGCGGATTTGTTGCAGAAGCAGGAGACATCACACGCTTTGATGATCCAAAGCAACTGCAAAAGCTGGCAGGATATGCCATTGTAGAGTGTAGTTCTGGAAAACATAAGGGTAAGAGCTATATTAGTTACAGAGGGAGAAAACGACTCCGATATGTATTGTATGAAGCAGCCATATCCTTGCTTGCAAGGAATGAAGAATTTAAAGAAGTACATAGGTATTATCGAACGAGAAAAGAAGATGCAATCAGTCATAGCGGTTGCCTGTAAAGCACTTAGAATCTTTTGTATGATACTAACAAAAGGAGTAGTCTATGACGGAGCAAAGATGTTGCAGGATATAAAGAAACCACAGATACTCGCAGCATAGAACACAGGAAGTAACCAGCCTGAAAAGGTAAACGAAGCAGAATGTAATGGGTAACGTCCGCTTAAAAAGTGCTGTTACAGGAAGCAAGTCAGTAATAAAAACAAAGAATGAGCAAGTAGTCGGTAGGAATATTTTCCGGAGGGCATGACCCTGTAAAGGAGCTAAGCTGACACCCGGATTATGGATAGGCGGGACTAAGGAAGTTAGGACTCACGAAGCGATGATCCTGATAGACACGGGAGGTGCGTAGCCAAAGATGGAAGGGCATACACAAGGCCATTTAAAAAGGAACAGAGAAGACGTTTCATTTCGTATACCCAAAACCAGCTATTTTCGTACCAGATACAGAGAATATCCATGATTGTTGCTCATTTGTCTGAGATAGAAACTAAAAAATCCTTTATTTTAAGGAAAAAAGACTTGATTTATTAGGGAGATAGAGATATGTCAAATGTATTAGTAAGTATTATTGTACCTGTTTATAATGTGGAAAAATATTTAAATCGATGTATTGAAAGTCTAGTAAAACAAACTTATTCAGAAATAGAAATCATTTTGATTGATGATGGTTCAACAGATACTAGTGGTAAATTATGTGATGAATGGTGTCAAAAAGATAGCAGAATTAAGGTGGTTCATAAAGAAAATGCTGGTTTGGGGATGGCAAGAAATTCTGGAATTGAAGTAGCTGGTGGCAGTTTTATTACTTTTATAGATAGTGATGATTACGTGGCACCATATACAATTGAAAAGTCTCTTATTGCGGCAATCGGAAAAAAAGCAGATATGGTATGTTACGGCATGACCAAAGTAAGCAGTAATGGCGTAGCCGAAAAAAGGAAACCACCTATGGAAATAGATTTTTCGGGTGCTAGTATAACAGAACAATTTTTGCCTGATTTAGTAGCTGAAGATAAAGTGACCGGCTATAGTTTAGGTTTATCTATGAATGGGACTACTTTTTTAGTAAGGAAGAGCAGAATTGACCAAATTAATTGGAGATTTATGTCAGAAAGAGAGATTATTTCCGAAGATTATTACTCGTTACTTTATTTATATAAAAATATCAGAAAAGTTGTTGTATTGCCTGAAATTTTTTATTTTTATTGCGAAAATCAACAGTCACTGACTCGTGTATATAGAAAAGATCGTTTTGAAATGAATAAGGTATTTTATATAAAGAGTTTAGAAGCTATAGAAAAACTGGGATATAGCCAGGAGTTAAAAAAAAGATTTGCCTATCCTTTTATTAATAATTCTATCGCTTCTTTGAAACAATTGGTTAAATCAAATGATAAATTTATTGAAAAGTTTAAAAATCTTTCTGAAATTATAAATGACTCAGTATTCCAATCTGCGTTAAGTGTTTTAGATATAAGAAAAGATTCAGTGCAGAGAAAATTATTTATTACGTGGTTGAAAAATAAGAAACTTATAGGGTGCTATGTGCTTTTAAAATTAAAATAAGAACCACTGGATTACAAGAACAAGTAGTAAAGACTATGGTAGATAATTACAATAAATGAACTATAAGATATTAAGTAATTGAGAAACATAGCTGTTTTGGCTGAATTGTTAGACTGACAGATTGGGTCGATGAGAGTAGTAAGTTTTTCATATACAGATTGAAGGTTATCCAGGAAATTCCGTTTATACTTTTAAAGACATTAATAACTTGGGAAAAACGTAGATTTGTTAATATCAAATTTATCTTGGCAACCCTGAAAAATATCTGTCACAGAAGTCTGCTTGTGTGGTATCATGAGTATCAGAATAACTCATTTCTTAGATAATGAATAATTTTTTTAAATTTAATTATAACATATCTAGTGACGAGTTATTTTATAAAAAAACGCCATGTTTGTGCGATTTATGACATTTTGCAAATATTTAAATTATAAGATATATAAAGAAAGGATACGGTATATTCGTAAGGGATTATCAGGAAGAGGTGCTTGTGACTATTAGACGTGAAATGAATAAACAGAGACGAAACAAAATATTTTTGATGGGTGGAATTTGCAGAAATACAGGTCCTGCAAATGTTAATCGTAATTTGATAATGGTAGATTCCTCTATATGGTATCAAAAGAGCCGAAATAGATTGATTCGTTTGGGAGAAACAGCAATCAAATTTTTATTTAGTAATACAATTGTGTTTAGTGCTTATATGAGAATGCCTATAGTTCGGTTGGCAAAATTGTTAGGGAAGAAGACTGTATATTTGATGCATGGATATCTTAAATTTGAAAATGACGTCAATCAACAAAATCTTTCGGAAAGCATACTTAAAGAAGAAGATGAAGTTCTGCGATCAGTGGATTTAGTACTTTGTGTGTCAGAAACATATATGAAATGGTTTCGACAGTTTTATCCGAAACTATTTAATATTCATTTTCTTCATAATGGAATTGACTATGTGCACTCTGCATTGCATAATGGTGAGAAGCGAGTTCCTAACTCAATTGCTGTGGCAGGAGCAGATCGGCCTATCAAAAATAATGATATAGTTTGTAAAGCGGCAGAAAAATTACCGCAGATGGGAATATTGAATCCAAAAGTGAATGTTTTTGGAAAAATGATTCATAATGAGGAAAATATTTTTTCGGAATCGTCTTGTTTTTTAAATAGAGGCCTTTTGGGCAATGAAGAATTTCTGAAAGAATTAAAAAAAATTCAATTGTTTGTTGTGAATTCTACAATAGAGTCTTTTGGTTTGGTTGTTGGTGAAGCACTTAGCTGTGGGTGCAGTTTGTTGATATCAGAGAACGTTGGATTTAATGATTTGCTAGAGCTAACAGAGGTAGATATCATTCATAATGTTTACGATACAAAAGAAATTTCTGAAAAAATGGCATATTTACTGAGACACCCTAATAATGAAAGATTAGTAGCTTCTGTTGATTGGGATCATTATAGCAAAAAAAACGCTGCATTGCGTTTACATCAAATATGCGATAAGTTGATAAGTGGTGAAGACTATTCAAAAGTTAGATAACAGAAGTTTGTTGTACTGAAAAAATGGAGTATTTGAATAAGAGAAGTTCTTGGAAAAAATGGATGTATGTTGATAAGTTCAAAAAAATCTTTAGTAAAAAATTCGTTATATAATATTATTTATTCTGTTGTGAATATGATGTTTCCGCTCATTACATCAGTGTATGTTTCAAGAATTTTATTACCTGATGGAGTTGGAAAAGTGGCTTACGCACAGAATATTGTGTCATATTTTGCGACATTTGCTTCTCTAGGATTACATTCCTATGGGGTGAGGGAACTTGCAAAAATTCGTGACAGGCTAGAAGAAAAAAGAAGATTGTTCACGGAATTGGTATTTTTAAATTCGATTTCTACAACTGTGGCAATATTTTTTTATTGGAAGTTGGTAGTTGAAAATGTGGAATCATCAGATATTGGATTGTATATAGCATCTGGAATTATCATAATTTTCAACTACATTAATATAGAATGGTTCTACCGGGGGATTGAAGAGTATCGATATATTACAAATAGAAATTTGGCTATTAAAATAGTTTCGTTATTCGCTTTAATATTATTTGTGAAAACAAGACAGGATTTTGTAATATATGCATGGATTTGCAGTTTGGGTACAGGCGCGAATTATATATTTAATATTTTATATGCCCGAAAATTTGTGACGTTTAATTGTTCGAATATTTGCTTAAAAAAACATATTAAACCGCTATTTGCAGTAACATTAACAGTTTTTTTGGGTACTATATATAGCAAAATAGACATAACCATGTTGGGAAAAATTGCAACAGATGAGGCGGTTGGATTTTATAGCAATTCGCAAAAAATTGTGACAATAGTAATAACTTTATCAAATGCTATTACAGGTGCGTTTTTGCCAAGATTAAGTTATTATTATGATAATAATCGAGAATTATTTTATCAAGTATTGAATTATGCTTTCCGAATTTTATGTATTATAACATTGCCATTAACTGTGGGGTTATTCTTACTGGCAGAGCAGTTGGTTGTAGTTGTATATGGTATGTCTTTTATCCCTGTTGCAAATACCATTCGTATTTTATGCTTGTTAATACTGATTAGAAGCTTCGGAGATCTTTTTTGCTACCAGATGGCTTATAGTACTAAAAATGAAAAAATTATTGTTCCAGCTTCAGGATGTTCAGCGGTAATGAACATAGTACTTAATGGCGTATTGATTCCGATTTGGAAACAAAATGGAGCATCGATTGCGTCTATTATTAGCGAACTATTGACTAACAGCATTCAATTTCTTTATATGAAAAAAAGGATAAAAATATGTTTTGAGTTACGTGACCTTTGGGTATCAATTATATCGACAATATTTATGACAATCATTGTAATAGGAATTATGAAGATTCAAATTTCTACGATGATAGCATTAATGCTAGAGGTTTTATGTGGGGCTGTAATATATATTGTATTGAATATAGTACTGAAGAATAGTTTATTAGAGGAACTGATACAGATGATGAAATCAAAGTACAACAAATAGATTTTGATTAATGAGGAAATATTGTGATGGATCGTAATAAAATTATAAACAAACGAGTATACTTTGAAATAATGAGAGTAATTGCTTGTGGATTAGTTATATTTAATCATCTACCAGGATATATGCTTTACAGTACGTCTAGTGGCGTGAAACAATTTTTTTACATGTGTTTGACAATGCTTACTAGAATAAATGTTCCGTTATTTTTTATGATAAGTGGTGCATTACTTTTCCAAAAGAATGAAGATTTTATGTTGGTGCTAAAGAAACGAATTTTTCGAATAGTAGGACTTCTAGTCCTTTTTGATACAATATTAATCTTTATTCAAAAATATTTATCGCTCACATCAGATGTCGGGTTTAGTATGAACATCAAAGATTTTTTAATGGGAATTTTAAAAAATTCAATACCTGGATCTGGTGCATACTGGTATATGTATGGTGCTAGAATACAAATAGTACAAGTCAAAATGAGAATTCCTTATTACAAATTTTATGGTACTATGTAGGTACCGCACTGAAGGAGGATCTCATTATGGCAAAGCACTATGACAAACAATTCAAACTGGATGCAGTCCAGTATTATCATGATCACAGAGAATTAGGACTGCAGGGTTGTGCTTCAAACTTAGGAATCAGTCAGCAGACATTATCACGCTGGCAGAAAGAACTGCGTGATACAGGTGATATTGAAAGCCGCGGTTCCGGCAACTACTCTTCTGATGAAGCAAAAGAAATCGCACGTTTAAAGCGTCAGTTACGTGATGCGCAGGATGCGCTTGATGTACTAAAAAAAGCCATCAACATTCTGGGAAAATGACGGAAGCCATTTATCTCGAAGTTACTGAGAAGGCAGAAGCAGCCCGTAAGGTCAAACGCCGTGTTTCTGTCTCCGGAATGTTGAAAATACTTGGCGTTTCCCGTTCTGGTTATAATGCATGGCTGAAACATGTTCCTTCAAATGCTGAAAAGCGTCGTGAAACAGTAAAAGCCAAAATCAAGGATATTTACGATGAATCTAAGCAGAATTATGGTGCCCCAAAGATAACACAGGTATTGCGTAAATCAGGGGAAATCATTTCTGAGCGTACCGTTGGTCAATATATGAAACAAATGGGCATCAAAGCTCAATGGGTAAAACCATGGACGATCACCACAAAAGATTCCGACTTCAGCAGCGAACTTCAAAATATCCTTGATGAACAGTTTAATCCGGAACGACCAAATGCCGTTTGGTGTTCTGACATCACATATATCTGGACGATAGACGGATTCGTCTATCTGACCAGCATTATGGACTTATATTCCAGAAAAATCATTGCCTGGACACTTTCAAACACACTGGAGGTATCCTGCGTGATTGAAACAATAAATAAAGCTAAAGCAAGACGAAAAATCGAAGATCCATTGATCCTGCATTCGGATCGTGGCAGCCAGTACGTATCCAATGAATACAAACGTGTTACTGCAAATATGCAGTGCAGTTATTCTAAAAAAGCTTATCCTTGGGATAATGCCTGCATCGAATCGTTCCATTCATTAATCAAACGAGAATGGCTGAACCGTTTTAAAATCCGTGATTTTGCTCATGCGTATCGACTGGTATTCGAATATCTGGAAGCTTTCTATAATACAAAACGCATTCACAGTCACTGTGATTACATGTCACCAAATGACTACGAAGAACTGTATCGTAGAGTGCAACAGGGCGAATTGCTGATGGCAAGTTAAGATGAGGAAAACCTCATTTTAACTTGTACTAAATCTTGACATAGGACCATAAAAACCAACATCAATGCAAAAATCAAGAAGAGGTTGCCTAATTCATTACTCGTTACACTGCAATAGGTGATATACGCAAAGATACACTGAATCGCAAAATTCATAAATACAAGCATAATATAAGCTGCACTCATTTGAGATGCATTGGCTTCTTTTACATATTTAGAGGTCATCTCCTGCTTTACATAGTATACTGCGATACTCATGATTCCCATCAAAAGCGCTACCATGAACAGAATAAATATTAAAATTCCTTTATCTGAATACTGATCAGGAATTCCAGCTGCATTATAGTGAGAAGGAATAACTTCCGGAATTCTATTCCAAAATACAATCGGGAGTATGATTGTAAATATTCCTATCAATAATGTAATTCTCTGAAGAATTTTACATACTTTTTGTATTTTTTCAGTGACCAATAATCTCACCGCCTATTTTCTGATTTCCAATATTATACCAGAAAATGGTGCCAGTTTACATACCAGTTTATCATCTTTTAAAGTAACAATCTTCTCATTTTCATCTGTAGTTCCTCCAAAACGATTCCAGTCACTATGAAGCAATACTTCAACTTTTTCCGCATCTTTAACCTCAACCTCGTATTTTTCCTGAAGCTGATTACCGAAATTGAAGATTGCTGTAAGTTTTTCTTTATTACTTTCCCTAAGAATTGCATAGATGCATCTGCTCTCCTGATGACAATCCAGCCACTGGAACCCTTCTTCTTTATAATCCCATTCTGATAATGCCGGATGAGCTAGATAAATGTGATTTAATTCTTTCATAAACTGATAAAAGGAATCGTGAACCGGGTATTTTCTGATTTCCCAATCCTGTTCTCTCTTTTCATCCCATTCACGAAGCTGTCCGATTTCATTTCCCATAAAATTCAGTTTTTTTCCAGGGTGTACCATCATATAAAGATACATGGCTTTCGCCTGAGGAAATTTATCTTCATACTGACCATTCATTTTTTGCAATATTGTTGCCTTTCCGTGAACAACTTCATCGTGAGAAAATGGAAGCAAATATTGTTCATTTCTAAAGTACATCATAGAAAAGGTCAGTTTATGATATTTATCGGTACGTTCTTCGGGATTTGACTGAAAAAACTGTAAAGTATCGTGCATCCATCCCATATCCCATTTATAATCGAATCCAAGACCTCCTTCATTCACTGGTTTTGTAACATTTTCATAACTTGTAGAATCTTCCGCAGCTAAAATACATCCCGGATTTAATGTTTTAAGTTCTCTGTTCATGATCTTAATAAAATCTACTGCATTTCCATTGACACCACGTTTCTCATCGCCCTGCCAGTAAATGATTCGGCTGATGGCATCCATACGAAGTCCGTCAAAGTGAAATTCTTTCAGCCAGTAGTTTGCATTGGACTGTAAAAAGCTTCTGGTTTCTCCACGAGAATGCATGAAATTATGACTGCCCCATTCACTGACACCTACATCCTGATGCGGATATTCAAAAAGAGCTGAGCCATCATATTTTGCCAATCCATAGGAATCCACTGCAAAATGTACCGGTACGAAATCCAGAATTACACCAATATTGTTCTGATGCAGCAGATTGATCATCTTCTTTAAATCATTTAAAGTACCATATCTGCTGGTTGGCGCATAAAAACCGGTATTCTGATATCCCCAGCTTTCATCACAAGGATGCTCGCTGATTGGCATAAACTCTACATAATTATAGCCTGATTCCTTTAAATATGGGATCAACAGTTCTGCCAATTCATCATAGCGATACCAATCGGTACGTTCCGGAGACTTCTTGCGCCAAGATCCAAGGTGAAGCTCATAAATATTTAACGGTTCTTCTTTTCTGTCGTTTCTTTTTGCCATCCATGCTTGATCATGAAATTGAAAGCTATTTAAATCCCTGACAATTGTTTTATGATTTGGGCGCAGTTCCATTCCAAATCCATAAGGGTCACAATGATCTGTATAAGAGCCGTTCTGCGTATAAATGCGGTATTCATACGAATCTCCTTCCTTCGCATCCGTAACCTTCACTTCATAGTAATTTCCATCACCAATTTGATTCATTGGAATGCCTTTCCCATTTAACAGTAATTCAATTCTACAAGCATTTGGTGCAAAAGTTCTAAATATTACTCCATCATTTGTCACATGTGCTCCAAGCCATTCATAAGCATCGAACATTTTTCCTGTATAGAATCCGTAAAAATCAAAATTCATGACCAACCTCCAATAATTGACTAGTGTCTAATAATTTACTATAATCATGTTATCACCATGGTTTATAAGAAACCATTTTCAATTAATAACAAAGATTCAATTATTAGACGATTTTGAAAAATCGACAAGGAAGTTATTATGGATTTAAGAGAAAAAAAGACAAAACGAAATATACGAAATGCATTTATAGAACTACGCGCTAAGAAACCTCTGGAACGAATCAGTATTAAGGAGTTGGCTGAATTAGCGGAAATTAGTAAGGCAACCTTTTATCTTCATTACAAAGATATCTATGATTTGTCTGAAAACTTGCAAAAAGAAGTCATTGACAATGTGCTTAATTGTATCAGCAGACCGAATCTATTTTTAACAGATGAAATACAGTTTACAAAAGAGCTTTTTCAGGCATTTCACAGCCATGATTCGCTGATTGAAATTTTATTTAGTGGTTCGCAGTCCACTGTATTGCCAATTCATATTGAAAATGCCTTAAAAGATTATATTTTCAAGCAGATACCGGAATACAAAGACAGTGCAAAGTTTAATATTATGCTTTCATATCGTATTCAGGGTGGTTTTCATGCCTATCGGGAAAATTATAAAAGATTTTCATTAGATGATATTACAGAAACGATTACTTATATCAATAAAGATGCAACAATGTTGGATTGGACATAAAAAGGATGGACAGTTTTCACTGCCCATCCTTAAATGCATTTTATTCGTTTGCTTTAATTGCCCATCTCATTTTTGTGGATTTCGCACGTGGATTGCGATTACATTCTTCTGCAGATGGTCTGATCACATCCTTTGATACTTCACTGAAAATACCTGCTTTCTGATAATCTTTAAAAGCTTTCTTTACAAGACGGTCTTCTCCTGAATGGAAGGCCAGAATCGCTGCTCTGCCGCCCGGTGCCATAACATCCGGAAGTTTTTCCAGGAAACTGTAAAGTACTTCAAATTCACTGTTCACATCAATACGAAGTGCCTGGAAGGTTCTTGCACATGCTTTTTTTACTGCTTCTTTTTGTTCTTTTGCAGGAAGGAATTTTAATGCTCGTTCAATTGCATCTCGAAGCTCTGTGGTAGTTTTAATCCCGCCTTTTCTCTTCTGCTTCATAATCTCATCCGCAATTTCCTCCGCATATGGTTCATCAGAATTCTCTACTAGCATACCTACAATCTCTTCAAAATCCATTTTAGCCAGTCTTTCGGCAGCAGACTCACCTTTTTCCGGATTTAAACGTAAATCCAGAGGTCCTTCTGCTTTGTAGGTAAATCCTCTCTCCGGATTATCAATCTGCATGGAGGATACACCCAAATCCGCAAGGATAAAGTCGAATTTTCCTGCTTCTGCTGCAACCTCATCAATATTCGCAAAGTTAATCTGCTTGATTGTCAAGATTTCAGGACCGAATCCACGGGATGCAAGACGTTCTTTTGTCTTTACGATTTCGATTGGATCTACATCCAGCGCATATAGATGCCCTTCACCTTTTAAGCATTTAAGCATTTCCGTTGTATGGCCGCCATAACCTAAGGTAGCATCCAAGCCTCTCTGGCCTGGCTGAATCTGTAAGAAATCAAGGATTTCCTGCACCATGATAGAAATGTGCATTCCTGCAGGGGTACTTCCCTTACTGATGACCTTTTCGATGGTATCAGCATATTTTTCAGGATTTTGTTCTTTATATTTTTCACTGAATTTCTTTGGATGAGTTCCTTTATATCGTACACGTCGTACGTGCTTTACTTCGTTGTTTTCGTTCATATTTTTAGCCTTTTATCAAACAAGGGCAGGATAACCTGCCCTCATGAAAATTAATGATTAGTGATGGAATAAACGAATTCCTGTAAATGCCATTGCCATGCCGTATTTGTTGCAGCATTCAATAACAAGGTCATCACGAACAGATCCGCCTGGCTGTGCAATGTATTTTACACCGCTCTTCTTAGCTCTTTCAATGTTGTCTGGGAATGGGAAGAATGCGTCAGATCCAAGTGTAACATCTTTGTTACCATCTAACCATGCACGTTTTTCTTCTCTTGTGAAAACTTCCGGTTTCACTTTGAAGCGTTTCTGCCATTCGCCTTCAGCTAATACGTCTTCGTATTCATCGCCGATGTATACGTCGATTGCATTATCTCTTTCAGCACGTCCAAGTGTATCAAGGAACTGTAATCCAAGAACCTGTGGAGCCTGACGTAAGTACCAGTTATCAGCTTTCTGACCTGCAAGTCTTGTACAGTGTACACGAGACTGCTGTCCGGCACCGATACCGATTGCCTGTCCGCCTTTTACATAGCATACAGAGTTAGACTGTGTATATTTTAATGTAATTAAAGAAATCTTAAGGTCGATTAATGCTTCTTCTGGAATGTCTTTGTTTTCTGTAACGATGTTAGAAAGTAATTCATCATTGATATCCAGTTCATTTCTTCCCTGTTCGAATGTGATACCGTAAACCTGTTTTCTTTCGATTTCTTCTGGTTTGTAAGAAGGATCAATCTGGATTACGTTGTAGTTTCCTTTTTTCTTTAATGCTAAGATTTCAAGAGCTTCTTCTGTGTATCCCGGAGCGATTACACCGTCAGATACTTCTCTCTTGATCAATTTAGCTGTATCAGCATCACAAACATCAGATAATGCGATGAAATCACCGAAAGAAGACATTCTGTCAGCACCTCTTGCACGGATATATGCGTTTGCAAGTGGAGTGAACTCTACGTCCATATCGTCTACCCAGTAAATCTTACGCTCTACCTCAGTAAGAGGAAGTCCTACTGCTGCACCTGCTGGAGATACATGCTTAAAGGATGTAGCTGCTGGAAGTCCAGTTGCTCTCTTTAACTCAGATACTAACTGCCATCCGTTGAATGCATCTAAGAAATTGATGTAACCTGGCTTACCGGAAAGCACCTTGATTGGAAGCTCACCATTCTCCATGTAGATACGGGAAGGCTTCTGATTTGGGTTACAACCATACTTTAATTCTAATTCTTTCATTGTTTTTTCCTCTCATATATGTATTATTAATTCATTTCACGCACACTCGTAAACTTCGTTTACTCGTTGTGTGACATTCGTCACACAACTCAGTCTGTAAAAAGCTTGATTGCACTCGATAAATCGGCGCAATCATACTTTTCACATCCTGTCTGCGTTCCTCATTGTTTTACACATTCTTGTTAATAATTCTTGTCTCGTATTTTCCAGTCTCGATGTCGATGTATCTTACGAACAGAGAAACCTTGTTATCCTCGTTCAAGTTCGTCCATAACATGTTTGTAAAAGTATCGATATCACCATCGATCTCTACCCACTTTGGTTCTCCCTCGAAGCTTGGAAGTGGATTGCCATCACTCATATATGTATGAATGAAACGTCCTTCACCAGCGATTGGATTCTCGTATGCATAGGTATAACGGTTGCAAGCTGCTCCATTGCCGTTGTTGCTCTTTAAGATAGACATTGCATAGCTGAACTTGCCATCCTCGATATGCATGATACCTGAAATTCTAGGTGTA
>JBGVRS010000181.1:0-3409 GCA_045128635.1 Lachnospiraceae bacterium
AAGATGTTCTTAAAAAGCAGGAAGAAGAGATTGTAGAAAATCTTACTGTATTATGTGAACATACTGTAGATAATATAGTGACAGAGGAAATACAGGCTACGGTTCCAATAAAGCATATGCAATGTCCTAAATGTGCTGGGAAATTGGTTTTAAGAACCGCAAAGAAAGGTAAAAATCTAGGAAAACAATTTTATGGATGCTCAAATTATCCAAAATGTAGATATGTTCAGAATGTAGAAAAGGATGGCGAATTATAAGAAAAAACAGTTGTAATGAAATATAATTCTGCTATAATATAATTAGAAAAGGCAATCGCCACAGAGTGGTTGACCTAGTAAAAGAAGAAAATCAAAAGCCTTCCCTCACACGCCAATGTACAGGGAAGGTTTTTGTTATGTTAGTGACATATCAAATAAATGAATGTCAGCAAAGCTAAGAGAAACATACCAAAAGACATTAAGTCTTTAAAGTCAAATTTCTTCATGAGCACCACCTCCATTCTATGTAGAATGAAGGTCAACCACCCTGTAACACGATTGCCAGTAGCTATAGAGCTACTAAAAACTTAAATGAAAAACTAAATTCCAGTTATGGAATACCCCAGTAAAATTGCGGGATTAAATTCCGTTTTGTACCTTAACAATTTCATATTTTTGCCGTATAATGAACCCATAAGCACCCAGTTTTTCTGTTTTTGAGCATGCTAAACGGGCATCTGGAAATAGTGTGCAGGACTAAATTCCACATGCTTGTGTGCAAGACTAAATTCTGGTGCAGTGAAATCTGCCTGTGCTTAACTATTTTATTTCAATAAGTTTGGACTAAGCATAATGTCATCAGGTGCGATTGCCTTTAATCCTAATGCTTTATGCAACTTGTTGTCCAAGAGTAAAAGAGAGAGTTCATATGGGCTGTGTCCATTGAGGCTGTCTCTTTTTTCGTTGTTTATGTGGTTCATCATAAGCCTGACTTTATTATCATCCAGGTCAGCAAAGGAACTTCCCTTGGGGCGTATATAGCGAATGTACTCGTGATTTTTCTCACAGGCTCCCTTTTGCCAGAAGCAGTAAGGGTCACAGTAAAAAATGGTGGTGCTTTGGGTTCCATCGCAGAATTCTTCCATTTCTTCTCTGGCAGAGAATTCCGCACCGCCATCTGTAAGAATTACCGGAAACAGCTTTCTAAAAGCTTCTTTCCCAAGGACTGTTTCAAGCCAGACAAAGACTTCCAGTACACACTCCTGATCCTGATATTCCAGAAGAAACATCAGCATGAGATTGCAGTTACGAAATGTGAAAGTGAGGATAGCTCTGCTTTCGCCTTTCTTTCCTTCCACACAATCCATTTCCACTACATTTGTGTCAGGATGCTCTTTCATGTAGTTCAGGAAATCTTCGTAATTATGGCCTTTGCGATAAGAACGGTCTTTGGCACTTGTCTGGGTAGCCTTCTTACGCTTTTTATAGCGTACAGCACGCCTTAAGTCGCCATTACGGACTTCAAATACACAATCGTTGATATAAGAGTACAGTGTTCGTCTGGAACAGCCAAGCTCCTCTGCATGCGTAGCATATATGTGGGCAATAGATTGGTGTTTCCCCTTGATAAGAGGAACAAGCAGGTCGTTCATTGCCTGAATGCTTTCCGGTGTCTGGTTAATGCCGACTCTACTGTCAACCAAAACACTGCGATATTCGTCCTGAGCGTACTTGGATGAATAAAATTTTCTGGGCATAAGACAGTGTGTCTTTTTACCACAACCATTGCACACATAGGGTGGCTTGTTCAGTTTATCGCATTCAGCAGTTTCATAGCCGGGACACACCTGAATACAGCGCATATCAGGCTTTTTACAAATCTTACAGAGCGTTCCGCATTGTTCCTCACAAAGACATACTATTTTGCATTCCTTGCGGTGAATACAGGGTGGATTAGTGTATCCGGCGTCAGGACGTTCCTTGGTATGTGCGTGTAATCTGACTTCTTTTGAAATGGTAGAAGGGTCTTTACCGATAATTCTTGCAATTGCTGCAAAGCTTTTGTTTTCGGTAAGTCCTTTTTCGATTTCTACACGTTGTTCAAATGTTAAATGTTTCTGATTGCCTTTATTATTCATCATAATCTCCATTTCCGCACAGGCAGGCAATCAGCTGCAAGTACAGTATAAGGAATTATAAAGTTTAAAAGCAATACGGCAAATATACGTGCAGGAGTAATTTCTGGCTATATGGAATTTACTCTTGCCAACTGGAATTTAAAAATGCATTTAAGTTAGGGGAAAAATCGCTCGAAAAGAAATAATCAAAATAGAACATTTGTTCTTGAAAACTAAAAAGTGATGTGGTAATATAAAAACAGAACATTTGTTCTACTGCAAAAAGTAATAGAAGGTGAAGTAGTGATGGAATATTTGGTTACAGGAGAAGACAGTTTAATAGATAAATTGCATATTTTGACAGACGCGGCAAAGTATGATGTAGCCTGTACCAGTAGTGGAGTAGACAGACGAGGTAATGGGAAGGATATGGGCAATGCGGTACATTCGGGGATTTGTCATAGCTTTGCGGCAGATGGAAGATGCATTTCTCTGTTAAAAATTTTATTGAGTAATGAATGTGCCTACGATTGTAAATATTGCATAAACAGAAAGTCTAATGATGTGAAAAGGGCTACTTTTACGCCGGAGGAAGTATGCCAGTTGACAATGCAATTTTATCGAAGAAATTATATCGAAGGCTTATTTTTAAGTAGTGGAATTATTAAAAATCCTACGTTCACGATGGAATTATTGTATCGCACCTTATATTTGCTCAGAAATAAGTATCATTTTATGGGCTATATTCATGTAAAAGGGATTCCTGGTGCGGACCCTGTACTGATTGAAAAGACGGGTTTTTTAGCAGATAGAATGAGTATCAATTTGGAACTTCCGACTAAAGAAGGATTAGAAAAGCTTGCTCCCAATAAACCCAGGAATCATATTTTAAAAAATATGCGTCAGATTCAGAACGGCATAGAAAATAATAGAAATGACCTCGTTTTATATCGAAATGCACCTAAATTTGTTTCAGGAGGACAGTCCACTCAGATGATTATTGGAGCTACTATGGAAAATGATTTTCAGGTGTTGTCTGTGGCAGAAAGTTTATACGATAAATTTTCTTTGAAAAGAGTGTTTTATTCTGCGTTCATCCACGTCAATGAGGATAAGGCATTGCCAATGGTCAGAGAGGGAGAAGGTCCGCCGTTACTTCGAGAACATCGCTTGTATCAGGCAGACTGGCTGCTTCGCTTCTATGAGTTTGAAGCGAGCGAACTGCTGGATGAAAAGCATCCGAATTTCAATGTCCATTTTGATCCAAAGTGCGACTGGGCATTGCGCCATTTGGAATGTTTTCCGGTGGAAGTT
>JBGVRS010000182.1:0-15595 GCA_045128635.1 Lachnospiraceae bacterium
AGAAGTAAACTAAGAAACTTTTTCATTGTACTTTTCCTCCTCATTCATAAAAGAAAATTGATAAACCCGATTCTACTCCTCTTTTTTTTGTTTGTCAACAAATTTTGCATCAATACTTTAACTTTTTGCCGCTTTAACACAGTAAAATGCAGTTATGGAAACCATTTATTCCTATAACTGCATTTCATTTATAAGTAAATGTTATTATTCTGTAATTTCAAAGCTGTTTGCACTCAAGATCATGTCCAGCTTTGGATCATAAACTACAATATTAAATCCCTTTTCATTTGGTGCATATTCCACACCATCAATAACAATGCTTGCATTGCATCCGGCCAAAGCACCCTGACTGACTACTTTAAATGTGTGGTCATAAATTCTGTTTTCATATGCCACCACATCCTCAGAACCTGTTTCGGCATGAATGGTTCCGTTTTCCACCACCGCCAGATAACTGTTTCCGCCTGCCGCAGAAACATCCCACTGGCATCCCAACTGCTGCATCAATGCAACCGCTTCTTCACTTAAATATGCTCCAGCATCCTGATTAACCGCAATGCATACTACATAATCTTTTCCAATCAGCTCTGCCGCATATTCTTCAAATGTTTCAATGTCATTCAAACGCAGCTGATGTGCATATCGATAGTAATAATCCGCATCCTCATGCCACTGCGCAAATTCCGGCTTTTCACGCTTGTCTTCTACCTCATAAAGACTGGTCAGCCATTCTCCGATGCGCTTGGTAATGGTTTCCGCATGGAAAACATGATTATGAAGCTGTCCTTTCATTTCTCGGTTCAAGTCCAGATATGGAATATTATGATTTTCCGCAATGTCTGCCACTGCATTGTACTCCGGCTGATTCTGAATATGGTCGTTCGGAGTTTTCAAAAACAGCAGATCAACATTTTCTTCTTTGCAAAGAGCGATGATTTTCTCCATATATTTTACAGGAAGCTCTGCAAGTTCTGCCTTTTCTGTTACCTTTGCGATTTCCTCGTTAAACTCTCCTCCATCCGCAAAACCATCCAGCGACGGAGTATACCCTTTATATGGATTGTGCTTATCTGCTCCTATATATTGAAATGACGCTTTATCCATGGTTGTCCATGTATCATGATATTTTGCCAGTTCAAAAATGTAAGGAAAACGTTCCCCTTCCGGAATAATATCAAAAATAGCCTCCAATTTTACCGGTCCCATGCGAAGATCATCCAGATTAATGTGATGAACACCTTCATGGGTATATTCCGGTGCATTGCAATAAGATACTTCCAGCACAATTGCCTTCGGATCCTGATATTTTAACGCTTCTTTTATATAGTAGTAAGACAAATACATCGGCTGCTCATTGGCACCAAAATCATAGGAAGTAATTCCGTATTCTTCCCAAAGGACCGCCGGGACCACCGATGTAAACATCTGGCTGGAACCGACAAACACAAAATCCAGGCTGTTCTTCTCTTCTGCGTAAAATCCTTCTACTTTTCTTGTTGTATCATAATCGAATGTCACTCGCTTATCTTTCAAAAACACTGTCAGCCCATAAAGCAACAGAGCTGCACAGCCAAGAAAAGCTGCAATTCTGACTGCGATTTTCCATTTTTTCATAAACATTTCACCTTAAAACTGTCCATATAAAAACTGTGTCGCACTGTAACCCGGTCCATAGACACCAAGCACTGCAACCAGGGCGATTGCCCCAAGATAAATACTCCATCTTACAATGATGTGCTGCTGTGACAACATTTCCCTGATGTTTCCTTTTTCCTGGAAATGTTCAATCACCATCACAAGTACAATGCACAGAATGAGTGCCATAAAACTGCGTGCCTCAATACCAAATTCATACAATGTGCCATCAAATAGTACCCATGGGGTAATATCTGTCACAATTCTTTTCAGCATAGATAATCCGGCTCTTAAGTTTGCTGAGCGGAAAATGACCCATGAGCTGGTAATTAACACAAATGTACAGGCTCTCTGCCATAACACATAAAAGCCC
The DNA here is from genome assembly GCA_045128635.1 of Lachnospiraceae bacterium. GTDB lineage: Bacteria > Bacillota > Clostridia > Lachnospirales > Lachnospiraceae > HGM12587. The sequence goes on from JBGVRS010000182.1 coordinate 2,009, forward strand.
GAATTTTCATCAATCTTTAATACATTTCGCACTTTTTTACGAACTGGCTGTAAGATTTCTCCTGCTACCTGATAACCACCCTGCATCAGTCCCCAGAAAATGTACTGGAGTCCTGAACCATGCCAGATACCGCTGACAAGGAAAGTCAGCATTAGATTGATGTATCTGCGAAGCTTCCCTTTTCTCTTCCCGCCAAGAGAAATATACACATAGTCTCTTAACCAGCTGCTAAGAGAAATGTGCCAGCGTCTCCAAAAGTCTTTAATGGAAACTGCCATGTATGGTCTTTCAAAGTTTGTCTGTAATTTAATCCCGTAAACTTCCGCAGCACCCATGGCAATGCAGACACATCCGAGGAAATCCGTATATAACTGTATGCTGTAAAGCACTGCTGCAACTGCCAGTACTGTACCTTCATATAAATGATATTCCGGAAATACTGCATTTACAAAAATGGCTGCCCTGTCAGCAATGACCATTTTTAAGAACATTCCCCATAAAATCAACTGAAAACCAAATTTCACCGTTTTATAGTCAAAGGTATGTCCTTCAAATAACTGCTCTTTTAACTGATTGTATCTTGGAATCGGGCCCTGCAGAATCTGCGGGAAAAAAGATACAAACAGTAAATATTTAAAGAAATTACTCTGCGCCTCTGCTTTTCCTTTATACACATCCACACAGTAAGCAATGACCTGTAATGTATAGAAGGAAATCCCCATCGGAGCCAGAATGCTAATTCCTGCCACTGGTGCAAACTTCACCGTTAAAAGGACCGCAAGATTTGCTAAAATCACCAACGCCAGCAATACTTTTCCATGTTCCTTATGTTTTTCTGTCCACGTCCCATAAAAATAAGTAGTTACTGCACTAAACAGCAGATAACCAATCAAATACGGCACCGACCAGACATAAAATATTATACTGGAAAGTAATAATACGCCCCATCGCAGTTTCTTAGGCACCGCATAATAGCAGATAACCGATATGATAAAAAATACCGCAAATGTCAAAGATAAAAAGTCCATCTACGTTCTCTCTTTCTAATAATATATCTTTAAGTATAGCAAAAGCCCTCAGACCTGCGCAAGGTCTAAGGGCTTTTTCATGCGGGTGAAGGGACTCGAACCCCCACGGTCTCCCACCAGAACCTAAATCTGGCGCGTCTGCCAATTCCGCCACACCCGCGTAATTCTTTTCATAATATACAATCTATCTTCTAAAAAGTCAATCTTTCAAAATCGATTCCCTTGTATTAAAATAAATTTATTATGAATTATATTTTGGAGGCATCCTGTCTATGTCAAAAAATTTTTATATAAATTTGGAAAAAATAAAACATTTTTTATATATTATCAGTATTTTGATTTTATTAGGATTATCTGCCATTGTTTTTGTCCAGTCAGTTTCTAATTTTACCTTGCTGGACCACTTGGAAGATATTATGCGCCCAAGAAGCTTATCCTTAACACTCATATTTGGTGCCGCACTCTTTATTGCATTATTTCTTTTGATTGGAAAGCTTTTATCTAAGCTTTCCTCGAAAAATCAGTTGTTCTTAACAGCAGGTATTGCAATTCTCGGGGTCATAGTACAGTATTTCTTACTGTTTCATATTCAGGCAGTCCTTCGTTACGACCATCTGCGCGTATTTGATGGCGGATTAGAAATCTTAAATACAGGACATCTTTCTCTGACTGCCAACGACGGTTATTATGGGCTCTATCCATTTAATATATCCATTGCAGCTTTTAACAGCATCATTCTGCGAATAGTAAAGCTGTTTGGAATTGCAGAAAAATATTATCTGCTCTCATTGCAGTGTGTTTACCTTTTCCTTATTGACCTTGGTGTCTTTTTCTCATGGAAAATTGTAAGAATCCTGTATTCCATAAAACATGCAACACTTTTTGCACTTCTTGCTGTAACAAACCCTATGCTCTATGTCTGTGCAATGGGCTGCTATACAACGACGCTGATGTTGCCACTCCTGATGGGCACTATGTTTTTATTCATTCTATTCCGAAAAGAACAGGATTTCCGAAAAAAACTATTTTGGGGCTTCCTGGCAGGTGCTGCGCTTGCTTTTGGCAGCAGACTTCGTGCTACGGTATTTATTTCAGGAATCGCACTGGTCATCTATCTGATCATTCGCAAAAAATCAGAATCTTCTATCCGCCATACCTTCAAACAGGCATCTATTCTTATCTGTACTGTATTGCTGGGTGCACTTCTTAGCTTTGGTGGTTTTACAGCTTATCAGAACACGTTCATTACTGAGGACTATTCTGATACCCAAATGCCAGTCATTTACTACCTGATGTTCGCAATGAACCCTGGCTCTAAAGGCAGCTACAACGAAGATGATTTTGCAATGATTTCTCAGTATGAAACTTTAGAAGAAAAAAATGAAGCATCTATTCAGGTAATTAAAGAACGTCTGAAAAACTATGGGGTTTCCGGAACTCTTTCTCTGGCTAAAGAAAAGCTTAAAAAGACCTGGAGTGATGGTATCGAAGATTACCGGGAATTTTTGACAACCTCCAGAAACTACGGAAAGCTTCACTCCTATATTGCCGGGGAACACAGCGACTTTTTTGCTCTCTATGCACATATTTATAATGTTGCAATTCTGGCACTGCTCTGCGTGGCAGTTGTTTATGCATTGCGGAAAAAATGTGATTCTGCTTGTTATTTCATCTTGTTAACACTCCTTGGCGGAATGGTGTTTCACATTTTATGGGAAGCATTTTACTATTACAGCTTTGGATTCTCCATGCTTCTCTTAATTCCTGCTTCCGAAAGCATTGGGAATCTTTCAGAAAAACGATATTCCCCGCATACTGCAGGTGGAATCGGAATTGTCGCATTTGCAGGGCTGTTTCTGTTTCTGATGCCTGCCATCAAAGAGCTGGCAGCAATAGAATTCAAACATAACGACTATGCGGTTGTTCAGGATATGTCTCTTGGAGAATGTAAACCACTTTATAAAGGAGATGTTATTACACAGACCTTTATCGCTGACCGTCCTTTCAATCACATTGGCGTCAAGGCATATAACGATGCCGGTGCTGCAAATGAATCCATCTACCGAATGGAACTCCTTTCCGCAGATGGTAATGTCCTTTCCCATCGGGATTTCATCGGAGCAGAAGCTGAAAATGGCGGATACTGTTATTTAAAATTTGACGATATTGTTCCAAATGGCAAAGAAACCTATCTAATTCAACTGACACCGCTTCACACCACTGAAACCAGTGTCTTGATGTTTGGTTACTATAATACGCATCAGTATGACATCTACAGTGACGGCATCATGACCGGATTAAACAGTGATGCACGTACAGATTTAGCTTTTACAGTATTTCAGAGAATTACCTCCGGATATTTCCACTAAATGATCGACATGAACAAAGGCAGCAGAAACTTTCATCGTTTCTGCTGCCTATATTTTTTCTTATTCTTTATATTCTGGCTACTCCGGTTTCTTTCGCTGCCTTCGCTACTGCTTCTGCAACTACTTTTACCACACGTTTATCAAACGGACTTGGAATAATATATTCTGCACAACGTTCTTCATCAGTAATCAGACCGGCAATGGCATGAGCTGCTGCCAGCTTCATTTCGTCGTTGATGTCGCTTGCACGAACATCCAATGCACCACGGAACACGCCCGGGAATGCAAGCACATTGTTGATCTGGTTCGGGAAATCACTTCTTCCTGTTCCAACGACTGCTGCTCCAGCTTCTTTCGCCTTATCCGGCATAATTTCCGGTACAGGGTTGGCCATAGCAAACAAAATGGCATTTTCATTCATGGAAGCTACCATTTCCTGAGAAACAATGTTTGGAGCTGATACTCCAACAAACACATCTGCACCTTTCAGCGCATCTGTCAGCTTTCCGGTCTTTTGTTCCGGATTTGTAAGTTCCGCCATCATCTTCTGTTCAGAAGTTAATTTTTCAGACTGTTTGGTAATAATACCGTTAATATCACACATGGTTACATCCGTAAATCCATATTTTAACAACAGCTTTGCAATGGCGATTCCGGCAGAGCCTGCACCATTTACAACAACCTTACAGTCTTCTTTATTTTTTCCAACCACTTTTAATCCATTGATAATTCCGGAAAGCACAACAATAGCTGTTCCGTGCTGGTCATCATGGAAAATCGGAATATCACAGCATTCCTTTAATTTTCTTTCGATTTCAAAACATCTTGGTGCGGAAATATCTTCCAGATTCACACCGCCAAAGCTTCCTGCCAGAAGTTTTACGGTATTAACGATTTCATCTACATCTTTGCTTCTGATGCAGAGCGGAAATGCATCCACATCACCAAATTCTTTAAAAAGAACACATTTCCCTTCCATCACCGGCATTCCGGCTTCCGGTCCAATATCTCCAAGACCTAATACCGCTGTACCGTCTGTGATAACTGCAACCGTATTATGTCTGCGTGTATATGTATAAGATAAATCCACATTTTCAGAAATTTTCAGGCATGGTTCTGCAACACCCGGTGTATAGGCAACAGAAAGTTCTTCCGGTGTTTCTACTTTCGCACGGCTTACCACTTCAATCTTACCAGCCCATGTTTCATGCTGTTTTAAAGCAAATTCATTTTTGTCCATTTCACAATTTCCTCCTCAAACTGTAATTTACAGATTATCCAGATCTGCAATCAGCTTTTCAATATCCTCATCTTTGGTTGCCCAGCTTGTACAGAAACGCACTACACTGTATTCATCATCCAGTGGAACCCAAAGTTCGAATGCATAGTTTTCTTTTAACTGCTCCAGATGTTCCTTTGGCATAATTGGGAACTGCTGGTTTGTATAAGAATCATAAAACAGAGGATATCCCTTTTCCAGAAATGCTTCTTTTAAATGCATTGCCTGTTTTACCGCTTTTCCTGCGATTTCTTCATAAAGTCCATCTTCTAAAAGTGTTAAGAACTGAATGCCAAGAAGACGCCCTTTTGCGAGCATACCGCCACGCTGTTTGATCATATAACGGAAATCTTTTTTCAGTGCCGGATTGGTAATCACAACTGCTTCACCAAACAACGCACCTACTTTTGTTCCACCGATATAAAATACATCTGTATATGCTGCAACATCCTTCCATGTAAGGTCACTGCCCTCAGACATTAAGCCATAGCCGAGTCTTGCACCATCTAAAAACAGTGGCAGCCCTAACTTCTGACATGTATCATAGAGCGCTTTTAATTCTTCTTTTGTATACAATGTACCATTTTCTGTCGGATGAGAAATGTACACCATTCCAGGCTGAACAATATGTTCATGCGACTCATCTGCCCAGTGTGCATCATAAGCTTCCTGTACCTGAGCTGCTGTAATTTTTCCATCTTCTGATGGAAGTGCAAGAACTTTATGACCTGTGGCTTCAATTGCCCCTGTTTCATGTGCATTGATATGTCCTGTTACTGCAGAAAGGACGCCCTGATAAGGTCTTAAAGTAGATGCAATCACAGTCAAGTTTGTCTGAGTTCCACCAACCAAGAACTGTACATAGGCATCTGGCACACCACATTTTTCTCTAATAACTTTTCTTGCACGTTCGCAAAACTCATCTTCTCCATATCCCGGAGTCTGCACAAGATTAGTTTCCACCAGTTTTTCAATGATCCTTGGATGTGCTCCCTCCAGGTAATCGCAGTTAAATCTAATCATTTTTCTTCTCCTGTTCCTTCACAATCATGTCAGCCACGCAGGTTTCCATGTTCTCCTCTGTATATGCAATCATGGCTGCAGAAACTGCCCCCTCTAATATGGCATCCATTCCCGGTACATCTCCTGCACCGACCAGTTCAGAAAGTTTGAGCAATAATCCCATATTTCCTTCCTGAATGACATCCTCAATATTTGCACCCTGTTCTGCATAAGGAAGCGCCATTTGCGCAATACTTCCAAGCCAGCTCTCACAAATGGTTCCGACAACAGCCGCATCTCCTGCCAGAAGCTTTTTATAAGCTTCCTGCATTTCTCCTTCAGACATTTCATCAATCTGTTCTAACTCATCCAGATACAGCTGAAAATATACATTTCCTTCTTCTGTATCCTCTTCCACAACCGGCTGTGGTTCTTCTTCCTCTTCTGGTTCCGGTTCTCCAGTCTGAACTTCCGGCGGAAGCTGCAGATACTGATAAATCATTTCTACATGCTCCTCAGTCAGTTCCATTCCTTCGAAATATTTTAAAATTTCCTCTTTGGAAAGTGGTTCTGTCGAAGTTCTTCCAAGTTCTGCTACAGAACGCAGAGTCTCCATAAACGCATTTCTATCTAACATCATCTTCTCCTGTCAATTTGCCCATTTTAAAATGTTTTCTGCAAAGCGACTTATAACTGTCATTTGCTCCAAGCATCACCTGTGCGCCTTCCCGCACAATGCCGTTTTCATTATATCTTGCATTGCAGGTCGCTTTTCTTCCACACCAGCAGACCGTTTTTAATTCCTGAATGTGATCTGCAATGGCAATCAAGCGTTCACTGCCCGGAAACAGCCTGTTTTGAAAATCTGCTCTCAGTCCGTAACAAATGACCGGAACATCCATAAAATCCACAACATCGGAGAGAAAATCAATCTGCTCCGGTGTTGCAAACTGTACTTCATCAACGATAATACAGTTGTATTCTTTTACCTGTTCATCCGTGTATTTCACAAATTCTTCTAATAAAATACATTTTTCCTCTAATCCGATTCTGGAATGAACGGTCAGATTCCCGTCTCGTGTATCCATAGCTGGTTTGCAGAGCAGCGCTTTCTGCCCCACTTCCCAGTAATTAAATTTTGTCATTAATGCATTGGCTGTTTTTGAACTGCCCATCGCACCATAGTAATAATACAGCTTTGCCATTTCGGCTCTCCTTTAAACATTATTCATTTCTAAGAGCTGATAAAGCTGAAAGTCTCATTGCGCGAAGTGCAGGCATCAATCCTGCCAGCATACCGATAATTACTGCAAATATCAATGCAACTGCGGATAACCAAAGCGGAATATATGAAAGTGTAGAATATCCTGTGCTGCCGCCTGCCACTGCATTGATAATCGCTGAAATTCCATAGCTTAATAAAAGTCCGATAGCACCGCCTGAAAGTCCGATAAATCCGGCTTCCATCAGGAATAAATCCCTAATTCTTCCAAGGCTGCAGCCAAGTACCTTCATGATACCGATTTCTTTCGTACGTTCATAAATAGACATCATCATAGTATTTGCAATCCCAATGGCTGCTACAAACAGAGAAACTGCTCCAATGCCGCCAAGAACACCCTGTACCATGGCGTACTGACCTTCCATCTGTTCTACCCATTCTGCATTGCTGTAGGCATAATAGCCCATATCAATGATCTGCTGCTGAACATCCGCTACATTTTCCATCTCATCAACTTTGACAAACATTTCCTCATAATACCATTCTTTATATGGTTTTCCATTGGTACGTGTCGGCTGATTTGGGATGGCACGATTTTTAAATATTTTCTTTAACTGACTTTTCAGTGCTTCAATGTTACAATACGCTTCCCAGCTAAACTCATTATACTCATCCGGGGTACCTTCGACAAGTCCTGTTGATTCGTACATATATTTTTTCGGCTGGGCAACCGGATTTCCATTTGCATCAGTTCCGCCATATTTGGCGTTCCAGTAAGCATCCGAATCCATGATAAAGAAAATCGGATCATTTGCAAGGTCAATATCCGGCAATACGCCTGTATCCCAGTAATATTCATTGGTTCTGGCATTGTAAAAGTTCGTAATCAACTGATTTCCATATAAAAATTCCAGATTATCTTCATCAAGAGGCAAAGTTGCGCCTTCCGCCAGCGGAATATCCATGGCCTGCAGTGCTTCTGATGATAATGCCCTAATCGAAATATTTCCTTCATAAGCACCGCATTTTAAAATCGGATACATGGTAAGTACCGGAGAAGCAACTTCTACATGAGGAATTGCCATGATTTCTTCTGCTGTACTGTCTGTAATCTTTCCTGCATTTTCATCCGTACTGGAACTTTCCACTGCCACCGCAACTCCACCGGAAGAATAGCTCATGCCGCTGCCTTCACGAACCGTAATCGTTGTCAGACCACCGCTCTGTTCAATCTGCTCCATGGTAGATTTACTAAGTCCGAGTCCCAGAGAAATCATAACCACAATTGACGCCGTACCGATGATTACACCCAGGACTGTCAAAAATGTACGAAGCTTTCTGCGCCAGAGATTTGAAACACTCATTCTGAGTAAGTCAATAAATCTCATAGTGTATCTCCTATTCGTTGTCCTCTAATGATTCAATCAGTTCCATTTCTTCCTGTGCAAGCTTTTTAGCTTTTTTCTTCTTTTTGATCACAAGAACTGCCGCTACTGCTGCGCCTGCTACTACTACACCAATGATGGCAAATCCCCACCATGGGAATGACTTTTGTTCTTCCATCATGCCTTCCATCATCATTGGATCTTCCATCATATCCGGATAAAATGGCTCGTTAACATATAATGTCATTGTCTTTTCAATAGTTGCCTCTTTACCTTCTTCATCTTCATAAGTAATGAGAATCTTCACAGTACCATCATCCATGGTCGCTGCCTGGCCTGCAAGGTAAGCATCTACATTTCCGGTTGCACCTGGTTCCATATTTCCAAGGAATGTATCGCCACCGCTGATAGAATCTGCTACAAATTTTACATTTACATTGTAAAGCTTTGTTTTACCCACATTGTAAATGCTGAACATAACATTTGCTTCATTTCCAATTTCGATTGCTTCCGGCATCGCCTGAATGCTGCTTAAATCCACTTTCGCTTCCTGCTTGATTGGCACAGACACACTTGCTGTTTCTGTAAATGGATTTGCTTTGCTGTCTTCATACTCCATATTTACGGTTACAACATATGGTTTCTGAGCAAGGTCTGCTTTCGATTTCAGTTCAATGCTGATGCTTTTTGTAGCGTTTGGAGCAATGCTGTCCACGAAAATCGTGCTGGAACCTGCAGTTGGTAAAAATGCTGCATATGTATTGTTTGCATCTGTCCCTTCCTGTGTTCCCTGAATGTCAAAAAGCATATTCTGAACAGAAGTTTCTTTTGATGTATTCTTTAAATTTAATGTCAGTTTAAATGTATCTCCTGCGTATACTTCTTCAGGAGTTGTTGTAAATCCGGTTACAATCACACGTGGTGTAGAAAGTTTGCCGTTTTCTTCTTCCGGTTCCACACCATTTACATTTACATAGTAATCTAATGCTACACTGCCTTTTGTACCGTCTTCTTCATTGTAAGTCACATTAAATGTCAGTTTTGTGTAACCTGTTACTGCGTCATCTCTTGTTCGCAGTGTCCAGCGGAAAGTATGTTTTCTGTCTAATACAGTGTCATCACTTCCTGCTTTTAACTCTTCACAAACCTGAGAGTAGTCTGTCTTTTCAATATCAAATGGCCATACGGTCACATCACTGCTCAAAACTGGTGTAATTACAACGTTTTCTACGTCTGTCTCACCAAGATTTACCAGTGGCACCGCGATTTCGCAATGATGACCTGCGTTGGCTGTGGTTGTGTCGTACTCTTTACCACCGATGATGATGTTACTGTTGTTTTCGATTTTTTCTGGTTCTGGAGTTGGGGTTGGGGCTTTTTCTTCAGTTGCCTTATCAAGTTTTCCTTTTGTTGTTTCTACACACAACTTAATCCCATCTTTTCCCTTGATAAGCGGAGATGTATTTGCATCTGTCGAAAACCCTCCAACATCAGGAGCCTTTTCAGCAGGTGTATAAATAAAACCCAATTGCTTAGCCGCTGTTTTCATCGCATCATCTGCCGCTTTCTTCTGTTCGCTAGTAACATCTAATAATAAATAATAATCACTTAAATCGTCTGTTGCCGCTTTTGCAAGTTGTCCAAATGAAAGTTCTGTCTCTGGTTCTTCAGCAACTGGTACAGGAACTTCTTCTTGATTTTTTTCAGCTTCATCAATTGCGTTCTGGGTTGGTTCAGACACTGCCTGTACATTCATCCCCACACTTGGTACTGCCAGCATCGCACACATCATTAATACTAATAATCTTTTCATAACACGTCTTCTCCTTGTCTGTTGTCTTCTATCTTTACGATTTTTCCGTCGATAATATGGAATATTCTATCCGCAAAACCAGCCAAATGGTTATCATGAGTAACCATAACCAGCGTCTTTTTCTGCTCTCTTACAACCCTCTGCATCATATTCATGATGTCTCTCGAAGTATTTGAGTCCAGATTTCCTGTCGGCTCATCCGCAAAAATGATTTCCGGATCTACTACCAGCGCTCTTGCAACGCCCACACGCTGCTGCTGACCGCCTGACATCTCATTTGGTTTATGCTTTTTATGTTCCGGCAGACCTACCAAATCCAGCAAATCTCCCGCTTTTTTTAATCGTTCTTTTTTGTCTGCCCCACGAAATACCAGTGGCAATGCCACATTTTCCTGGGCTGTCATAGTCTGCAAAAGATTAAATGACTGAAAAATAAATCCCACATGGTCTCGTCTAAATTTAACCAACTGATTTTCATTCATTTTTTCTATATGTTCGCCATTGATCACAACTTCACCCTTGGTCGGTTTTTCCAGCCCTGCCAGCATATTCAGCATGGTGGATTTACCCGAACCGGAAGTACCTACAATGGCGCAAAACTCGCCTTCATATATTTCCAAACTAACGCCATTTAAGGCATGTACTTTATTCTTTCCGATGGAATATACTTTATGAAGATTTCGAACCTGAATAACCGGTTTTCTATTCGCTTCCAAATTCCCATCCTCCTCATCTTGTCTTTCATACTACAGATTATCATAACTCGAAAAAAGTTTTAAGTATAGGAAAAAATGTCAAAATAATTCTTAAGAAAAAATTAAGACCCGTATTCTAATAGAATACAAGTCTTAGCTTTTTATTGCGCTTCAATAATCCCGTTTTTTATAAGCAGTTCTTTTAATTTTTCGATTTCTTTTAAAGCTGTTTCCTTCTCTTTTATAGCCGTTTCTTTTTCTTTTATAACTAATTCTTTTTCTTTCCGCTCTTTTTCCAATGCTTCCTCTGCCAAACGTTTTGCCCTTTCAAGCGTTCTTTCTCTTCGCTCCGCGTCCTCTCTTGCCCTACACTGCTGGCGAACGATTTCATCTGCATTTGCCACATAAAGAGATTCTGCTGCTTCTTGTAAATATTCATTATCATTAGCCATCATACGCAATTCCTCCCATGTTTTTGCTTTAAATATCGCTGCCCAGAAGTCAATCTTATATGCTTTATCTTCTTCTGTTGCCATTTTTATTTGATTTAAGTTTACCACGGAAAGTGTAAATTTGTCACTATAGAGCAGGTGATTTTTCACGTTCAGCATTTGATATGTCGCATAAAACTCCGGATGTGATGGATGCAATGTAAAATCGAGAAAGCCAATATGAATCACCGGAAGAGCTTCTTCATATTCCTGTCCACGATATAATTGGTCGTAAGATCGACACAAATAAGACAAAGATCGTTCCGCCCAATTATATTCATTCGCCACCTGCATTTCCAAATTAATTAAAATATCATCATTCAGCATCACTTTGATATCTAAAATAAATTCTTTTCCACTGACATCTGCTGCCAGATCTATGGGATTTTCGATAGTAACGGTTTTTATCTGGTCTGGCTTCAAATGTAATAAAGAACAGATTAATCCTTTTAAAACCTTTTGTTTTTAAATAGTTGGAGGAATTGAGCGAATTGCTCTTAAAGAAAAATGGTGAATACCATCTTGATAAACCAAGTATAGCGTTCACCATTTATAGAGTCAAATCAAATTCTATATTGTAATATCCATATTTTATTCCTACAATTCAATTTCCATTCCGGTATACATCTGTTCAATCACATCTCCCAATTCCTCTTTCAAAATTGCAAATGCTTCATCTCCTGTACAATGACCGGTAATAATTTTTGTAATACCAGTCTCCTTTATTCTATCCGCCAGTTCTCGCACTTCTTTTTCTGATGACTTGTACAAATGTAATCCGCCAACATAGGCGCAGATTTCCTTTTCTGGAAATGTTGCCAACACCTCTGTAATAATGTTGTCAGGACCTCCATGAGAACAGCTGTTAAAGATTACCAGCCCTTTTGGTGTATCGAATACAAGACTCTGTTCATGGGCAAAATCATCCGGGAACATCTTCCCATTATCTTTAATATATAAATCTACTTTTTTTGCTATTTTTTCAAGTCCAACGGTTTTATGCGGAATCAGATACACACCATCCATCAGTTTGTAATCACCTTCTACATATTCGATGCGTTCTGCATAATTTGTCAAAATTCCCGGTTGAATTCCATTATATTTATACATGAAAAGATTTTTCTTGCCATAACAGTTTTCTTCCGTGCCTTTTCGCAAATAAAACTTTGCAGATTTATTTTCCCAGAAAAATGCAGGCATACCATCTGCATGATCATAATGTGCATGAGACAACACACCACATTCAATGTCTTCCAGATTTACACCGAGGTTTTTTGCATTTTCTACAAAATTTCCGCTTGCTCCGGTATCCAATAAAATTTTATGGTCATTATATTCAATATAAAAAGATAATCCCCATTCGCTGATCAAATCATTTTTGGTAATATTATCAATTAATACTTTTGCGATCATGTAATTCCCCCTTATGCATGCTAAATCATCTGCATATTTTCACCTGATTATAATATAACACTTCCACACTCTTGGCTCAAGTAAAGTCGTAATACTTTCTTCATTTTTTCGTAAAAAATAATTTGTATAAAAAAAATATTACTGCACATCCTATCAGTGAAAGGATGGTGTTTAAATCATGAACAACAACAATAATAACAACAAAAACAAATCTAACAACGCAAACAATATGAACAACAGCTATAACTCAAGCAATGCAGGCAGCGGTTCAAATTCCAGTAACAATTCAAACAACTCTGGAAAAAACACAAGCTCTAACAGCAGCTCAGGCTCTTCCAAAAACAAATAGTTTCTGCTGTTAAAATGAAAAAAGATAATTCTAACGACTATCGCATGCCAGGAATTGATGCTCCATGTGGTACAAACAAAGCTTCTGACAAAAAAGACTATAATTCTGTAGAACCTTTGCCAGAATCCACAAGACCACGAAAAGACGGACCAGGAGGCGACTAGTTAACCAACAGAAAAAGGGATTTGCAGATATAAACACCTGTAAATCCCTTTTTACTTTTGTCAACCATAAGTCAATTACTTTCTATAAACAAAAAGCGGAAAACCATAAGGTTTTCCGCTTTATTTCGTGAAGCATCGGGGATTCGAACCCCGGACAACTTGATTAAAAGTCAAGTGCTCTACCGACTGAGCTAATGCTCCGTATTTTATTGAACAGTTCTTTTCAACTGCCCTAACTGGGCTAGTTGGATTCGAACCAACGAGTGCAGCAGTCAAAGTGCTGTGCCTTACCGCTTGGCGATAGCCCATTAAATTTGAGGGTGGATAAAGGGATTCGAACCCTTGGCCTCCAGAGCCACAATCTGGCGCGCTAACCA
>JBGVRS010000183.1:0-25134 GCA_045128635.1 Lachnospiraceae bacterium
TTGCCAATGGATCAGGATGAATTTGTAAAAGCATATTTGGGATTGTTAGGAAAGCGCCTTGCACCGAAAGGATATGAATTTGAAAAGTTTATGAAGGTCATGTGGGCTGGTGTTGGTGCTATGGTCCAAAATGATGGCAGCGGCACCAACGAAGCAGCATTTTGGAAAGTGTTTACAGAAGCCTTTGGAGAAGCTTCATTGGAAGATAAGCCGTTCATAGATGAATTTTATCATAATGAATTTAACAAGGTGCAGGCTGTCTGTGGATTTCATAAAGCTGCGAGAGAAATCGTGGAATTAGTAAGAGAAATGGGGAAAATGCCGGTGCTTGCAACCAATCCGTTATTTCCGCACACAGCGACTGAAAATCGCATGCGCTGGGCAGGTTTAGAACCGGAAATGTTTACGGCTTATACAACCTATGAAGATTGTCATTATTGTAAGCCGAATCCGAAATATTATGAAGAATTGCTGCAGAAACTGAACTTAAAACCTGAAGAATGCATCATGGTAGGTAATGATGTGGATGAAGATATGGTTCCAACGGAAAAGCTTGGGATGAAAGTATTTTTATTAACGGATTGTCTGATCAATAAAAATGGTCAGGATATTTCCAGCTATCCACAGGGAGATTTTGAAGCGTTAAAAAAATACTTGCAAATTCATTGAAGTTTTTTAGAAAATATGGGAAGATAAAATGAGAGTAAACTTTCTATAAAACAGGAGAGTAGTACGATGAAAAATAAAAAAGCGATAATACAGGAATTTCTGATGATTACCCTTGCGACGATCATTACAGGGGCCGGCGTATTTTTCTTTCTGATGCCAAGCAATCTGGCTGTTGGAAGTATCTCGGGTCTTGCGATTGTAGTTGCAAATTTTATTCCGCTTCCGATTTCCACAATCACGATGATTTTTAACGCAGGATTGCTGGTTATTGGTTTTGCCCTGATTGGCAAAGAATTTGGCGGAAAAACGGTATATACGTCACTGCTGCTGCCGGTTGTTATCGGTGTTTTCGAAAAAATGTTTCCAACTTATGTATCAATGACTGCAGATCCGTTTTTGGACATGCTGGGATATATGTTTGTGACCGGTGTTGGACTTGCCATGTTATTTAATAGAAATGCATCTTCTGGTGGACTTGACATTGTCGCAAAATTGCTGAACAAGTTTTTATATATGGATCTCGGAACCGCAATGGCACTTCCTGGTATGGTAGTAGCACTGTCTGCAGCTTTTGTATATGATGCAAAAATTGTATTTTTAAGTGTGCTGGGAACATATTTGCATGGAATTATCATTGACCATTTCATTTTCGGCTTCGATATGAAGAAACGAGTATGTATTGTTTCTGAAAAAGAAGAGGAGATTAGACAGTTTATCTTAAATGAACTTCACAGTGGAGCAACGATCTATGAAGCCATTGGTGCCTACAATTTCAAAAAACGTACAGAAATTATTACCATTGTTGATAAAAATGAGTATGCGAAATTAATGACATTTATTGAGAAAATTGATTCGGAAGCATTTGTTACGATTTATACAGTTCACAGAGTAATTTATCGTCCGAAGGTATAAAGAGAGGGGCTCATAAGAGCCCCTCAGTTTTTTGATAAGTTTTCCCCAATAGCCTATTTTATTTCTGCTAAATATTCTTCTGCTTCATGCGCGGCAACAGCACCATCTGCAACCGCTGTCACAATCTGTCGAACTTTCTTGATTCGAACATCTCCAACAGCGTAAACGCCAGGGATGTTTGTTTTTGTAGATTCATCCGCAATTACATATCCGCCTGAATCCAGCTCCAACTGATCTTTTACAAGTTCTGTAGCGGGCTTTCTGCCTACGCTGATAAACACACCATCACAGTTGATCACAGATTCTTCACCAGTGTTTACATCCTTAATTTTCACATCCGTTACTTTTCCATCAGAGATAAATTCAGAAACGGTACTGTTCCAGCGAAAATCCACGTTTTCAGCTCTCATCAGTGGATCATGATATACTTTTGTAGCACGGAGTGTATCTCTTCTATGAACTAAGATTACTTTTTTTGCGATGCGGGAGAGTACAAATGCATCTGCTGCAGCTGTATTTCCGCCACCGACGATGACGACCGTTTTTCCTTTATAGAACATTCCATCACATGCTGAACAATAATGTACGCCACGTCCTACCAGTTCCTTTTCGCCAGAGACACCAAGGTCTCTTGGACTTGCACCTGTAGCAAGTACTACTGTATGTCCATAAAAGGTTCCTTCACTGGTTTCTACAACTTTTGGTATAGACTTTAAATCTACGGAAAAAACTTCAGCATATTCTGTTTTGGCACCAAATTTTTCTGCGCCTGCCTGCATTTTTTCTCCAAGTGTAAAACCATCAATGCCATCTTCAAATCCAGGATAATTGTCAATCTGAGAGGTCAGAGCCATCTGTCCGCCGGCTGATAATTTTTCCAATACTATAACGTCGAGACCGGCTCTGGCTGCATATAATGCGGCTGTATATCCGCCTGGACCTCCGCCAATAATGATCATATCGTAAATGTGTTTCATAACTGCCTCCATTAAATGTGTAATGTTTCTTTGATGAATGCTTCAATCTGTGCTTTGGATTCCGGTGCAACGATAGAGCCAAGTGCTTGTTCACTCTGATAGATTACTAATGTAGGAATCACTTCAATCTGTTCTTTGACTGCCAAATCTTGTTCATCATCAATGTTTATTTTACCGATTACTAAAATGTCTTTATATTGCTCTGCAAGGATGTTTAATCCCGGAGCAATCCGTCTGCAATAGACACACCAAGGTGCCCAGAAGTCTACGAGTACAGGTTTACTTGTATCATTTGTATATTTATCAAAAAGTTCTTTATTAAGATCAATTGCTGTCATAATCATTCATCCTTTCTGTAAACTGCTTGTTTTAAGTTAGTTTTATCATAACAGATGAAAATCATTCCTTCTGTGACTTGCTCACTAATTGACAGATTTCGACCATAGTTTTATAATTTTCTTATGTGAAAAGGAGAATTTTGGCATGGAATTTCAGAAATATTTTCCAGTTTGGGATAAATTAACAGCAGCACAGCAGGAACGTTTGAAAAATGCAGTGACACCTTTTTCAGGTAAAAAGGGAACTGTTTTACATAATGGAGATATTGACTGTATCGGACTTTTACTCATTAAATCTGGTCAGTTAAGAGTTTTTGTACTTTCTGATGAAGGAAGAGAGATTACCTTATATCGTTTGTTTGATATGGATATCTGTCTGTTTTCAGCATCTTGTGTTATGCCGAATATTCAGTTTAATATTGTGGTGGAAGCAGAGAAAGATACAGAAATGTGGATCATTCCGCCATGTTTATATAAAGAATTGATGCAGGAATCCGCAGCTGTTGCCAATTATTCAAATCAGTTGATCAGCAGTCGTTTTTCGGATGTCATGTGGCTGATGGAGCAGATTATGTGGAAGAGCTTTGATAAGCGTCTGGCTGATTTTCTTCTTGAAGAGTGTGTGCTGGAAGACAGCAATGTGCTGAAGATTACACATGAAAAGATTGCAAATCATATGGGAACCGCGAGAGAAGTTGTTACAAGAATGCTTCGTTATTTCCAGAGTGAAGGATATGTAAAGCTGACCAGAGGTTCCATAGAAGTAATTGATGAAGAGGGATTAAATGCGTTGCATGACGCATAAGAAAAAGCCCGTGCAGGGAGATCTGCACGGGCTTTTGTGTGCGTTAGCACACCGCTTTAAAATTTATGGCAAAATTTATTAAAACGCTTAGGTTCTTGCCATACCGTCAACGCTTAAGACTACACCAGTAATATAAGAAGCTTCTTCAGAAGCAAGGAATACGAATGCGTTTGCAATGTCTTCCGGCTGACCAAGACGTCTTAGTGGAATCTGAGCAATCATTGGGTCGATAATTTCTTTTGGAACTGCTTTCATCATATCTGTTTCTGTAATTCCAGGTGCGACCGCATTCACACGAATGCCTTTTGGCCCAAGTTCTCTCGCAAGAGAAACGGTCAGACCGTTTACTGCAAATTTGGAAGCCGGATAAGCGATACCGCTTGGCTGTCCGTAAATACTTACCATAGAAGATGTATTTAAAATAACTCCGTTTCCTCTGGCAATCATACACTCGCAGGCTGCGCGGGTTGCATTGTAGACACCTTTTACGTTCAGATCCATTACCTTATCAAAAGCATCTTCTGTATAACTTGTAAATGGAGTGCTTTCTGATACACCTGCATTGTTTACCAGAATATCAACACATCCATATTTGGTTGTAGCATCAATAAATGCATTTCTCACGGATTCATAATTGCTTAAATCAGGGCTCATGCCTGCCACAATAGAATCAGGATATTTTTCTTTTAATTTTTCAACTGCTTTGTTGGCAGATTCCTCAGAGCTAGCGGTGATGATAACTCTTGCGCCTTCTTTTAAAAATGCATCTGCGGTTGCATATCCGATTCCACGGCTTCCTCCTGTAATGATAGCTACCTTATCTTTTAATCTTTTACTCATAGAAGTTCCTCCTCATTCAATTGTATCTATTTCTTCATTTTATGATTATCGTATCCTTCTTGTTTTGAAGTTAGTTTTATCTTATCTGTAAATCTTTTCCATTTCTGTGACAAAATCACAGTTTTATGTTAAAGTATGTTATAGTATAATCACAACAAGAGGCGAGGCTCGAGAAAATAAGGAGGATGATTCAAATGATTATCACAAACGATATTAAATATATTGGAGTTAATGACCATCAGGTTGATCTCTTTGAAGGACAGTACGTAGTACCAAATGGTATGGCGTACAATTCTTATGCGATTATGGACGAGAAAATCGCAATCATGGATACTGTTGACAAGAACTTCAAACACGAATGGCTGGATAACATTCAGAAAACATTAGGTGGAAGAAAACCTGATTATCTGGTAGTTCAGCATATGGAACCGGACCACTCTGCAAACATTGACAACTTCTTAAAAGTATATCCGGATGCAGTCGTAGTTTCTTCTGCAAAAGCATTTGCAATGATGAAAAACTTCTTCGGTACAGATTATGAAGAAAGAAGAATCGTGGTAGGAGAAGGTGACACATTAAATCTTGGAAAACATGTGTTAACATTCGTAACTGCACCAATGGTTCACTGGCCGGAAGTTATCGTAACTTATGATTCTTATGATAAAGTTTTATTCTCAGCAGACGGTTTTGGTAAATTCGGTGCACTAGATGTAGAAGAAGACTGGGCATGCGAAGCTCGTCGTTACTACATTGGTATCGTTGGAAAATATGGTCCACAGGTACAGGCATTACTGAAAAAAGCAGCTGGACTTGATATTTCAATCATTTGTCCGCTCCATGGTCCTGTATTAACAGAAAATTTAGGATACTATATTAATTTATACGATATCTGGTCTTCTTATGAAGTGGAAAGCGATGGAATCGTGATTGCCTATACATCTGTTTATGGAAATACAAAGGCAGCTGTAGAACTTCTTGCACAGAAATTAAAAGAAAAAGGATGTCCAAAGGTTGTAGTAAATGATCTGGCTCGCTGTGATATGGCAGAAGCAGTAGAAGATGCATTCCGTTATGGCAAATTAGTACTTGCTACAACAACTTACAATGCAGATATCTTCCCATTTATGAAGGAATTTATCCATCACTTAACAGAAAGAAATTACCAGAAACGTATCGTTGGTCTGATGGAAAATGGTTCCTGGGCACCTCTGGCTGCAAAAGTGATGAGAAGAATGTTTGAAGGCAGCAAGAACATTACATTTACAGATACAACAGTGAAAATTCTCTCTGCAATGAATGATGAAAGCAAAGCGCAGATCGAAGCTATGGCTAATGAACTTTGCATGGATTACTTACAGCAGCAAGAGGATACTGCAAATAAAAATGATTTAACAGCATTATTTAACATTGGATACGGCTTATATGTTGTAACATCCAATGACGGAACAAAGGACAATGGCCTGATTGTAAATACAGTATCTCAGGTAACAAATACACCAAACAGAATCGCTGTGACAATTAATAAAGCAAATTATTCACACCATGTAATTAAACAGACTGGTATTATGAATGTAAACTGCTTAGATACAACAGCTCCATTTGAAGTATTCCAGAGATTTGGTTTCCAGAGTGGACGTACAGTTGACAAATTTGCAGGAATGGAAGTGATGAAGTCTGATAACGGCCTGGCATTCTTACCAAGATATATCAACTCATTCATGTCACTGAAAGTAGAAGATTACGTAGATTTAGATACTCACGGAATGTTCATCTGTACTGTAACAGAAGCGAGAGTGCTGACAAAGACAGAAACAATGACTTATACATTCTACCAGAACAATGTAAAACCAAAGCCACAGACAGAAGGCAAAAAAGGTTATGTGTGCAAGGTTTGCGGATGGGTATATGAAGGCGATCCATTGCCAGAAGATATCGTTTGCCCACTTTGCAAACATGGCGCAGCAGACTTTGAACCGATTAAATAAGCGAAGCAATAAAAATGGAAGTTCGAAAGAACTTCCATTTTTTATGTCATAACTATTTGATTGCAATCGCTTCGATTTCGCAAAGAACTCCCTTAGGAAGGTCTTTCACTGCTACACAGCTTCTTGCTGGTTTTGAAGTAAAGTATTTTGCATAAACTTCATTAAATGCTGCAAAATCTGCCATTTCTGCAAGGAAACAGGTTGTTTTGAATACTTTATCATATCCGCTGCCAGCAGCTTCTAAGATTGCACCAACATTTTTACAGCTCTGGTCTGCCTGTGCTGCGATTCCTTCCGGAATTTCGCCTGTTGCAGGATTTACAGGAATCTGACCCGATGTGTAAACAACACCGTTTACTTCATAGCCCTGTGAGTATGGTCCGATTGCACCTGGTGCTTTATCTGTTGCGATAATATTCATTTCATAATCCTCCGTAGTATTAAAATTAAGATTAATGGGATTATACGATATTTTAAAAGGTTGTACAAGTAATTTAATTGTGCTAAAGTGAACAAATAGGGATTTTGAAATTGTGAGGAAGAGATTATGGAAAAAGAAACAAATGCAAAAGTATCGCTCATACTTGCGATGGTTATTTTTGGAACCATTGGAATATTTAGAAAATATATTCCATTGCCATCCGGAATCGTGGCATGTGCCAGAGGGATTCTTGGGGTAGCCTTTTTGCTGGTATTCATTAAGATCAAAAAGATTAAAATGGATAGAGAATCCATAAAAAAACATTTATGGATTCTTCTGGTTTCCGGTGGATTTATCGGACTTAATTGGGTGCTTTTATTTGAAAGCTATCGATATACTTCTGTAGCGGTAGCAACACTTTGCTACTATATGGCACCGATTTTTGTAATGATTGTGTCTCCGTTTTTACTTAAAGAAAAGCTGACAGTAAAAAAAGTGTTGTGTGTCATTGTGGCGCTCATTGGTATGGTGTTCGTATCAGGTGTCTTAGATGGCGGAATTTCAGATGTATCTGAGATGAAAGGTATATTATTTGGCCTTGGAGCCGCTGCACTTTATGCGACAGTTATTATGATGAACCAGAAGCTTCGAGAAGTACCTACCTATGACAAAACCATCATGCAGCTTGGAGCAGCAGCAGTGGTACTGATTCCTTATATTTTATTTGTAGAGGATTTATCAGCAGTGGTACTGACACCACTGATCGTATTCATGCTGATTATCGTAGGTGTTGTACATACAGGAATTGCTTATGCCTTATATTTTGGCTCGATGAATGGCTTGAAAGCGCAGACGGTAGCATTGTTTAGCTACATTGATCCAATTGTAGCAATCATTTTGTCTGCGATGTTCTTAAAAGAACCAATGACGATCTATAGTGCGATTGGTGCAGTGCTCGTTTTAGGAGCAACAATGATTAGTGAATTACCAGAGAAGAGAAAGTAACATGAACGAAGAAAAACTGTCTTTGACGGAAGGCATAGTGTGGAAAAAGCTGATACGCTTTGCCATTCCGATCTTTTTAGGAAATTTATTTCAACAAATGTATAATGCTGTGGACTCCCTGGTTGTAGGGAATTTCTGCGGAAATGAAGCTTTGGCGGCAGTGAGCTCTTCTATGAGCCTGCAGCAGTTGTTTATCGGCTTTTTTCAGGGAGCATTTATTGGTGCCAGTGTTCTGATTTCCAGAAGTTTTGGTGCGAAAGATAGAGAGGGAATGGACAAAGCCATTCATACAACCGTGGTGTTTGCTCTTGTGATGGGGATTATTTTGACCATTCTTGGTGTGTCTTTTACACCGACAATTTTGCGCTGGATGGGAACTCCGGAAAATGTTATGCCAAATTCTGTAACATATTTTAGAATTTACTGCATGGGACTTCTTGGAATGGTACTTTACAATACCACCAACGGGATTTTCAATGCATTGGGAGACAGCAAACATCCGCTATATTATCTGATCATTTCGTCAGTGACCAATGCAGTCCTTGACGTGATTTTTGTTGGCGGACTTGACATGGGTGTAGCAGGTGCAGCTCTTGCAACTACCATTGGTCAGTTCTTAAGCGCTATGTTAGGACTTGTTCATCTGATGAGCGGACGTTTTGTGGTACAGATTAAGCTGTCAAAATTACGTGTGTATCCGGAAGTATTAAAACAGATTATTACGCTGGGACTTCCAAGCGGTGTTCAAAACAGCGTGAACTCCATGGCAAATCTTGTAGTACAGGCCAATATCAATGCTTTTGGAGATTTGGCTATGGGAGGCTGTGGCAGCTATTCCAAACTTCAGGGATTTGTTTTCGTTCCGGTATTGAGTATGGCTCTTGCACTGACCACTTATGTGGGTCAGAATATGGGAGCAAATAAGCCGGAACGTGTGAAAGAAGGTATTCGTCAGGGAATGATGATTTCTGTTACGATGGCAGAAGTTTTAGGTGTGATTCTATTTATTTTTGCACCTCAGCTGGTAGGTCTGTTTAGCCGGAATCCGGCGGTAATCGCTTACGGTGTGAAACAGGCAAGGCTGGAAACTTTATTTTATTTCCTGTTAGCAATTACCCATGGCTGTGCAGGAGCACTTCGAGGTGCTGGAAAAACACTGATTCCAATGTCTGTCATTTTAAGTGTGTGGTGTGCATTCCGAGTAATTTATATTGAAAGTATAGTACGAATGATTCCGGACATCCGAGTGGTGTTTAGTGCATACCCTGTCACATGGGCAATCAGCTCTGTTATCTTGTTGTGGATTATTAAACGACAGAATTGGGAACAAATGTGTAAGAAAATGAAAAAAAAAGCTTGAAAAATAAGGAAAAAAGACGATTTTTCTATTGCTTTTTTTTGTAAGAAATGGTAAAACTGAACATGTATTTAAAAATATGACTAGATAGAGGTGCGAAATTCAAGAGTATCCGTAAAAATTTATGTGAAGGGACACATTTTTTGGAGAAAGGGGAGATCGCCGAAGGGGAAAGTAACCCAAAGCTTTTCTCTGGGACGTTGCAGAAGATGCAGCGTACTGTCACTTTAGGTGGAGCGCTATCGGCAAACGAGAATTTTATGCCATGGGTACGCGCGTGTCCATGGTATTTTTTTATCTGGTCAAAAAAGAGAGAGAGGAAAAGAGAATGAAAGCAAACATGAAAAAACTCATGGGAGCAATGATGGTTGTTGCATTAGCAATCATGTGCTGCCCAATGCTGGCATTTGCTGCAGAAGAAACTGTAGAATATGTGCCATCAATGTACGCTACTTTCTGGTCACTGGTACCAGCGTTCGTAGCGATTATTCTTGCACTGATCACAAAAGAAGTGTATAGTTCCTTATTCTTAGGAATCTTAGTAGGTGGTATCTTCTATTCAGGATTTAGTTTTGAAGGAACAGTAAACCATGTATTCCAGACTGGTTTTATCGGAGTTCTCTCCGACAGTTACAATGTAGGGATCTTAATCTTCCTTGTAATTTTAGGTGCTATGGTTAGCATGATGAACAAAGCCGGCGGTTCCGCTGCATTTGGTCGTTGGGCTGCAACCCATATCCACAGCCGTGTAGGTGCACAGCTTGCAACTGTATTACTTGGATGTTTAATCTTCATTGATGACTATTTCAACTGCTTAACAGTTGGCAGCGTTATGCGTCCGGTTACTGACAAACACAAAATTTCCCGTGCTAAATTAGCATACCTGATCGATGCTACAGCAGCTCCTGTATGTATCATTGCTCCAATTTCTTCATGGGCAGCAGCAGTAACTGGTTTCGTTGAAGGTGCAGACGGATTCTCTATTTTTATCCGTGCAATTCCTTATAACTTCTACGCATTATTAACAATCGTTATGATGATTGTATTAGTAGTATCAAAAGTAGAATATGGCCCAATGAAACAGCATGAAATCAATGCACTTAAAGGTGATCTTCACTCTACACCAGCAGGTGCTGCAGATAAATTTGAAGATGCAATTGAAGGAAATCCAAAGGGTAAAGTGTTAGACTTGATTCTTCCAGTAGTAGCTTTAATTATTTGTTGTATTATCGGTATGATTTACACAGGCGGTTTCTTTGATGGTGTTGGTCTTATTGAAGCATTCTCAGGATGTGATGCATCTGTAGGTCTTGCTTACGGAAGCTTCTTTGGTCTTGTGTTTACAATCATCTTCTACATGGCAAGAAGAGTCCTTTCTTTCAAAGAATGTATGGGATCTCTTCCAGAAGGATTCAAGGCAATGGTACCTGCAATCTTAATCCTTACAATGGCTTGGTCATTAAAAGCTATGACAGACAGCCTTGGTGCTGCTCCATATGTTGAAGCACTCGTAAGAGGCAGCGCATCTGCATTAATGAACTTCTTACCAGCAATCATCTTCTTAGTAGGATGCATCCTTGCTTTCGCAAGCGGTACTTCATGGGGAACATTTGGTATCCTCATTCCAATCGTAGTTGAAGCATTTGCAGGTGATCAGACAATGATGATCATTGCAATCTCTGCTTGTATGGCAGGTGCTGTTTGCGGTGACCACTGCTCACCAATCTCTGATACAACCATCATGGCAAGTGCCGGTGCACAGAGTAACCACATCAACCATGTAAATACACAGCTTCCATATGCAATCACTGTAGCAGCAGTTTCTTTCGTAACTTATATCGTTGCAGGTTTCGTAAAGACAGCTTGGATTGCACTTCCAGTTGGTATCGTTCTTATGGTTGCAACATTACTTGTTATCAGAAGAATGCATGGAACAGTAGAAGACAAATAATTATCCCGGTAATTCAACCAGAATAACATCCGGTCCAATTTGTTTAATATGACACCAGGGAATCACCAATTCATCATTTGAAAAAAGGTTGAAGAAGTGAATTCCCTGGGATACGATTAAGGCTGTCGCATGACAGCTTTTTTTGTCGAATTCTATATCAACGACACAGCCGATTTTCTTGCAGGTACAGATGTTGATAACGTCCTTTTCCCTTAATTCGCATAATCGCATAAAATCCCCCCTTTGTATAATATATGCACAAGATATAGAGGTTGCTTTACATAAACATCGACGAAATGTTGACATATGGTAAAAAAATGTAATATACTTTAGCTAGTTAAAGACTAACCATCGGGGGATAAATATTTATGAAATGTCCATTTTGTAATCAGGAAGCAACAAGGGTAATCGACTCAAGACCAGCTGATGACAACAGTTCTATCAGACGACGCAGATTATGTGACGAATGCGGAAAACGTTTTACTACTTATGAAAAAGTAGAAACGATTCCACTTATTGTTATTAAGAAGGATAACAATAGAGAAACTTATGACCGTGCAAAAATTGAAGCAGGGGTACTTCGTGCGTGTCATAAACGTCCGATTCCGGCAAAGGATATTAATGCACTGGTTGACAAAGTTGAACTTGAAATTTTTAATCGTGAAGAACGTGAAATTCCAAGTAAGCTGATCGGTGAAATGATCATGACAAAATTAAAAGATCTGGATTCTGTTGCTTACGTACGTTTTGCATCTGTTTACAGAGAATTTAAAGATGTAAATACATTTATGGACGAGCTGAAAAAAATCTTAGAATAAGGAGACTTTATGTTTCGTACATTTTATCCAAAGGAATATGTAGATTCCACTTATGTCATTGATTTTGACAGTTTCGCAAAAAAGGGATACAAAGGTGTCATTTTTGACATTGATAATACATTGGTCATGCATGATGCACCGGCTGATGAGAGAGCAAAGAAATTATTTGCGCATTTGAAAGAAATTGGTATGGATGCATGCCTGCTTTCCAACAATAAAGAGCCGCGAGTGGCAATGTTTAATAGTGAAGTGCATGTAAATGCCATTCACAAAGGTGGAAAACCAAGTCCAAAAGGTTATCGTAAAGCCATGGAACTTATGGGAACTGATGAACAAACGACTTTGTTCGTAGGAGACCAGCTTTTTACGGATGTGTGGGGAGCAAACCTTACAGGGATTTATTCTATTCTTGTAAAACCAATTGATCCGAGGGAAGAAATTCAGATTGTGCTGAAACGATATTTAGAGAAAATTGTGTTATTTTTTTACATGAGAAGCAAAAAATGATAGAAAGAGCGGCATGCCGCTCTTTTTGCGATAGGAGAGTAAAGTAAAATGAAAAATATAGTATTAATGGGCTTTATGGGTGCCGGAAAGACCACGATTGGAAAGAAACTGGCAAAAGCTTTGGAATGTGAATTTATCGATACAGATGAATGGATTGAAAAAGAGCAGGGCAGAAAGATTTCTGATATATTTGCCGAAGACGGAGAAGTTGCCTTCCGAGATATGGAAAAGGATCTTTTAAAACGCTTACAGAATAGTGAAGATAGATTTGTGCTTTCCATTGGTGGTGGTATGCCGGTAAGAGAGGAAAATAGAGCATTGCTTAGAAACCTTGGTACAGTAGTGTATTTGAAGACTTCCAAAGAAGAAATTATCAGACGCGTATCAGGTGATACAAATCGTCCGCTATTACAGGGAGGCGCATTGGAAGAAAAGGTTACAAATCTTATGAATGCCAGAGAACAGATTTATAAAGATACTGCACATAAAGAAGTTGTTACCGATGGTAAGAATCCTCAAAAAGTAGTAAATGAAATACTGGAATTATAATAAACAAGGGCTTGCTGATACAGCAAGCCCCATTTTAATGCTTTATGGATAATTATTCTGGTAACTTCTTATAATCTACATCTGGTAACACTTCGGTCAATTTTTCCAGACAATCGTATGGAAGTGGTACCTCTAACGGAAAATCTACACGTCTGTTTTCTAATGCACTGATATAGATTCCTTCTAAAATCTGATATCCCTGATAAGCAGCTTCAAGGTTTGATGGATGTACTTTGCTGTCATCTTCCAGCCACAAGCCGAAATCATAAGTATAGCGGTCCTGCGCGGTAAACTGTTCCTGTTCAAAGAAACCGCCAAAGTCTCCGCTGACTACCTTGCCGTCTGTTTTTGAAGTGAAGGCAGCCCAGCGACCATTACATTCTGCCCAGGCATATCCGGTTTCGCCGTAAACGGTCAGACGGTCATCTGTATAAAATTCATTTGCTTTTGGACCATGGTCAAAACAGTTGTCATGTTCCAAATGCTGCGGCGCATAATAACCGCATTCCACGATACCGCGTACACCGTTTTCAAAAGCAACTTCCCCTAGAATATAATCCGGAGATGGATGAGAATTTGCCAGATAGAAAGTTCCATGGGTATGTCCAACCACAGAAACCGGTTTGACGCCACCATTTGCCCAGATCATATAGTCAATATAATGGGTTGCAATCTGGTTTGCGTGCTGCTGACAATGTACCTGAATCTGATAAATCTTACCAAGTTCCCCTGAATCCAAAAATTCTTTTAATTTCATAAAAGAACGCAAATATTTGTGCTGATGGCAGAGAATTGTTTTGATATTTGCTTCGTTGCAGATGTTAAGAATCTAGTGCTTCTTCTGCATCAGTAAAAAGAACATCATCAGATAACTGATAGCGTTCTTTTGCAGCGAGAAGATTTTCCATGCTGCGGTTACAATAACCAATGACTTTAAACATGTCTGAATTATGAATCATTCCGTCAATGTGAATAATTCCGCGGGAACCAAGCCCTACCTGAACAACTGTGTATTGTTTCATAGCCCACCTCCATTTTTTTATATCTAATGAAATGTATTATTCTGAAAAAAGTACAACTTCTGCGATAGCAGCAGCATCCATGATGCAGCCTGCGCAGTCACGGCGCTGTTTGCCTGTTTCAGGGTCTTTTTCCTTTAATTCTTTACAGATGATTGTGCCGTTCTTTTGCTGAAATGCGTCTACGATCATTTTTGATAATTTATAAGTTTTTGCCTTAGATTTTGGAGCACCGACAATACCGTCAGCACTTTTCAGTCCTGCTAAAAATACAGCACCGGAAATTGCTCCGCAAGTAGTTTCGCGTCCGCCCATGCCGGCACCAAAAGCTTCGGTTGCACGAAGGGCAGTTTTTTCATCAATATCAACAAGGTCGCAGTAAGCACATGCCACTGCCTGTGCACAGTTATAACCTTTGTCGTGAAGTTCGATTGTCTTTTTGATTCTGCTTTCCATAGGTATCCTCTTTTCTAAATATGCATTTGTAATTTAAATCTTAAACTCATTTTACTATTTCTCTGAAATCTTTTCAATAAATATATTTCTGAAAATGTAAAATGCACTTGACATTTAATGTAAAGCTAACTATACTAAAAATGTAAAGAGAACTTTATAAAGCGAGGTGGAACATGAAGAATATCATAAAAGAATTAAGAAAAGAGCGCCGTATTTCCCAGGAAGAACTGGCAAGCGCAGTAAGAGTGACACGCCAGACCATTATTTCATTGGAAAATGGAAAATATAATGCGTCGTTATTGCTGGCACATGAGATTGCGAAGTATTTTGGGAAAACAATTGAAGAAGTATTTATCTTTGAAGAAGAGTGTGAATAGGAGGAAGTGAAAATGAAACAGAATAAGAGATTATATGTAAATATTTTATGGCTGATGATAGGTTCAATCCTAATTGGATTATCATTTGCAGGAGTTGTAGATGAATATTGGAATGGTATGGGCATGGGCCTTGCAGTGGTTGGTGCAATCAATTTGATTCGTTATTATCGATTGAATAAAAATGATGTATACCGTGAAAAGATAGAGCTGGAAGCATCCGATGAAAGAAATCATTTTATCCGCAACAAAGCTTTCGCATGGGCAGGAT
Organism: Lachnospiraceae bacterium; assembly: GCA_045128635.1. GTDB lineage: Bacteria > Bacillota > Clostridia > Lachnospirales > Lachnospiraceae > HGM12587. The sequence goes on from JBGVRS010000183.1 coordinate 15,255, forward strand.
ATTATTTTGTTTTGATAGCTGCGGTTTGTACGATTGTATTTAAGATCATCGGACAGGAGTTATTGTCTCAGGCAGCAGCTTATGCAGTATGTCTGATGTTGATTCTCTACTGGATTTCCTATATGATTTTAAAGAGAAAGTATTAAGAAGCTTGGAGGATACGAAGATGAAAAGGATAAAATGGGGTGTTCTTGGTACAGCATACATTTTTGAACGTGATACGGCAGAAGGAATGAAACAGGCGGAAAACTGTGAGTTATATGCGATTGCAGGCAGAAGCATGGAAAAAGCACTGCAGTTTAAAGAAAAATATGGATTTGAAAAAGCTTACGGAAGTTATCAGGAATTGATTGATGACCCTGAAGTAGAAGCTATCTATAATCCGCTTCCAAATACCATGCATCATGAATGGACTATCAAAGCATTAAAAGCGAAGAAACATGTTCTTTGCGAAAAACCACTGGCACCAACTGCAAAAGAAGCACAGGAAATGTTTGATGCAGCAAAAGAAAATGGTGTTTATCTGATGGAAGCATTTGCATATCAGCATAGCCCATATTTAGAAGCAATTGAAGAAGAAATAAAAAATGGTGTAATCGGAGATATCCGTTACATGGAAGCTGCACTCATTACATCTGATTATGTAAAAGAAAACATTCGTATGCGCAGAGATTCTCTTGGGGGATGTACTTACGACCTTGGGGTATATCCATGCAGCTTGATTTTGCGAATGATCGGAAAAGAACCGGAAAAAGTGCAGGCAGTCAGCTCATTCTCAGACGAACACATTGACCTTTTTACAACCGTATTTATGGAATATGAAGGTGGCGTAAAAGCTCACTTAAATTGTGGAATGGTTTTAGAAACTGAAAAAAATTCTGCGCTGAACAGATGTGAAATTCATGGTACAAAGGGCTTTATTAAAGCAACTGTATTTGGATTTAACTCTCCGGGCGAATTAAAATATGTGGTTGAAACTTTCGACGGATACAAAGAAGAAAAGACTGTGATGGTTCCTCAGAATTATCGCCTGGAAGTTGAGCAGCTTGGTCGCTGTATTACAGATGGAGAAAAACCGTTTGTAACAGAAAGCTTTTCTGTTGCCAATGCAAGAATTATTGATCGCATTTTAGAAGCTATCGGATACTAAAAAGTACTTGCAAAATGTGGATTTTTCTGTAAAATAGAGTAGGTATGTAGTGATAAAATTAAGAGTCCTATGGGCTTCTCTTTACAGAAAGGTTTGAATTAGAATGATTAGTGCAAACAATGTAACATTACGTTTAGGTAAGAAAGCATTATTTGAAGATGTAAATATTAAATTTACAGAAGGAAACTGTTATGGTCTTATCGGTGCCAACGGTGCCGGAAAATCCACATTCCTGAAAATCTTATCAGGAGAACTGGATTCCACAAATGGTGACATTGTCATCACACCGGGACAGCGTCTTTCCTTCTTAAAACAGGATCATTTCCAGTATGATCAGTATACAGTTATGGATACAGTTATCATGGGTAACCAGAGACTGTTCGATATCATGAAAGAAAAAGATGCGATTTATGCAAAAGAAGACTTCACAGAAGAAGATGGTATCCGTGCTTCTGAATTAGAAGGTGAATTTGCAGATATGGACGGTTGGGAAGCAGAATCCAACGCAGCATCTCTTTTAAATGGTCTTGGTGTAGAAATCGAATGGCATTATGCAATGATGAGTGAACTTCCTGGTCCATTAAAGGTTAAGGTACTCCTTGCTCAGGCATTGTTTGGTAATCCGGACATCCTGCTTCTGGACGAACCTACCAACCATTTGGATTTAGATGCCATTGCATGGTTAGAAGAGTTCTTAATTAACTTTGAAAATACAGTTATCGTTGTATCTCATGACCGTTACTTCTTAAATAAAGTATGTACACATACTGCAGACATTGATTACGGCAAGATTCAGCTTTACGCCGGTAACTACGATTTCTGGTACGAATCCAGCCAGTTAATGATTCGTCAGATGAAGGAAGCAAACAAGAAGAAAGAAGAAAAGATTAAAGAATTACAGGAATTTATTTCCAGATTCTCTGCTAACGCTTCCAAATCTAAACAGGCTACTTCCCGTAAGAAAGCACTTGAAAAAATCGAGCTTGATGAAATCAAACCATCCAGCCGTAAATATCCGTACATTGACTTTAGACCAAACCGCGAAATCGGTAACGAAGTTCTTACAGTGGAAGGTATCTCTAAGACAATCGATGGCGTAAAAGTACTGGATAACATTTCCTTTATTTTGAACCATGATGATAAAGTTGCATTTGTAGGTAGTAACGAACTTGCAAAAACAACACTTTTCAAAATCCTTGCAGGCGAAATGGAACCAGACGAAGGTTTCTACAAATGGGGCGTAACTACAAGCCAGGCGTACTTCCCTAAGGATAATACAAAGGAATTCGACAACGATTACACAATCACAGACTGGTTAACAGGCTACTCTGAAATCAAAGATGTTACTTACGTACGTGGTTTCTTAGGAAGAATGCTTTTCGCCGGTGAAGATGGTGTGAAAAAAGTACGCGTTCTTTCCGGTGGTGAAAAAGTGCGTTGTATGTTAAGTAAGCTGATGATTTCCGGTGCGAACATCCTGATCATGGACGAACCAACTGACCACTTAGATATGGAATCCATCACAGCACTGAACAATGGTATGATGAAATTCCCAGGAGTATTATTATTCTCCTCACGTGACCATCAGATCGTTCAGACAACAGCAAACCGTATCATCGAAATCCTTCCAAACGGAAGCATGATTGACAAGATTACAACTTACGATGAATACCTTGCAAGCGATGAAATGGCTAGAAAGAGAACAGTATTCGTTGCTCAGAGAGACGAAGACGCAAATTAATGATTACAATAGAATCCTGGAATCAGCAAAAAGCTGGTTTCAGGATTTTTTTGTGTAAAAATGAAAAGTTTTGTGATACACTAGCAACTATGGAGTGTGAATTATATGAAAACAAGTACTTTATTGAAACGATTTTTACCATATTATGGAAAATATAAGCATATTTTAGTTTTAGATCTATTTTGTGCGGGCTTAACATCAATCTGTGAGCTGGTCTTGCCAATGATCATGCGTGATCTGACCAATATGGCGACCACAAATCTTGCAGCACTGACTGTACAGTATGTATTAAAGCTTGGCGTATTATATCTGGGAGTTCGTATTCTGGATGGTGTGGCAAACTTTTATATGGCAGGTATGGGACATGTGATGGGAACCTACATGGAAACTGACATGAGAAGGGATGCCTATGCACATCTGCAGAAACTGTCTAATACCTACTATAATAATACAAAAGTCGGACAGATCATGGGACGCATCACCAATGACCTTTTTGATGTGACGGAATTTGCACATCATTGTCCGGAAGAATTTTTTATTGCAGGACTCAAAGCAGTATTTTCGTTTATCATTCTGCTTGGCGTGAGCCCGATTCTTACATTGTTAATTTTTATATGCCTTCCTTTAATGTTTTTTGTTTGCCTAAAGATTAATCGAAAACAAAAGGCGGTTTTCAGAGAGCAGAGACATCAGATTGGGGAATTAAATGCCCGTATTGAAGACAGCTTATTGGGACAGAGAGTTGTAAAGGCATTTACCAATGAAGGAAAAGAAAATCAGAAATTTGAAGAAGACAATCAGAAGTTTTTGGGAATCAAAAAGCATAGTTATCATTTGATGGCAATATTTACGACTACAAACCGTTTGTTTGACGGTATGATGTATTTGCTGGTGATCGTTGCAGGCGGTATTTTCCTGACAAAAGGCTGGATATCAGCAGGTGACCTGGTAGCTTATACTTTATATGTCAGTACAATGATTGCGACCATTCGAAGAATCATTGAATTTGCAGAGCAGTTTCAGCGAGGTATGACCGGTATCGAACGTTTCTTAGAAATCATGGATGCAGAAATTGAGATTTTCGATGAGCCGGATGCAGTGGAAATGCCGGCACCAAAGGGAGACATTGTCTTTGATAATGTGAGTTTTGAATATTCTGATGATCACAATGAAGTTTTAAGAAATGTATCCCTTCATATTCATGCAGGGGAAAAACTGGCATTAGTTGGTCCTTCCGGCGGAGGAAAAACAACCCTTTGCAATCTGATTCCACGTTTTTATGACGTGACAGAAGGAAAAATCTTGATTGATGGAGAGGACATCCGAAAATATACATTAAAGAGTCTTCGCAGTAACATCGGAGTTGTTCAGCAGGATGTATATTTGTTCTCAGGTACCATTCGTGAAAATATTTTATACGGAAGACTGGACGCTACGGAAGAAGAAGTAATCGAAGCTGCAAAAAAAGCGGAAGCTCATGAGTTTATTCTGAACTTAAAAGACGGATATGACACATACGTGGGAGAACGTGGAGTGAAGCTTTCCGGCGGACAGAAACAGCGTATCAGTATTGCCAGAGTGTTTTTGAAAAATCCTGCGATTCTGATTCTGGACGAAGCAACCTCTGCATTGGATAATGAAAGTGAAGCAGCAATCGTAAAATCACTGGATAAATTATCAGAAGGGCGAACAACCCTGACAATTGCCCATCGTTTAAGCAGTATTCAAAATTCAGATAGAGTACTGGAACTGACGGATGATGGAATACGAGAGAAAAATGAACTTCTGGAAAAACACTAGAAGTATTTGGAGGATATGAAAAAATGAATTTATTTGAACCAGCGGATATTTTAATTCCGAAAACAGCAGAAATGGAGAAATGGTCAGTCATTGCCTGCGACCAGTTTACTTCTCAGCCGGAATACTGGGAAAGAGTAGAAGAATATGTAGGAGATGCTCCTTCTTCTTTAAAACTGATTTTTCCTGAAGCAAAATTAGGAGAAGAATCAGCAGGTATGGTTTATAAAATCAGAGAGGCCATGGAACAGTATTTGAAGGATGAGATTTTTGAAGAATATAAGAATGCATTTATCTATGTGGAAAGAACATTGCTTGATGGAAGTATTCGTAAAGGGATTGTAGGGGCTATTAACCTGGATGAATATGATTATTCACCACATTCTTTATCAGGTGTTCGTGCGACGGAAAAAACAGTTATAGAGAGAATTCCACCGCGTAAAGTTATTCGTGAAAATGCGATTATCGAATTGCCACATATTTTGCTGTTTTCTGATGATGAAAAGGATATCATGTGCGGCTATTTGGAATCTGTCAAAGAAGAACTTCCATTGATTTATGATTTTGAACTGATGGAAGATGGCGGAAGAATTATTGGCAGACTGGTAAGCGGTGAAAAGCTGGATGCGCTGGTAGAAAAAATGGAAGCATACGGCGACTTTATAGCTCAAAAATATGCAGATTCCAAGAAAGTACCAATGATGTTTGCAGTGGCAGATGGAAATCATTCTCTTGCAACAGCAAAAGCCTGCTACGAGGATATTAAGCTGAAAAATCCGGGAAAAGACATGCTAAATCATCCGGCACGCTATGCGTTGGTGGAACTGGTAAATATTCATGATGAAGCACAGAAGTTTGAGCCGATTCACCGAATTGTAAAAAATGTAGATGTTCAGGCAATGCTTGGCGCACTGATTTTAGATTCCTGTGCAGAAGAAGGTTATCCGGTAAAATGGTACAGCGGAGAAAAACACGGAACGATTTATCTGGACCCGGAAAAGGGACAGCTTCCAATTGGAATCTTACAGAACTTTTTAGATGAATATTTGTCAGTGCATTTAGGAGTCATAGATTATATTCATGGTGAAGATGTACTGCAGAATCTGGCAAAAGAACCAAACTCCATTGGCTTTGCTCTTCCGGTTATTGATAAGAACAAGTTTTTTAAAGGAATTATAGAAAACGGCGTATTCCCTAGAAAGACATTTTCTACTGGCCATGCTCAGGAAAAGAGATATTATCTGGAAGCAAGAAAGATTGTAACAGAGTAATCCTTTAATTTGATAAAGAAAAAGCGAAAAAGTCCTTGAATTTCAAGGACTTTTTGTATATAATATTGTCTTGTGCATGAGAATGTATATTTATGCATAAAATAATGAATATTCATTGAAATATGCATTATTTAACGGAAACATAATGAATAAATAAGGAGAATGAGTTATGAAAAAGAAATTATTATCACTCGCTTTAGTAGCAGCTATGGCTCTTTCTGTAGTAGCATGTGGCGGAAAAGAAGAAGCAGCTGAAGCACCAGCAGAAGCAGCTGTAACAGCAAAAGTTATCGATGTGGAACTTACAGAAGAACAGTATGCATATGGTGTTGACAAAAATCAGCCAGAATTATTAGAAGAAGTAAATGCATTCATCGCTGAAATCAAAGAAAATGGTACATTTGATGAAATCTGTGACCACTACTTTGGTGATGGTGAACCTGTAGCTGTAGAATCAGCAGAAGAAGATGCTTCTAAAGATCAGTTAGTAGTTGCAACAAACGCAGAATTTGCTCCATTTGAATACATGGAAGGTGACAAATACTACGGAATCGATATGGAAATCGCAAAAGCACTTGCTGATTATCTTGGACAGGAACTTGTTATCGTAAACATGAGCTTTGACGCTGTTTGCTTATCTGTAGGACAGAGCAAATGTGACATCGCTATGGCAGGTCTTACAATCACAGAAGAACGTAAAGAAGTTGTAAACTTCTCTGAATCTTACTACAATGCAGCACAGAAAATCGTTGTTCCATCTAACAACACAGAATTCGATGAATGTGCAGCAGCAGAAGATGTAGCAGCAATCTTAAATGAAAAAGATGACACTACAAAAGTTGGTTTCCAGGCTGGTACAACAGGTCAGTTCTACACAGAAGGTGATGCTGATTGGGGATTTGATGGATATGCTGTAGAAGCAATCGGATATGACAATGGTTCTTTAGCAGTTCAGGATATGTTAAACGGAAATCTTGATTATGTGATCATCGATGCTGCTCCAGCAGTAGCAATTACAACAGCAATCAACGAAATGATCGCTCAGTAATGCAATTAAGATAATACATAAGAAATCACAGAGTGCTGTGCAAATGTACAGCACTCCTTTTTGTAAAGCAGGGAGAAATCAATGGGAAGCTTTGATGTAAAGATCGCAAAGTTTATGCAAATCTTCATTGAACAGCAGGGGTATACCAGAGTTGTAGAAGGTTTACAGAATACTTTATTAATCGCAGTTACAGGTTTGATTTTGGGTATCCTGATTGGTACATTAATTGCCACAGTGCGTGTACTTCCAAAATACAAACTTTTACCACGTGTTTTAAATGGAATCTGCAGTTTCTATGTTGGATTGTTCCGAGGAACACCAATTGTAGTTCAGTTGTTGATTTTCTATTATGTATTACTTCCATTAATGGGAGTAAAAATGGGCGGTGTACAGGTTTCTATGCTGGTATTCGGTCTGAATAGTGCGGCTTATATTTCGGAAATTATGAGAAGCGGTATTCTTTCCGTAGATCAGGGACAGATGGAAGCCGGCCGTGCAGTTGGCTTAAGCTTTGGAACAACAATGATGAAAATCGTGATTCCACAGGCTGTCAAAAATATTTTACCGACTTTAGGTAATGAATTTATTGCACTTGTCAAAGAAACTTCGGTTGTAAGTTTCGTAGGTGCAGCAGATCTTTATGTGGCATTCCGTTACATTGGATCTAACAGTTATGAATTTATGGTTCCTTATATTGTCATGGCACTCATCTATATCGTGTTAGTGCTTTTGATCAGTTTGGGAATTAAAATTATGGAAAGGAGCCTGAGAAAGAGTGATCGACGTAATTAATTTGAAAAAAGACTTTGGCGGAAACCAGGTTTTAAATGGAATCAATGTGAAGATCAATAAAGGTGATATTGTTTGTGTCATCGGACCTTCAGGTTCCGGTAAAAGTACATTCCTTCGCTGCTTAAACTGTATGGAAGATCCAAGCAGCGGCCAGATTATCTTTAATGGTGTAGATATTGCGGATATGAACGTTGATATCAATTTCCATAGAAGAAAAATGGGAATGGTATTCCAGCATTTTAATCTTTTCAATAATAAAACTGTGATTGAAAATATTATGCTGGCACCTGTACATACCAGATGGCAGGAACAGAAGAAACTGAAAAAATCTGAAAGAACTGCTACAAAAGCACAGATTACTGCACAGGCAAAAGAAGAAGCAATGGCGCTTCTTAGACGAATCGGTCTGGAAGATAAAGCAGATGTTTATCCATCTACCTTATCCGGTGGACAGAAACAGCGTGTAGCAATCGTACGTGCATTAGCAATGAATCCGGATGTGGTACTTTTTGATGAACCAACTTCTGCACTGGACCCTGAAATGGTTGGAGAAGTTTTAGATTTAATGAAATCTCTGGCAAAAGAAGGTCTTACCATGGTAATCGTTACACACGAAATGGGATTTGCCAAAGAAGTGGCAAACCGCGTGATCTTCATTGATGAAGGAATCATTCAGGAAGAAAATGAACCAAAAGAATTTTTTGAAAATCCGAAAAACGAAAGATTACAGGGATTCTTAAGCAAAGTATTATAAGATTATGAGAACAGGCTGATTGAAAGGCCTGTTCTTTTTATGTTAAAATATTAATATTAACAGATAAAGGAATACTTTATGAAGGAAGAATTGTTGGAAAAGCTTCGTCCAATTACGGAGGAAGAACGAAAAATTTTAGAAGAGAAGAAAGAAATTCAGAAAGATATTTATACTGCAACGGAGGAATTTACGATTGATGCCCGTAAGATGCTGGAAAAGGGTCGTGTAATTGATATTCGTACCCATACACGTTTTATTCCTTTTCCGAAGCATAGTCACAATTTTATTGAAATCCTGTATATGTGCGAAGGTCATACATTTCATAAAATAGACGGTTTGACAGATATAGAGTTAAAGGCAGGAGAACTTCTCTTTTTGAATCAGTTATCCAGTCATGAGATTGCAGAAGGCGGAGCAAAGGATATTGGAATCAACTTTATCATTCTGCCCCAGTTTTTCGATCAGGTGCTTCCTTTGTTACCGAGAAATAATGAACTGGCTGAGTTCGTTATGCAGGGGTTAAATAAAAAAGGGATTGGTAACAATTATCTGCATTATCAGGTGTCAGAAGTTCTTCCGGTGCAAAATCTGGTGGAAAATATGGTGTGGAATCTTTTGCACCGACCGGAAAATCACAGGCGTATGAACGAAATGATGATGGCGACACTGTTTATGCAGTTATCTTTGCATACAGATAAACTTGCAAAGTATGATACGGATATCTATCAGGATGTATTTGCTCCGGAAATTTTAAAATATATAGAAGAAGAGTACAAAGAGGCAACGCTGGAAGAACTTGCAGGGGAAATGAATGTTGCGTTATCAACGGCAAGTAAGATTGTAAAGAAAAGTACAGGGATGACTTTTAAAGAGCTTTTGCAAAGGAAACGTCTGATGCAGGCAGCAAATCTGTTAGAGCATACAAAATTACCGATTACAGAAATTATAGAGAGAGTAGGGTATGATAATACCAGTTATTTTCATCGCATTTTTAGAGAAACCTACCAAATGAGCCCAAAAGAATATCGAGATTGGAAAATAAGGACGTAAAACAAGGTTAGTTACGTCCTTGTTTTATGCCTTGCGGGCAGATATAATACAATTATCAAAACAACGTAAGTTTTATAAAAAATTAGGAGGTACAAAACGAATGAGCACAATGTATGAATTAGCAAAAGAAATTTACGCAAAATACGGCGTAGACACAGATGCGGCAATTGCTAAATGTAAAGAAATTCCTGTTGCATTACACTGCTGGCAGGGTGATGACGTTATCGGTTTCGATAATGACGGTGGTTTAACAGGTGGTATCCAGACAACTGGTAAC
>JBGVRS010000184.1:0-5478 GCA_045128635.1 Lachnospiraceae bacterium
GTTGTTTCTGTAGATACTTCTTCTTTCTTTCCGCATGCAATCACACTTACTGCCATTGTCATAATCAGCAGCATTGTTAAAATTTTCTTCATGTTCCTTTTTCTCCTTTTCCTCGTTCGGATATTGTATTGTTTCAAATCATATAAAAAGCCCTTTACCACAAAGGTAAAAGGCTACAAAATGCATCACAACATCTAAACGATGAAAACGCGAACCAATTACTCGTGGTTGAAAGATACGTTTATACATCAGGCAGGTCTCCCGACTCATAGATCATCGCATCTGGCCATCTTCCCGGTTTTCCAGTGATATATCAGCCTTCGCTCCCTAATTACGGTGACGAGTTCGTACAGGACTTACACCTGTTTCCCTTTTCATCAAAAATTTGACACCTGATTTTTCTTTATGAAACTTTTATCATTCTAACATTATCGATATAAAAATGCAAGCTATAAAAATGAGGGTTTGCAATCACAAACCCTCAAAAACTATTCTTTTTCTATTTTTCCATTCAAATGCCCGTGCATACTGCGTTCCATGTCTTTTAATTCCTTTGAAAATCGAACTAAACTGTTCTGCAGTTCTTCTTTTCTTGCAGCTTCATTTTTGTAGCAGATACGGTGCTCCATACTCGCCCAAAAATCCATGGACATGGTTCGAATCTGAATCTCTACCGGAAAATATTCCATCCCATCCACATGATAAACAGGCACTCCGTAAATAACATGATAACTTTCATAACCGCTGTCTTTTGGGTTCTGAATATAATCACGTTCTCTGATAAAAATCAGATCCTGCTGCTGTTTTAATCGTTCTGCAACTGCATAAACATCCTCTTCAAAGTAGCAGATAACACGAATCCCGGCAATGTCACGAATATTATCAGCCGCAGCTTCCACAGTTACCGGTAAATCTTTTTTCATCAGTTTCTTTTCCAGACTGGCTCTTTTTTTGATACGAGTCTGGATAAAATGAATCGGATAATTGTTATTCTTTTTTCGATAATCTTTGTTCAGCACCTCTAAACGCATACGCACATTGTTCATGGCATCCGTATAAGGTCTGATTAGATCCTGATATTCTTCCTCAGGAATATGTAATAATTCATCATTCATGATTTACTTATTATTCTCCGTCAAATCATAATTATTGCTTATTAATATTCTATCGTAGAACTAATATATTTTCAACCAAATTGACATAAAAATCACAGAATTTTAAGAAATATGATAATTTCTTAAGAAAATATTCCTATAAATCGCGGCTATCCAAAATAATTGTAAATGGACCATCGTTCAAAAGAGAAACATGCATGTGAGCACCAAACACCCCTTTTTCTACCACCGGAACTGACTTTTTACACTCTTCACAAATGTATTCGTAAAGCTCATTGGCCATATCCGGTTTTCCAGCTTCAATAAAGCTTGGACGATATCCTTTTTTACAGTTTGCATATAATGTAAACTGAGAAATCATCAAAAGCTCGCCACCCACATCAGCAAGTGATAAATTTGTTTTGCCTTCAGCATCTTCAAAAATACGAAGTCCTACCAGTTTTTTTACCAGTTTATCAGCCATAGCCTTATCATCAGAATCAGAAACACCTACAAGCACTAAAAATCCTTTGCCAATTTTTCCTACAACTTTTTCATCGACTGTTACAGAAGCTTCCGTAACTCTCTGCACTACAAATTTCATAATTTAAACTCCTCAAATACTATTTTAAGAACCAGAATGGATCTTCACTGTGAATAAAGTTCATCAAAAGATAAGCTGCCATCAGCGCAACTTTTTCTGTTTCCAGAATTTTTTTCGCCTGCTCTCTGTCAACAAATACAACTTCAATGTCTTCACTTTCTTCCAAATACGCATTGGATGGTTCTCCAAATGCTTCTCCGAACACAGTTCGACAGGATTCATCAGTCATTCCAATAGTTGTGAAAAATGGTTCACTGTAACATTCATCATGTTCTACAGGTTTAAACGTAAGTCCTGTTTCTTCCATCATTTCACGAGTTGCTGTGATGCGATAGTCTTCTCCGGGATCAACCAATCCTGCCGGAAGCTCATAAATGTAATCTCCGATGGAATAACGATATTGTCTTACAAGGACAATACGGTCTTTTTCTCCTTTATGCACAGCATAAATAATAACCCCATCCGGAGTATTCTGCTTTGTCTGCTGCTTTAATCCTGCAATTTCTGTTGCTCTGGAAGCTACATAATACGGATGTACTCTTCCACTTCGGTCCTGTACTGTAAATTCAAACATATTTAAAAATTTCTGTTTAGTCTGCTGTACAATCTTTAAAATTTCTGGCATATTCTCTCTCCTGATAATATTCAAAAATCACAAAAAGGGTGGTTATTCACCACCCTTAAATCTCTTATAATTCTTCGATTCCGATATCTTTGCCGTCTCTCCAGATTCTTTCTAAGTTATAGAATAATCTGTTTTCTTCGTCAAATACATGAACAATGATATCTGCATAATCAAGTAAGATCCAGCTTCCTGTCTGGTAGCCTTCCACCTGTTTTGCTTCCAATCCGGCTTTTTTGTACAGATCTTCCTGTACGGAATCTACCATTGCCTGTACCTGGTTTCTGTTGGAACCGCTTGCAATGATAAAGTAGTCTGCAAGTACGGAAACACCTGAAATATCAATGATCTTAATATCATTTGCTTTCTTTTCTTCCAGTGCTGCATAAGCAATTTTTGCAAGTTCTTTTGATGTTGCTGCCATAGGAATCCTCCTTATTTTCTTAATTTCCATTTATAAAAATCATAACTGATCTTTGTCATTGGATCGATCATATCAGGACGGTCACTTAAATATGCCAAAGTACCTTCCAGTACCTGATACAATGCTTCTTCAATATTTTCAAAACAAAGCTTTCGAATCTGCTTTAAATTCGGTGCTTTATCTCTGTTTGGCTCAATGTAATCTGCCATATAAATGATGATATCAAGCATGGACATGTCCGGTTTTCCTGTGGTATGCCATTTGATTGCACTCAAAATCTCAGGATCACTCACGCCATAAGCTTTTTCTGCCATATATGCACCAAGCTTCGCATGTAAAAGGGAAGGATTCTTCTCTTCCATTTCACTGATTTCAATATCATGCTTTTTGCACAGCTTAATTTTCTGTGCATTTGGAATACATTTTGCGCAATCGTGAAGGAGACCTGCCACAGCCGCTTTTGTCATGTCTACTCCATAGCGCATTGCAAGGCTTTCAGCCGTATACATTACCCCAAGGGTGTGTTCATAGCGGTCTTCGCTTAATTCTTCCTTCATTTGTTTCTGTAATAATTTTAAATCATATTCAGCCATTTGTGAACCTCTTATCTAGAATGTTACATAAAGCTTCTCATTTTTAATATAGTTAGCGACTCCTTTACCCACATAATCTGCGATATCTTTACCTTCTGAAACCATCACACGGATTTCACTGCTTGCAGCATCTACTTTTGGTGAGTTCATAATGAGACACTCTGCATCAAAACGCTCTTTCATTTCGGCGATTTTAAGCTTCAAATCAGCAATTCCCGATTCATCCCTGCATGCCACCAGCAAAGTGCATAATTGAGCTATAATCCCTGGTTCACGCCATGTTGGGAAATCTCTCAGAGAATCTGCACCGATGATAAAATAAAATTCATCCTTCGGATACATTTTTTTGAATTCACCTAAAGTCTGGTAAGTAAAATGATAGGAATCTTCCGAACCTTCATAGTCACATAACACCATATAAGGTGCTTCTTTGATGGACAGTCGAATCATTTCACAGCGGATTTCAAAGTCTGTCTGTTCTATATTTCGTTTATGAGGCGGATTGCCATTTGGCATGATCCACACCTCGTCTAACTCAAACTGCTGGTAAGCAGTTTTGGCAAGCATAAAATGTCCTTTGTGGAACGGATCAAAGGTTCCGCCTAAGATTCCGATTCTCTTACACATTTTTCTTTGCTGCTTTTGGGAGTTCAATCTTTTTGTTTTTATCTTTTCCTTCTTTGTAAAGGACAATTTTTTTACCAATGACCTGAACTACCTGAGAACGTGTTCTTTCTGCAATTACCTCTGCAATTTCTCTTGCATCATCATCACAGTTCTGAAGAACACTGATTTTGATTAATTCTCTTTTATCTAAAGCCTGTCTGATTGCTTCAACATTTTCTGTTGTGACACTGTTTTTGCCAACCTGGAAAATTGGATCCATTGTCATTGCAAGGCTTTTTAAATAAGCTCTCTGTTTGCTTGTCATAATAACCTCTATATTATTTATAATAGTCAAATACAAGTCCGTACATACGAACTGTATCACCTTCCTGAATACCAGCTTCTTCAAGCTGTTCTAAGATACCTGTTTCTTTTAAGAACTTCTGGAAGAAAGCAAATCCTTTTTCTGATTCCAGATTTGTATAACCAAGCATCTTTTCGATACGTGGTCCTTCCACAATGTAGGTGTTTTCTTCTTCTGTAGATTTTTCCACTGTAAATGGCAGATTTGCATCGAAGCCGATTTCCAGTTCTGGGAAAAACTCCTGTTCAAAGATGACTTCTTTCACCGGATTTTCGTCCAGCATTCTTTTTGCTTCATAGAGAAGTTCTTTGACCCCCTGACCTGTAACTGCGGAAATTGGAATTACTTTGTAGCCCTGTGGTTCAAATTCTTTACGAAGGCGATCGATTGGATTTTCGCTTTCACCATCGTCATAAATTGCATCCACTTTATTCGCTGCAATGATTTGCGGACGGCTGGCAATCTCTTCATTATACGAAGCCAGCTCTTTATTGATCGCATAGATATCTTCAATCGGATCTCTCCCTTCTGTAGAAGCTGCATCTACAATGTGAATCATACAGCGTGTTCTTTCGATGTGACGAAGGAAATCATGTCCAAGTCCCACACCTTCTGCTGCACCTTCAATAAGTCCAGGTACATCGGCGATTACAAATCCACCGCCATCTAAGTCTACAACTCCAAGGTTTGGAGTCAATGTTGTAAAGTGATAGTTGGCAATCTTTGGACGTGCATTTGTTACACGGGATAAAAATGTAGATTTACCAACATTTGGGAAACCTACCAGACCAACATCAGCGATTACTTTCAGTTCCAACTGAACTTCCAGTTCCTGTGCCGGTTTTCCCGGTTTTGCGTATTTTGGAGCCTGCATGGTTGCTGTTGCAAAATGCATATTTCCAATACCGCCCTTACCGCCCTTTAAGACAGTCACTTTTTTGTTGTCTCCAGACATGTCTGCGATAACTTTTCCGCTGGCAGCATCCTTGATAACTGTTCCTTCCGGAACCTTTAAGATGATGTCTTCGCCGTCTTTACCGTGACATTTTCTTTTACCGCCTTCTTCTCCGTCTGTGGCAGAGAATTTTCTGCGGTGTCTGAATTCTGATAATGTATTTAAGCCTTCGTCCACAACAAAGATAACGTCGCCGCCTTTACCGCCGTCACCGCC
>JBGVRS010000185.1:0-1586 GCA_045128635.1 Lachnospiraceae bacterium
ACTTAATTGAAAAACTTAACGCAACGAAATGACTGTGAATTGGAGAAAATCGTTGCAATAACTTTTGCAGAAGGAGGTATTTTATGTGATATGATTCGATGTGATTACTATCTGCGGTTAGGAGTCAAATGAGTAATTACAATCGAATAACATTTAAAGAAAGAGTGAGGATTGAAGCTGGCATATATGCCAAGAAATCTTTTAGCCAGATTGCTGAAGAACTTGGAAGAAGTACATCCAGCATTACAAGAGAAGTAAAGCAAAACAGAATAATGATCAAATCACCATATGCATGTGGTACGGATTGTGTGTATCCACCTAATTGCAGGAAGACAGGCCTTTGCGGAGAGGAGTATTGTACAAAACGGTGTTGGACATGTAGGGAACATGATTGTACACAGTATTGTGACAGATGTGTAACGCATACCTGTAAGAAGACAGAAAAAGCACCGTTTGTGTGTGATTCTTGCAGCGAGAAAAAGAAGAAAGCATGTAAATATAACAAGTATTATTACATCGCTGAAAAAGCGGAGGCAAAGGCGAAAAAGATACGTTCAGAGTCTCGTGAAGGGGTAAGGTTAAAACCGGAGGAATTACGGACATTGGACGAAATCTTATCGCCGCTTATTCGTCAGGGACAGCCTTTATCGCACATATGTAGCACACATAGTAAGGAAATCAAGGTGTGCGAGAGAAGTATTTATAATTATATAGAGGCTGGAAAACTGAGTATAAGTAACCTTGATTTAAGGCGTAAAGTGAAATACCGAAAACGTCGTAAGAAGCAAGAGGCAATCAAATGCAATAAGTTTCATTACCGACAGGGAAGAACCTATGAAGATTTTCAAAAATATATGGAAGAACATCCTGATACACCGATAATTGAGATGGATACGGTTCGTGGTTTGAGAAAAAGAGAGCAGGTGTTGCTCACCATTATGTTTAACAGTAATTCTGTGATGCTGATGATTCTGATGGAAGACGAATCCATGGAACCGGTAATAGAAATCTTTGATAAACTTACCAGAACATTAGGAATCCGAAGGTTTAGAAAACTGTTTCCGGTGATTTTGACCGATAATGGGCGTTGTTTTAAGAATGCACTGGCACTTGAATATACGCCGAAGGGTTCCCAAAGAACAAAACTTTTTTACTGTGATCCACAGGCTTCGTGGCAGAAACCTCATATCGAAAAAAATCATGAATTTATAAGATATGTCATTCCAAGAGGAAAAACCTTCAAAGGATATACACAGGAAGATATGACACTGATCGCAAATCATATCAACAGTACAACAAGACCCGGACTTGGATATAAAAGCCCATATGAACTTGTAGAAACTGAAGAAATGAAAAAACTGTTGGAAGTGCTTAACATGTCACAAGTCCCTGCAGACGAGATATGTTTAAGTCCAAAGTTACTAAGTAAAAAATAGGAATGAAAAGCAGATAGTTAATCATCCATAATTGGTACAAAGTGGGTTGCATTAACTTTTGCAGAAGAAAATGCGAGCCGCTATTTTGGCATGTAAACAATTAAGCCTTTTTCAACAGTTTTAATCGAATTATATCACATAAAATACCAG
>JBGVRS010000186.1:0-3791 GCA_045128635.1 Lachnospiraceae bacterium
ATATTGTACCAAGTCGCTAGCGCGACGGCTAGCCAAAGTTACAATAAATTTCTCACTATTTTAAAATAAAAATAGCAGTTTTTGTATATTTGTAGTATTGTTAAGTTACGACCCAAAACATCACACAAATATCGCCAACTGCTATGACTATGATAACATTTTTTTCAAAACTTAACAACAACAAAATATTTTATTTTTTTATTCGTCCTCCGCCCTAAAATGATTGTTTATTATATTTTATTACATACAATCATTTTAAGGAGGTTCCATTATGGACAAATATCTTAATCTTTATCGTGAAATGATCTCACTTCGCGGTCTTACTGATCATACCCTAAATAGTTATTCTACTTACATTCGCAGCTATCTTGATTACCTGCAAAACATTCTTCATAAATCTCCTGAGAATGTTTCATGGCAGGAACTGCGGGATTTTATCAAATGGCTTCAAAAAGAACGTAACCTGGCTGACCGCACCATCAACTGTGTCATTTCCCAGCTTCGCTTTTTTACCATCTATGTCCTACATAATCCATGGGATGATAATCAGCTTCCGAAACGAAAATTCGATGAATATCTTCCCTTTGTCCCTTCACAGAAAGAGACTTTTGAATTCATCAGTACCATCCCTGATATAAAGCAAAAAGCCATGGTGGCTGTCATGTATTCTTCCGGTCTTCGGATTAGCGAAGTCTGTCATCTTCGTTATGAAGATATCCAGCGCAGTTCCATGAGGATACATATCCGGCGTTCAAAAAACAGAACGGAACGTTTTGCACCTCTTTCTAAATTTGCTCTCGATATTCTTACACAATACTGGTTTGAGTGTGGCAGACCGAAAGAATGGCTTTTTCCCAAACAGACAAATCTATCCAAACCGATTGATACCTTTTTCCTGTCTCGTCACATTCATGAGCATGAAAAACGTCTTGGATGGCCAAAACGTATCACCTGTCATTCTTTCCGGCATGCGTTAGGAACCCACCTCTATGAGAATGGCACCGACTTACTGACTATAAAAGCCATTCTTGGACATAAATCTTTGAATTCCACGACGATCTATGTTCATTTGGCATCTACCTCATTTTCTGACGTGATAAATCCTCTCGACAAAATGGGAGGTGCTGCACATGAATAATTCAAAGATACAACAGATTTGGAATTTTTCTTATGATGCATTTTGCAAAAGATACCCACTGCGTTCCACGGTGCAGGACAAAACATCCCGTGCAATCTTAAACTGCAAAACCGGAAATCTTGGATGCAATGTAAACCAATGTACTGATTGTGGACATCTTGAAATCCACAACAACTCCTGCAAAAACCGCAACTGTCCCAACTGCCAGGCTGTTTCAAAAGAAGTCTGGGTTGACAAACGCAGGGCAGAAGTCATGGACGCTCCTTATTTTCATGTGGTATTTACACTGCCTCATGAATTGAATCCATTACTCTACTGCAACCAGACACTTCTTTATGGACTTTTGCACAGATGCTCCGCTGAAACACTTCTTGAACTTTCAAAAGACAAGAAGTATCTCGGAGCAACACCCGGTATTATTCAGGTTCTGCATACCTGGAACCAGGAACTGGATTACCATGTTCATATGCACTGCATCATTTCTGGTGGTGGCATTACTGAAACCGGAAAACTAAAAAAATCCAAAGGTAAATTTTTTATACCTGTATATGTTTTACGTGATAAATTTAAAGGTAAGTTTCTTGCTGAACTCCAAAAACTGTATCAGCAGGAAAAACTTATATTTTCCCGTTCCTGTGAAAAAATGAAAAACAGTTATTTCTGGAGCGAATTCAAAAATAAACTTTACCAGAAAGACTGGTGTCCATACATCAAGGAAACTTTTAATGGTTTTGGCAATGCAATCGAATATCTTGGACGCTATACACATAAGATTGCAATTTCAAACAACAGAATCCTGTCAGTTACTCAAACGGAAA
Source organism: Lachnospiraceae bacterium (assembly GCA_045128635.1). GTDB lineage: Bacteria > Bacillota > Clostridia > Lachnospirales > Lachnospiraceae > HGM12587. Next base: position 1,957 of record JBGVRS010000186.1, read on the forward strand.
CTACTTTTTCTGCCCGGGGTAAAAAACCGGGAGAAGCAAAACGGACCATTAAACTTTCTAATACGGAATTTATCCGTCGTTTTTTAATGCATGTGCTGCCATCAGGTTTTCAAAAGATACGTTATTATGGTTTCCTTAACAATCGCAAAAAAACCGAAAACCTAAAACTAATATTTAAACTTCAGGGACATCAGCGTTTCAAGCGACGCTACACTGATCTTTCCATGCAGGATTTAATCAAAAAAGTATGGAATGTTGATATTTGCCAGTGCCCTGTATGTGGAAACAGCACCATGGTCTACCTTGGGCGTTCCTATAAGTCATAAATATATTTTTACCAAATATTCCCTTTTACCAGACTGCCTATGGGTGGTCTGCGAAGCATGCCCAAAAATAAAAAAATGTTTCATCATATATCCAAAAGTGTTATTTTTTACTTTAAAATAAACTATTTTTGAATAATCAAGTGAATACTATCCCCATATAAATATCGGCTACACGGTCGCGACTTGGTACAATCAGAAAGAATCACAGTCAGAGCAGTTTTATATTTTGTAAAACTGTTCTTTTTTGACTGCTCTGACTATGATACTTTCCTTAAGAATTATATCATAGCAGTTTTATTTTGACATTAATATTTTTATAAAGAGAAGAATATATCGTATATTTCCATTGCTTACAAAGCATAATTATGCTATAATTGTGTCAAATTATCTGCATAGTTATCTGCAATTTTGTTTTTCTCATAATAAATAGCTAAACTCTATAAAAATTCCGGTGATTCATGAATCGTTGAATAATCATAAATATCTTCACAATCATCACTACAAGTTGTAACTTGAAATGCCACTATATCCATATTTTCAACATCTAGTTTATCTATTAACACACGATATTTGTTGTAAAATGCATTAAAATCATTATGACATTCTATTACATAACTTTCGATTAGGTCACCCTGTTTTATCTGCAACACTTCATGTAACCAGTAATATGACGCATCTGGATTTGTAAGATCATAGTACATAACACACCTTCTTTCCCTATTACTATTTCAATGTTACTAAAATTCCAAACTATCTGCATTGAGAAGGAAATATTTCATACCCATGATTACAAATCCTTCATCATTTCTCCAAGGTTTCTTTGTTCCATTTACTATAACTATCTTCTTAAATGAATCCGGAATATTTCGAAGTGAATTAAGTTCTTGTATTTGCTTTTCTTCGGAAGTCATATCATAAGCTACTTGAATGTAATATCTTTGGCTGCCTTGATTGACAACAAAATCAACTTCTAACTGCTTATGAACTCTCTTTCCTTCACCATTCTTTGCAAATACATCCACAATACCAACATCCACATTGTAACCTCGAACAAGAAGTTCATTATATACAATATTTTCCATGATGTGAGTAGGCTCCTGCTGTCTGAAATTCAATCTTGCATTTCTAAGTCCTACATCTGAAAAATAGTATTTTAAATTTGCACCCACATACTTTCTGCCTTTAATATCATATCTATCCGCTTTAGATATTAAGAATGCTTCTGCCAGATAGTCTATATGTTTGGATATTGTTTTATTGCTGTAATTGATGCCTCGTTCACTCTTAAAAGTATTCGATATTTTGGTTGGATTTGTTGGTGCTCCAATTGCAGAAGCAAGAATATCTACCAAAGTACCAATTTCATCAACATTCTGAATTTTATTACGCTCTACCACGTCTTTGATATAAACATTTGTAAAAATATTTTTTAAATATTCTGCCTTTTGACGTTCTACTGAAAATTGTGTCACCTGCGGAAGACCACCGTATATCATATACTCATTCCAT
>JBGVRS010000187.1:0-22196 GCA_045128635.1 Lachnospiraceae bacterium
TGATTATTACGGTGCGGCAGAGCCGCCAGTCCGGTGTGGCGTGAGCCACTTGTCCGGACCAACGGAGCCACCAGATTATTATAAGCTACTTTGATTGCATCGGATCTAATCCGTATACCTCTCGCATGGAAAGATCCTTGCCTGGATCAATACTTTCGATTTCAATCTTATAGGAATCGTAAGATATACGATCCATGATGGCATCTGCAAGGGTATTTTCACCATCACATATTTGTTGATACCATTCTGATTCTCGATACTGAGAACAGAAAATCGTAGATGAACGTTTACGGCGTTTATGAATCAATTCAAAAACATCTCTGGCTTCAGATTCTGTAAGCTTAAGAAGCAGCCATTCATCGATAATCAGCAATAACGGATTTGTGTATTTTTTCAAAACCGTCTTGAAATTACCATCCGCACGAGCTGCCTGTAAGTCAAGAAGCAAATCCGGAAGGCGCACATACTTAACAGTGTAATACTGCTTGCATGCCTCCATTCCAAATGCACATGCCATATAGGTTTTACCGCTTCCGGTAGCACCTGTTATAAATATATTTCTGTAATCTACGATGTACTCACAGGTTGCAAGTCTGGTTATAAGTGCTTTATTTAGCTTGCGGCCGGAAGTGTAATCAATTGCGGCAATACTTGCATCCGGTTGTTCTAATTCGGCATTTTTAATCAGTCTTTTCAGGCGATTGTTTTTGCGGTTTGTGTATTCCACATCGACCAGCATACCGAAACGGTCTTCAAACGAGACTTCTGACATGGAAGAATCGTTCATCTGAATACGAAATGCATCTGCCATCGCAGTAAGGCGCATTTCAATGAGTTTATCAATAGTACTTTGATTGATCATGTATTTTTACCTCCATAATAGCGTGCACCTCTTGTGATGCCGCGTGGTTTGTTTTCGAGAGAACTGTTATCCTGCTTGCTTTCTAATTCTTCTTCATTGAAGGATACCAATAAGTTTTTGATACTTTTATAGCTTGGCTTGGAACTATAGCAAAGTGCCTTTGTACACACTGCTTCCAACTTTGCAGGTGAATGTTTTTCTGCGAGTTTTAAAAGTCCCATGCAGCTACGATAGGATTGTTGTTCTACTCTGCCGGAGGTAAGAATTGCATCAACCACCTTACGTGTGTTAATTCCAATCGAATCTGCCCATTTACGGAAACGATCACCGTTCCACTCGAGATATTTCTGATGGTTCTCAGGCATATGTTCTGTAATGGTTGAATATTGACCTGACCGGCCAGTAATTCTCCGGTGCGAGGCGATTCTATTGTGATTATAAAATATTTCAATCGTTGATTCTGTTATACGCACATCGACCTTATTTTTGATATACTGATAAGGCACGGAGTAGTACATTTTGTCTACTGCGATGTGATAATTGAACTGTACAGTGGCTTGTTTCCACTCGCAGAGTTCAAAAGGTGTGGCAGGCAACGACGCCAGTAAAGGCATTTCTTCCCCAAGAAATAAACTGAGCCTGCTGCATTCTTTTTGTTCGAATTTTCGAGCATTGTACGCAGTGAGTTTTTCTTTAATCGCAGCGTTTAACTCTGCCAGTGAGAAAAACTGTTCATTTCGAAGTGCTGCCGTTATCCAGGTGGATATTTTCCCGACAGAACCTTCGACGTTCGATTTATCCTTGGGTTTCCGGACTCTGGCCGGAACAATGGCAACATTATAATGTTCTGCCATTTCATGATAAGTTGTGTTTAAAGTTGGTGTATACCAGTCGCTTTTTTGATGATTGATTGCAGTTGTACAATTATCAGACACGAGCACTGGGGCAACGCCACCAAAAAACTGAAACATATGGTTATGAGCTTTAATCCAGTTATTTGTACGTTCGTTAATAAAAGCTTCTACAAACGCGTACTGGCTATAAGTCATAACTCCAACAAACAACCACGCATCAATGATTTCTCCAGTATCAGGATCAATGATGTGCGCTGGATCTCCAGCCCAGTCAACTTCAATCTGTTCTCCTGGTTTGCGTGGTATATGCATAGTTGCTCTGCGACGTTCTTCATTCTTTTGAATGTAATAACAGAACTGTGAATACATAAGAGGCTCTTCGCCATTCATACGACTTTCTTCACAGTATTCAACCCACAGCAACTTTTTGTTGACTCCATTTCGAAGTAACTCTTTTCGAATGTAGTCGAAGTCAGGCATACGTTTATTCGTAGCTGACTTGGTTTTTGGAAACATCATTTCTTCCAAAACGCCGTCGGTCATGCCAAAGTCTAACGGCCAGCTGATTTTAAGTTCATTAGCTCGCTTTGTCACCTTGGCAACCGTATTTCTTGAAACACCGCAACTGTTAGCGATGCTTCGTTCGCTGAACCCGAGACTTTTAAGTCTTAAGATTTCACGATATTTGGTCATGATAACGACCTCCTTTACCTGAATTTACACCTGATAAAAGTGCATAATTACAGTATAAAGGATTTATATGTAATAGAGCCCATATGGCTCTGAATTACTGGAATAACTGGCTCTCGAACACCGGAATGGTGGCTCCGAAAGTCCGGACAGGTGGCTCAAAGATAGCCGGTAGAATCACTCTGAATACCTTTTACAATACATTCTGCCATTTTTGCAGTGTTTCCGCTTTCTGAATGATATACAACTGTGATTTTCAAAATTAGTTACCTTCCCTTCATTCTTCAACTCTAATTGTAATTGTTTTAATAACTGGCTGCGCTTCCTTAGGAATCGTCCCATTATTGTCTGTTGGTACTGCTTCTTCGCAAATCTGATCTACAATGTCCATTCCCTCTGTAACATAACCAAATCCAGCATAGGTACCATCTAAAAATGTACTATCTTCATGGACGATGAAAAATTGTGAACTTGCGCTATCATATGCCATCGCTCTGGCCATCGAAATTGCGCCTCTTGTGTGTGAAAGATTGTTATCATAGCCGTTTTGCTTAAATTCTCCCACAATCTTACTATCCGCTCCCCCGCTTCCATCTCCTTTCGGGTCTCCACCCTGCATCATAAAACCTTCCATTATGCGATGAAAAGTCAGTCCATCATAAAAACCATTTTCCGCCAAAGTAATAAAATTATCTACAGTTACCGGAGCAGAAGCTTTGTCGAGTGCTACCGTAATTGTACCATATTTTTCAATTTCGATATCTGCATATGTATCGGTTTCCAGTGATGATGCATCAATATGCATTACATTGTCATTAGTTGTTGCAGTGTTGCTGCTCTTTGCGCAGCCTACGCTGAAAATCATAGAAAGAATCAGTGTTGTTACAAGTGCAATCACTGTTTTAGTATAAATTTTCATTTTCTATATTCTCCTTTTTTAAAACTTCATTCTAATAGAATAACAGAGATATCCATGTTACAACATTTGCTCCGAACTGAAATTCAAGTCCTCTACTTTCTAATACAGGAATTACATTGATTCCCTGACTTTCTACACATGGATGCATTTTTTGAGGTATACGGCAAGGTTCACCATCTAAAATTGCACATTGTTCGCAAAGAGTGCATGCTTCAGATGATAAGATAAAAGGTTCCACACCCTGCTCTCTCATCATATCTCCTACTTGATTTGTAATTTTTTCATGATCTTTTCGGGTTCCAAGTGTTTCATTGATGTCTGCAATATCTTTCACTTCCACAATCGTACTGATTAACAGGCAATTTTCAAACGAACGGCAATGTTTTTCACAATTTTTTACACTGCCAACGCCTGGAGGACAAGCCCATGATTTACCATACATCGGACATTCATTTTCACAAATCCATCGAATACGTTCAGAAAATTCTAACTCTGCAGGGTCAATAAAATCATAAATATATAATGGCAATTCTGCCATACGCTTTTCCAACAATTCTCGATTCATTTAACACATTCTCTCTTAAATATAATTTTCAGTAATGATTTTTGCGATTTCAGCCGTTCCGGCTACAACATCACCCACAAGTTCCATCATGCGTTCATTTCCTTCATAATCAAGAACTTCTCCGCCTGCTTCACGTACCAGTAATGTTCCAGCTGCATAATCCCATATTTTTAGTTTTTTCTCCAAATATGCTTCAATTCGTCCGCATGCAATGTGAGCCAGATCTAACGCAGCGGAACCAGTTCTTCGAAGATCTTGGCAATCCATATATATTTTCTCAAAAGTCTGAAAATTTGTTGCAGCTTCACTCTTATAATAAGGAGATAGACCGATTGCAATCAGACTTTCACTCATCGTTTTGGCATTGCTGACCTGGATTGCTGTTCCATTTAAAAATGCGCCTTCCCCTTTTTTGGTAAAATACATTTCATCTAAATATGGATCATAAATGATACCGGCAATTACTTCTCTATGTTCAAGTAATGCCAGGGAAATCGCACTGTTTTTATAATCATGAATCAGATTTGTTGTACCATCTACTGGATCAAGTACCCAGACAGGCTTATTCAAATCAACATTTGACTCAGAACTTTCCTCCCCCAGAAATTGAATTTCCGGATATAATTTTTGTAATTCAGTCTGAAGATAGTGTTGCACTGCCTCATCAACTGCAGTTACAAAATCATAAACGCCTTTTTCTTTGACCTGTCCCGCTGCATTTCGATCTGTAAAAAGTTTTGCTGCATTACGGACAATCTTTTGTACACAAATAAAATCTACCATGTAATCTGCCTTTCTTTTAGTAAATTAATTCATGGAAATATTGATTTTTAATCCACTTAAAATATTACACGTAATAACTTCATCAAACGAATAAATATTACTCTTTTGTGTGTTTTCAAAATAATTAACATACACTTTTTGTTCTTTAGGGTCTACGATCCAGTATTCCCGTACCCCTGCCATTTGATAATATACCATTTTTGTCACATAGTCATGTTTAAAATTGCTTTCAGATACAATCTCTATAATCCAGTCTGGTGCACCAGAGCATCCACGGTCAGTTAATTTGTCCGTATCGCATATCACAGTAATATCCGGCTGAACAACTGCCATGTCATTATCAAATAATTTTACATCAAACGGAGCCGGGTATACGTGGCATTTACCATTATTTTTTTCTATATGATTCATGATTTGAAACATCAGTTTAGATAAAATAAATTGGTGAATACGACTTGGAGAAGACATCAGGTAAAGCTTGTTCTTGATAAGCTCTGCTCTTACACCTTCTTCTAATTTTTCAATGTCTTCTATATTGTAAGATCTTGCCCTGCACATATATGGCGATGCAGAATCCTGTACCATCATTGGTTGATAAGAATATTCATTATAAGTAAATGGAATCTTCGATTTTGTCGAAATTACTTCTTCTATCGCAAGCAAAGTGCTGTATCTTGGGTTTTTCGTTGCACCTGAAAAAATTTTATTAATGGTACTGAAAGGAATCCCGGATAAATCTGCAATATCCTGATTGGTTAATCCAGCAGCTTTTTTCTTTTCTTTTAATTCAAAAATATCCATACCAAGCACCTCCGTTGTCTTGATATGGATATTTTATCATGCTATATATTGTTTTTCAACCACAAATATCCAAAAACGGATATTTGTGGTTTGACATGTTTATTTTGCTGTTTCTTTTAATGTTGCAGCGACACTTGCAATGCCCTGTAATTCAGCTGGAAGAAGGATTGTTGTTGCCTGACCATCTGCAACTTTTTCAAATGCTTCAAGGCTCTTTAATTTAAGAACTGCTTCATCTGCGCCAGCTTCTCTTAACATTCTGATACCATCTGCATTCGCCTGCTGAATAGTCTTGATTGCCTGAGCTTCACCTTCCGCTTCACGAATCATTTTTTCTTTTGCAGCATCTGCTCTTAAAATTGCAGCTGCTTTATCAGCTTCCGCTCTAAGGATTGCTGATTCTTTTTCACCTTCAGCTTCAAGAATTTTTGCTCTCTTTTCACCTTCTGCGCGAGTTACAGCTTCACGTCTTTCACGTTCCGCCTTCATCTGTTTTTCCATTGCATTCTGGATTTCTGCTGGAGGAACAATGTTTTTGAGTTCTACTCGATTTACTTTGATTCCCCATGGGTCAGTTGCAAGATCCAGTGCAGCACGCATCTGAGTATTGATTGTTTCGCGGCTTGTTAATGTCTGGTCTAACTCCATATCACCAATGATATTACGAAGTGTTGTTGCTGTCAGATTTTCAATAGCAAGCATTGGATTTTCTACACCATAAACAAAGAGTTTTGGGTCTGTAATCTGATAAAATACAACGCTGTCAATGCTCATTGTTACGTTATCTTTTGTGATAACAGGCTGTGGTGGAAAATCAGCAACAAGTTCTTTTAAATTAACTCTTTTTGCAACACGATCAATTACCGGAAGTTTGATATGAAAACCAACATTCCATGTTCCTTGATATGCACCAAGTCGTTCAATAACATATGCTTTCGCCTGTGGAACGATTGTAATACATGGTACAAAGATTGCAATCAATAAAACTAATAAAATGATAATGAAAATTGCCATAAAGTACTCTCCTCTTTAAAAATTATTTTTTTTAAGATGCTTCTACAATTAATTTGACACCTTTGATTGAAACAATTCGCACAATTTCGTCTTTTTCAAATGTTTTTGAAGCATCATTGCTTCGGGCGGTCCATTCTTTACCGTCTACCATGACCTGGCCGGTTTCATGTAGATTATGTATAGAAGAAGTTACAATTGCCTGTTTTCCAATCAAGCTGTCCAGATTGGTTTTTTCACGTTTCTGATTGAAATGTTTCACCGCAATCGGACGGGTAAAGAATAACAGGATTAATGAAACTATTAAAAATACTGTAACCTGTAACAAGAAACTTCCGTTCAACAGTTCGATGATCAGTGCGATAAACGCACCACCGGCAAACCAGATGGTTGTAAGCCCCATGGTCGCTGCTTCAATTGCAATTGTTGCAATTAAAACAATAATCCAAAGAATTAACACGTTGCTCATAACATCACCGCCTTTCCAATGGTTTTGTTTGGATTATCTTTAGCTATGTAAAAAGTATATAATAATAAGTGAATTTATAAAACCTGATAGAAAGAGAAATAAGCTATGCTATTTCCGATGAATAAGATAATTATCTATTTCGGATAATAGATCATATAATGCATCCTGTGATAAAACGCCTCGTTTTAAATCAGCAGGTAATTCTCCACGCTCATCAGTTTCATAATCCTGCAACCACAATCCATTCTCAAAATATTCTTTTAGTGTTTCATAACGCTTTTTTAGCCTACTGCTATTAAAAATAGATTCTGTATCGACCTTTTGAGCATCTAATAACTCATCAAAACATTTTTCCATATGCATGATTCGGTCAATTTTGGTAAATTCTGAAATGTCGAGAAATTCATATTGCTTTTCAGCCTCTTCTTGAGAGGAGAAAAAATCAACTTCATTGTATGGAACCATATGTTCTTTCCAGTCATCTAAATGATTGATGAATTCTGAAAAGTTTTTGGCAATGAAAAAGCATTCTTTTTGCTGAGAAATGTAGCAGATTGTAGCATTACTTCCGAAATACGCTGCTTCTCCAATGGAACCAATATAGCCGCCAGTACTATCCATGGCGAATATATCAACCAAAGGTACTGTGTAAAAGTCTACGACAGGTATTTCATCATCAAAAATGAAATGAACATCATGTCCTAGTGCGATTTTTTTATAATCTTCATTTTTTTGTTTTACACTCATAGAAGATATCACTGCACCGGCCCAAATTGCTTTCGCATCTTTTATCCATATGTCGGTTGGACCTGGAACACTGCTTTTGTCTATGTATACTTTTTTCATATTCTGCTCCGAATTATAAATCATCTACTATAAGCTCATTATATCATATAGATTTATCTTTGTTTTTTAAGATTTTATGAAGATACACTGCGACTGCCAAGAAACATTCCAAAACCATCAAAACATACCAGATCAACATCAAATCTTCTGTTTTTTGCTTTGCCAGAATATAATCTTCTTCTGTATAAGTAGTAATAGGCAGTTTGTTATTCTCGCCATATTCTATATCAATAACAGAATCATTAATAAGACGATATTCACATAAAATTTCTCCATCATCTCCATAAATGAATCTACGATAGCTGTCTAATTGCTGACGAATTTCGACAACACCCGGATACATATCACTTGGAATGGTTTCCATTTGTTCCTTGAAGTCTTCAAAGTTGTCAAATTGAGTACCTTTTAAAAGATGATCCGGCATTTTATTTTTAAATACTCTCGAACCGGCATAGGTAGCAGCCAACAGCATTACTAAAATAAATACATATTTCAATGTATTAAGAAGATTCTTTATATCTCTTTTAATATCATTTGCAGTAACATCAAAGTGTCCCTTTCTTGCATCATCGAGTTTAATTATAAAATTTATAATATAACAAAGAACTCCGCTGATTGCTCCGCCAATTCCTCCATAAATCAGCCATGTTTTTAATTGCAATCCAATTGCAACGGTTCCGGCTTGAAATACTGTACCTGCATCGGATCCAGCATATTCAAATCCAAGAGGTGCCATTTGTTCAGATATTAATGCAATATAATCAGCATAGCTGATTTGCCCCATAAGAAGCAACGGCAAGCAAATACACAGTATAATAAACAGAAAATAAGAAATATGTAATGTATGATTTCTGATATATTTCTTATATGCAACCAGTACAGGGCTTTCAATATCTTCTGTATCTACATTTCCTTTGAAATAGAAATAAAAAGCTAACTGTGTTATTAATCCTGCGATAATTCCAATGAATGCACAGAAAAATCCTATAGTTGCTTTTTTAAAAGAAAAATTCAATATAATCGCAATCAGAAATCCCAGGAGCGAAGCTCCAATTGATATCATGCTGAATGCCTGAAACTGACTTTTGCTTTTCTTTATCAAAGCCTCTACACGATTTATCTTTTTTTCCGGTGTTTCATTATAGTGTTCCTTTGAAATTTTTTCGCCCTTGAGAAGCTCGTCACAGGTAACATCAAATATGTCTGCAAGGACCGGAAGTAATAAAATATCCGGCATACTCTCGTCTCGTTCCCAGCGGCTGACTGCCTTATCAGATACATTTAAAAGTTCCGCCAGTTCTCTCTGGGTCGTTCCTTTAGCTTTTCTTAAAACACTTAGAAATTGTCCTGTTGTTTTCTTTTCCATAGTATTGGCTCCTTTTTCTCATATTTACAGTTTTAGTCTATAAATATGTCGTTAGAATTTACAGCCCGTAGAGCGAAAAGCACTCTCGTAAAGCGAGAATGTCGAAATTATTCCAAGTCATCCGACATAATTCCAACATAACCGGTTTCTTCAATGATATATTGTCCTTCCTCTGACAGAATCCACTCCAACAGTCTGTCAACATTCTCGTTTGTGTTTTCTTCATAGGTCACAGCATAGATTGGAGTGACAATCGGATAACTGCCATTTTTAATATTTTCTGCTGTAGGTGCTACACCATCAATAGAAAGTAATTTGATGTCAGGATTTTGAATGATTCCTTCCACATAATATCGGAATGAAAAACCAATAGAATTTGATTTACTCTTATAGTTAGAAACTTTTTCTATGATTCCGGACATTAAATCAGTTACCATTTCTGTAGGAGCCTCCATAATCGGGATGTCTCCCATAAAACGTTCCAGCATACTTTGACTTCCGCTTCCTTCATTTCTCTGAAAAGCAGCAATTTTTTCATTTTTACCGCCAACCTGCTTCCAATTTGTAATCTCACCTGAATAAATCATCTGAATTTGCTCTGTAGTGAGATTATCAATCGGATTATCCTTGTGAACGAAGAAAACAAAGGCTTCTGTTCCAATTGGAGTATAAACAAAAGTGGTGCCGTTTGATTCGGCATAAGCCTTTTGTTCTTCAGAAGGATAAACGCCGATAAATATATCTGTAATCTTCTCTGCTAAACATTGATAGCCTCCCGGCGTATTGTTATATTCAAATGTCCCATCATAAATTTGTGTCGTAGCAGGATATACTGCATTCACAAATGCTGAATATACAGGGAAAAGCGCTGCTGCTCCATCAATCTTTGGTAAGTTCTCGGTAAGTTTTAATGTTTCGCTATCCTTCTTAACTATTTTAGAATTTTCTTCAAACGGCAGATATTCATGGATATTGATATTTGGTGAAGTGTTAATGGTAATGCTTTTGTCATATTTTTCCACTGCATAATTCGCACCTAGAGCAATAAAATAGATAACAGCTGCAATCAGCCATCTGATCAAGAATTTCTTTCTTTTTTTCAGCCAAATTAATGGCAGCAGTAAGGATGGAAGAACAACGATTGCTATATAAGCGATCACAGGATGTATTCCTGCTGAAAAAAGTATCATTACTGATATAACGGCCGCATAAGCACTGGCTATAATTGTCGCTATTGTAAGAACTACTTTCACAAACATGAAAATTATTTCTTTATTTTCAACTTTTATATTTTTCATTACGTATCTCCTAAAGTAGTTCGTTTTTCAAGCGTTCTATAACTGCTTCCAAATTCTTTCCTTCAATATGTAGAGTTTCGTTCGAAAACTTAATAACTATTTTTTGATTTATCAATTCAACTGAAGCAACATCTTTAACTTCAAAGCTTTCTACATCATAGAATGTCATAAATCTACCATGAATAGCTTCACCACATACCATAATTCGATGGTCGCTTACGGCCATACCTATATGCCACGGTTTCCAACTGTCCGTCCAGCTTTCATTTACAACAAATGTATCGGCTACCATAGTAAATGACACATTCTCATCTGGTAGCAGTTCTTTTTCAATCGCCTGAAAAGCTTTTTCATATTGTTTTAATTCGGCTTTCTGGTAACGTTTTGCATATTGCAGCATTTCCCCGGCTGTGTGGAGATTAGGCTTAGTTTCCAATCCTAAAAAAGCAGCAATTTCATTTTCTGTGTATATTTTTCTTTTCTTACTGTAATAAAATCCTGCTGCTGCAGATGCAATTCCAAGACCAACAAGTGTTCCGATTAGAAATTCTACTGTTTTAGCAAAAGCAAATATTTTAAATTGGCTATGTAATAAGACTAAAATCAAACAAATGAATCCAAATATATAATATCGATTTACAAATCTGATAATCCGCTTGTTTTCCTGATCGAAAAAATCAATCAATAAACCAAAAAGTTCTTTTAAGTCAGCTTCTTTGTCCGTTCTTTTTCCATTTAAAAGTTCTGTAGTATTAATACTCAATTCTTCGCATATGGATGGGAATAATGAAATATCCGGCAATGTTTTTCCATTCTCCCAACGTGATATACTTCGATTGCTCACACCTAATTTTTCTGCAAACTGTTCCTGTGTCAAGTCTTTCTCTTTTCGCATTTTTGCTATGAATTTTCCTATCTTTTCCTGAGTCATCATAAAATCCTCTCCTTTCTAAGAAAAATGTAGCATAGTTTGATGGATAGTAACACGACACAGACTGAGAACCTATAGTTTATTCGCTTGTTTTATTATATCATAGATAATGTTATTCAGCTTTTAAGAATTTCTGAAGAATAAATACAAAAAACGGAAGCTTCACTTGAAGCTCCCGTTGGATAATTTTGCTTTTTCTACTGTTCCTGATTCCCACAAGGTAAAAGTGATTTGAAATCTTCAGGTATTTCATCCCATTTATTATCGTGTACAATTGCACAATCCCCGTAGCCATGATCTCCATCATATTCCCAACTGCAAATATTACAAATATCTTTCATATTATTTACCTCCGCCATTTATTTTTAATTATTTAATGTTTTATTTGATGGCTTCATTATATGGGAAAATTTTTTATTTATCTGTGACTTTCTCACAAAAGATCAATAATTTATCATGAAAACGGAAGTTTCTTTCATCTTATTCTACAAAATGTACTCTGCTTTCGTCATACTGATCTCTAGCTTCCGGTTCTTCCGCTGGATGACCGATAAAAATGATATTCAAAGGAATCTCCTTTTTACCAAGTCCTAAGCATTCTCTCACGTTATCTGCTGCTCCTTGCTGTGGATGAATGCCGCACCATACAGCACCTAATCCTAAATCTGTAACACGAAGTAAGATATTTTCGGTTGCGGCACTACAATCCTGAATCCAATATTCAGAAAATTTCAGTGGCAATGCTTTTGCAAGATTTCCACACACAATAATTGCTAATTTTGCAGAAATTTTTGTAAATCTGGATGCAGATTTTAACTCTTCCAATTTTTGTTCATTCGTTACTACATAAAATTCCCAAGGCTTTTTATTGCAAGCACTTGGACCGCTCATAGCAGCATGCATCAGTTCATCAATATGTTCTTTTGAAACAGGTTCTTCTGTAAATTTCCTAACACTTCTTCTTTTTAATAATACTTCTTCTAATTCCATTTGTTTTCTCCGATATTTTGTCATTATTATGATGATATTCATTATAGGCAATAGAAAAGACATATGTCAAATAGTGATTGTTGACATATGCCTTTTGAGTTTATGGCTAGATTCTATTTAAGGAGTTTTAAAAACAAATTTATAACATTGCTAAAATCTGATTTTTAGGTTTTGCACCTAATGACTGATTTACGATTTTACCATCTTTCATTACAACCAATGTTGGAATGCTCATTACATTGAATTCTCTTGCCAATTCCGGCTGTTCATCAACATTTACTTTACCAACTTTGATATCAGAGCGTTCTAAAGCGATTTCTTCAACGATTGGAACAACTCTGCGGCATGGTCCGCACCATGGTGCCCAGAAATCTAATAATACAGGTTTGCTGGAATTTAAAACTTCTTCATTGTAATTTTCTTTATTAATATTAATAGCTGACATATCGTGTCCTCCTTGTGTTTGTCTTATTTATGGTCTTATTATAACCAGACCTCAGAAGAACTTCCGTGATATTGTCACTAAAATATTATTCGTAATATGGACCCATGGCTTCATGGAAGGATTCGATTTTTTCGTCCATGACAACGACATAATATCCGCCGTCAAAAAACAATTTGATATGTGTAAATACAGTGTCATCTAAGTTAAATGCATCAAAACCAATAATTTCCTCTCCCTGATAAACGCCACTATGTTCCAAAAACCACATTGGGATTGCACCTTGTCCGCTATATTCTTTCTTTCCATAAGGAGAATCCAACTGCTGAACATCAGAATAATGAAATTTTCTTGCATTTACAAAGCCCATATACGGTATGGAATCCCCGCAAAGTGTAAATCCGTAATCTCTGGAATAAAATGCGATGCATCTTTTAATATTTGAAGCACTTTTACCAAATACAAATCGACTTCTGCCATCTGTGGTGTAGGTGCACTCTTCTACGTTGAAGCCCGTAAGGGTATATAATTCTTTTAAAGCTGCCTGTGCAATCGCATCACGTTCTTCATCAGAACTCCAAGGATTATCGGTATAGAAATCCCAGCCTACTTCTGCGTTATCTACGTAGGTCAGTTTGGCTTCTTTATATCCTTCTCGTAGGCGTTCCTCAGCCTGTTTGATAATCTCAATTCCATATGAAAAAGTATTTTCAGTTTTTAATATAAGTTCTTCAGAATCAATTTTTGCTCCATATGTTTTAAAAACATCATACAATTCTTCAAAATCATTATAACCAAAATATTCGTAGTAAACACCATCACTCAGCCATGTTGTACAGGAATCTGTTGCAAGATAGATGGTTTCATATCCATTATCTTTCAGTTCTAAAACCAATGCTGCGGTAAATGGACATGCGGCGCCGCCGCGAAGTTCTTCCGATGTAAAGACGAGTTTCCTTAAATCTTTTAGTATATTTTCATCTGTTACCGTATAGGCCCCATCATAGTTGAGCGTAGCTGAAACAATTTCAGGGAAATTCTCTGGATTTACAGGTGTCCCTGTACCATATTTTATCGCTTCACCCATACAAAGAGCATAAAAATCTTCAATTTGCTCTTTCTCAGCACGCTTATCAAAATCAAAAATCATTCCCTGTTCTGTAATACAGGTCCATTCATCGTTAAAGACTACCCAGATACCAGAGGAACGTTCATTGTTCTTCCATGCTCCATCTACAGCCAAAGAACGGGCTTGCTTATAGTAATCTGTCCATTTTACCTGATCTTCCGGGATAATATATCGATAATCGCCACCAGCTTTTGAGATTCCATCCGGCATAACTGCCAGACAGACTTTGTTTGCGACTGGTTCACGTAAAAAAACATCTTCATTTTGAGAAACTTTACTTTCTTGAACCTTTGCATACATTTCATTATATTCATCTATGGAGAGATCAATTTCCCTTGGAATCCAGATACCTTCTTTTCCATATGGCTGCCACATGGTTACACTTGTTCCGGAGGTTGAACCATCCTCATTCAGAAACCATATATGTACGTTTGTTTCTTCACCTTTTGCCTCTGTATTATAATGAACAAGTGAATAATCTTTGCTGATATTCAAAAGCTCTAATGCGGCGCTTCCTGCCTCAAACAATGCTTGATAATTTTTTGAAGAACTAAGTAATGCATTTTTATTCAATACTTCTCCAAGTCCATTGCTAAAATAATCCATCGGAGTATATGATATTTGATTCTTTGGATATGCCTTGCGATAATCATCCAACTCTGTGATTTCTTCAAAGCGTTCCAGTGTCCAGGAATAAACCTTCGTTTCGTTCTCCACAGCAGAAAATTCTAGTTTTTCTTTCCAAACATATACATGCGGTGTGGAATCAATGGCATAATAAAGGATTTCTGCACCTTTACTGTTACAATAAGCAACCCTATAGTGTTCTCCTGTTAATGCAGGCCATGGGCTGGACCAGCCAAATGCAGTTTTATCTTCTGTCAATATTGCAGAATCAATTAGTTGCTGACATGCATTTTCTGTTGCCAAATTTGTAATAATTTCAACATCTTTATCGATAAATGCTTTTGCCCATTTATCGGCAAGCTTACTCCAATCAGAATTAACGTCTTCACGACTATACTTTTTATAAAGCTCATCCGATGGCAGCTCTGAAAATACGATTCGGTAAAGTTCTACGACATAATTATCTTTGAACTGTTCCTTTAGTTCATCCTCTGTATACTTTGATAATTCCAAACAATTATAAGTTTGTATGGTACCGTTTTCCGTTCTTAACTCTGCACTAAGAATCAGACTTTCTTCTTTTAAAACTTCTATTTTTTTATCAGATTGTAATGTACTAAACGCATATCCTCCTTCACTTGGATAATTGCTGAGCGGCGAATTCATTTCAATCCTAAAGCCATCGATTTCTAAGCTGAATTTATCATCTTCTTCCAACTTTGAGAACTCATGACGAAGTTTGATATTTCCAGTGAAATCCTCAATTTCTGCAGCACCAAGAACCTCCGTTTTTACCACTTCTCCATATTCATAGATTTCACAGTAAACTGCATAACTTTTCATATTTTCCTGCACAGAATATGGAAATTCTGTTTCAATAATCGTCCATTCCTTATTTTCACTATGTTCCCAGTCATTTGTTTTAAGATAACTTTTCTCGCTCGGATACACACAGCCCACGATAGTAAAAATGATCAATATCACTACAACCGTTACAAAAATATATTTTTTTGTTTTGGTTTTTCTTGTAATTGCCTCGATTCTTTGTTTGGCTGTATTTTTATTACCCGAAAATGATGTTGCCAGACACATCGGTTTATTCTGAGCATTTTCAATCATTTGAAGCAATGCATAACCATAATTTTTGCGTTCTTCAATAGATTTGTTTTTCAAAACTCTCTCATCACAGGCTAATTCAGCATCTTCAGCTACACATTTTGAAGCATACCATATAAGAGGATTCCACCAATATATAATGCAGATAAATATTCTATCCAAATTCCATAAGTGATCTTTATGTTTGTAATGTTCCAACTCATGCATTATGGCATACTTATATAGGATGGGATCATTTAAAACTTCTTCAGGTACAAGAATTTTAGGATCTCGTACACCAAATAAACATGGCGTTTTTAGTTCTTTACTGATGCAAACATCAATGCCATCAATTTGCCCAACAACATCCATTTCATCAACTTTTTTACGAAGCTTATGATTTTGTAAAACGACATATCCTGCAACCATTAATGAACCAGCAAACCAGATACTTAAAACAATTGTTCTTAAGGATAAATGTTCTTCTTCGTTTGCTGCTTTGGACGGCGCATTTTCAGTAAAATCAAATTCCTGGGTTATAACTGTATCATTAGGAATCACTGCATCATATACTTTTACACTTTCTGATTCGGGCTGTGATTCCATCATCGGAACATCTTTCTTAGACGGTTCTTCATAAATCGGAACAGCATCTGTCTTTGTTTTATCAAATAGTTGTTCCGCAACCGCCATTGGTCTATATATGATTTCTGCAGCCGTTCCAAAAACCGGAATTTCCCAATATCCAAACGGAATTAATAATCTAAGATATAAAATGATCCATAATGTATAAATTACATTTGAAGAAAGCTTTTTCCTAAAAATACCTCTAATTAACAGCATTAAAATAATCATAAGGCTGCTGGTTATGATAAAATAAATAATTCTCATATTGTAACCACCTCCTGGCGACTATTCCATGCGGTCTAACATATTTTTTAATTCTTCAATCTCTTCTTTTGTCAGTTTCTGCTCTTTTACAGCATTACTAACCATTAAAAGAAGGTCTCCTTTATAAACACGTTCCATAATAGACTGTGTTTCTTCCAAAATCGTCTCCTCTTTGTTCCATACAGCGACATAATTTTTAACTCTTCCGCTTTCATCTACGGAAATCGCACCCTTTTCCTGCATCCTTTTTAAAAATGAGGAAATCGCATGCTTAGTCCATCCTTTGGATTCTTTTAATGCATCGCAGATTTCTCTTAACGAAGCAGATGATCTTTCCCATAAAACCTGCATAATGTACCATTCATTTTCCGATAAACCTGAATTATATTTCATAAAGGATCCTCCTGTTAATAATTTGATTTACATTTAGGATAACATAAGAGTATAATGACGTCAATATATTTGTTAATCATTTTATTAACACAATCGCACATCTTTGCACAAAAAAATAACCGCCTCCAGTCTGGACAACTAGGCGATTATTTTAATCTTATTATGTTAATTACTGAATTTTTCGACCATCCTTAAACGCATTTCCTACTTTGCCACCAAGCGTCAAGTAATCATGATGAACCGGATCATAGGTAATTGGCTGAAACTTTGTCAAATCAATTTTTCCATCTTCTCCAAGAATGCTTTCATCTACACAGATATTTACGATTTCACCAGTCATAAGTTCTGTTTCTTCATCGTAACTGAGCATTTTACATTCCAAAGTCATTGGCAGTTCTTCAAAGATTGGTGCATCTACAAATTCACTCTTTGTGACATGCCAGCCTGTTTTTGATACTTTATCCGGCACATCATTTCCTGATACAATTCCTACGTAATCAGCTGCAATGACATTTTTTGCATCTGCCATGCTGACAGTAAAGTCTTTTTTTACTAAGATATTTTTCACTGTTTTGTGACTTGCATCTAAGCAAATGGTTACTTTATCTGTATCACTGATCATTCCCCATGCTGCATTCATTGCATCAGGAGTACCGGTTTCATCATAAGTTCCAATAATTAATACCGGCATTGGATACAGCCAAGATTTTGCTCCAAAATTTTTACGCATAGTACTTTCCCCCTTATTCAGACCAGAAAACCATATTTTCTTTTCTTGGCTTCACATCCGGATATTCTCCGTCTGTATAACCTAATACGCAGTGACCAATTCCTTCGAAATCTCCTTCGATTCCAAGTTCTTTTAGAATTGCTTTTCCTTCTTCAGATTTAAATTCTTCTTTTGCTCTGTGAATCCAGCAGCTTCCAATGCCAAGTTCATGGGCTGCAAGCATTAAATTACCCATCACAAGACTTCCATCATAAAGATATGTTGGAGCTGATTTATCAGCTAAAACAATCAACACAACCGGCGCACCGTAGAATGGATCTGTATTTGCGCCCATAATATCCGCATTCATTTTAGATAATTTGTCGCGCAGTTCTTTGTTTGTAACTGCCACGATCAGTCCTGGCTGACGATTCATGCCGGATGCTGCATAAGTACCTGCCTCCACAATTTTTTCGATAATTTCCTTTGGAATCATGTCCGACTTAAATTTACGAACACTTCTTCTTGTTTTCATTTTGTCTAACATAATTTCTTCCCCTTTATTGTTTCTGATATTTTGTTTTTAAAAGCCATTTCTGATCAATCACCTTCACTTCTTCTACAAAACGAATGTGTAATCTTACAGAACCAGATAACTGTTCAATGCTTTCAATACATCCTTCGCCAAATTTCGGATGATTTATGATCTCACCCACCTGGTACTGTACAACACTGCTTTTTGATTCCTGATATTTACGTTCCCTTCGATAGGTATCACGCAAAGGAATTGTCTTATCATGAATTGGATTCTTTAACGCCTTCTCATAATCATGATTGAGAAGTGCTTCTCCTGCCTTATAATATGGTGTTGGCGCAGCTCCGATAAGTGAACAGCAATATTTCCAGGCACTTCCATGAATTCCTGGCTGCCATTCATACTGTTTTGGAATCTCATAATTATACTGCATATAATGAGCATATTCATGCTTATATAAGTCTAAACGGTCTTCTTTAGAAAGCGGATGTTCTACCGAATAACCTATAAAATACAATGAAAAATGAAAACGCTCTTTCTTACCGTTTCCATCCTGTGTATAGGAACCGAGCAAATCTTTGTCAAATCCAAAGGTAATTGGAATACCGGCACCATTTAAATGAAATTTTTTATCTAATTCTGCGTATAAAGCCTGAATCTGCGCTGTCAGGATTGGAATCTCCTTTTGCAGCGCAGACATTAATTCAGGGTTATTTAATTGATTCATAGTTACTGTTTCTCTTCCGCTTCTTTTAAGGACTCAAATCCATACATTTTTGCGGTATTTCCCATGGTTTCGATTGCAAGATTTCGACCTGCTTTTAACAATCCGATAATGAAACTTGCATATAAAAGCATTGTTTTTTCAGAATAAGTACAAAGTTCTCCGCGAAGATAAGTTTCATAAGATGTATTAAAGCTTGTATCGGAGCTTGTACGAATGGTTCTCATATTTCCTGCAAGCTTTGGGTAAAGCTTTGCAAAATCTTCCATCCAGCCTACTTGAATTTTAATGATTTCTTCCTGAATTCTGATTCTGTCTTCATTGATTACAGGAAGGTCTTTTTCCAGTCTTGCATATCCAAGTGGATTGGTACTCTGCATCATGCGGGCATATTTTTCCATGATTAGATTCCAGCCGGAATTTTTCGCAGCAATCAAATCTGCATAGAAGCTTTCCAGCATTTCTTTCGACCAGGTCATATACTGGGCTTTTCTCATTATACGAAATGTTTCATAATCATCCTGGCAATCCGCTCTGCCGCCTTCGTTTTCAACTTTATCAAACTGGCTCCACTCTTCTGCGATAACTTTATCGATCATATCCATATTTTTCCCTTCAAGAATCTGTGGAATATAATATTCTAAAAATGTTTCATTTCCGGAAACAAGGTCCTGTCGAACCATTTCATCAAGGATTCTCTTTGCCACTTCTTCAAATAACGCAACATTAGCATCTTCCAAATGAACTGACGCAGCACTGTATCGATATCCTTCCCATACTGATGCCTGACTTGGATTTTCAGCGATTTTCTCCAGGATTGGGAAAATCTGTTTAGCCAGTCGGGAGTTTTCCAGCCCTTTTTTCTTCCACTTATAATATGGTGCATAGGTTCTTTCAAGCAGATACACTAAATCCAATGCACTTTCCACGCCTTTTCCTACGCAGATCATTGCTGTCACGGTATCTTTTCGCGCCATCATACGGGAATAATTACTTTGTGCATACTGGGCAAAATCATGAATGCACTGTGCAAGTTTTCTGCGCCAAACAGTTTCCGGATAATATTTTAAAATCTGGTTACGAATCTTTGTAAATACACCTAAATCATCTCTGAATACCTGACCATTCGAAGCAGTTGCTAAGAGATGTTCCTTGCAGGCTTCGTAATCTACGGACAATGTATTTTCATAATCCCCTGCAATTTCCATAATTCCACTATAAAACTGATTAATAGAAAATACTCCGCGACGATAACCAAGACGTCCTTCGGAACTTGTCAGTTTATCGTATTCTTTTTGAAGTTTGGCACCAATTTCCTGATAATCTTTCTCTGTCAGCCACATACAGAAGCCTGGCGCATAATCATGATCTGAAGATATTTCATCATCAAAACCAAAGCAATCGGAGCCTTCCCCTACAAGTCCTACTGCAATACGTTCGACATACTGTGGAAAATGCTTTTCAATCATTGCTTTCCCTGCAGATTCATAGAATGCTTTGCTTCTATCCATATTTGACTGCCAGCTGTCATTGTTTTTCAGCATTGTTAATGCGAACTCATATTTTTCCTGTACACGGGCATAGTTATCGTTTTTGCCGGTATGTTTTTCAACTTCAGCCATACCTGCTTTATAATATTCTGCCGCTTTTCTGTAATTTTCTTTATAACTATAGGCATCTCCCATGGCAACCAATGCTGCTCCATAGTGAAAATCTTTGCCGTCATCTTTTTCAAAAATAGCCAATGCATTAGAAAGATGTTCCACTGCTTCCTGATAAGCACTTTCTGTTCCAATAGCAAGCAAAGAAGACGCCAGATTTGTTCTTGTGGTCGCCTGTGGAATGATGGCTTCTTTATATAAATCAACGATTTTCAAAGCTTTACGAAGCATTTCGGCCGCTTTATCATATTCTCCTGATTCCTGATACGCCAAAGCCCAGTTGTTGTAAAGGCTTGCGTACATAAAATCTTCTTTGGAAATGTGGTTTCCATAGATTTCTTCTACTTTTTCAAATAACTGCACCGCTTCTTTATGAAGGTCAAAAGCACGGAATGCATTGGCAATATTTAAAAGCGAAGTTGCATACGGAATGGTTCCTTCCAGTTTCATTTCAACCAAATGTTCCATCAATGCGCCGCAATTTTTCAATGCTTTTTCTTTCTGTGTCGTATCACGATAAAAACCGATGGCTTCATTTAATAAAGTTACCAGTTCCTCGTGCTCACTTTTGAATCTTGCTTCACTTAAATGTTTCAGCAAAAATCCCTCGATTTCTTTCAATGTATATTTACCAAACATGGAATCATATTCTGCCAATACTTTCTGAATATCCATAAGGAGAACCTACCTTTCCTATCATATTTATAGGATAAAATATCCCGAATTAAATGTCAATCAGATGACATAATATGGATAATTTTTTCTATTCGTGGTATGATAACAAAAAATAAGAAGGACAATGATTATGAAGAAGTTTTTCAAAAGTTTTATGACGAGTCTTATGATTGGGATACCTGTTGTAATCGTCGTATGTGTTCTTTTATATATGAATAAAGATATCGAAGATTCCAATGCATTTCAGGAAGAATCTGTTCATCTCAGTGATTCTACAGGTGACACTGATGTTTTTCCAGATAAAGAAGATAATTCTGATATAAATAATGATGAGGCTGTATCTGAGACCTCCAAAACAGCTGCTTCTGTCACTCTCTCATTTGCCGGTGATGTTCATTTTTCAGAGCTTGTACTGCAAAACTATGATAAAAATGGGATTTTGGCAATCGTAGATGACGAAATGTTATCTCATATGCAAAAGTCAGATTTATTTATGCTAAATCATGAATTTGTATTTAGTAACCGTGGCGAAGCTATGGAGGACAAAGAATACACTCTGAAAAACGATCCAAAATATGTAAATATCTTACAAGAACTGGGAACAGATGTTGTAGGTATTGCCAATAACCATATTTTGGATTTTGGACAGGAAGCATTTTTAGACACGTTAGATACTCTGGATGGTGCAAACATTCCTTATGCAGGTGGAGGAAGAAATCTTTCAGAAGCATCTGCTCCTGTCGTACAGACCATCAACGGACAAACATTTGCGATATTTGCTGCCACAAGAGTTTCTCCTTCTGCCAACTGGTATGCAGGGAAAAATCATCCGGGTATATTGCAAACTTATGATGCAACGACACTTAATAAAGAAATCGAGGATGCCAATGGTAAATATGATCATGTTATTGTATTTGTACACTGGGGTGT
>JBGVRS010000188.1:0-7245 GCA_045128635.1 Lachnospiraceae bacterium
ATCCACTACATTTAAAAGAATTATAGCATGAAAAGGTCCATAAAACAGATAAAAAAACAAAGAAAAGAGCAAAACCAGAAGTTAGTGTTGCAGAAAAGATTCGGGAGGACTGTGACCAGAAGTTAGTTTTGCAATTAACTAATTTAAAAGTTTTTTCGGATTTATGTAACATCTTCTAAAATAATGTGTATTACGTAGTATAAAGAGTTGATTCAACGATATTATTAAAGGATGTATAAAAATCATGAAAGGACGAACAATGACCAACACAGAATTTTTACTCCGTACTGTCAGAGAAAGTGAATGCATGTCAGGATGGCAGGATTCGTTTTCAAAGATGATGGATGATATTTCAAAAGAGTTTACTGGTAAAAATTTTGAGTCTGAGAGAGATTCTTTTGAAATTGAGGATGCATTTGAAAAATAATAGAAGTATGATAGAGAAAAAAGGGGTTACTTATGGTAATTGTAGCAGTCGATGATGAAAAGCCTGCAAGAATATTATTGGAAAATACTTTAAGAGCTGTTAGGCCAGAAGCTGAAATCCATATTTTTTCTGCACCGGAAGAATTGCTTGAATATGTAGAAACGCATTCTGCAGATATTGCAGTACTTGATATTTGCATGTACAGTGATTTAAATGGTGTGATACTTGCAAAAAAATTAAAAGAAATTAATGGAAAAATAAATATCATTTTTGCTACAGCCCATGAAAGATTTTTAAAAGATGCCATGTCTATGCATGCCAGCGGCTACATTGTGAAACCATTTACTGAAGAAGAAGTTCGAAAAGAGCTGGATGATTTAAGACACCCATTAATGGAAGAAAAAAATGTTTTGCTGAAAGTTCGATGTTTTGGAAATTTTGACGTATTTACATTGGATAATAAGCCACTTCATTTTGAACGTTCCAAAGCAAAAGAAGTGCTTGCTTATCTGATTTATAAACACGGAACCAGCTGTACGATTAGAGAAATTGCTGCAGTTTTATTTGAGGATGAACCTTATGATAGAAAGCAGCAAGGGTATACGCAAAAGATTATTTCTTCTTTAATGTGTACACTTAGACAATATGGTGCGCAGGATCTTGTTGTAAAAAAATATAACAGTATTTCTGTTTGTCCGGAGCTGGTTGATTGTGACAGTTATCGTTTTGAAAAGATGGATGTCGCAGCAATTGATTTGTATGCAAATGAATACATGGCACAATATTCTTGGGCAGAGTTTATACCACATTTAGATTTTGCAAATATTTAAGACCATAAATATTGAATTTTTTGAAATTTTGACAAATTATTGTCCGTATTTTGTCTAGTTTACTTTGCTATAGTACTGTCAAATGAGGAATTGTATCGTTTGACAGGAGTTTATTATGAAAGAACAGTGGATTGCGCATTTGATGCAGGAACACTCAGAAAGTCTGCTTCGTTTTCTTTCATCACATACAGATAACAGAGAAGACGCAGAAGATTTAATGCAGGAAATTTTTACCAGCTGTTATAAAGCATATGATCGATTCGATAGTTCCAAGTGCAGTGAAGTTGCTTGGTTATTTATCATTGCAAAGAACAGACTGAAAAACTATTATAGAGACAAAAAAACAAGTACAAGTTTGGATGCTATTGAAGTAGAACAAAAGGATCCTACTGATTATATGGCGAAAGCGGTACATCTGATGCATTGCCGTGAGGTTGCAGCGGAAGTGATCAGAACTTTGGATGAACGTTCTCAGCAGATTATCCTGTTACGCTTTTTTGAGGAAAAAAGCCACGAAGAGATTGCAGAGATTTTAAATCTGAATACAGGTAATGTCAGAGTTATTCAAAGCAGAGCGTTAAAACAGATGGAAGTCTATTTGAATACCCATCACGCAGACATAAGAAATATACAATATACATAGAAAAATACCGACGAAAGTTTTTATTAGCGTAAAGTTTTTGTCGGTATTTTTTATGTGCTTTAAATGTGTTATGATGTAAAAAATGCTTTGTGAGGATGAATGATGAAGAAGATACTAGAGAAAATTTGTGAAAATTTTTATATACAGATGATGCTTTTTGTAATTGCAATTTTGTTTATGATTGGTTCCTACAGAAAAAGCCAGGAATCTACTATGGCAATGATTTTTCCGGTGAATCTGGTTGGGGAATATTGTCAGGATGGAGGAGAATGGAAACCATACCATGCAGGAGAAAAAATTTCCGCATTGAAGGGTGATTTGATTTTTCGTGGTAATTTTGAATTAGATTTATCAGAGGCTGATCAGTATCAATTTTATCTGAATCATATAGAGCTGACCATTTATCGAGATGGAGAAAAAGTGTATTGTTCTAAAATGGAATATCCATTAACTACGGAAACAACCTGTATTAAGGGTTGGTATCCATGGTATTGCGAACCAGTCAAACAAAATGAACAATTAGAATTTCATCTTCACAACCCTCATCATTCAGGGAATGTGAATGCTTATGAAGAGTTTTTTGAGTCTATTTATGCATGTCCTGAAATGATGCTTCAGGGAGAACTGCGGCATCAATCTCGTATAATGGAAATTGTTGCTTTGCTGTTGATCACTATTTCACTGGTGCTTCTTGGGATGTCAGTGGGCAGTGTTGTCATTGATCATGATTTTGGAAGGAAACTTTGGCCATTGGGACTATTGACCCTGTTTATGGGTGGATATTTTATGTTTGACAAACGAATGGATATTATTAACTATTCAAAAGATATTCTGTTTACGAATATGCAAAGACTTTGTATGATGTTTGCGTCCTGCGAGATATCTTTCATTGTTCAGGATGAAATCAATAAAAAAAGAGAGAATAGAATCCCGCCGATTGTACTTTGTTTGAGCGTTTTTAATATTGGATTATTGCTTGTAATATCCTTTGGAAATATTATGCTTTACAGTACACTGATGGTATGGCAGATTGCACAAGGGATTGTCTTTGCGTTGCTGATTTTCTTCGGAATCAAGACATTTCTTGAGAATACTTCTAAAAATTGGAGCTTGCTGTTTTCTGGAATTTTGATGATGTGCTTCATTCTTTTGGAATTTATCAATGAATATGTATTTATTTGGAAACCGGGAGTATTGTGGAAAAATATATTTGTGATATGTCTTTTACATCATTTAATAGAAGGGGTTCTTACTGTACCGAAAAATTATCGTGCATCTAAAGAAACAGATCGTCTGAAAAAAGAATTGAAGAACAGCCGTGTTGTGCTCGCAATGAGCCAGATTCGAACACATTTTATTTTTAATGTATTAAATGCCATCAGCGGTATGTGCTTATATGATCCTGCTGAAGCAAATCGAACTGTGGTTCGTTTTGCAAAATATTTACGCGGTAATATTAATATTTTACAGGATGATGAACTGATTCCTTTTGGAAAAGAATTAGAACATCTTGAAGACTATATTGTTCTTGAGAAAGTAAGATTTGAGGATCGAATCCAGTTTATCAAAGATTTAGAAGTTGAAGAGTTTTTGATTCCACCGCTGATTTTACAGCCGATTGTTGAAAATGCCATCAAGCATGGATTGCTCAGAACAAAAAAAGGTGGAACTATCAAGCTGAAAACAAGACGTGAAGAAAATCAGATCGTAATTGAGATTATCGATAATGGAGCAGGATTTGATGTTTTGGCTCCTGTTAGAGAAGGCGCGATTGGTATTAGTAATATAAAATTTCGCTTAGAGTATATGATTAAAGGTAAGATAGAAATTAATAGTATTCCAGGCAATGGAACGACCGTTACGATCAGAATGCCATATGTTGTTTTATAGCAAATTTTGAAACAATTGACAGTGTATTAAAAATTTTTCTCCACATACTAGCATTGTAAACACAAAGTAAAGTATTAAACAAATGAGCACTTTACGTTTACAACTTAACATGCAAATAGATTTTGCAAAAAGGAGGAAGAAAACTATGTCAAACAAATCTTCAAACAGAGCAGCAGTACCTGAAGCAAAAAGTGCTTTAGACAAATTCAAATATGAGGTAGCAAGCGAACTTGGTGTACCTTTATCAGATGGTTACAACGGTAACTTAACATCTGCCCAGAACGGTTCTGTAGGCGGATATATGGTTAAAAAAATGATTGAAGCTCAGGAACGTCAGATGTCCGGTAAATAAGAAATGAGTTTCAGCGGCGGGGTAGAAATACCCCGCTGTTTTTGTTAAAATGATTTTAGACTAATGATATGAAGGAGTATTATATGTATCAGGCATCAGAAAATAGATATGATTCTATGAATTATTTTTTATGTGGCAATAGCGGATTAAAATTACCGGCAGTGGCCTTTGGCCTTTGGCATAATTTTGGTGACAACGCAGATTATGAGAACATGAAAGCACTGTGTTTTACTGCATTTGACAACGGTATCACACATTTTGATTTGGCTAATAATTATGGTCCTGCTTATGGAAGTGCTGAAGAGAATTTTGGAAAGATATTAAAGGAAGAATTAGGAAAATACCGTGATGAACTTTTAATCAGCACCAAGGCTGGCTATGATATGTGGGCTGGCCCTTATGGAAATTGGGGGAGCAGAAAATATCTTCTGGCAAGTTTGGATCAGAGCTTAAAACGCATGGGTTTAGAGTACGTTGACATTTTTTATCATCACCGTATGGACCCTGATACTCCATTGGAAGAGACCATGGGTGCGTTGGCGCAGGCGGTTACAAGTGGTAAAGCATTATATGTGGGACTTTCTAACTATAATGGAGAAAAACTGGCAGAAGCGACGGCGATTTTAAAGGAACTAAAATGCCCGTTTGTCATTAATCAGAATCGTTATTCTATTTTTGATAGAACAATCGAAAAAAATGGATTAAAGAAGACTGCTGCAGAACTGAAAAAAGGAATCATTGCATTTAGTCCGTTGGCACAGGGATTACTGACGGATAGATATTTGAACGGTATTCCTGAAGACAGCCGTGTGAAAAAGGATGGAAGATTTATTAAGGAAGGTGCTTTGACAGAAGCAAGATTGCTTCAGATTCAGAAACTGAATGCGTTGGCTGTTGAACGAGGACAGACATTGGCAGAGATGGCACTTGCGTGGGTACTTAGAGACGGCATTGTGACTAGTGTACTGATCGGTGCATCAAAACCACAACAGATACTGGATAATATTAAAGCGACTGAAAATACAAAATTTAGCGAAGAGGAATTACGATTGATTGATGAAATTTACATCAGCAATCCGGAATATATACTAAGATAACGATGGATAGAACAGATATTAGATATAAAACATATTTACAAATACTGAAAGAAGAGTTGGTTCCGGCAATGGGATGTACAGAGCCGATTGCGATTTCTTACTGTGCGGCAAAAGCGAGAGCAATTTTGGGCTGTCTTCCGGAACGAAGTCTTGTGGAAGTTAGCGGAAATATTATTAAAAATGTAAAAAGTGTCATTGTGCCAAACACCAATGGCTTAAAAGGAATTGAAGCGGCTGCTGCAGCCGGAATTGTAGCAGGTGATGCGGATAAAATTTTAGAGGTTATTTCCGGCGTAACGGAAGAACAGAAATTAGAAATCAAGCATTATCTCGAAAAGAAAATAATTCAGGTGAAGCCTTTGGAAACAGAAGAAATTCTGGATATTGTCATTCATGTGTATGGTGAAGGACATGAAGTAGTTGTTCGCATTGCCAATTATCATACCAATATTGTGCTGATTCAGAAAGATGGAGAAACTCTTTATGAAATTGGAGGGATTGCTGCAAAGGAAGAGACCGGTCAGGCGGACCGAAACTTATTAAGCGTTGCAGACATTGTGGAATTTGCAGATACGGCAGACATTGAGGATGTCAGAGAAATTCTTTCTCGTCAGGTGGAATGTAATACGGCGATTTCTAAAGAAGGTCTTACGAACTCCTGGGGCGCAAATGTAGGAAAAGTTCTTTTGAAAGCCTATGGTAATGATATACGGGTACGTGCAAGAGCGGCTGCTGCAGCAGGTTCTGATGCACGAATGAGCGGATGCGAGATGGCAGTAATCATCAATTCCGGAAGCGGTAACCAGGGAATGACAGCATCTCTTCCAGTTATTGAATATGCGAAAGAATTAAACAGCAGCGAAGAACAGTTGTATCGTGCACTTTTGGTATCGAATCTTATCACGATTCATCAAAAGACAGGTATTGGACGTCTGTCTGCTTACTGTGGTGCGATCAGTGCCGGATGTGGCGCAGGATGTGGTATCGCATATTTAAAAGGTGGAGATTTTAAATGTATTGCTCATACGTTGGTAAATGCATTGGCAATTGTATCAGGAATTGTATGTGATGGTGCAAAACCTTCCTGCGCAGGAAAAATTGCTTCGGCAGTGGATGCGGGAATTCTTGGATATGAAATGTATTGTCAGGGAGAAGAGTTCCGTGGCGGAGATGGTATTTTATCGAAAGGTGTTGAAAATACCATTCGAAATATCAGCAGATTGGGTTCTATTGGGATGAAAGAAACTGATAAAGAAATTATTCAGATTATGACTGACTGCTAGTATCGATAACAACTTATCGATACAAATGATAGTTTATAACTATGAATTTGGTTTAAAAAGATTATTGGTTTGAAATCACGAACTGGATATAATGTGGAACAGATGACAGAGACGTTATACAATGATAGTTTTTCTGGCTCTGTTCCAATATTATTTTTAGGAGTGGTTAACAATGATTTCAAAAGAAAAAACTCAGAAATTGGCAGATGTATTTCATAAGGAAGTAGTGGAAGTTGAAACACTGCACGATGCTGATATCATGGGATGTATGGCTGACTATATCAAATTAAAATTAAGAGATGAGAATACAGAGTATAAGGTAAATGTATACTTGGGAAATGATTATCAGATTGTAAATAACAAAGAATATTACATTGAGTGTAAAATCAAAAATGCTTTATACAGTGCACTGTAATTTTCTGCCTTTGTTTTGCGTGGATTTTGGTTGTTTTTCTGTTAAAATTTAACAATTTATACTTTTATTTTTGCTTGTTTTAAGGTAAAATGATATAAAATATGTAAATATTTTAAAGGGGGAACAAACCAATGAACAGAATGTATGAATTAGCAAAA
This sequence comes from Lachnospiraceae bacterium, assembly GCA_045128635.1. GTDB lineage: Bacteria > Bacillota > Clostridia > Lachnospirales > Lachnospiraceae > HGM12587. The sequence goes on from JBGVRS010000188.1 coordinate 7,096, forward strand.
GAAGTTTATGCAAAATACGGCGTAGACACAGATGCGGCAATTGCTAAATGTAAAGAAATTCCTGTTGCATTACACTGCTGGCAGGGTGATGACGTTATCGGTTTCGATAATGACGGTGGTTTAACAGGTGGTATCCAGACAACTGGTAAC
>JBGVRS010000189.1:0-30718 GCA_045128635.1 Lachnospiraceae bacterium
TTTGTGGCAGCATGCTTTATTCCGCATACAAATTCTTCTCTTTTTCCAAATGTAAAACAGGCGGATATATAAGAAGCAGGGAATCATCTCTGACAAAATGACAGAAGGGACGTGTTTCCAATGCAGACAGAACCAAAACAGATTGATAATAATAAAGAAGAAAAGCCTTTTGGGTACTATCTCGAGAAATATGAAAAGCTGGATCCAAAAGAAGTATCGACAAGATGTGGCATTCCATATGACGAAGAAAAATGCGAGTTTCTCGTTCGTTTGATGGGATATGAATATGGAATCAGTTTTCCGGAATTTGCAATTTCTCCAAAAACAGAAGATCCGGATGCATATTTAATTTTAATGGAAAACATTCCATCCAGAACATTTGTCATGAGATATTTGATCGAAGGCAGATGCGCAATGAGTACAGGTAAATATATTACATTCCGTGAAGTTCCAACTTACGGAGAATTATATTTACAGCCATTTACCGGAAGATGTATTTCCAGATTGACATACGGTTTTGGCTATAAACTGCCAAAATTTAAAGCTGCAATGGAAAAACTTGGTGCCACACCAATTAAAATGGGAGATGTGGCATACGAGTTTGAACTGATCAACAACTATCATATGAGATTCATCTTTTGGGAGGCAGATGATGAATTTCCACCATCAGCACAAATCCTTTATGAAGACAATTTCTTAAATGGATTTTATGCGGAAGATATGGTTGTTGCAGGAGATATTTCTATTACAACTGTTAAAGGAACTATTCGATAATAAATTATCGACTTTGACAAAAAAATAACAAAAATGCTTTACAAAAAATACCAGATTGTGTATTATTATTGTATGTGAATACACGATATAGCTGTTGGTTATGACGTGTAATTATATAAAAAAAGCGAAAAAAAACCTAAAAATTATGAGGCAAGAAAGGGGATTTTTAACAATGGGATTCAAATCTGACATTGAAATCGCACAGGAAGTACAGATGCAGCCAATTACTGAAATCGCTGCAAAAGCTGGTATTGATCCAAAATATCTGGAACAGTACGGGAATTACAAAGCAAAAATCGACTACAACTTATTAAGAGAGTCTGATGCTGAAAACGGAAAATTAATCCTTGTTACAGCTATCAACCCAACTCCAGCTGGAGAAGGCAAGACAACTACAACAGTAGGTCTTGCAGATGGTATGCAGAAACTCGGCAAAAAAGTTATGGTAGCTCTTCGTGAACCTTCTTTAGGACCTGTATTTGGTGTTAAAGGTGGTGCTGCAGGTGGTGGATACGCTCAGGTAGTTCCAATGGAAGATATCAACCTTCACTTTACAGGTGACTTCCATGCTATCGGTGCTGCTAACAACTTACTCGCTGCTATGATCGACAACCACATTTTCCAGGGTAACGAATTAAACATCGACCCAAGAAAGATCACATGGAGAAGATGTGTAGATATGAACGATCGTCAGTTACGTAACGTAGTAGATGGTCTTGGCGGAAGAACAGACGGAACACCAAGAGAAGATGGATACGATATCACAGTAGCATCTGAAATCATGGCAGTTCTTTGTCTTGCAAGCGATATTAATGACTTAAAAGAAAGATTATCAAGAATCGTTATCGGTTATACATATGGTAAACCATCAGAACAGAAACCTGTAACAGCTGGTCAGTTAAACGCTCAGGGTGCTATGGCAGCTCTCTTAAAAGACGCTTTAAAACCAAACTTAGTTCAGACACTTGAACATGTTCCAGCAATCGTTCACGGTGGACCATTCGCTAACATCGCTCACGGATGTAACTCCGTAACAGCTACAAAGATGGCTCTTAAATTAGCTGATTACACAATCACAGAAGCCGGTTTCGGTGCTGACCTTGGTGCTGAAAAATTCCTCGACATCAAATGTCGTATGGCTGGCTTAAAACCAAATGCAGTTGTTATCGTTGCTACAGTACGTGCTCTGAAATACAACGGTGGTGTTGCAAAAGCTGACCTCAATAATGAAAACCTTGAAGCTCTTGAAAAAGGTCTTCCAAACTTATTACAGCACGTTGGAAATATCAAAAACGTTTATGGATTACCATGTGTAGTTGCTATCAACGCATTCCCAACAGATACAAAAGCTGAACTTGACCTTGTTGAAGCTAAATGTAAAGAACTCGGCGTTAACGTTGCTCTTTCAGAAGTATGGGCAAAAGGTGGCGAAGGCGGTATCAAATTAGCTGAAGAAGTTATCAGATTAGTTGAAGAACCAAGCGATTTCCACTTCTCATATGAATTAGAAGGATCTATCGAAGACAAACTTAACGCAATCGTTAAGAAAATCTACCATGGTAATGGTGTTGTTCTTACAGCAAATGCTCAGAAACAGGCTAAACAGCTTACAGATATGGGTTATGGCAACCTTCCAATCTGTGTAGCTAAAACACAGTACAGCTTCACAGATGACCAGACAAAACTTGGCGCTCCAACAGACTTCGAAGTTACAGTACGTAACCTTAAAGTATCTGCAGGTGCAGGTTTCATCGTTGCATTAACAGGTGAAATCATGACAATGCCAGGCTTACCAAAAGTTCCAGCTGCTTGCAAGATTGACGTAGATGAAACAGGTAAGATCACAGGTTTATTCTAAGAATTAGATAATCCTATCGATGTGCTTAATAAAATGTAAAATTAAATAAGCATAACATTATGAATCAATAAGACATACCGCTTCCCTCTGGTATCAGAGGGGAGTAGTGTGTTCTTTGTGTATTCAAAAAGAAATATTCTCATTCAAAGGAGATTTATATTATGGGATTTACACAGAATACATGTGAAGAATTCGTGGAAGTGCTTGCATCAAAAGCTCCTGTTCCAGGCGGCGGTGGTGCATCAGCATTGGTTGGTGCTGTAGGTATGGCACTTGGTAACATGGTAGGAAGCTTAACAGTTGGCAAGAAAAAATATGCTGACGTAGAAGCAGATATCATTGCATTAAAAGAAAAAGCAACAGCTCTTCAGGCTGATTTCTTAAGATTAGTAGAAAGAGACGCAGAAGTTTTTGAACCACTTGCAAAAGCTTATGGTATGCCAAGAGAAACAGAAGAAGAAAAAGCTGAAAAAGCTCGTGTTATGGCAATCGTATTAAAAGATGCTTGTTCTGTTCCTATGGAAATCATGGAAAAATGCTGTGAAGCAATCGATGTGATTGAAGAATTCGCTGCAAAAGGATCTGCACTTGCAATTTCTGACGCAGGTGTTGGTGTTGCATTCTGTAAAGGTGCATTACTTGGTGCATCCTTAAACGTATTTATCAACACAAAATCTATGGCTGATAAAGAATACGCTGCAGAACTTAATGCGAAAGCTGATAAAATGATTGAAGACTATAGCAAAAAAGCTGATGAAATCTTTGAAAAAGTTACAGCAAGACTTCGCTAATCATAAAATCGACAGGAGATTACCAATATGGCAAAACAGTTATTAGGTAAAGAAGTTACAGCCGCTTTAAACGAAAGAATTAAAGCTGATGTTGCAAAATTAAATGAAAAAGGAATTAAACCTACTTTAGGAATCATCCGTGTAGGCGAAAGACCAGATGATTTATCTTACGAAAGAGGAGCAACAAAACGTTGTGAAACTCTTGGCGTAGAATATAAAAAATATTTACTTCCAGCAGATGTATCTCAGGAAGAACTCTTAAAAGTAATCGATGAAGTGAACAACGACGACAGCATTCACGGTGTATTAATGTTCCGTCCACTTCCAAAACACATCAACCAGAAAGTTGTAGAAAATGCTCTGGCTGCTGAAAAAGACGTTGACTGTCAGACAGATGCATCCCTTGGCGGTGTATTTACAGGACAGAAGGTTGGTTTCCCACCATGTACACCACAGGCATGTATGGAAATCTTAGACCATTACGGAATTGACTGTACAGGTAAAAAAGCAGTTGTTATCGGACGTTCTTTAGTAGTTGGTAAACCAGCTGCAATGATGCTCATCCAGAAAAACGCAACTGTGACAGTATGTCATACAAGAACAGTTGATATGCCATCTGTTACAAGAGAAGCTGATATCGTAATCGTAGCTGCAGGTCGTGCAGGTGTTGTAGGTGCAGAATATGTTTCAGAAGGCCAGACAGTTATTGACGTTGGTATCAATGTAAATGCTGAAGGTAAACTTTGTGGTGACTGCGATTATGCAGCAGTTGAACCAATCGTTGATGCAATCACACCAGTTCCAGGCGGTGTAGGAAGTGTAACAACTTCTGTACTCGTTGGACATGTTGTAGAAGCAGCAATGAGAAAGTATGCATAATTAATAAGTGTAATGTGAAAGAGCCGGGAAAATTCCCGGCTCTTATTAGGTTATAAAAATATTACATCTGTTCAAACAATGCCTGATAAGTTTCTTCTACAAAAATATCAAGCAGACTTTCTTCAATTTCAGGATACTGTACAAGAATTGCATCGTGAATATCCTGTTCTCTCTGGAAGTAAATTTCACTGCCGGAAAGTCCTGCAGTATCTGAAACGCAGAAATTTTCACGATTTTCTTCAATCCATTTTCTCATATTGGCAACCTGATTGTTTTCGGACTCAATGGTTTGGAAAACTTCGGAAGCTCTTTTTAAAGAAAAAGCACCAAATCCCATAAATGCAACAAACATTGCCAGTAAGATCAGTAACTGGAAGCTGTTTAACGGAAACTTGATGATTCTCATCCAGCAAAGAACGGTGATTATAGTTCCGATAAATCCAATGACAAGAAAAAGAATTCCTGTAGATTTATGATCTTCATAACGTTTTTGCGGTTCAATATATTGTTTTGCCATAATGTTCTCCTTGGTGTATAATCAATTTAATTAACTATATCAAAAACGATAAGGACTTACAATGAAAATTACATTAATTACCGTAGGAAAAATCAAAGAAAAGTATTTTACAGATGCCATTGCAGAGTATGCAAAGCGTCTTTCCAGATATTGTAAATTGGAAATCATCGAAGTAGCGGATGAAAAAACACCGGATAGTGCATCAGAAGCATTAGAAAATCAGATTAAAGAAAAAGAGGGAGAGAGAATCCTCTCAAAAGTACCGGATAGTGCTTATGTGGTAGCACTTGCAATTGAAGGAAAGCAGTTATCGTCAGAAGATCTGGCTGATAAAATGGAAAAATGGAATGTAAATGGTATCAGTCATTTGGTATTTATCATCGGAGGTTCTTTAGGACTGACGCCAAAAGTATTAAACCGAGCAGATTTTAAACTGAGCTTTTCAAAAATGACATTCCCACATCAGCTCATGCGTGTGGTATTATTAGAACAGATTTATCGCAGTTTTCGTATCAGAAACAACGAACCATATCATAAATAATGTGAAGTGACGGAGGATAAACATGAATATTTTTGAAATGTTAGAAGAAATACAACATAAAGCATTAAGGGATGAGTCTTTAAAAGAAAAAATTCTTGCAACAGAAAGTACAAAAGAACCTTTGGATGAATTTTGTAAAGTTTGTCAGCAGGAAGGTTATGAAATCTATCCAATGGACGTAATCATTGCAGGAGAAGAATCCTATGCAGCAATGAAGCGCAGCACCAATGGCGGCGGCGAAAATGCGCCAATGCTAGACGGAGAAGATGATTTCTATGAACTGATTCTTGCTGCTTTAAAATAAAATACATAAGACAGACCAATCGCCTCATATCTTTAATAAGAGTGAGGCGATTTTTTGTTTGCAGTAAAATCTAAAATAGCAGAAAAACTAAATATTCCGCAGGATATATCCGATGGATTGCCGATTGTAACGATTACAGGAAAAAATGAAATTTATGTGGAAAACTACAAAGGCATTATCGAGTATGGAAAATGCTGTATCAAAATTCAGACGAAAGTGTGCCGTATTACATTTTCAGGGAAGAATCTTGAAATTGTTTATTATACAAATGTGGACATGAAAATAACCGGAGAAATAGAATCTATTTGTTATTCTTAGGGAGGAGTCATACAAATTGCTTGTCAGATTATTTAAATATTTGCGGGGGTATGTGAAAATCAGAGTAGAAGGATATTCTCCGGAACGACTGCTGAATCTATGCAATGCACATAAAATATTGTTGTGGGATGTGGAGAATCGAGAGCTTATCTATGAAATGTATGTGAGCATAAAAGATTATAAACGAATGCGTCCGCTGGTTAGAAAAACGAGAACGAAGATCATTCTTTTGGAAAAGCATGGTCTTCCTTTTTTTCTGCATAAATTCCGTAAGCGTAAAATGTTTTTTCTTGGTGTTCTGCTTTGTGTAACTGCGATTTATGTTTTATCTTTATTTATTTGGAATATTCATTTTGAAGGAAATATTTCTCAAAGTAATGGGGAATTATTAGCGTATTTAGATGAAATTGGAGTATCTCATGGAATAAGAAAATCAAAAATTGTCTGCGAAAATATTGAAACGAAACTGCGCAGCCAGTATCCCAATATGCTATGGGTTTCAGCAGAAATGCGAGGTACAAGGATTATTATACAGATTAAAGAAAATACGGATGAAGATATTATATCAAACATAGAAGTAAAAAATGATGAACCTGTAAGAATCGTAACGGAAAAAGCCGGTGTGGTAGAATCTATGATAGTAAGGCAGGGAACACCAATTGTTGCAGTGGGTGACGAAGTCGAAGCTGGTCAGACGCTTGTAGAAGGGTATTATCCCATAAAAAATGATGCAGCGGAAATTATTAGGTATGAGGGCGTTCCGGCAGATGCAGATATTTATCTGATTGCAACGGAAAATTATCAGGACAGTTTTTCGGTAGCATATAAAGAGAAAATCTTTACAGATAAAAAAAGACTTGGGATAAAATTGAGATTATTTGATAAAATCTATGAGTTTAGCCCCAAAATACATTTTAAACTGTATGATAAAATAGAAGATATAAAAGAAATTCATATTACGGAGAACTTTTATCTGCCTATTTCTATTGAGCTGGATTGGTATCTGGAATATCTGGAAGAAGAAAAAATCTACTCAAAAGAAGAGATGATAGAGCTGGCAAATTTTAGGTACTTAAATAAATACAAAAATATTTTGCAAAAAGGGGTTCAAATTATAGAAAAAGATGTTAGAATAGACAATGATGGTAAACTGTGCAAAGTGGGTGGGTATGTGACTTTACGTATCCCGGTTACCACAAAAGTGCCGGCTATCATACCCGAAATCCATGTGGAAGGTTCGGGGGAAGGAGAACATTAAATTTGAGCATTATTGAAACTACAATGGAAATTCCGGTATCACATGCTGGGAATATATTCGGGAAACTGGATTCGCATGTAAAGATTCTGGAAAAACATTTAGGTGTAACTCTTGTTTTTCGTGACGGAACATTAAAAATTGTTGGAAATGGCAGTCACGTAAAGAAAGCAGAAAAGATTATAGGAAATCTACTTGAGTTGTCAGTAAGAGGAAATCAGATTACAGAGCAGGAAGTAAATTATGCTTTGGCGCTTTCCTATGAAGATAAAGATGATGCAATGGTAGAAATTGATAAGGATTTAATCTGTCATACCATTTTTGGGAAACCTGTGAAACCAAAGACTTTGGGGCAGAAACAGTATGTAGATGCAATTCGTAACAAAATGATTGTATTTGGAACAGGACCTGCCGGAACCGGTAAAACATATCTTGCCATGGCTATGGCAATTGATGCGTTCAAAAAAGAAGAAGTTGGCAGAATTATTCTGACTCGTCCGGCCATTGAAGCTGGAGAAAAGCTGGGATTTCTTCCGGGGGATTTACAGAGTAAGGTCGATCCATATCTTCGTCCATTATATGATGCATTGTATCAGATTATGGGTGCTGACAGCTTTATGAAAAATATGGAAAAGGGTCTGATTGAAGTTGCTCCGCTTGCCTATATGCGAGGAAGAACTCTGGATAACGCATTTATCATTTTGGATGAAGCGCAGAATACCACACCGGCGCAGATGAAAATGTTTTTAACACGTATCGGATTTGGGTCTAAAGTGGTAATTACCGGTGATGAAACACAGAAGGACTTACCAAAGGATGTGAAATCCGGTTTAGATGTTGCGTTTAAAGTATTATCAAAAGTAGATGACATTGCCTTTTGCAAGCTCACAAGCAAGGACGTTGTAAGACATCCGCTTGTTCAGAAGATTGTACAGGCATACGAAGAATACGAAAAGAGAGGAAAACAATGACAATTACAATAGAACGAGAATCTGAAATCCCATTGCCCTTTAGTGAACAGGAAGTTGCAGAAGTGGTAATTTCAGAAACTTTGGATTACGAAGACTGCCCATATGAGGTGCAGGTGAATATCATTTTAACAAGCAACGAAGAAATTCAGCAGATCAACTTAGAACAGAGGGGCGTAGATGCACCGACAGACGTGTTATCTTTCCCAATGATCGAATATGCTTATCCTTCAGATTTTACAGTGCTGGAAGCTGATAGTTTTGACAGTTTTGATCCGGATACGGGAGAGCTGATTTTAGGAGATATTGTAATCTCTGTTGATAAAGTGCTTGAACAGGCAGAAAAATACGGGCACGATGTGAAACGTGAATATGCCTTTTTAATTGCGCACAGTATGCTCCATCTATTTGGCTATGATCATATGGATGAAGTAGAAAGAGAAAATATGGAGTTGAAACAGGAGGAGATTTTAACTCACTTGAACATCACAAGATAGGAAGAAGGTACAATTATGAAGAAAGCAAAGCTACTGTTACTGGCTCTTTTGACAGCTACAATAATGTTTGGATGCGGAAAAAAAGAAGAGGTATCCGAACAGCCTGTAGAACAGCCGGAAGCAGAATCTGTAATTATTGAAACCGGGAATATGGTAACCAGTTATTTAACAGGAAAACAGGTAGATGAAGCAATTGGTCGTCAGAGACCACTGGCAGTTATGTTTAATAACATTGAAGCAGGATGTCCACAGACTGGCATTAGCCGAGCAGACGTTGTTTATGAATGTCCTGTAGAAGGTCGTATTACTCGTCTGATGGGGGTTATTGAAGACTGGCATGATCTTGAAAAAATCGGTTCTGTAAGAAGCTGCAGAGATTATTATGTGTCTTTTGCGCTGGAATTTGATGCAATCTATGTTCATTTTGGACAGGCAACAGTTTATGTTGGGGATATGTTAAACAGCGATCTGGTAGATAACATCAGTGGCGCGGTTGCAGGTATTGATCGTCCTGCGAATCATGCATTCTATCGTACAGATGACCGTAAAGCACCTCATAATGTTTATGTAAGTGCAGAAGGTGTGATGGAAGATATTGAAAAGTTCCAGTATAATCTGACTTATGATGAAGCTTATTACGGAAAATTCAAATTTGCAAAAGACGGGGAAGATTTGGATTATTCTAAATATCCGGATGCAACACTGATTTATCCTGGAGGAAAAGAAACAAATAAAGCAAATGGCTTCTCTAAAGTAGGGGCGTATTTCGAATATAACGAAGAAGATGGAAAATATTATCGTTATCAGTACGGCGGAGAACATATCGATGATATGACAGGTGAACAGCTTGCATATGATAATGTCATTTTCCAGTACTGCTACGGAGAAGTTCGTGATAAAGAAGATTATCTTGCATTTGAATGTTTCGGAAGCGAGAAGAGTAACAAATCAATTGTATTTACAGAAGGTAAAATGATTGAAGGTACATGGTGGAGAGATGGCGATAATGCGGCTCCAGCAAAATATCTGGATGAAAACGGAAAACGTGTGCTCTTAAATCAGGGAAAAACATGGATCTGTGTCATCTGGCTTGATTATGAGGATGATGTAGTCATTGAGTAAGAAAACTAGTAACAATTCTAACTATATATTTCAGGGGGCAATTTTAGCTTCCGCTTCAATCATCGTACGAATGATTGGACTGTTATACCGTATTCCTTTGGGAAGAATCATCGGAGATGTAGGCAACAGTTATTATTCCTGTGCATTTGAAGTTTATTCATTAATTTTGCTGATTTCATCTTATAGCTTGCCACTTGCAGTATCTAAAATTGTATCTGCAAGAATTGGTACAGGTGCAAGAACAAACATTGGAAGAATCTTAAAATGTGCACTCGGATTTGGATTCTTTGTAGGTGTGATCGGAGCGCTTGTGGCTTATTTTGGTGCAGATTTTCTGACAGGAACACTGCTTAATACTCCGGAAGGAGCAATCTGTCTTCGTGTACTGGCACCATGTATTTTAATTGTGGCGGTTCTTGGAGTTATTAGAGGATATTTCCAGGGACTTGGTACAATGATTCCTACAGCTGTTTCTCAGATTATCGAACAGATTATTAATGCGGTGGTTGCAGTTGCAGCAGCATGGTTTCTATTTGATTATGGTCAGAATATTGATGCGGTTCTTGGAACAGATACAGCAGCACCAGCTTATGGTGCGTCAGGAAGTACTTTAGGCACAACATTAGGTGCCCTTGCAGCTCTTTTGTTCATCAGTTTTCTTTTGATGGTATTCTTAAAGAAAGAAAAGAAGCGTACATTTAAGAATTGCCCGGAAGAATCTTATCGTGAAATTTTGGTTGTTCTTGTAATGACGATTTTACCGGTCATTTTAAGCACAGCTATTTACAATATCAACGGAATTATTGACCAGGGTATGTTTAAAGCTCTGATGCAGAATTCCGGCAAAAATAAAGAAGAAATCGATGTAATCTGGGGTGTTTACTCCGGAAAATATAAATTGCTTTGTAATGTACCGATTGCCCTTGCATCGGCGATGGCATCCTCTACGATTCCGAACATTTCCAAAATGCATGGAAACCGTAAGGCAATTCGCAGAAGTGTAGGAGATGTGATCAGATTTACCATGGTCATCAGCATTCCTTGTGCAGTGGGCTTAGGTGTTTTTGGAAAAGAAATTATTGAAATCTTATGGCCGGGAACTCCTGAAATTGGTGCAGAAATGATGATCTTTGGTTCCAGTGCAGTTGTATTTTACAGCTTATCGACTCTGACCAATGGTATTTTACAGGGGATTGACAGAATGCGTCTTCCGGTGATTCATGCAGCGGTATCTCTGGTATTGCATGTTGGTCTGTTGTATGTGCTGACAGCAGTTCTTAAGATGGAAGGTATGGCAATTGTCTGGTCCTACATTTTCTTCGGAATTATTATGTGTATTTTAAATAATCTGGCAATTCGCAAGCATTTGAAATACCGTCAGGAAGTATTAAGAACATTTGTTATCCCGATTGCTGCTTCTGCAGTTATGGGTGTAGTCTCAAGACTTCTTTATAATGTGCTGTTTACCGCTATGGGTGAAACAGGTATTGCAATGTTAGTCAGCCTTATCATTGCAGTCATTGTTGCGGTAGTTCTTTACTTTGTTGCTTTACTTGCAATGAGAGGATTAAAAGAACGCGAGCTTCGTGCATTTCCAAAAGGACATGTACTTGTAAGTATTGCAAAAAAACTTCATTTTAAACTATAAATCGTATAAAACCTCTGATTTTGGGAAAAATTCCCGAAAAGGAGGTTTTTTATGAGAAGGAAAATTTTATTTGTAATCGGGCTGTTGATTGCTGGAACATTCGCATATTATGGCGGATATTATTTATATACAAGTCAGCGTCCCAAAATAGAAATTGAAATGCCTGCTACATTACAGCGTGGAATTGCGGACAACGACGTAAGACAGACAGGATATGAGCAGGAATATTATATAGCGAAAATTGAGCAGGAAATGCTTTTGATTTATAAGATGCCGGAAGAGAGCATCTATGATTCACTGAAAATAAGTAATTTGCAGTTTCAGGAAAAAGATTATTTGCAACTTGAAAATGGAATTGTGTTTCAGAGCCTTGCGGAAGTATTTGAGTTTTTAGAAAGCTGCATGAGTTGACGTAACAGGACGGCATATTGTACTATAAAAATGATAATAAATTGGAGAATAAACCATGGATGAAAAAACAATTGCAAGAATCAATGAACTTGCCAGAAAATCAAAAACAGAAGGATTAAATGAAGCAGAGCTGAAAGAACAGGCACAGCTTCGTAAAGAATATATTGAAGCATTCAGAAGAAACTTAAGAGGTCAGTTAGATAATATTGACATCAAAGAAGCAGATGGTTCCATTACAAATTTAGGTGAAAAATATGGAAACAAGATCAAAAAAGGAAATTAGGGCAGAAGTAAAACAACATAGAAAAGAAGCAACTCCGGAACAGATTCGTGCTAACAGCAATGTGATTTGTGAGAAGTTTCTACAGCTTCCAGAATATAAGGATGCGGAAGTTGTTTTTGCATATATGGATTGCAAAAATGAAGTAGAAACCAAAAAAGTTATTGAACAGTGTTGGATGGACGGAAAAACTGTTGCTGTACCAAAAGTTTTGGGGAAAATCATGAAATATTATGTGATTCACTCCTATAACGATTTGGAAGATGGATATTTTGGAATTCAGGAGCCGAAATACGAACAGCTAGAGGAAATTATCTGTGAAGATGGCTTGATGATCCTGCCAGGTGTTGCATTTGACGAACAAAGACATCGTGTGGGATATGGCGGAGGCTTTTATGACCGTTATCTGGAAGAACATCCGGATATGATAAAGATTGCATTTGCCTTTGAATTTCAGATGTTTAAAGAAGTTCCTTTTGAAACTTTTGACAGACAGCCTGAGAAAATAATTACAGAAAAAAGAATCATTATTTGACAAGAAAGTAACGGAAAACGTATAATATATTTATGAGAGTAATCGCAGGAAAAGCAAGAAGTATTCCACTCAAAACAGTGGAAGGACAAGATACAAGACCTACAACAGACCGCATTAAGGAAACACTGTTTAATATGCTGCACAATGAATTGGCAGACTGCTTTTTCATTGATTTGTTCAGCGGCAGCGGTGGAATTGGAATTGAAGCATTGAGCCGTGGTGCGAGAAAAGCCGTTTTTGTGGAAAAGGCACCAAAAGCAGTTGCCTGCATCAAAGAGAATCTTGTAAAAACCAAGATGGAGAACGATGCAGTTGTTATGGCTTCAGATGCTGTCAGTGCAATTTACCGTTTAGATGGTGGAGAACCGGCAGATTTTATTTTTATGGATCCGCCATATAATCAGCAGTTAGAGCAGCAGGTACTGGAAGCATTAAAAGATTCCACACTGGTTGATGAATATACAACCATCATTATTGAAGCTGATCTTCACACTGATTTTTCCTATGTGGAAGATTTAGGATATGAAATTACAAAACAAAAGAAATATAAGACAAATCAGCATGTTTTTTTAGAACGTGTATAAGGGAGATACTATATGATCAGAGCAATTTATCCGGGTAGTTTTGACCCTGTAACATTAGGACATTTAGACATCATCAAACGTTCCGCTGAAAAGGTAGATGAATTAATCATTGGTGTTTTGAATAATAATACAAAAAATCCAATGTTTACTGTAGAAGAACGTGTGGAAATGTTGATGGAACTTACGAAAGAATATGAAAACGTAAGAGTAGAATCATTTACAGGACTGTCTGCAGAGTTTGTAAAAAAGAAAAATGCAAATGTGATCATCAGAGGATTACGTGCGATTTCTGACTTTGACTATGAACTTCAGATGGCACAGACAAATCGTAAACTTTATTCAGAAGCTGACACCATGTTCTTGACAACAAGTCTGGAATATGCTTATCTTAGCTCTACAACGGTAAAAGAAGTGGCATATTTTAACGGAGACATTACAAGCTTCGTACCGGCTGCCATTGTTGACAGAATTTATAACCGAGTTTGGGAAAATAAAAATAAACAGAAAGGTTAATCAAAGATGACAAGCAGAATTGAACAGATTATTGAAGAAATCGAAGAATACATAGATGGTTGCAGCTATCAGCCTTTTTCAAAAAAGAATATTGTTGTTGATAAGGAAGAAATCGAAGAACTGCTTAGAGAACTTCGTATGAAAACACCTGATGAAATTAAACGTTATCAGAAAATCCTTGCAAATAAAGATGCGATTCTGAATGATGCACAGGCAAAGGCAGAAGCAATCGTGAATCAGGCAAACCTTCAGTTAAATGAACTGATCAGCGAACAGGAAATTATGAAACAGGCATATGCACAGGCAAATGCTGTTGTAGAAGCTGCAACATTACAGGCACAGGAAATTTTAAACAGTGCAGCAGCAGATGCAAACGAAATTCGTACCGGTGCAATGCAGTATACAGATAGTATGCTTGCAAATATGCAGAGTATTATCCAGAATACAATGGAAAGCTACAATTCAAGATATGCTTCTTTAATAAATTCCTTAAACGGATACTATGAAATGATCGCAGAAAACCGTCAGGAATTAGCTCCATCCATTTATGGAGAAGAAGCTGCTCCAGAAGTAGAAACAGAAGAATAAAATAAGTGCAATACCGGTTGTAATTGTTTTGTGGAGAATATATTTTCTAAGCGATAGATTTGTATCAGAAATAACACTGCTGGTCTGAAGAATGCAGCAGAGTCCTCCAAAAGAAAGTGCGGCAACGCCATAGGCGGAGCGCAGGATGCCATTAGGCAGCTTTGCAATGTGGGATAGTCCATTGGTGATTTCTAAAAAAGCTGTAATGAATGCATTGAGATATATTTTTTGCTTAGGCAAAAAGTATAGGATTCCATGACTTATAATCGAAAACAGAATTAAATATCCGCAAAGTTTTATCAAAATTAAAAAACTGTCGATGATACAGACATCGATCAGCTGAAAAATATTTTTGGCTGATGATGTCTGTTTTTTTGTTTCATATGTTGCCCTCTGTTTTTCTGTCGGTCGAGTGAGAAAACCAAATAATAGGGCACTTCCATAAATAATTAATAAATAGATCAGTATATTTTCAGAACCAATGGCATGCAAAATGCCGAAAGAAATGCAAAACATTGGAGAAATATTATTACAGAAAGATAAAAGATATTGTCCCTCCTCCTGATTAAGGATTCCATCCTGCATTTGAAGACTGATTAGTCTTGCCCCAACGGGATATCCGCATAAAAATCCACAGATTGCACAAAAGGCACCTGCTTCTGAACAATGGAATACTTTTTTAAATACAGGACCTAAAAATTTTTGAAAATAATGAATGTATGAGGTTTTTAGAATCAATTGGGAAAGAACCAAAAATGGCAGCAGTGTTGGTAAAATTGTATCAAACCATAATAAGAGTCCTGTTTTGGAAGCTTCTAAAGAAATCTGAGGAAAAAACAACAAAAAGAAAAACAAAATACCAATAAAAATAAAAGGAAATGTTTTTTTCAAGGATATTACCTGCTGTAAACTTTGTACATCATATGCCATGACACATTAAAACAGACTAGAAAATTTACGTTCTATCAGATGATGTAAGGACATATATATATAAGGATTGTACAAAGTTCGGAGGACATATGAAGGAAATTAAAAAATATAAATACAGTATTCTTTTTGTGGTGCTTGTAATTGTTGTTGCATTGGAACTGTTACAGCTTAAACAGTTATCAGAAAGTGCAGTGAGTGAAAATATAGATGTAGATGATTTTTCATATTATATGGATCTTGTGGATCAGATATTTGCAGATTTACATTGTTTTCCGGTGGTAAAAGAAGAAGCAGAAGGAGTCTATCCGATATCTTATGATAATACCTGGGGAGCAGAGCGAACATATGGCGGAAATCGAAGCCACGAAGGTTGTGATCTGATGGCAATCAGTAATGAAAGAGGCAAATATAAAGTGTGCAGCATGACAGATGGTATTGTAAAGAATATTGGCTGGCTGGAACAGGGAGGCTGGCGTATCGGAATCGAATCAGATACAGGCATTTATTATTATTATGCGCATCTTGATTCATATGAGAAAGCATTTGAAGAAGGAGAGCGAGTGGTTGCCGGTCAGATCCTGGGACGAATGGGAGATTCCGGATATGGAAAAGAACCGGATACCAAAGGAAATTTTGATGTACATTTGCATGTTGGAATTTATGTGAAAGACTTAGAAGGACAAGAACGGGCGGTCAATCCCTACTGGTATTTAAAACGACTGGAAATTTAAACCATTGTGTGATACATTATTATAGGATTATAATGACTTGACAGAAAGGACATCGGGCTATGGAAATACAGATGTGGAGAGAGATTCTGAATCCGTATGAACTTGCGGTGAAAGAACTGACAATCAAATTTGAACATTTAATTAAAGAGCATCATGATAAAGGATATTATTCGTCAATTGAGCGTGTAGAAGGCCGCGTAAAGACAATTTCCAGTATTCTTGATAAGTGTCAGAAAAAGGGAATTTCCATAGATGATGTAACTACAAAGATTGAAGATATTGCAGGAATTCGTATTATCTGTCAGTTTGTGGAAGATATTGAACGAGTTGCAGAACTGCTTCATAAACGTTCTGATATTGAAGTGAAGCAGGAAAAAGATTATGTCAAAGAACCAAAGGATAGTGGATACCGAAGCTATCACATGATCGTATGGTACACCGTGGAAACAATGGATGGACCGAAAAAAATCATGGTAGAGATTCAGATTCGTACGATGGCGATGAATTTTTGGGCAACTGTGGAACATTCCCTGCAGTATAAATATAAAATGCACATTCCAAAAGAAATTGAAGAACGTCTGTTAAAATCAGCAGAAGCGATTCAGGTTCTTGATAAAGAAATGAGCCAGGTTCGTCTGGAAATTATGGATGCTCAGAACGCATTCCAGAGACAGGCGAAGGTTGTGGCAGACATTTTAAATACGATTCAGAATATGTATCGTGTAGCAAATGCCAGAGAAATGGCGAAAATTCAGGATGAATTTTATCAGATTTATTCCATGAATAATTTAGAACAGCTGGAACGTTTTAACAAACAGCTGGACACACTTGCAGAAGGGTACCGTACCCAATCGATTGACTAATGAGGTGACGTATGGATTTTCCAGTTTCATTTACAGAAAAAATGAAAGCCATCCTTGGGGATGAATATGAAGATTTTTTAAAAGGCTATGATAGAACAAGACATTATGGACTTCGTGTGAACCGCACAAAACTGACAGCAGAACAGTTTGAAAGAATGAGTATGTATGATTTGCAGCCGGTTCCGTGGATTGATAATGCATTTGAATATGAGGATAGTGTATCACCTGCAAAGCATCCATATTATTTTGCAGGAATGTATTATTTACAAGAACCGAGTGCTATGACACCGGCAAATTTACTTCCGATTGAACCGGGAGATAAGGTGCTTGATCTGTGTGCTGCACCGGGAGGAAAAGCGACAGAGCTTGGTGCGAAATTAAATCATACAGGCTTACTTGTCGCAAATGACATCAGTAACTCAAGAGCAAAAGCGTTACTGAAAAATATCGAACTTTTTGGTATTCCAAACGTTCTGGTTACAAGTGAACCACCGGAAAAATTAGCTGGAAAATTCCCGGCATTTTTCGACAAGATTCTCATTGATGCACCATGTTCAGGAGAAGGGATGTTCCGTAAAAATCCAGGCATGATGAAAGATTGGGAAACTTATGGACCAAAGCATTACAGTGATTTACAAAGATCCATTGTTCCACATGCCATTCGTATGTTAAAACCAGGGGGAATGTTATTGTATTCTACCTGTACGTTTTCTCCGGAAGAGAATGAAGGTTCTGTAAAATTCATGCTGGATTTAGATCCTGATCTGGAAGTTGTGGACATTCCAAATCGTTATGAAGGATTTGCACCGGGCAGACCGGAATTGATTGAAGATGGTACAGAAGATTTAAAGAAATGTGTTCGTATCTGGCCACATAAGATGAATGGAGAGGGTCATTTTATTGCACTTCTTCGTAAAAAAGAAAAAGGCGAAGCTATCGAAAAGAAAGCAAAACCACGCAAAGAAAAAGTATTGCCACCACTGTTGGAAGAGTTTATGAAAGATTGTACCTATCCAATGAATGGCAATGATATTGAGATTCAGGAAGACAGAGTATATTTAATGCCGGAAGGAATTAAAGGAATCAAAGGTCTTCGTTTCCTTAGAAGCGGACTCCTTCTTGGTACACTTACAAAAGACCGTTTCGAACCTAGCCAGGCATTTGCCATGGTACTGAAAAAAGAACAGTATAAAGCAACGATTGACTTATCAAGAATCGACCATCGTGTTATCCGCTATCTAAAAGGTGAAACTATCGAAGTAGATGATCTGCCATTAAAGCGTCAGAAAGGCTGGCAGCTTGTCTGTGTTGATGGGTTTCCATTGGGCTGGGGCAAACTGGTAAATGGAAGTCTTCGTAATAAATATCTTCCGGGATGGAGATGGCAGTCATGATGCGCCTGGACAAGTTCCTATGTGAAATGGGTGTCGGCACCAGAAGTGAAGTGAAAGCCTATTTAAAAAAGGGACAGGTATCTGTAAACGGCGAAACTATAAAAAAGCCGGAAGTAAAAATTGATGAAAATAAAGATGCTATCTGTTTTCAAGGGCAGCCATTGGTTTATGAAGCAGTACAGTATTTTCTTTTGAATAAACCTGCAGGTTGCGTAACTGCTACAAGAGATAATCTTTCAGAAACTGTGATGAGTTTTTTGCCGGATAATCGCAGAGATGATTTGTTTCCTGTTGGAAGATTGGATAAAGATACAGAAGGATTGCTTCTCATTACCAATGATGGGCAGTTGGCCCATGAATTGTTATCACCAAGAAAACATGTTGATAAGACCTATTTTGCGGTGATTGACGGAGAAGTACGAGAAGAGCACAAGCAGTTGTTTTTGGAAGGATTAGACATTGGTGATGAAGAACTTACAATGCCTGCAAAACTGGAGATTTTAAAATCAGGTGAAGTGTCTGAAATTGAGCTTACGATTCAGGAAGGACGATTTCATCAGGTGAAACGAATGTTGGAAGCCATCGGTACCAAAGTGACTTACCTAAAGCGTATTTCTATGGGGCCATTGGTATTGGGTGATTTGAAGCCGGGTGAAGTAAGAATCTTAACAAACAGTGAGCTTGAATCATTAAGAAACAGATAAATGAATGGAGAATATAGATGATTGAACATATTCAGGCTGTGATATTTGATATTGATGGGACCTTGGTAGATTCCATGGGTGTCTGGTATGACATTGATGTGGAATATTTTAAATTGCTGGAAATTCCAATGCCTCCAACAATTCAGAAAGACATTGAAGGTATGAGTTTTACGGAAACAGCCATTTATTTTAAAGAAACCTTTGATATTCGAGAAAAAACCATCGAAGATATCAAATTTGACTGGGTTTGTATGGCTCGGGATAAATATTTGAATGAAATTAAAGCAAAGCCTGGTGCAAAGGAATTTATAAAATTCCTGAAAGAAAAAGGTATTAAAACCGGATGTGCTACAAGCAATGACAGAAATCTTGCTTTGGCAGCATTACAGCCTCACGGATGGCTGAATAAGATGGAGTCTGTGCGTACCGCATGTGAAGTTAATGCAGGAAAACCAGCACCGGATATTTATCTGAAAGTGGCAGAAGATTTAGGGGTGAAACCTGAAAACTGTCTGGTATTTGAAGATATTCCAAATGGCATGCGTGCCGGAAAAGCAGCAGGTATGACTGTTATTGGTGTAGAAGACGAGAATGCAAAGAAATATAAAGAAGAAATAGATGAAATCTGTGATTATTTTATCACGGATTATTACGATATGTTAGAAGGGAAAATTGAGGTCGAATATGAGCTTTCTTCCGGTAAGTAGAAAAGAAGTTAAGGGACAAGTTGATTTTGTATATGTCATTGGGGATGCGTATGTTGACCATCCTTCTTTTGGTCATGCCATCATCAGCCGTGTTTTGGAAAGCCATGGATATACTGTTGGAATTATATCCCAGCCGGATTTTCGAAACAGTGAAAGCATTACTGAATTTGGTGAACCAAGGTTGGCATTCCTTGTTTCCGGTGGAAATATGGATTCTATGGTGAATCATTATTCGGTTACAAAGAAGCATCGTAAAACCGATGCTTATACACCGGGGGGAGAAATGGGAAAACGTCCCGACAGAGCTGTCATTGTATATGGAAACCTGATTCGACAGCAGTATAAGAAAACTCCGATCATCATTGGTGGGATTGAAGCGTCCCTTCGTCGACTGGCGCACTATGATTACTGGTCTGATAAGATGAAACGCTCGATTTTACTGGATTCCGGGGCAAATCTGATTTCCTACGGAATGGGAGAGCGTTCCATTGTGGAAATTGCGGATGCATTAAATTCCGGAATTGCAGTGGAAGACATTACTTTTGTTGACGGAACGGTTTATAAAGCAAAATCATTGGAATCAGTCTATGATTATGAACTGCTGCCTGATTATGATGCGTTATTAGCAGATAAAAAAGCTTATGCGAAAAGCTTTTTGACACAATATGAAAATACGGATCCATTTGTTGGAAAACGACTGGTGGAGCCTTACGGAACCCATTGTTATATTGTACAGAATCCGGCGGCAAAACCATTATCTCAGACAGAAATGGATGATATTTATAATTTGCCATATATGAGAACCTGGCATCCAATGTATGACAAGAAAGGCGGAATCCCTGCACTTGTAGAAGTGAAATTCTCCCTTGTCAGCAACCGAGGTTGTTTTGGTGGATGCTCTTTCTGTGCATTAACCTTCCATCAGGGAAGAATTGTACAGACTAGAAGTCATGAATCGATTGTGGAAGAAGCAAAACTTATGACACAGGAGAAAGACTTTAAAGGCTATATTCATGATGTGGGCGGTCCGACTGCAAACTTTAGAGCGCCTTCATGTGTAAAACAGATGGAAAAAGGAGTCTGTCCGAAAAAGCAATGTTTATTCCCGACTCCTTGTAAAAATTTAAAAGCAGATCATAAAGATTACATAAATTTATTACGTAAACTTAGAAGTCTGCCAAAAGTAAAAAAAGTATTTGTACGTTCCGGTATTCGTTTTGATTATCTGCTTGCAGATTCTTCCAAGGATTTCCTAAGAGAATTATGCCAGTATCATGTCAGTGGCCAGTTAAAGGTTGCTCCGGAGCATGTTTCAGATAAAGTACTGAAAAAAATGGGAAAACCATCCAATGAGGTATACCAGAAATTCTCGGTAGAGTATAAACGGATGAATGGAAAACTGGGATTAAAACAGTATCTTGTTCCGTATTTAATGTCCAGTCATCCTGGATGTGATATGAAAGAGGCTGTGAAACTTGCAGAGTTTGTTCGTGATTTGGGTTATATGCCGGAACAGGTACAGGATTTTTATCCAACACCTTCAACAATTTCAACTTGTATGTATTATACAGGAATTGATCCAAGAACAGGGGAAAGTGTTTACGTGCCAAAAGATCCGCATGAGAAAGAGATGCAAAGAGCACTCATTCAGTATCGAGATCCGAAAAATTATGATTTGATCAAAGAAGCACTACACAAAGCCGGCAGAACAGATTTGATTGGATTTGAACAGAAATGTCTGATCAAACCAAGAAAAATGAGCAAGGAAAAGAATGAAGAAAAAAATAGCAATCGTAACCGGAGCCAGCGCCGGGATGGGCAGGGACTTCGTAAAGGAACTTCAAAAGGAAAAAAACGTTGATGAAATCTGGATGATTGCAAGACGTAAAGAGCGTCTGGATGCAATGGCAGAGAAAAGTAACGGAAGTTTACGGGCATTTGCATTGGATTTGACGGATATGAATTCTTTTGATTCTTTTGAAGAAATCTTGAAAAAAGAGAAGCCGCAGATTCAGTATCTTGTGAATGCTGCAGGAGCAGGTCGTATGGGTAAAGTGGAAGAGATTTCTTACAATGACCATGCATTTGTACTGAATATCAATGTCAGGGCATTGACCTGCATGAGTCGCATCTGCCTTCCATATATGGGAAAAGGCAGTCATATCATTCACCTTTGCAGTGGTTCCGCATTTTTACCACAGCCGGAATTTGCTTCTTATGCAGCAAGTAAATCCTATGTTCTTTCTTTTTCAAGAGCACTTCGACAGGAAGTAAAAAAGAAAGGAATTACAGTAACTGCAGTTTGTCCGGGACCGGTCAACACAGAGTTTTTTGAGGCGGCCGGCAGCGAAATTGCTCCGGCGAAGAAACGTTTTTTAGTAGAGTCGAAAGATGTAGTGAGAAAAGCTATGAAGGATGCAAAATCTGGAAAAGAGCTTTCCGTTTATGGCATGAGTATGAAGCTTGTGCATCTGGCAGGGAAATTACTGCCAACGAGGGTTGTGTTGTCAATCATGAATGAAATGATGAACAAACACGAATAAGAGGAGAAAAACAAATGAAAAAAGTAGCAAAAGGAAAGTACGGTTATACGTTAGCCCATAGAAAACACCAGATTTTGAAGATGTCACTTTATGTCGCACTTGCACTGGCGGTATTTTTAGTTGGTTTCATTACAACAAAAACCACAAAAAATGTATTGTCCATTGTAGCGATTGTAGGCGCACTTCCGATTTCAAAAGAAATGGTTGGTGTCATCATGAGTTTTAAGCGTAAACCTATGGAAAAAGCTGTTTATGATCAGATTTCAAGTAAAGCGGGAAATTTGGAGCAGATTTATGAACTGTTATTTACCACACAGGATAAATCTTATGGCGTAGAAGCGGCTGTGATTGAAGGCAGAGATGTAATCTGCTACACAGTGGACCCGAAATGCGAAATTTCAATTTTGCAGAAACATTTGTTAAAAATGCTGGATGCCAATGGTTATAAACAGAATGTAAAAATATATACAGATTTAAAGAAATTTTTAGACAGAGTTGCAGACTTAGAACGCAGGGAAAAAGTGGAAATTCCATACACACAGAATCCGACTTACCCTGATTTAAACAGAGATCAGCTGGTAAAACATTTACTGCTTGCACTGTCTATTTAGAGGAATTATGAGACTGTTAACCGTTCATAAAAATGATGAAAATCAGCGTCTGGATAAATATTTAAAAAAATATTTAAAAGAGGCACCGGGAAGCTTCATCTATAAAATGCTTCGAAAAAAGAATATTGTGCTAAATGGCAAGAAGGCTGATGGAACTGAAAAGTTAACTGCGGGAGATGAAATTAAACTGTTTTTTGCGGAAGAAACGCTGGAAAAGTTCACAGGCGAAGCTGCAAAGATCAAATTAGAAAAATTTCCAGTTAAAAAAGACTTGGAAATCCTGTTTGAAGATGAGGATTTACTCATGCTGAACAAACCAGCCGGAGAGTTATCCCAGAAGGCAGAAGCAAAAGATGTTTCCATGAATGAATATGCACTTGGATATCTTCAGGAAACGGGTGCAATCACCGAGGAATCCTTGAAAGTATTTAAACCATCGGTGTGTAACCGACTGGATAGAAATACCTCAGGTATTCTGATTGTTGCTAAGACCTATCAGGCTGCAAGAGAGTTTGGAGATGCACTTCAAAAGCGTACGGTTCGTAAATTTTACCGTTGTATTGTCAAAGGCGAAGTGAAAAAAGCGGAAACCATTGATGGATATTTATGGAAAGACGAAAAGACCAACAAAGTACAGGTGTTTAAAGAAAAAAGAGAGGGCGCATCTGAAATTCACACCGCATATCGTCCGATCAAATGCGAAAATGGTCTGACACTTTTAGAGGTCCATTTGATCACTGGACGTACCCATCAGATTCGTGCACATTTAAGCTCCATCGGACATTCCATTTTGGGTGATCCGAAATACGGAGATAAAAAGCTTTCAGAAAAGTGGAAGGTAAAGTACCAGCTGCTCCATGCGTGCAGACTGGAATTAGATGGTTTTACAGGTGAATTTGTAAAATACAATGGTAAGATCATTACTGCAAAAGTATCAAAAACGTTTGAAAAGATCATTACAGAGGATTAATCTATGTCAACTTGGAATTCCAGAGGGCTTCGTGGTTCGGGATTAGAAGATTTAATTAACCGAACCAATGAGTCCTACAGAGAAAAGGGGTTGGCGCTCATTCAAAAAGTGCCGACACCGATCACACCGATTAAAATTGATAAAGAAAACAGACATATTACTCTGGCATATTTTGACCAGAAAAGTACTGTCGATTATATTGGTGCCGTCCAGGGAATTCCTGTATGCTTTGATGCAAAGGAATGTCATACGGATACATTTCCACTGGCGAACATTCATGAGCATCAGGTGCAGTTTATGGAAGATTTTGAAAAACAGGAGGGCTTAGCCTTCCTGATTATTCATTATACAGCCCGTGATGTATTATATTATTTAAATTTTGCTCAGATGAAGAAATTCTGGGATAGGGCAAAAGAGGGTGGTAGAAAGAGTTTTCGCTTTGAAGAGCTGGATATGGACTACATTCTTCATCCGGCACATGGATTTTTTGTTCCATATTTAGATGGAATCAATGTGGAATTAGAAAAGAGAGATTGACAATTATGTTAATGCGCTCTATAATAAAAACACTTTATTGATTTATCAGAGTAAAGCGAAACGATGGGAGATAATATGAAAGAACAGTTATTACATACGCCGGAAGGTGTTCGAGATATTTATGGAAGCGAATTTGTTAAAAAGTTTGAATTACAGCATACGCTGTTCGATGTGATGAATTCCTACGGATATCAGGGAATCGAAACACCGACCTTTGAATTTTTTGATGTATTTGGAAAAGAAGTTGGAACAGTTCCATCCAATGAATTATATAAATTTTTTGATAAAGAGGGAAACACCCTGGTTCTTCGACCGGATATGACACCTTCCATCGCAAGAGCTGTTTCAAAGTATTTCCATGGAGAGGAAGCAATTCGTCTTTGTTACATGGGAAGTACGTTTATTAACCATGATAAATATCAGGGACGTTTAAAAGAATCTACACAGCTTGGTGCAGAGCTTATGGGTGATGCATCTGTGAAAGCTGATGTTGAACTGATTTCCATGCTAGTTGCATCACTTCAGAAAGCCGGATTAAAAGAATTCCAGATTAGTTTAGGACAGGTAATGTTTTTTAGAAGCCTTCTTTTGGAAGCTGATTTAGAACCGGAAGTAGAAGATGCCCTGCGTTTCCAGATTTCCAATAAAAATATTTTTGCAGTAGAAGAAATTTTATCCAAGGCTGATATGCCGGAAAATTTAAAGAAAGCATTTACTTCTTTAACAAGTCTGGCTGGCTCTGTAGAAGTTCTTGAAAAAGCAAAGAAATTGACAGACAATGAAAAAGCTTTAAAAGCGATTTCTATTTTAGAAGATATTTATGAAGGATTAAAAGGCTGCGGATGTGAAAAATATGTATCCTTTGACCTTGGAATGCTTAGTAAATACAACTATTATACAGGAATTATTTTCCGTGCCTATACCTTTGGAAGCGGTGAAGCCATTGTAAAGGGTGGGCGCTATGATAAACTGCTGAGTCATTTTGGCAGAAAACTTCCGGCAGTTGGTTTTGCAATCGTAATCGACCAGCTGATGCTTGCACTTGACAGAAAAGAAGAAGCGGCGAAAAAGCAGGAAACAAAAGGAGACAGATATCTTACCTTTGCACTTTGCAAAGGACGTCTTGCGAAAAAGACTTTAGAGCTTTTTGAAACTATCGGTATCCATATGGAAGAAATGAAGGATCCTGACACCAGAAAACTGATTTTCGTAAACGAGGAATTAAAATTAAAATTCTTCCTTGCCAAAGGACCTGACGTTCCAACCTATGTAGAATACGGTGCGGCAGATATTGGCGTTGTTGGAAGCGACACGATTTTAGAAGAAAACCGTAAAATGTACGAAGTGCTTGATCTTGGTTTCGGAAAATGCAGAATGTGCGTCTGCGGACCGGAAAGTGCTAAGGAAAAACTGGAAAGCCAGGAATTAATTCGTGTAGCAACCAAATATCCGAATATTGCAAAAGACTATTTTTATAATAAAAAGCACCAGACAGTGGAGATTATCAAATTAAACGGTTCCATTGAACTTGCTCCATTGGTAGGTTTATCAGAAGTAATTGTAGACATTGTAGAAACCGGGTCTACCCTTCGTGAGAACGGTCTTGGTGTGTTAGAAGAAATTCGTCCATTATCTGCAAGAATGGTAGTAAATCGTGTGAGCATGGAAATGGAACGAGAAAGAATCGCTAAACTGATCGGAGATATCAAAGCGGTTTTATAAGAAAAGAGGAAATATTATGAGAATTGTAACTTTAGATGAAAACTCAAAGCAGAATCTGCTAAATGATCTACTGAAACGCAGTCCAAATCACTACGGAGAATTCATTGACAGAGTAAATGACATTATTAACAATGTTCGTTCCAATGGAGACGCTGCGATTTTTGATTATACAAAACGTTTTGATGGAGCGGATATCAATGCATCAAATATTCGCGTGACAAAGGAAGAAATCGAAGAAGCATATACGCTCGTTGATCCGGAATTAATTGATGTGATTAGAAAAGCACTGGTAAATATCAGAGAATATCACGAAAAACAGCGTCAGTACAGCTGGTTTGATTCAAAACCAAATGGTACCATGCTTGGACAGAAAGTAACTCCTCTTGCAACCACAGGTGTTTATGTGCCGGGCGGCAAGGCTGTTTATCCATCCAGCGTTCTTATGAATGTGATTCCTGCAAAAGTGGCAGGAGTTGAAAAAATCGTTATGGTGACACCTCCGGGAAAAGACGGAAAGGTAAATCCAAACACACTGGTTGCAGCAAATGAAGCTGGTGCAGATGAAATCTATAAAGTAGGCGGTGCACAGGCAATTGCAGCCCTGGCATTTGGTACGGAAAGTATTCCAAAAGTTGACAAAATCGTAGGACCTGGAAACATCTATGTAGCACTTGCAAAAAAAGCCGTTTATGGCTATGTGAGCATTGACTCTATTGCCGGTCCTAGTGAAATTCTGGTTCTTGCAGATGAAACTGCAAATCCAAGATATGTGGCAGCAGACCTTTTATCTCAGGCAGAACATGATGAACTGGCATCTGCAATTCTGGTAACTACCAGCAAAGAACTGGCAGAAGCGGTTTCCGTGGAAGTGGAGCAATTCATTGCAGAACTTTCCAGAAAAGAAATCATGTCGAAATCCATCGAAAACTATGGATATATTCTTGTGGCAGAAAGTATGCAGGATGCTATTGATGCAGCAAATGATATTGCATCAGAACATTTGGAGATCATGACAAAGAATCCGTTTGAAGTCATGACAAAGATTAAAAATGCGGGAGCAATCTTTATCGGAGAATACAGTTCTGAACCATTGGGAGACTATTTTGCAGGTCCAAATCATATTTTACCGACCAACGGCACTGCAAAATTCTTTGGTCCGTTATCTGTAGATGATTTTGTGAAGAAATCAAGCATTATTTATTATAGCAGAGAGGCTTTAGAGCCAATTCATAAAGACATTATTAAATTTGCAACCAGTGAGCAGCTGACTGCTCATGCAAACTCTATTAAAGTACGATTCCCGGAGGAAAATTAAAATGCGTCAGGCAACAGTAGAGAGAAACACGAAAGAAACAAAAATCAAGTTAACTTTCAATGTGGATGGAACAGGAACATGTAAAAGCGAAACAGGCGTTGGATTTTTCAATCATATGCTGGATGGATTTGCAAGACATGGGTTGTTTGATCTGGATGTAAAAGTAGACGGTGATTTATTTGTGGACTGTCATCATACCATCGAAGATACCGGAATCGTTCTTGGAAATGCAATTAAAGAAGCTGTGGGAGATAAAAAAGGAATTAAACGTTATGGCAGCTGCATTTTACCAATGGATGAAGCGCTTGTTTTATGTGCCATTGATTTATCCGGCAGACCATATTATGTTTCAGATGCAGTATTTACTGCAGAAAAATGTGGCGATATGGATCTTGAAATGGTAAAAGAATTCTTTTATGCGATTTCTTACAGCGCCGGGATAAAT
This sequence comes from Lachnospiraceae bacterium, assembly GCA_045128635.1. Lineage (GTDB taxonomy): Bacteria > Bacillota > Clostridia > Lachnospirales > Lachnospiraceae > HGM12587. The sequence continues at coordinate 27,856 of JBGVRS010000189.1, forward strand.
TTACATTTCAAAGTGTTATCCGGCAGTAATAACCATCATATCGTGGAAGCCATGTTTAAAGCCTTTGCAAAAGCACTGGATTCTGCTACAATGTTTGACGAACGTATTGTGGGCGTACTTTCCACAAAAGAAACATTATAAATGGAGATACATATTTTATGAAAAAGCTTATTATACCGGAAATTTACTTGAAAAATGGATTATGTGGCGGTGAAAATCCGGTGGAACTGGCAAAATATTTCAGCGAAGCAGGAGCCGATGCGATTATTCTTTACGATTTATCTTCTGAAGATGAAGAACATGAAATCAACCTTCATACAATGAAGGAAATCTATCGTGTTGTTGAAATTCCGTTGTTTGGAGCAGGAAATATCAAGCGTGTAGAGGATGTAAAGAAAATTCTTTATACAGGTTGCTCAAAAGCAATTTTAAACTTCTCAAAAGAATGCAATCGAGAAATGCTGGAAGAAGTATCAAAACGCTTTGGCAAAGAAAAAATTGCGGCTTCCGTAGACTGTAAAGAACAGCTTCTTGCCAATGACAGAGCGTTGGAAGAATTTGCAAGTATGGTAGTGGCAGTGCGTGATTTGCCGGAAAAAGCTTATTATAAATATTCTTTACCGATCGTTGCTGCAACCGTGAAAGAAGACCATGAAATTTATGATATTCTTGAAAAAAATGCGGTCATGGGCGTGACTGGTGCCTTTGTGAGCCAGAAGACAACCAATTTCATGAAGTTAAAAAACCGTGGAAACCAGATGGGAATCGATACAAATGTGCTTCGCAGTGAAATTTCCTGGGATGAAATGAAACTTAATTCAGATGGAATGGTTCCGGTGATCGTACAGGATTACCGCACCAATGAAGTTCTGATGATGGCATACATGACAGAAGAAGCGTTCAAAAAGACACTGGAAACAGGTCTCATGACATATTATAGCAGAAGCAGAAGCTGTCTTTGGACAAAGGGTCTTACAAGCGGACATATTCAGTATGTGAAATCGTTGACTGCAGACTGTGATTATGACACAATCCTTGCGAAAGTATCTCAGGTAGGTCCTGCATGCCATACCGGAAAACCAAGCTGTTTCTTCAACAATATGATGAAAAAAGATTATAAGGAAAGCAATCCTTTGAAGGTTTTTGAAAATGTATATACAACGATCATGGACAGAAAAGAAAATCCGAAGGAAGGCTCTTATACGAACTATCTTTTTGAAAAAGGAATTGATAAGATTCTGAAAAAAGTAGGCGAGGAAGCCACAGAGCTTGTGATTGCAGCAAAAAATCCAGACCCTGAAGAAATTAAATATGAAATGGCAGATTTTCTCTACCATGCTATGGTGCTGATGGCGGAAAAAGGCATTACATGGGATGAAATTATTGAGGAATTAGATAACAGACATTAAGTGTTCTAAAATACCCCTCTGGCTGTATACATTATAACAAGTGTACAGACAGGGGGATTTTTTATGACTGCGGAAGAAAGAATGGCGTATTTCCAAGGGGAGAAGAGAAGAAATAATGTTTATCAAGAAAACAAAAGTGAGCGAAATAATGAAAAAATGTTTTTGAAAATTAGGTTTTTTATTGCTGTAATTTTATTTGTGGTATTTTTATCTTTAGATTATACCGGTTATAAAATTCAAGGGGTTGGTAGTAGTGAAATTATCCATGAAGTAATTACAGATTTTGATGTTAGTAGAATTGTTTGAGTAAGCCTGCGAAAGAAGTATCATGCTGGCTATAGTTTATAAAAACTTCATTTGCCTACCTACAGGGATTCTGCTATAATAAATCTGTATGTTTGGAGGAAAATGAATTGATAAAAAAGATAAAAGATATTTGGTATGCAATTTCCAGTCCTGAAAAGTATCGGGACTTTATGGATTACAAAAAGAGAAATTTACTTCTTTATGTTTTTGTATTAGTGTTTGCAGCAGGTATTGTAGTCATGGGTGTTCCAGCAGTACAGTTTATGTCCAATGGCGGTTTTGAAACCATACTGGAAGAAGGAATTCCTGATTTTACAGCAAGCTCTGAAAATGGATTCTGGATTGAGGAACCGATTGAGATTGACGAGTATAATTTCCTGATTAAAGCAGATTCTGATGTGGTTAGAGAGGACATTACGGATTTGAATGGTCAGTATGGCTCTTATGAGTACGTCATCATGGTCGATAAAGAACAGATTCATGTGAGTGCACCCGGAATGCAGGAAATTACGGCACGCTTTGATGAAATGCCTGGATTTTCTTTTACGAAAGAAGATATTTTGGGGTATATTCCTGTGATGTATATGGCTGCGATTTGGGTATTTGTACTGTCACTGCTCATAGATTTTGGATATTATTTCCTTGTGGCAGCAGTCATTTCATGGATGGCAGGCGTGATTGCCTCCTTTATGAAAGTACGCCTTGGAAATGTCAGATTATTTAAAATGGCAGTATATGCAGGAACTTTATCCTACATTTTATTATTTGTGCAGACTGTGACTGGAAAAATGGTTCCAAACTTCACATTCTTTAGCTATGTGATCACTTTGGGATATATGTATTTTGCAATCAAAGAATATAAAGAAGCAGGAATTGAAGAATTACCGCCGGAAGAATTTGGCGGCAGGGAGGACAATTTATAAATGAGAAAACTTGCGTTATCGGATGAAATACTTCTGACCGTGGAAAAGCCTGCGCGCTATATCGGAAATGAAGTGAATAGTGTCATGAAAGATAAAAATGACATTGCAGTACGTTTTGCAATGTGCTTTCCGGATGTTTATGAAATCGGGATGTCTCATCTTGGTATCCAGATTTTATACGATATGTTTAATAAAAGAGAAGATATCTGGTGTGAGAGAGTGTAT
>JBGVRS010000190.1:0-5186 GCA_045128635.1 Lachnospiraceae bacterium
GTATTGGTAGTGCAATATGCTGCTAGTTTCTCAGTAGTATGATGTGTCTTGAAGGTGTCAGAATCTAGCACCTTTTCATCTGCTGCCGTTTGCTCCAAGGTGTCAGAATCTGACACCTTTTCTTCTACCGAAAACTCAATATCAGGTATCTCTATGTTGTCAGCTTCCGGTTCGTTTTCTTCTACCGAATATTCAATGTCAGGTTCTTCGAAGGTGTCAGAATCTGACACATTTTTAATTGTTATTTGTCCCGGCAATGCTTTTTTACTTATGAGTTCTTTTACGTCTTCACTTGTAAGTCTGCCTTTTTCAAGATATACATCTACAAGTGCAAGCTGATCATCATCTGCTAATTTTGCTATTTCATATGCCAAGCTGATTTTTATTTCTTCTTTCGCAAATAATTCCATCAAATCAGAATGCAGGCGAGTTCCTATTGTGTTATATATTGCAACCTGTGCTTCAGAGACTCCCATAAACTCAGCAATAAAGGTTCTGGTTTTACCTTTAAACTCATTGTTAGCTTTTTTATTGGCTGCAAGTTTTTTTAGCAACAAATATTCTGTTACTATTTCATACTCGCTTCGCACTCTTTGAGTGGAGTTCGCCTTGATTAGTTCATACAGAGCATCCTCATCACTCATATTGTTTTTCACTCTTGCATGAATAAATTCAAATTCTGAATAACCTTCTTTAACCAGTCTCAAGCTTGCAGTTACTCTTCTGTGCCCTGAGATTAACTGATATTTGTATTCGCTACCATTAGGGTTTCTACGAACAACAATATTCTCCTGTACTCCTCCTTCCTGTATGATACTGTCCATAAGTTCTTCAATGTCGCATATCCGATAAAAATTTTCTTCATGAAATTCAATATCAAATATACTTATCTTCTCAACCGTCTCAGCTGCAACAGATTTACTCACATCTGACATCATGTCCAAAATCAAAAAATCTCTAGCCATTGTTGTTCTGTCCCCTTTCAATCTCTGCTGCCAGCTGAGCATAACTTCTCGAAGCTCCGCATCTTGGAGAATACTCAATAACAGTTTTACCTTCAAATGTACTTTCACTTACCTTGTCTGTACGTTTGATTTTGCTATCAAATACTTTGCCATATCTCTCTTTCAATATCTCAATCCGGTCATTCGTAAAACTATTATTCACGTATTTAGTAATCAAGTATCCTGACAGTTTAAGAGTTGGATTATATAATTCTCTGATTTCTGCTATTTTTCTGTTAACAGTATTTATACCCTCACAAGCATAACTATCAATAGTTACAGGAATAATATATTCATTGCTTGCTGTCAGCGCATTACAGACAATCTCATCCATATCAGGAGCACAATCAATAATGCAGTATGTATATTCTTTCTCAACAGTTTTTAAGATATCAATAAGTATTGTCGGTTGTGGTCGCTCTTTGAATTTAAGTATTTCCTGTTTGGCTTTTAGCAGATATAAGTCAGCAGGTATTATGTCCAATTTTCCAGTCTCATTTTCGAAGACATTGTATATTGCCGATTTGATGTCAGTCCTTTGTGGTAATTTATCCGCAGGTAACACCTCGGAAAGCAATACATCTGCAAGATTAGGTTCATAATCGTAAACATTGAATGTCTTACTGCTATTCCCCTGCTTATCACAGTCAATAAGCAGGACATTACTGCCGCGCCTTGCAAGCTGATAAGCCAGATTGGTACTCGTGACGGTCTTTCCGACTTTATGTGAAGCTTCACATAATGTGGGTTATGAAAAGCTATACATTATGCAAAGTTGAAGGCACAGATACTTGCAAATAAAGGATTCTTGGGTTGATTTACTTTCCATAATACATCACGATTTAAGTGTATCTGATTAACAACACTTAAGGAGGAATGCAAGGTGGAAAATTTAACATTGCAACAATTAATCACCCAAACCAAGGAAGCACTTACCCAGGCAGGTGCATCCAACTATTATCAGAAAGTATTTAAGACTTTAACAAATCAGCTTTTGCTATACGCAGAAGAACACAACACTGATGCTTTCAGCATGGATTTTGGCTTGCGGTTTTTAGAAGATCATTATTCTATGTCATCTAAAATCGAACAGAAAAAATGGTGTGCAACTTATTCCCGATGTATTAATGCTTTGGCTGAATACCAGCGCTCAGGCAGTATTACTCTCTATCTTGTTATGGATGAAAGAGCATACACTTTTCCTGATGGATTCCGTAACAGCGCAGAAGAATATATTTCCCATCGGGAAAAAATCGGAATCATAAAAAAATCCAACAAGGTATGCAGTTTATATCTGGAGCGTTTTTTTGCTTTTTTGACCAAGAAAAATATCTTTTCTTTGTCTGCTCTGTCTCTTAAGGATGTTTTGGAATTCATGGAATCATTGAGTTGCTATGAAAAACCAACCATAAATCATACCATGCGTGCAGTACGGTATTATCTGAAATACTGCTACGAGAATGGATTTATGGAGAAAGAAATGTTTTCCAAGCTTCCCAACCCTCATTACAACAGACAAAGCCGCCTGCCTTCATCTTATTCTGCTGACGAGGTAAAAAAGCTTCTTGATTCTATTGATTTGGGAAATCCGTGTGGAATCCGTGACTACGCGATTATTCTTCTGATTGCAAGACTTGGTCTGCGTAGCAGTGATGTTGCAAATCTCAGATTCTCTAACATCGACTGGGAGAAAGAAGTCATCCGCCTGACACAGGTAAAAACCGGGAATCCGTTGGAACTTCCTCTTTTGGAGGATGTAGGAGAAGCAATCATTAATTATCTGAAGAACGCAAGACCCAAAACCGATTCTGACCATGTTTTTGTGAGACAGGTACCACCTTATACAGAGTTTAATCCTGGTGCAGTTGGTTCTCTTGTAAGAGTCCATCTCCAAAAATCCGGGATTCACCTTGAAGGAAAAAAGAAAGGTTCCCATACACTTCGTCATAGTCTTGCAAGCCGCTTGCTGGAACATAAAATTCCGTTACCTGTCATTTCGGAAATCCTTGGTCATACGACCACGGAAACTACGATGACCTATCTTAGGATTGACATTACTGAGCTTAAAAAATGTGCATTGGAGGTGGCTATCTAACATGACAAGAATCAGAAAACCGCCTGTAATGACAGGTACTTTTGCAGAGATTGCACAGGAATTTATCAAGTATAAAAGAAGTCTCGGTTTTAAATACGCTGATGAACCGAAATGTTTATCTCGATTCTGCCGTTTCAGTGAAGAACAGGGTACCTCAGAAATAGTAATATCCCGTACTCTTGCAGAAAAATGGATAGCCCCACGCGAAGGTGAATCTGAAAAAAGTCGTTCGCACCGTATTACCTGTATAAGGCAGTTTGCCATATATCTTAATAATCTCGGCTATGATGCTTACATTGTGCCGGAGGTAAAAGGATTAAATCACAGTTCATTTGTTCCATATATATTTACTCATGAGCAGATAGCTGCGGTGATTAAGGCGGCTGATGAAACAGAACCCCGGGAGGTTGCAAGAAATATGCATCTGGCATTACCGGTAATCTTTCGAATCCTGTATGGCTGCGGACTCCGTGTATCAGAGGTTGTCGGGCTTCGTTATAAGGATGTAAATCTTGAAGATGGGATTCTGACAATTCGGGAAGCCAAAACAGACCGTGACCGATACATTCCATTATCGGATTCCGTAAAGGAGGCCTGCATGTCTTATGCAGAAAAAATCTGGTGGGAAAAAGACAGTGACTATTTCTTCCTTGCTCCTGACAGAACCATGATCAGTCCCATGACCATATATCAGAGATACCGCAGGTATTTAGAAGCTGCTGGTATTTCCCACGGTGGAAAAGGTCAGGGACCCCGTCTGCATGATATCCGCCATACATTTGCAGTTCATGTTTTACAGAAGTGGATCAAAGAAGAGGAAGATTTAACTGCTATGCTCCCAATACTTTCCACATATATGGGGCATAAGACTGTACGTTCAACAGCTCTGTATCTACGCTTGACGGCAGAGGTTTATCCTGAATTGATGAAGAAAGTAGAAAGTTCCTGCGCATATGTCATTCCGGAGGTATACCATGAAGGAAACTGATTTCGCGCGATATCTGACTCAATTCCTATCCGTATATCTTCCTGGTCAGGTTGGAAGTAAACGTAATACCCAGCTGGCATACAGGGATTCCTTTTCGTTACTTCTAAAATACTGCAGAGATCAGGAGAATCTTTCTCCTGAAAAGCTGACGATTGCGAAAGTGGATAAAGAGTTGGTTGTGCGCTTTTTACAATGGCTTGAAGATGAACGTAACTGTAAAGCCTCTACAAGAAACCAGCGACTTGCTGCAATTCACTCCTTTTTTAGTTTTTTAATGGTGGAAGAACCACAGTATATACAACAGTGTCAAAAAGTTTTGTCGATTCCGATGAAAAAAGCAGATAAACCTCCACTTATGTATCTTCCGTTAGATAGCATTAAAGGATTACTTGATCAGCCAGACAGAACAACTACCCAGGGCAAGAGAGATGCCGTATTACTATCTCTTCTATATGATACCGGAGCAAGAGTTCAGGAACTGGTTGATCTAAGAGTTTGTGATGTTGCTCTAAATGACACTGTTACCATCATACTGACTGGTAAAGGTGGTAAGAGCCGCATTGTTCCTGTGATGAAACCAACTGGTGAATTACTAAAACAGTACATTGAAGGGGCAGGATTATCTTCGCCTGTATATAGCCGCAATCCTTTGTTTACTAATCGAGGCAATAAGCCATTGACAAGAGCTGGCGTAACATACATTTTGAAAAAATATGCCGGTCAGGCTCAGGCTGCCGGAGTAAAGGACATTTCTGATGAGATTACCCCTCATTGGCTGCGCCACAGTAAGGCAATGCATCTGCTTCAATCAGGCGTAAATCTTGTTTATATAAGAGACCTTCTTGGCCACTCCGATATTTCAACTACCGAGATCTACGCAAGAGCAGACGAAAAAATGAAGCGAAAAGCATTGATGGAAGCCTATAACAGTCCAACATCTGACGAGCTACCGACATGGAAACAGGATAAAGATCTTCTCGACTGGTTGAAATCTTTATAGAGAGTTCTATCGAATTATGCAAAGTAAAATGAGTCCATACAACAAGAATTCCAATAAAGTATGGACTCAACTTTTCATAATAACTTACTTTCCATAACC
>JBGVRS010000191.1:0-1985 GCA_045128635.1 Lachnospiraceae bacterium
GCCTCGGATTGTTTTCCGTTTTCTCTTAATTCAATTAATTCAGAAAACACAATATTAACAGTTTTTGATTCCTCATATGTATAACTTCTTTGTTTTTGATTATCAACTTTTGAAATCAAATCAGCAACATTCCACAAAACAATAAATGACAAAAAAAATACAACAAACATCAATATCGTTGAACTCTTCTCACTATGTTTCATCGATTAAGCCTCCAGTATAACAATAAGCTTTCGCTTATAAATATAATAAAACATATAAAAACATTTTCATCATTAAAGTATTTCCTGAATCCGTGAAACTGAATATTTTTTTATGCTGATTCGGTTATTTTCTTTCGAATCAGCATGTATGCTTTAAATTCAGCTGTTTTTCTTCTTGAAATGAGAGGACTGACCGATAAAAGGGCAGACTTCTCCCTATAGAAAAACTTTCATTTTTTACTTTTTATAAACTGAAATCCGCAAATGCAGTATAAATTTCAGAAAACGTATGCCTCCATACATTGCTTTTACCAAGTCCAATAATCAGTTGTCTCGCATGTGACGTTACGTGACTTGCCATCATGACCAGGTTGCTTATGACTGTTCTCAGTCTGCGGCGTTTTACTTTATGCCGTGTTTTGCGTCTTCCTATGGTTTCCTGTCCAATCATGCGCAGAATGTTGTATGCCAGAATCGTCAGTTCCAATACCAGCTCGTTTGTATCAAACTTTCCGGACGGAAGGCGCTCCACATCCATATCTGTTTTGATTTCACTGTGGAACTGTTCACATTCCCCGTGGGCATGGTAGTGCCTGATCACTTCTTCGTCGGTCATTCCGGTATTATCCCACCATGTTTCCACCTCCAGTTCTGCCGGAAGAAGGAACTGTCCGTATTTGTCTATGGTACGTTCCGTGATTTCATATCCGATACGGATAGTGACCGCCTTTTGAGTTCCGTCTTCTGCTGTATAGGAAACTTCTTTCCAATCGCTTCCGGTGTAGACGGTTTTACCTTCACGCGGCTGTGTGATGTTCCGGCAGTATTTCTGTGCCATGGCAAACCATTCTTCCTTACTTTCACGGCGCAGGTTTCTTTTGATGATGAACCGACACCCTTCTTCCAAAAGGATACCGATATTTTCAACTGCGTCATTCCCAGAATCCAGACGCACCAAAAGTGGTTCCTTTGTAATCTGTTTACATAGGCGCAGCGTTTCCCTCAGAAATTCCGGTGTGTGGTTCTGGCAGTGCTGTTTCCCTTCTCTCAGCTCAGCGTTGACTAGGTAACCTTCGGTTCCTATATATGCCATGATCGGAGCGTATCCGTCGTATCCTTTGTAGGTGCGGGAAACCCCTTCTTTTTTTGTTTTTGAATTATCAAATGGAGTGACATCAATGTCTACCGGAACATATCCGCTTGGAAGTCTGCCGGGAACAATCCCATTGGAATGCAGCATTTCCACATTTTCGGACAGGATTTTTTCACGCATGGAGCTGCCGATGTCATCCATCCGTTGGCGCAACGTTTCCTCGGAAGGTATTGCTCTTGTGATGCCGAGTGCATACTGGTAGAATTCAGGATCATCATCCATCTCATGAACAGATCCGTACTGTGGTTTTCCCATACAGAGCATTCCGATATAAGTAAGCAGAATATCTCCGTTTTTAATCTGGTGCTGTGATCTGTTTTTGGTAACATCCATCCGGTTACAGCGTTTAACAAAATCGCTTTTTCCTAGAATGGCACCAACTACGGCAAGACCGCTTGCTGGAATAATACGTTCATTTGTGAATTCAACTTTTATATTACTCATGACATCTGCTCCTTAAAAACATTTTCTGATAAGACTATTATAGCAGAAAAATCTACCACCGAATGGGTGAAATAAAAATTTTACACAAATAATGAAAGATGCCAGTATTTTAGGTAATTTGAGAGGTATGTTGGTCGATGAGATTCACGGATTAAGGTTGCTATCATAAATTCAGAGAAAGAAGA
>JBGVRS010000192.1:0-1576 GCA_045128635.1 Lachnospiraceae bacterium
ATTAAAACCCCATACATATCGACTCCAGTGACGCAACTTTGTTCACTTTGGCAAAATCAAACGCGGTGCAAACAAAAGGGCAGTTTTTATCATTTAAGACTGCTTTTTCGTTTACACCGCTATCGATTGTAGCCTAAAGAAGTTTCTGTTCTCTACAAATTAATATTTATCTAACTGTTTCAAAAATGAAATTCAAATAGTTCATTCAGTATAGCACAAAAAATGCGCATTGAACATTTCCAAATCAATACGCATTATAGATTTATGAACAAACTGTTAATACACCGCAAACTTCAAAAAAGTGTACGGTTGTAAGGCTTTAATCGTATTTATAGTAGAGGGTTATTTTACACTTGTAAAAGAAATCTGTGAATCACACGAAAGCTGAAAGTTTCATGTGTTCGACAAATTGGCATTTAAGCCGCGTATTCCTTATACCATCTTACTTCCGTACCTTCACCATCAACATCATCGGACGCCGCATTTCATCCAACATTCCTGGGATATGCAGCATGTCCGCTGCAGGCATTGCTTCTTCCACAACTTCAATTTGAAAACCGCTTCGAATCAGTCCCATGAGGATCTGGGTCAGGGTATGGTGCTGTTTGATCACAGAATGACCAAGGAAATCTGTCTTACGTTCACCAGGATAATAGTAGTTGTCAACCGGCCAATAGCTATTTTGATCTCCATCCGTGATCCACTGCTGATTTACTCCCGCAGTGAATGTCGGATGCTCGATATTGAGGAGAAATATACCATCTGGTTTCAATGTCCGATAAACACTTCGATAGATATTCTCCAAATCTTCTACATAATGAAGGACCAAGTTTGAGATAACCATATCATATGTTTCTAACGGATACTCAAAATCCTGCAGGCTACAGACGCAATATTGAATTCCATCTGAAGAATTCCTTTTCCTTGCCTGCTCAATCATTTTATCACTTACATCAATGCCAATTACTGAAGCAGCCCCTTGCTCTTTCGCATACCGACAGTGCCAGCCCAAACCACAGCCCAAATCTAATACTGTCTTTTCTTGCAAATCAGGAAATAACTTTTTTAGCTGATGCCACTCTCCTGCAGCCTTTAAACCATCTCTACTTCTTGGCATTTCGTTATAAGATTTGAAAAATTTCTCATCGTCATAAATATTAATACTCTTCATATGTGATTCTCCTCTTATAATCATCTAAAGCTCAGATAAATCTAACACTATTCTCTTTTTCAAGTAAACTCATTATATCATTTCCGCAATGAAAAAGGAACTGCTCCAGCAGTTCCAAATCCATTCTAATCTTGTTCATAAAATTCAAATTCTTCTATGTTTTCAGTTCTTCACAAAACTGAAAGTTTTCTCGCATCGCTTTTCTATTTTGGGTGGAATTTGTTAACGAAAAATGAACGAAACGAGGAACTATTTCAGTCAATGTCATGATGCCGGGGTCAAAAGCCCCTATTGAACCTTGAAAATTTAATATTTTACAGTAAATTCAAAAACCTTCTTTAATGAGTTATAATAAAAGTAACTTATGAAAGGTGGTAAATCCTATGTCTTTTCGTACCAATGATT
>JBGVRS010000193.1:0-119691 GCA_045128635.1 Lachnospiraceae bacterium
GCTGCCATCATTTTGGACCATAGCACCAACACCAGCCCACATGACCTTCATAAACTTTTCAAATTCATATCCTTTCGGTGCAAGGCGCTTTCCTAACAATCCCAAATATGCTTTTACAAATTCATCCTGATCCATTGGCAAAAGTGTGCCATCCAGATCAAATAATACTGCTTTGATACTCATTTCTTTCCCTTACTCTGCTTTCTCAATTCTTGAATAATAATAAACACCGCCAATGATCATGACACCACCTGCGACCTGTAATAACACCGGCATTTCACCAAATAAAATTCCTGCCATGATTGCAGCTACCACCGGCTCACAAAGCTTGGATGCGGATACAAAAGCCGGCGAAAAATATTTTAGGCACCAACTAAAGATACTGTGCCCTAAAATTGTTGAAAAGATGGATAGTAACAAACCTACAACGACTGCGCTCATTCCATAATCAAACAATTGATAACCCTGCACGAGACAAGTCACCAACAACACTGCGGCACAAGATGTATATACCACATAAGTATATACATTGGTGGATACATTTTTTCGCACAATTCGTCCAATGAGTGTATACACTGCAACTGCCACAGCTGCCACAAGCGCCAGAAAATCTCCGTACAAATGCACTCCTCCTGCAGAAGAATCTGCATAGGCAATGATAAGGCTGCCTGCAAATGTAATCAAAATTGCAAGAATTGCTTTCTTAGATAATTTTCCTTTCAAAAACAAACAAAATCCTAATGCTACCCAGATAACTTCCGTACATACAATGGATGTAGAACTGGCAACAGATGTATGCTGCAAAGACTCAAACCACAGTACAAAGTGGATTGCCAGCAACAATCCACTTAAGGCACTTAGACCGAATTCTTTTTTATTTACATGAAGAAGCTCTTCTCTTACATCTTTCTTTCCCCACACCACCGGACTCATCAAAAGCACTGTCCAGCATAAGCGAAATGCGGCAGTTACCGCTGAAGGCGCTGTGGAATATTTTACAAAGATTGCAGAAAGGGAAATCCCTAAAATCCCCACCACAATCATAATCATCGGATGTTTTTCAATATATTTCATTGGTCAACTGCTTCTTTCTAAATGTTACTTGTAATCCAATCTAAAAGATCCTGATAGACAATCTCTTTATCCACTTCATTTAAGATTTCGTGGCGGTCTTCCGGATATAATTTAATACTTGCCTTCTTCGCACCTTTTTCCACATATCTGTTATAAACAGTTTCCACACCTTTACCATGACTTCCAACAGGGTCTTCACTTCCTGCCACAAAATGAATTGGAAGTTCTTTTGGGAAGTTTCCACTCTTTTCCTGGACATTCATTTTAGACATTCCGTCAAACATATTGTAAAAAGCATTCAAAGTAAATACAAAGCCGCTTAATGGATCTTTGGCATAATTCTTTACATTTTCTTCGTTACGTGAAAGCCAGCCTTTGCCCATTTCTTTTTCAAATCCGCCGATAACAAGGCCATTGACAAAATCACTGCGATGTTCCCATCCCTTAAATGCGGCAATCAGCTTACATACAAGCTTTCCACCGGAAAGAATGGCATCCGGCTGTTCTCCGGTTCCCATGATAATAGCACCGGAAAGCCCCTCACCATACATTCCAAGATACTGACGGGTCAGGAATGAGCCCATACTGTGACCCATGAGAAAATATGGCACATCCGGATATTTTTTCTGAGTCAAAATTCTTAATTCATGAATGTCTCCAATCACGCATGCATTTCCATTCGGGTCTGCAAAATATCCCATTTTTTCTTTGCTGACCATCGACTTTCCATGTCCCAAATGAGAATGTCCTGTAACATAAATTCCATTCTCTGCCAAATATGCTGCAAAATCACTGTATCTTTCAATATGTTCTACCATCCCGTGAGCAATCTGAAGGACTGCTTTTACTTTTCCTTCAGGAATCCATTCTAATGCATGAATCTGTGTCAAACCATCTTTGGATGAAAAATAAAATTCTTTTTTCATAAGCGACCGCCTTTCTGTCCTTGACGAATTCTTTTTTTCAGAATAACATAATTTCAGACTACTGTGAACAAAATCTCTTTGAATAGTTCAATTAATTTAGAGGAAACAAATATGAAAAAGAAAACTTTAGGTAACACCGGCATTGAAGTTAGTATCGCTGGATTTGGTGTTCTCCCAATGGGACCAAGCCAGCTGGCACTGCCTGTAGAGAAAGGTGCAGAAATTATCAGATATGCTCTGAAAAACGGCATCAATTTTTTAGATACGGCACAGTACTATCGTACTTATCCATACATCAGCAAAGCTTTGGAAACCGGAGAATTTGAAGATGTCATCATCTGTTCCAAATCTTTATGCTGGGATTATGATGGCATGATGGATGCAATTTTAGAAGCAAGAGAAGCCATGAACCGTGATGTCATTGATATTTTCCTCATGCATGAGGTTCGTTCCGGACAATTGGAATTACGCTCCGGCGCATGGAATGCGCTCAAAGATGCGAAAGCAAAAGGACTGGTTCGCGCCATCGGATTATCTACCCATCACGTGGATATCACCATGGAAGCCTCATCTATGAAAGATTTGGATGTTGTATTCCCACTGATCAATTATGCAGGACTGGGCATCCGAAAAGGGGATGACTTTGGAACTAAAGAAGAAATGATGGAAGCAATTACTGCATGCCACAAAGCAGGAAAAGGAATTTTCTCTATGAAAGCTTTTGGCGGCGGAAGTCTCACCGGACACTATCAGGAAGCGTTAGATTATGTATTTTCGAAAGATGAAATCGATTCTGTAATGATTGGATTTGGAAAGATTTCAGAAGTAGACGATCTGCTCTCCTATCTGGATGGTTCCATGGACAAATCCTACAATCCGGATATTTCAAAGAAAAAGGTTTATATCAATCAGGAAGACTGCGAAGGGTGCGGCGCCTGCAAGGCAGCCTGTCCGGCTGGTGCAATCTTCTATAATGAAAACGGACTGGCAGAGGTTAATCATGAAAAATGTCTGACCTGCGGCTATTGCAGTCCGGTATGTCCTGTCAGGGCGGTGATCATGTATTAAAAAAAGGGATGCCAAGTGCATCCCTTTTACTATCAAATTTTCTCCAAAATCTCCGGAAAAACTTCCAGACTTCTTTTTAAAATCCCATTTACATACGCAATAAAAGTTCCATAATTGGTAATCGGTACCCCCTGATCCACGGCACACTTTGTACGATAACGCACTTCTCGTTCGTTTAGCATACAGCCACCGCAATGAATCACCATGGCATATTTTGTCAAATCCTCCGGAAACTCTGTGCCACTGCATGTCTCAATTTTAATATCTTTTCCTGTATATTTGCGAAGCCAGTTTGGAATCTTCACTGTTCCAATGTCATCGCACTGTCTATGATGGGTACAGCCTTCTGCGATAAGAATGGTATCGCCGTCTTTTAAGTGTTCTATCGCAGCTGCTCCCAGTGCTGCTGCATCCAAAAGTCCTTTATATGTTGCCATTAAAATCGAAAAAGAAGTCAATGGAATATCCGCAGGTACCAATGGTGCTACCGTTTTAAATACCTGACTGTCAGTGATAACCATGGCAGGCTTTTTGCCAAGCCCTTCTAAAGTCTGTGTCAGTTCGCTCTCTTTTGTCACAATTGCCATGGCTCCCGCATCCAGAATATCCCGGATGGTCTGCTGCTGCGGTAAAATCAGTCGTCCCTTTGGTGCTGCGCTGTCAATCGGCACAACCAGTACTACAAAATCACCACGGTTTAACTTATCAGCAATGATGCTTTTTTCTGCACTCTGCTCTTTTAAGGCTGCAATTCGCTCTTTCACCTCAAAGATATTCTCTTTTTTCAGTGCACTTGCAAAAATTTCCTGTGAACCTGCCACCGGAATCTCTTCCAGCAAATCTGATTTATTATAAACAATCAGATAATTGATTTCTTTTGCCTGAAAAAGTGCAATTAACTCTTTGTCACATTCTTTGAGACCTTCCGTGGCATCCACCACAAGCACTGCAATATCTGTTTTATTTAACACCTGCTTGGTCTTTTTTACGCGAAGCTCTCCAAGCATTCCCTCATCATCAAAGCCCGGCGTGTCAATGATCATAACAGGTCCCAGTGGAAGCAGTTCCATGGTCTTGTAAACCGGGTCTGTGGTGGTTCCTTTCACATCAGAAACCACTGCCAATTCCTGACCTGTCACCGCATTCACAATGCTTGATTTTCCTGCATTTCTGCGACCAAAAAAGCCGATATGTGTACGCTCACTGGCTGGTGTATTGTTCATCCCCATAACATTCCTCCTCTTTCGTAAAATATTCTATAAAATACTCTTAGAAACCTACTCCCACAGATGTTTCTGGTGCAAAAATAGATGCCGCCTGGTCATCTGTTAATTCAAGGCCAAATACCTCTTTATAGTAGTCCTTTGTTTCCTGAATAATATCAATGTCTTCAAAAAGCTCTGGATAAGTTATTTTCGCAAACCAAAGAAGTGTTACCGGTGTATCTGCTCCCGGTGTATAACTGCGGTACATTCCCAATGGCATTTTATATACCTTCTCATTCTGTACTGCATCAATGGCACTCCAATCATAGTTTCCAATGGCATTGGTGTACAAATCCTCCGGCTGCGCAGCTGTAAAATTTGTAATAAAGATGGTAGATGGATTCCATGCATAAATCTGTTCCATATTTGCATCCACCTGATTGTCCATCTGAATTTCTTCTGCTACGTTAATTGCTCCGATGGCATCCGCCCAGAACTGTCCAAAAAACTTAGAACCAGAAGTCTGCATGTTGGTGTCTGTGTATTTAAAGAGGAAAAATACACGTTCTCTTTCTTCCTCCGTAATCTCTGCAACTCGTTCCTGAACAAGTTCATAGTACTCTTTGGAGTATTTTGCCACGATTTCTGTCTTATCATTGTCCGGGAAAATTTCACTCAAGAGAATGATCCAGTGATTTAAGGTTTCAATGGCATTATATTCCCATTTGTTTACAGAAATTGCCACAGCGGCAAATCCTGCATTACGAAGCTGTTCTCCCTGATCCGGCTGAGATGCACTGTAAAATACAACATCCGGTTCCAGCTTCATCAGTTCTTCCAGATTGATATCTGTACCATTCATATAAGCTGTTTCGGCATTTAAAACTTCCGGGTAAAGTTCTCCAAGAAGTCCGTTCTCTGCTGCACTCATACTGTTTGGGGACATCCCCACAATTTTTTCTGCTGAATCAAAAAATACTGTCAGAACACTTGGAAGCGGTAAAATGTTTCCAACCGCGATACGGTTTACTTCATATGGCACTTCTACTTCGATGCCTAAATGGTCTGTAATTACATGGGTACCTGTTTTCTTATCTTCCTCAACTTCTTCTGCAGTTTCTGCTGTCACAGGGTCTTCCTGTGCAGCCGCTTCTTTATTTCCACCGCATCCTGCTGCAGAAATGAGCATCACTCCTGCCAACAGCATGCACAGAATTTTTTTCATAGATTTCATTTTTCTTCCTCCATTTATCCTTCCTCAAATCGCTCTATCAGATTCGGAATTTCATTTCGATAGATTCTTCCGGAGAAGCTTTCTGCCGGAAGGTTCATAAATTTCGCATCTTTTGGACAGATTGGTCGATACAGTGGATCTGCAATGACCATTTTCATGCCGGATAATGCTTCCACCACATCCTCTTCATCAGAAGTCAAAACGTCTTTAGCTCTTAAAAGTGTTTTCTCGCATTCTGTTGCACAAAGAACCTTCACGCCAATGCCGTATTCCAGTTCAATCGCCTGTGCCAGAGAAAGAGATGTGACCCCTTCACCAATTACTGCGATTTCACTGTTTGGAAGACTGCTCCATTCCAAATCCGATGAGCCTCCTTTTGCTGTATTTAGCAATGCATGTTTTAACTCTTCCTGAAAAGCCGCTCCAATCGGCGTTCCTACTACATAAGGCGTTCCAAACAGTTCTTTCAGCACTTTTGCCACTCCAAGACCTGTTACTGATACCACCAGATTCACACTGGCACGCCCGGCTTCTGTCAGTTTCTCTAAAGTACTGCCCATGGCCCATTTGGAAATGACTGTAAATCCTGCATTTTCCAGAAATTTCACCATAGAAGCATCACTTCCGTTGACGGAAAAATCAAGGGGTGTCAGCCCAAGGATATTTGCCGACAAATATTCTGTCTTTTCCACATCACGCTTTACAAATCTTCTCGCAATCCCCTCAAAAGCCTTTGCAGCTCCCTGTACATAAGTATTCATCCCTGTAGTATCAAATCCAAAAGTAGGAATTCCGGTACGGTCTTCCACCAGCTCTGCAACAGCTGTAAAATCAAAGCCTGTCATAGTTGGAATCGGAGTTCCTACAATCGCGATAAACTTTGGATGCAGATTGTTTGCCGCATCCACAATATCTCCAATGAGTTTCTCATCATCCCCCATAATTGCTTCCATCTCAGATAAACCGGAAATGTATACCATGCTGTCCATATCATACCAGCGCGGTTCATCATGAGTGGTATAAGTAGAGTTACATCCTGACGCGTCGTGCATGATCACCATGCCGCCAAGCTCAAATAATGCGGAGCATACCCCAAAGGTATCCGCTGAATATGTTGAAATGATTCTCGCTGTCTGTTTCATCCGCAACCTCCGCATCCGCAGCCCATGCCTTTGATCTGAATCAAGGAACGCATATCCTTTTCTTCCAGATAAGCTTCTCTCATCAGTTCTAAAGTGTGAAGCACTGCATCATATCCTAACATTCCGCCACCCTGTACCACGTTGACGAAATGATTTGTATTTTCAAAATATGCTGCCTTTTGTCCGATTGCCAATCCATTGCCAATCTCACGATTTGCCATAAAACGCATGCTGGAATGAACTGTTGGATAAAGGAGCAGCTTTGGAAAATGATTCTGTAAATATTCAAAATCAGCCTTTTCTTCACCAATGATGGCATCCACATACACTTTTTCCACGTGAAAGCCGGCGTCCAGAAGCATTCTCGCAAGACCAAGCGGTCTTGTACAATAAGTATAGTCAATGGTAATCGGTGTATTTCCAATGAGTTCTAAAGTTTCTTTTTTCGCCGCATCACAAGCTTTTCGTTTCTCTGTAAAATCAGGAATTTCTATTCCCAAGGTCTTTCCAAGCATTTCAAACCCGGCATCAATTTCTTCATAATCAAAGCTAAATGGTACATAAAGATGTTCTCCGCCAAGACGCTCTGACAACATTTCTCCGCCTGCCACTGCTGCCGGATTATAAGAAATGTAGTAACTGCTCTCTGCCATCTCCTGATATTCAGCATAAGTTTTACAGGAAGTGATTTCGTGAATCTTTAAGCCCGCAGCCTTTAAAATTTCCATAAGTTCGCTGGACTCTCTTGTCGGAAGGTCATTACCGATAATGGCAACTGCTGATTCCTTTTTTGCACGTTCCTTTAGAAGCATATATAAACGGCTTCGCATCAGCTGATCCGGTGTCATACCGCTTTTTCTCATAATCGGATTCATATAACAGTCTGTAAAATCAATATCTGGGAATCGATCACGAAGCTCTCTGTAAACCATTTCCAAGTCACAGCCTGCGAAATGATGTACACAGCTTGTATAGACCAATACGGCCGGTGGACGCTTTGGCAGTTTCTCGATAATGTCACTGACGCCATCGATCAAAAGTTCTTCCATATCACCATCCAGCAGATTATGTTCTTTAATCTCTACTGTCGAAAATCTGTCTTCTGCATGCATTTCTGCTGCTGTCAGCACAACACCTCGAAGACAGCTTGCCGCACACACAAAGATTTCATGTGCTTCCGGAATGAGCATCCCTGTGTGCACAATATTCCACGTACCTCTTGCCGGAGTGGCATATTCAAGTCCGGATACGAATGGTGACGGGAAATTTGCATTTGCAATTTCGATTCCTTCCAGTTTTCTCACCACTGGTTCATTTACTCTTTTTAGCATTCATTTACCCCACAGATCTTTAAGATTTCTTTTGCCAGCACGCGATATTCTCCTGCCATTTCACTGTCAGGGAACGCTTCTACCACAGTTTTTCCTAAATCTTCTGCTTCCTGAACCTTATCGCTTCTGCTAAGCGTTCCGATAATTTCTGATTCGATATCTTTTGCAAGTTCTGCGACTTTCGCTTCTTCATCTTTTACGTTTCTGCGGTTTAAAATAATACCGCCAAGGCCTGCGTAACCACGGCCCTTAAATCCGTCAATTGCCATGACAATATTTGCCGCTGCATGAATCGCCATATTTTCTCCTGATGTAATGACAAATACTTTGTCTGCATATCCGCCACGCATTGGCATAGAAAATCCGCCGCATACAACGTCACCAAGGACATCATAGATCACCACATCCGGCTGATAGGTTTCGTAAGCACCTTTCTCAGCCAGTTTTTCCAGTGCTGCAATAATTCCTCGTCCGGCACAGCCAAGCCCGGGTGTTGGGCCGCCAGCTTCCACACAGATAACGCCACCGTATCCTTCTGTTACCATATCTTCCAAAGTAAAATCATTTTTCTTTGTACGCACCAGTTCCAATACAGTAGTCACTTTTTCTTTTCCATGAAGGCTGACTGTGGAGTCCGCTTTCGGGTCACACCCAATCTGCATCACCTTATAGCCCATATCGCTCAGTGCCGCCGAAAGGTTAGACACTGTCGTAGACTTTCCAATCCCGCCTTTTCCATAAACTGCAAGTTTGATCATTTCATTTCCTTTCCTTCGGTTTCCGGAAGTGATGTTTTTAAAATCGCATCCCCTCGATCCACCTTCACTTCATAACCAATTTCTTTCATCTGCTCTGTCAGAAGCTCAATCCCTTCTGCTGCAGAAATTTCTGTTCCTGCTTTCTCATCATAAAGCATGTATTTCTTTCGTACTGAAACCGGAGATAGATTTGGCATCACCACGTTACAGCCTGCCAAAACTCCCTGTTTTCTTCCGTCGCTTTCTAAAGTTCCAAGTGCGGTGGTCGCCGGTAAAAGTACATCCGGCAGCATGATTCTGCAAAGTGCCAGAATCAATAATGTCAGCTCTACACTTCCTTTTTCTTCATCCTTAAACGGTGTATCTTTGTGCGGCAAAAATGGACCAACGCCAATCATTTCCGGTTGAAATTTTTCCATAAATTTCATGTCTTTTGTAATAATCGACGCTGTCTGTCCCGGAGTTCCCACCATGATGCCGCAACCAGTCTGATAGCCCAGTGCTTTCAGATCATAAAGACACTGCATTCTGCTATCCAAAGTCTGATTTTCCGGGTGAAGCATTCCAAAATGCTCTGCGTCTGCCGTTTCATGTCGCAGCAGATATCGATCTGCTCCAGCCTCCTTTAACAATTTATAGGATTCATAGCTTCTCTCTCCCAGAGATAGTGTTACGGCACAGTCAGGGTACTCTTTCTTGATCGTTCTAACGATTTCACACATACGTTCATCACTAAACCAGCCATCTTCTCCCCCCTGCAATACAAAGGTTCGAAAACCGTTTTCATAACCCTCTTTACAGCACTCCATGATGTCTGATAAAGTCAGACGGTATCGCTGACATTTCTTATTACTCTTTCTGATTCCGCAGTAATAACAGTCACATTTGCAGAAATTTGAAAACTCAATGATTCCGCGAAAATAAATGTTTCTGCCAAATCTTTCTACCGCAATCTCCTGAGCAAGCTTTACGGCACACTCGAAGTCTTCTTTTGTATAAGTTGATAGAAGCTGTTCCCATTCATTTATTTCTAAAAAATGCTCTTTATTTAGTTTGAAAATAAGCTCCTGATTATTCACTTTTTTATATCTCCATCTTTTGTAAAACGTGTTTTCTCTAATCCGACACGATATTGACCGGCACTACATTTTTCAGCCGGTTCCCATTTGCTTCGATTTCTCCAATAACCGCATCTACGCCAAATGCATTACGGATATTTTCTTCTGTCACGACAGAAACCGTATCACCAAATACATAGCTGCCGCCCTTTGATAAAATGAGTGCTTTCTGGGCTCTCTGCAGGGCATGCGCCGGATAATGAGTATTAAAAATACAGGTCATTCCCCGTGCCGCCAGATTGCTCATGGCATCTAAGACAACCAACTGGTTTTTAAAATCCAGATTGGATTCTGGCTCATCTAAGATCAATACTTTCGGATCTGAAGCAAGAGCTTTTGCGATGAGAATCATCTGCAATTCCCCGCCGCTCACCTCTGAGCATTTCTTATCAGCCAGTCTGGAAATTCCAAGAAACTCCAGCACTTCCATGGCTTTCTCCACATCCTGTTTCTTTGGCGCTTCAAAAAGATTCAAGGAACTGCTTCGGCCAAGAAGCACCATCTCCAATGCAGTATAAGCAGAGGAAACCGATTTTGCCTGAGGTACATATGCCATCTTACTCCAAAGCTTTCTTGGCGGCATGGCGTCAATGTCTTCGCCGTCTAAGAGGCTCTTTCCCGCTCTCCATTTCAGCATCCCCGTAATACATCGAAGCATGGTAGTTTTTCCTGCACCGTTGGGTCCTAAAATTGCAAGAATTTCTCCTGCATTTACTTCAAAATTAATATTTTCAAAAATCGGCACATTTTTCTTGTAATAAAAACTGCCTTTTTCTACATTTAATCTCATAACTGCCATCCTCCGCTTTTTCTCATGAGAATAATAAAGAATGGTGCGCCGATGATGGCTGTCAGGATTGAGACCGGAATTTCCGAAGCAGTCATGGTTCTTGCAACTGTATCTACAATTACCATAAATGTTGCACCAAGGCTGATGGATGCCGGAATCAGTGATAAATGGTTGCTTCCAAATTTCATTCTGCACATATGTGGAATGAGAAGTCCAACCCAGCCCACCTGACCACACATAGACACACAGGAAGCGGTAATCATGGTTGCACATATAATGGTCACGATTCGAAGGGTGTAAATGTTGATTCCTGAAGATTTTGCTTCATCTTCTGATAATGGAAGCAGATTCATCCTCCAGCGAATCAGAAACAATACTGCTATCCCAATTAAAATTGCCGGTGCGCCAAACATCAGGCTTCGATAACTGGCACTGCTGAGTGCTCCCATAAGCCAGTAAGTAATGGCTGGAAGCTGGGTTTCCGCATCTGCTACATATTTTACCAACGATACCAGTGCATTAAATAAAGAACCCATCATGATACCGGAAAGAACCACAGAGCTTAATCCTCTGCCTTTTCCGGAACCGCCAAGCCAGGTCAATGTAACCGCCAGTGCCCCCATCACAAATGACACCACCTGCATTCCCAGCATATCAAGCCCCAGTAAAATCCCAAGAGCTGCACCAAAGCTTGCACCACTGGCTACCCCTAAGGTATCCGGTGTTGCCAGAGGGTTTGCAAATAAACTCTGGAATGCACAGCCTGCAGTTGATAATCCTGCCCCAACCAAAAGTGCCAATAAAATTCGCGGAATTCGAAGATTCCATACGGTTTTATAAGCCATTTCTGAAATCTCATAGTTTCCGGTAAAATGCCCTGCAATTGCTTCGATCACCTCTGCCGGAGTGATAAAATACCGCCCGATTCCAAGGGCTATCAATGCGGTAACAATTGGCAAAATAATCAGAGCAATCTTCCATCCCGCAGACAATCTTCCTGTTTTTGTCAGACTCATTATTTTGCACCTACATTAGAGTAAGCCGCCTTGGAGCTGACTCCTTTTAATTTTCCAATCTTGCCTGAAAGGGCACTGATCACATCCTGTGGTGCATCAATGGCGATGCTGATGATGTTAATTCCCTTCTGACGGTATGGAATGCCCATACGACCGATAATATAATCCCCATAGGTATGTAAGATTTCATTCACTTCATGAACTGCATCCGGGTTTTCTACAATGATGCTGATCACTGCTACACGTGTTTCCATAGTTTGCCTCCTAAAATAAAATTAGAGTTGCATCTGACGACGCAACTCCATTAAAAACAACACTATGTGGGGACAGTACCCCCTTAAATATCCTATAGCTAATATTTTCATGTAAATTGTGTCTTTCACCTCAATGCAATATTTTGGTGTCAGATAACTCGCTTCTTGAACTACTAATGTTCAAGAAAATCTATTTTTATATTAGCATTCTCTACTTTTTATGTCAATTAGTTTGGACTAATTCCATATTTTTCCTATCCCTTTATTCTTCTGTACAAAACAAGTCATCTCTGGTGATATTTTTCAGCCATTTCATACTTCTATAATGTTTAAATACCCACGGCCACTTCACAAATTCATCGGTACATAGCAGGAAATATACAGCCATTACCGGAAGATTTAACACAAAAGCTGCGATAAATCCCAGTGGAACTGCATAAACCCACATATCGATGGTATCACAGATAAACCCAAATCTGCTGTCTCCTCCGGCACGGAATACCCCTGCAATCAGGGTCGCATTCACAGCTCCACCCATAATATAATAGCTGTTAATAAGAAGCATATATTTCAAATATTTATGGGCATTTTCCGTAAGATCCGCAAATTCCAGCACCAACGGGCTGATTAAAAGAATCACAACTCCACCCAATGCCCCTGTGATAATTGCTAATTTGAGAATCTTCGAAGCACATTCTTTTGCTTCTTCCATCCGATTCATCCCAATAATATTTCCCAAGAGGATGGTTCCGCCACTGCCGATTCCAAAGCATAAGGTTGACCCAAAATTTCGCACAACCGTCACCAGTGAATTTGCCGCTACCACGTCTGAACCTAAATGACCCATGATTACAGAATACATGGAAAATGCAAGTCCCCAGATAATGTCATTGCCAAGTGCCGGCAGGGATAGTCTGATGAAATCCTGCATTAACAGTTTGTTTTTCTTAAGCATATAAAGGAAATTCAGCTTGATTTCCTTCTGTCTTAATGAAACCACAAAACATCCAATTAACTCAATGACACGTGATAACATGGTGGCAAGTGCCACTCCTGCAACACCCATCTTTGGTGCGCCAAAAAGTCCGAAAATAAATACTGCATTCAGAATAATATTTAACACAAAAGCCGTCACATTTAAAATCATACTGATCTTTACTTCTCCGATACTCCGAAGCACCGATAAGTAAATTTCCAGAATACCCCAGCAAAGGTATGTAACACTCATGTATCTAAGATAGGTTGCTCCCAGTGTAATGAGTTCCTGATCTTTGGTAAATACAAGCATCATCAATTCCGGTTTCAACAGTGCCAGTATCGCAAATGCAAAGGATGCAATCAGGGAAATTCTCATTGCAAAACCCTGTACCACTCGAATCGGTTCGTATTCGCCTTTGCCGTAATACTGGGCACAAAGCATGGTTGCACCAGTCCCAAGCCCATAATAAAACATAAACAATATGTTCGTGTACTGGGCAGCCAATGAAACTGCAGAGATTGCAGACTGGCTTACATAGTTTAGCATGACTACGTCCGCAGAACCTACTGCTGCACTTAACAGGTTCTGGATAACAATCGGGGTGACTAACTGATAAATCTTTTTGTAAAACTCTCTGTCTTTTTCACTTTTTATAATTCTATGTAACATATTACCAGCCTTTACAAACATTTACCCATTCTGTGTAACCGGAATAAGTCTCTAATTCTTCAATCGTAAGCTCAATGGCACTGTTGCTGCTTCCGCAAGCCGGAAATACAGTCTCAAATCTTTTCAGGGATTCATCCAGATATACCGTAACCCCTTCATTCACCGCAAATGGACACACGCCTCCTACGGCATGTCCTATCAATTCTACTGCCTCTTCTACCGTCAGCATCTTCGCTTTTGCGCCAAACTGATGCTTGTATTTTGCATTATCAACTTTGGCATCACCTGCTACCACGATTACGATTGGTTTGTCTGCCACTTTAAAGCTTAAGGATTTCGCGATACGGCATCCTTCACAATTCAGTGCCTGCGCCGCCAGTTCTACCGTAGCACTGGAAACATCAAATTCCTGAATACGGTCCGCCATATTAAATTTTCCAAAATATTCTTTTACTCTTTCAATCGACATTTTTTCATTCCTCCTCGGATAAATTTAGCATAAGTAAATAGTAAATACAAGCAAAAGCCCTGCCTTACGGCAGAGCTTTACTTCTACTTTTCCATCTATCTTTATAGCATTTATTTGATCAATTCTGCCGGATCTGTATATTCCAGATCTAACGCTTCTGCTACGCCTTTATAGGTACATTTACCATCATAGCAGTTCAAGCCTTCCAGTAATCCCTTATCTGCTGCACAGGCACCTTCCACGCCTTTTGCCGCCAGCTTCAGACCATATGGAAGTGTTGCATTTGCCAGTGCCAGAGTAGAAGTACGTGCCACTGCACCCGGCATATTTGCTACACAATAGTGAATGATTCCGTCTACTTTGAAGATTGGATCATCATGTGTTGTTACATGACTCGTTTCTGCGTTACCGCCCTGGTCAATTGCCACGTCTACAATTACCGCGCCCTGTTTCATCAGTTTTAAATCTTCTTTTCTGATCAGTATCGGCGCTGTTGTACCCGGAACAAGTACCGCACCTACAACCAGATCAGCCTCTTTGATTGCTTTTAATACATTGCCACGGCTTGCATACAATGTGGTAATACGTTTATCGAAAATATCATCCAGATATCCAAGACGTTCCAAATTCAGATCCAGAACAGTTACATTTGCACCCATTCCGACTGCCATCTTACAAGCATTGGTTCCTACATTACCACCGCCAAGGATGACTACATTGCCACAGGCAACCCCAGGAACACCTGCCAGAAGAACACCGCGTCCACCATAGATTTTTTCTAAATATTTTGCACCTTCCTGAATGGAAAGACGACCTGCAATATGACTCATTGGAGCCAGACATGGCAATCCACCTCTAGGTCCCACAATGGTTTCATAAGCAACCGCTTTGGTTTTCTTTTCCATCAGTACTTTTGTCAGCGGTTCATTGTCTGCCAGATGAAGATAAGTATAAATAATCTGACCCTCTTTGATCAGGTCGTATTCACTTTCCAGCGGCTCTTTTACCTTTACAATCATGTCTGCGCCAGCCCAAACCCCAGCAGCATCTGCTAAAATCTGCGCACCTGCTTCTTCGTATTCCTGATCCGTAAAGTCAGAACCAAGACCTGCACCTGCCTCAACCAACACTGTATGACCGGCATGTACATAATCACTGACATTTGCCGGAGTCATACCTACACGAAATTCATTGTTTTTAATCTCTTTCGGAAGCCCAATAATCATAAAATGCACCTCTCTTTCCTAGGTTTCTTATGATTTAATTATATCGTATATGGAGTTTAATGTAAAAGTATATTTATGCAGACATCACCATTTACTTTAATACCAATTTTTTATTCTTAAGCAAATCTTTTATCATAAAATCATACTTACTACGATCCGGATCTTCCAAAATAGACGTTATTCTTCCACCAGCATCTTTTGAAGATACACCACATAAAAATATCTTCTCGTTACTTGTTCCATAATCCAAAATAATATACCTGTCATGAAAAACACCACCTGAATGAAATAATTGAATATTCAACTTCGGATATTCTTTACAAAAATCTTTAAATGTACTTTGTCTGAGACCATTTATAAGATTATCACTAAAAATCGACACATCTATTTCTTTCTGTATATTGATTAATTTCTCCAATGTTTTCAATCCAATATAATTGTCTACAATAAAAATAGATTTCTTCGCTTGTCTGTAAATTTCATCATAAACAACATCCGCTTTAAAAGGATTTCCATTCAGTATCAAATACCCTCGCTTAATATGTGGTTCTCCAAATTCATTCATAACCTCTGATAATTCAGAATGAGTAACAACATTACTTAGTCTGTCCATAACTTCTGCCATCTGATTTTCTACATTATTCAAGTCACAGCGTAGTTCCATCGTAGTATGTATATTTTGAGATATTTGCATAGATAACTGCAAATATTCTCGTTCACCAATCAAATCCTGATTCTCTATAATATAGTCTTTCATTTGTTTAAAGGTTCGAATCAATGCTTTACTCTGTTTTATTGCAAGTTCCCCTTTCAACACTGTCATAAGCATGTAGATTCCTTGTTCTGTAAAAACTTTTGGCAGTTTTCTACGACCACCCCAACTTGATGTCAATTTTTTTGACATCAAGTTTTCAAACTCCTCTTTGGTAAGTTCAAACATAAAATCTTCATCGAATTTTTCAATATTATTTTTTACTTGCTGATTAAATCCTTCTATCAGAGGGACTGTGACCCTCTGTTTACATAGAAATTCCATAGGGAAAAT
The DNA here is from genome assembly GCA_045128635.1 of Lachnospiraceae bacterium. Lineage (GTDB taxonomy): Bacteria > Bacillota > Clostridia > Lachnospirales > Lachnospiraceae > HGM12587. The sequence continues at coordinate 16,305 of JBGVRS010000193.1, forward strand.
CTTGTTTGAGAGGGGTGATATTTATGGTTACATATTCTGACTTGTTTCAGTTTGTAATTATGCTTGTCACAGTTATTACTTTAGTATATAGCTGTACAAAAAAGTAACCGCTCACAAGTACCAGTTGTGAACGGTTTTTAAAATAAAACTATTAATACTGGACTAACCTTTTTACTGGCAGTACCTTTTCTAAAATTATACTATCACTTTTATAAGGATATGTCAAAAATAATTCCTTGAGAAAGCCTTACATCACATCCACTATATTCTGCATCACCCTATTATTTACGTCCAAATAATATTTCAACTCTGCATCATTCATTTCTGCTTCGTCCCATTCTTCAAATGCTTCATAGCTGTCCATGGCTTCCTTGAACTCCGGACGCATACCATCCACAAGTTCTTCTGCTCCTTCCGCTGCCGATTCTCCCTCTGGCGTATCTTCTACAACTTCCTTTGTTTCCTCAATATCAGCCTCTACTGAAACATCCGACACATCATTTCCCTTTAATTTTGCAATATCCTCTTCAAAATCTGCCATCGCCTTTTCTGCTCTTTCTACATCATCTGACCATAACTCACTTCTCATATCAGACCAGAATTCGTAGACATCTGAACGGAAATCAGACCATTCCTCATACACATCGGAACGCGTATCTGACCACCATTCATATTCATTGGAACGAGCATCCGCCCCTTCACTGTAATCCACGGTGTCATATGCATCATCTAAAATTCCATCATAGAAAATGTCATACATTTCTTCCGGAACACCGTCATAGATTTCGTCATATATGTCGTCTCCTGCATCCTCATAAATGCAATCGTAAATCATTTCCATATCATCATATTTTTCATCAGTTAGCTTATCCAAAGCCATAATTTCTTTTGCATAGTTCAAGCTATATTCTCTCAGCTGAATGCACAACAATCTTGTATGTTCCAATGTTTCCACATAAAATGTCTCAATCATATCAACATTGTCCTTATATGCTTCATAGGGATCAATTTTTGCTGACATCTCATCTAACTCCGCCCAAAGAGTATCAATCACTTCTTCCACATCAGCTGCTACATACTCTTCAAATTCATCGAGTTCTTCCACCTGCAATTCATTCTGTTCCGATACCAACTCTGTATCTTCCTCGACTATAATTTCCTCTTCGACTGATTCCTCAACCTCACTTGGCGTATTTTCCTCTGTAACTGTCTTTTCTCCGCATGCAGTTAATGGAACGACCATTACCATGGCAAGAATCAATGCGTAAATCTTCTTCATTTCTTGTTCCTCCTGAAAATGTAAATTTTGATTTCTTCCCGTGGGTGTTACCAAACCGGCTTTCTCATACCCTTGCACTGCCCGCCTGGACACACCTTCAGCTTTGCATACTTCGCGTAACGTTATCACTTTTATCTACCTGCCTTCTAAATAGCCTAAAATTGCACGCAACGTGCAGTCAACAGTTTTGAAGCTTAAAAAATGACAACAAAAAACACTTCCTCATTTGAGGAAATGTTTTTTTCGCGAATATCTTTATTTTATAATCATCATTCTTTCTAATACTGGCTGATATGTAAATTTCTTCCCTCCACCGACCACAAATCTCTCCTTTTCCCTTCAATTCCTTAAAAATCATCCTCTCTTTTGGCTCTATACCAAAAAACTAGCTTCCTACTTCCCAGAAATTCACTCAATCCCCTTCAATTTTCACGCTATCGTGGGCTCTGCCGTACAGTAAATTTCCTAATGCCCACTCCACGCTCCCAAAACCCTTAAAATTGACTGGCCAACCTCAATATTTGGACGCTGCAACAAACTTTTTCCACCTACGCCCACGCAACACATGAAAAGCTTCACCAGCGCAAAAACTCCTCCCCTCCATACACAAAAAGAAGGCCATGCCCATAGGCATGACCTTCTTAAAGAAAATTTTCTTAATTAAATCCTAATTATTTACGTTGCTGGCAGCAATCTTCACCTTACTCCACAAATTACTGATAATCTTTCTCGTCTGCGCATTAAACTCAAACACTTCATCCATCTCATTATCAGTTCTTGGTAAATAAGCATTGATGCCTTCGTAATCTCCGCCTTCACCGGAAAGTTCATCCATAACTTCCTTATTCGGTGAAGTATATCCAACATAGCTGGAGTTATCATAAGCGCCTTCGTAGGAGCTTACATAGTCCATAAATTCATGAGCCAGTTCTACATTATTTGCATTGGCCGGGATAACCATACCGTCTACCCAGAAGTTGGTTCCTGTTTCCGGCATATAGAATCCCATGTTCTCATTTTCACTCATGACATAAGCAGCATCACCGGAGTAAACGATACCCATGGCTTTACGTCCCTGTGCCATGTTATCAATAATTTCATCCGTTACGATTTCAGGGTCCATAGTTTCCACACACTGAACCAGCCAGTCATAAGCTGCATTTAACTCTTCTTCACTCTCGGTATTCATGGAATATCCGAGAGCTTTTAATGCCATCATGAAAGAATCTCGTTCTGAATCGTATAGGTAAATATCTCCCTTATATTTTTCATCCAGGAAAATATTGAAGCCTTTTTCAGCCAGTTCTTCCTCGCTGACTTTTGTTGTGTCATAAACGATACCAACGGTACCCCAGAAATACGGTACAGAGTATACATTGCCCGGATCGTAGGATAAATCCAGCACATCATTTACCAGCAGGTCATAACAGTTCAGATTATCCTTATTCAGTGGCTGAAGCAGTTCTTCTGAAATCAGTCTCTGAATCATGTAATCACTTGGGATAATGACGTCGTAAGATTCTCCATTGGCAATCTTAATGTACATCTGTTCATTGGAGTCAAATAAGTCCATAATGACCTTTGCTCCGGTCATTTCTTCAAAGTTTGGAATCAGGTTTTCCCCTGTATATTCACCGCAGTTATATACGCGGAGTGTCTGTCCTTCATATGGCAGGTGAGAATTTTTCACACCACCTTTGATTGCTACAAGACCAATGATCAGTACCAAAACTGCCGCTGCCGGAATTGCAAACACCTGCTTCGCACTCTTGCCCTTTTCCTGACGTTTTGCTGCCAGTACCGGTAAAATGTTAATTGCCAGAAGTGCAATGGTAATGATTACAACTACCAGTGTAGAAATGGCATTGATACTTGGATTCACTCGTTTGCTCATGGTGTAAACCATGATACTTAAGTTCTTAACGCCCTGTCCTGTAACGAAATAAGAAATGATAAAATCGTCTACGGACATGGTAAATGCAATGAGCGCACCGGATACAATCCCTGGTGTAATCTGTGGCACGATAACCTTTGTCAGCGCCTGGAAAGGTGTTGCGCCTAAGTCCATGGCTGCATCTGCAAGGTTCGGGTCTAAGGATTTTACCTTTGGCATGACAGAGAGCATTACGTATGGAATACAGAATGCAATGTGTGCCAAAAGCATGGTTGTATAACCTTTATTCACCTTAAATGTGATGAAAAGCAGCATAAATCCGATGGCTGTAACAATTTCCGGGTTCATCATCGGCAGGTTGTTGACCTGTTCCATCACATCACGCACAACCTTTTTGGATTTGCTAAGCCCGATGGCTGCAATGGTTCCTACCACTGTAGAAATTGCGGTTGCAAGAAGCGCCACACTGAATGTAGTATAAAGAGCTTCCATCATATCTCTGGATTCCAGCATATGCTGATACCATCTTAAGGAAAATCCGGTAAAGCTGGTCAGAGATTTCCCTTCATTGAAGGAGAATATAATCATATAGATGATCGGTGCATAGAAGAACAGGATCAACAGTGCCATCATGATTCTTCCAAAAGTACTTTTTTCTTTCTTTTTCTTCATGACCACTAATCCTCCTTCCCGCCTCGATTTTTAATTTCAATATTTCTTACCAGCATCATCATAAGCATCATAACGATTGCCATAATCATGGAGATGGCACTACCAAAGTTCCATTCTCCCGCTGTAATAAACTGATTTTCAATCAGGTTACCAATGAGGAAATACTGTCCGCCGCCTAAGAGCTTTGGAATGAAGAAGGAGCTGACTGCCGGTAAGAATACCAGCGTAATTCCATTGATCACGCCTGGCAAAGAAAGAGGTAAGATAACTCTTTTAAAGGTCTGTACCCCGTTTGCTCCAAGGTCTGCTGCCGCTTCGATAAGAGAATGATCCATTTTACAAAGGGAAGTATTAATCTGCAGGATCATAAATGGCAGGAAGTTATAAACCATGCCAAGAAGTACTGCCCCCTCTGTATAAAGAAGCTCTGCCTCTTTAAAACCAAAGAATCCTAATATTGTCTGAATCAGTCCGCCTTCGCTTAAAAGACCAATCCACGCATAAGTACGAACCAGCGCATTGATCCAGGTCGGAAGTGTGATTGCCAGAACGAAAAAGTTCTGAATTTCTTCACGACATTTGGAAATATAATATGCAATCGGATAACCAATTGCCAGACAAATGATCGTTGTCTTAATCGCAATGACCAGTGATCTCCATAAAATTAAGAGGAAATCCGGGTCTGTAAAAAATTTCTTATAATGTTCCAATGTAAAGGAGAACGAAATGATCGCATTACCCTGCTGCATAAACGAATACAGCGCAATGAGCGCCATCGGCAATACAAGCATCATCGCCGCCCATACAATGTATGGAATCGCTAACTGTGAGAATCTTTTCATTATTCGAATACCATCCTTGACATAACATGAATATCTTCCGGGAAGAAGGTAAGACCAACTTCTTCTCCAACTGCAGAATAGTCTGTTGTATGAATCTTAAATTCACGACCGGTTGTGGAGAATGTCACCTTATAAACGCCTTCTTTCACATCTTCCGGATCGAAATCGTAATCTACACTGATATCAATGCTCTGGCTTTCGTCACTTAACTTCCAGCCCTGTGCATTTGCCCATGTCTTAATATCTGTATCCAGTGCCTGAGATTCCAAAATTTCATCAACGGTTTTAAAGAAGTTGAATGCCATGATGGCTTCATTTGCCTTTTCATTCTTAACGAATGGCTGATTGACAACGAAAATGTTCTTTTCAATGCATGTTCCGCCGGCTGTGTAGAATGTAACCGGATAACGGCCAATTTCTTCCTGAAGCTCGTATTCTACCTTCGCGATGGATGTATATTCATCAGTTTCCGGATTCCAAGCTTGGGCATTGGAAAGAGCGATGATTTCTTTATCATCCAGATTTTTCACGTCTTCAATATCTACATAGAAGTTGTTTGCACTAATCTTTTCCTTGCCATCTTCACTGGTAACATCCTGGTTACGGATCACATGCATGTTAACAGTTACGGTTGTACCAGGTACAGTTTCCACGATAATTTCATAGTGAACACCTTTAAACAGAGTGCTTAAAACTTCTCCTGTCATCTTGCCTTCTTTTACAGGCACGATGTCGATATCTTCCGGACGGATAACAACTTCTACCTTTTCTTCCGGTTTGAATCCAAAGTCTACGCAATCAAAAGTTTTATCATCAAAACGTACACGGTAGTCTTCAATCATCACACCAGGGATAATATTACTTTCTCCAATGAAGTTTGCAACATAGCGGTTCGCCGGTTCATTATAAATTTCTTCCGGTGTACCAACCTGCTGGATTTCCCCGCCTTTCATAACAACGATCTTATCGGACATTGTCAGTGCTTCTTCCTGATCATGGGTTACAAAAATGAATGTGATACCTACTTCCTGCTGAATACGTTTTAATTCGTACTGCATTTCTTTACGAAGCTTTAAGTCAAGTGCTGCCAGCGGTTCGTCAAGAAGAAGCACCTTTGGTTCATTTACAAGGGCTCTTGCGATTGCAACTCGCTGCTGCTGACCGCCGGAAAGAAATGTTACATTTTTATTTTCATACCCTTCCAGACCAATGAGCTTTAACATTTTCATGACCTTCTGGTCGATAACGTCCTTACTCATTTTCTTAATGTGCAGTCCAAATGCAATGTTTTCATAAACACTTAAATGTGGGAACAGCGCATATTTCTGGAATACGGTGTTTAATTCTCTCTCATATGGCGGTTTTTTGCTGATTTCTTCTCCATCAAACATGACGCTTCCTTCGTCCGCCTCAAGGAAACCACCAAGAATTCTAAGAAGTGTGGTCTTACCACAGCCGGATGGACCAAGCAATGTCACAAACTCCTTTTCATAAATGTCCAGATTGACGCCCTTTAAAACAATCTGTCCGTCAAAGTTTTTTACAATATTTCGAAACTCAATCAGTTTTTTCTTTTCCATAGGTCTCTATCCTCCTAGAACATCGGTGGGTTCGTTACCCACAAAATCAATGCTTCACTGTTTCCGTGATTATATAAGTAATGACTTGTCTTTCCGTTCATATAGAAAGTATCTTTTGCTTTCAATTTATACTTTTTATTATCCCGGACAAGTGTAATATTCCCTTTTAACACATAACCAAATTCTTCGCCAAAATGAGACTGCATCTCATGACTTTTTCCCTTTGGCGGAAGTGTCAAAAGAATCGGTTCCATTTCATTTTTCTGCGCATTTGGAACGATCCATTCTATCTGGTATTCTTCCCTTGTATCTACAAAGAAATCCTTCTGGGTAAATACGATCTGTTCCTCCTCTTCCTCATGGAAAAACTCGGACAAATTCGTTCCAAGGGCTTCTAAAATATCCTCCAGCGTGGAAATACTGGGGCTTGTAAGATTTCGCTCTAACTGGGATAAAAAACCTTTGGTAAGCTCACTTCTTGATGCCAGGTCTTCTAATGTCAAATCATTCTGCAATCGCAGCTGTCTGATTTTCTTTCCGATGTCCATGAGTTTTCCTCCATTTGTTTTATAGTACTAAACTTTATTTTTAATTAACACGCATATTCTATTATACACATATTTCGACACTTTGCAACATTAAAGTGCGTATAAAATAAAGTTTTAGTAATACTATACTTTTTTATCGAAAGAAAAAGCACCACAGGCAATAACTGCCCATGATGCTATTTCAGAAAGGATGAATCGTTAATTAAATTCCACTTACGTTAATCAAACGGAATACCTGTTCTACTGTAGTTACCATATTATCTCTTGCAATTTCAGGGGTCATTGCTTCCTGTAATGTCTGGATTCTTCTAAGAATTGGGAAGAATGCATCAATGCCATGTTCATTGCAGACAACCGCATCTTTTGTTACTGCACCCGCAAATGCAAGAACTGTTTTGTCAAATTTCTTTGCAATCTTTGCTACACCGATTGGTGCTTTACCAAAAGCAGTCTGTCCGTCCAATCTGCCTTCACCTGTAACTACGATATCTGCGTCTTTTACATAATCTTCCAGTTTTGTTTCTTCCAGAATGATCTTAATTCCGGATTCTAAAACTGCATTTGTATATGCCAAAAATGCGAATCCCATACCACCTGCTGCACCTGTACCAGGATATTCTGCGTCAGCTTTTTCATATTTTGCTGCTACAAGTTTTGCGTAGTCAGAAAGCCATGCATCCATGTCCTTAACCATTTCAGGTGTTGCACCTTTCTGTGGTCCGTAAACTGCGCTGCATCCTCTTTCACCGCATAATGGATTTGTTACGTCACATGCGATACGGAAAGAACATTCCTTTAATTCAGGAATTACCTGATCGTCTGTAATTGTTACAATTTCTTTGATACCTTTTGCACCAAATGGAACCTGATTTCCGTCCTTATCAAGCATTCCATAACCTAATGCCTGAAGCATACCGATTCCACCATCGTTTGTGGCACTTCCGCCGATACCTACGATAAAATGACGACATCCATTTGCGATTGCATCTTTAATGACTTCACCAACACCATAAGTAGTTGTGTGAAGAGGGTTTCTCATTTCATCTGCAACCAGTGTAATGCCTGCTGCTCCGGACATTTCCAGAATCGCTGTCTTGCTTTCTTCCATAATTCCATAGAGACAGTTTACTTTTTCACCCAACGGTCCTGTAACTTCTACAGTTTTCAGTTCTCCGCCCATACCAAGCGCCAGAGCTTCTACAGTACCTTCACCGCCATCTGCAAGTGGACGTACACACACTTCTGCTTCCGGCATTGCTTTTAATACACCGCTTTTAATTGCTTCTCCTGCCTCAAGAGAAGATAAGCTGCCTTTTAATGAATCAATTGCTACTACAACTTTCATCCTTCGTACCCCTTTCTGTTGGTAAAATTATACCATGCTAAAATAGAATAATAAATAAATGAATTTAAGCCGGAGCTTCTCTTTCATAAGCCCCGGCTTTCCCTATCTTAAATACTGCTTCATGGTTTTAAGTGCATGTTTCTCAAGTCTGCTTACCTGCGCCTGAGAGATTCCTATCTCGTCTGCCACTTCCATCTGGGTCTTTCCCTCATAAAATCTTAGATCAATGATATGCTGCTCTCTTGGCGCAAGTCTCTTCATTGCCTCCTGCAAAGAAATTTCTTCCACCCAGTTTTCTTCCTTGTTTTTCTTATCGCTGATCTGATCCATTACATAGAGCGTATCTCCCCCTTCCGTATAGACCGGCTCATAGAGACTTACCGGACTTTGAATGGCATCCATGGCAAGCACCACCTCTTCTTCCGGCACCGAGATCATCTCTGAAATTTCGGCAACTGTCGGCTCCTTGGAATATTTTTTCATATAATCTTCTTTTGCGTAAATTGCTTTATATGCAATATCCCTAAGCGACCTGCTGACACGAATGGAATTGGAATTATCTCTTAAATATCTGCGAAGCTCCCCCGCTACCATTGGAACTGCATAAGTAGAGAATTTTACCATCATTTCCGGTTTAAAGTTATCAATCGCTTTAATCAGTCCAATGCATCCAATCTGAAACAGATCATCCGGACACTCATTGCTGTTTGAAAAACGTTTGATCACACTAAGTACAAGCCTTAAATTGCCCTGGATATATTTTTCCCTTGCTTCCATATCCCCGGCTTTGATTCTCTTAAAAAGTTCTTCCTTCTCTTCCTCTTTCAGTATCGGCAATTTGGAGGTATTGACCCCGCAAATTTCAACTTTCCCTTGAACCATTTTCACGCTCTCCTTAAAGTTTCTTCACTCCTAAGAAAAGCATTCCCCGGCTCATAACGGTTTATTCTAAAATCGTCCGACGAAATGTTCCAAATTCATCCACCTATTCGTATTTTACAATCTCTTTTTTCAATCTTTTAATAATCTTTTTCTCAAGTCTTGAAATGTACGACTGGGAAATTCCCAGTAAATCCGCCACTTCCTTCTGGGTCATCTCTTCCCCATAAGGATTTTTCAGTCCAAAACGCAATTCGACAATTGTTCTCTCTCTCTGAGATAATTTCTCAATTGCTTTATTAAGAAGCTTACGCTCCATTTCATTTTCAATATCTTTATAGATGACATCCTCATCTGTCCCCAAAATATCCGAAAGAAGCAGTTCATTCCCATCCCAATCCACATTCAAAGGTTCATCAATCGACACCTCCATGCGGGTCTTGGAATTTCTTCTTAGATACATTAGAATTTCGTTTGCTATCCTCCCCCCAATGCGTTTTTGATGCACTGAGGGGATTAGTTTTTCCCAGGCGGTCATCCTCCATATCGTCATCTTCATAATCTACATCGGAGAAGTCTACCAATTCCTCAGTTTCATCATCATCCTCAGTATTGTCAGAGAGGGCGGCAGCAATTTCCGGATACTCGATTTCATCATCCCTGACACCAAACAGAATGACATGGGCATTGACGCCATCCCAAACCACCTTACGCACGATGGTGCGAATGGCAGCACGTTTCTGTTCAACAGTCATTTCGTCGATGCCGTCCTTGAAGATGGTCAGCAACTGACTCAACAGATCAAACTCAACATCACTAAGAGCGTGCTGCGAAGTCAGACCTTCCAGTTCTTGAATACGCTGTTCAAGAGACTGGTATTCTCCATTCAACTGTTCAATTCGTTTGGTTACATGAGCTATGGCAGGGCTGTCTCCCATATCTACAAGGGAGTCTACCAGAGAATTGATTTTCTTCTCTATATCTACCTTTTCTTTTCGCATATCATCAAGTCGCTGTTCGTAATCCATGCGATTGCCGGTATAGAATCTGCGGCTCTGTTCCAGCTGTGCAACGAAAGTATCCTTATCCTCTGCAAGCATTTTGATCTGCTCTACTACAGCCATATCCAACGTGTTGCCATTGGCATTTTTGCTGTTGCACACAGAGCGCTGACTGCGTTCCTTCATCTTGCAGACATAGGTGTAAATAACCTTGTCATCTGCAGTTTTGCGTTTGCTCATTTTTGGATACATACGCTCACCGCAGCTACAGAATAGTAATCCGGTCAAAAGCGCTTCATTACTGCGTGGCTTTCTGAAAGACTTGGATTTATTACGTTCCAGAGACTCTTGAATCTGCACCCATACTTTGCCCGGAATCAGACCCTGATGCTTGCCAACAGATACAATCCATTCGCTTGCAGGCAGATACTTTGTGGCTCTGCCTTTTTCCTGATCGGTACGGTTGTAAGCCATAATACCATGCTTGTTGTCAAAAGCATCTTTCTCTGAGAACAAGTCTGTGTCGTTCTGAATGAAAAAATAATAAGCATTTTCATCCGCAATCATATAAACCGGATTCTGCAAAATCGCTTTGATGGAAAAACGGGTAAAGTAATTATTATTCTTTGTCTTGATACCTTGTTTAATCAAAGCTGCTTCGGTCAATGTCAGAGAGTCCGTTTCTATATATAAATCATAAATCATTCTGACAATATCAGCTTCTTCAGGAATCAGCTTTAGCTTACAGGCTTTCTTTGATTTACCATCAATCGTTACACTCTTGACTGCTTCGGAAGCATAGCCGGTAGGCGTTGTACCACCAAGCCAACGACCTGTCTTTGCCAGTTCGTGCATATTGTCACGGATACGCTCTGCAATGGTTTCACGCTCCAACTGAGAAAAAACAGATGCGATATACATCATGGCTCGTCCCATAGGAGTGCTTGTATCGAACTGCTCTTTAATAGAAACAAAAGAAATATCCAGACGAGCCAGTTCCTCAATCAGACTGGCAAAGTCGCTGATATTACGGCTGATACGGTCAAGACGATAAACGATGATCGCCTTAAACTTTCGTTTTTTGGCAGCATCCATCATTTTCTTGAAGTCCGGACGATTCAGATTACCACCAGAAAAGCCCTCATCTTCATATACAACAACTTTATCTACAGCTGCATCGCCAAAATGTACACGAACATATTCTTTGCATAGTTCTACCTGATTGCCGATACTTTCACCTTTTCCGGTAAATTTAGACTTACGGGAATAGATAGCTATGATGTCTTCATTTTTCCGCATTTCATATCCTCCTTATCTTGATATGTGATGTGTCTTGTGGTATTATAACATAGCGTAGCAATAAAGTAAACAGATTGGAGGTATTTCTATGAAGTCAATCTTTGAAGAAATGGGCGGAACCTATACATTGGGTGCAGACGGAATTTACTATCCGGATCTCGCACTCCCAGAAGAAGAACCACATTACGGAAAATACGGCAGAATGCGTCTGCGTCATCTGAACGAACACCGCAAGGTGCTGTATAACACACTTTTGCTTGACGGAGAATTGGTCAAGCATCTGAATGAAGTAGATGATACCGCTAATCAAAGAATGGAACTGCTCACCCTACAAATGAAGGAACGGCAGGGCGTAAACGAAGCATTAAAGGCTCGTGACCAGATGGCATGGGTAGGTGCTTGCAATAACATCCGTAATGCAGCAGAAGAAATTGTGTTGAGTGAATTGATTTATAGCTAACAAGAACCAAAGCCACGGCTATTGCTCTACTGAGGAGTGATGGCAGTGGCTTTCTTAATTATCTATGAACATCTCTCAACATCTTGACTTTTGTTGTCTAATGGTGTAGACTATAATCAAAGTCTAACCGTGTAGACAAGGAGGTTATGTATATGGAAATTCCGAAAATCCACGAAAGTGAATATCGTTTTTGTTTGATTATGTGGGAGCATGAGCCGGTTACTGCTGTCGAGCTTGTAAAGCTGTGCCAAGAGCAACTTGGATGGAAAAGAACTACGACCTATACCGTTATCAAGCGCCTTGGTGAACGTGGTGTACTGAATAACGACAATGGCATTGTCACTTCTCTTGTGTCCAAGGACGAAGCCCAGGCGTGTGAGATTGATGAACTGGTTGAGAAAAAATTTGAAGGTTCTCTGCCTGCCTTTATCGCAGCTTTTACAAAGCATCAGGATATGTCCGAGGATGAACTCGACGAAGTACAGCGTATGATCGACCGCATCAGGAAAGGAGGGGCACAATGAACGAACTCTTTTTAAAAATCATCAACATGAGCATTTCGGCAAGCTGGCTCGTTTTGGCCGTGCTGATTCTCAGAATTTTGTTAAAGAAGGCTCCAAAATGGGTTAGTGTTTTGCTTTGGGGCATTGTAGCTATCAAGTTGATTTGTCCGTTTACGATTGAAAGCTCTGTTTCACTAATTCCTGATTCTGTTGGAAGTGGCAAACTAATTTCAGAGTGGGCAGATAACTACATTGATGATATTGACATTTATCATCCCGATTCAATTTATTATGATGCAGCAATTGGGGCTGGCAGAGAGCCTATCTCTGATGGAGAAGGCGGCTACTATGTTGTGACAAAGCACGATCAGTTGGGAGAACCGGCAACCATTGAAAATACCGTTATACCTGTTCTGTCCATTGTATGGGTTGCAGGCATAATTCTCTTGGCTTTATATACAGCCATTAGTTATTGGCGTCTGCGCAGCAAAGTTGATACTGCCGTTCGCTACAAGGACAACATTTACCAGAGTGAGAATGTAAGCTCTCCATTTGTGTTTGGCATCATTAAGCCATTAATCTATCTCCCATTCAACATGAATGGTCAGGATCTGGAACACGTTGTTGCCCATGAGCAGGCGCACATTCGTCGTAAAGACCATTGGTGGAAGCCCCTTGGTTTCCTCTTACTGACGATCCATTGGTTCAATCCTCTGATGTGGCTGGCGTATGTTCTGCTGTGTCGTGACATCGAGCTTGCCTGTGATGAAAAAGTCATTAAGGAATTTAGCAACGAGCAGAGAGCCGACTACACTCAGGCACTTGTGACTTGTAGCGTAAACCGTCGTATGATTGCAGCTTGTCCTCTTGCCTTTGGTGAGGTAGGTGTAAAGGAGCGTGTGAAGTCTGTGATGAACTATAAGAAACCTGCGTTCTGGATTGTTGTCCTGGCTGTCATTTTCTGTTTGGGCGTTGCAGTCTGCTTCTTAACCAATCCGAAACAAGACAGCTATATGCTGAGAATCGTCATTCCGGCGGGAAGCCAAGAAGAATTCGTATATTCAGATGAAGAAGTCAGCACAATCAAGAACTCAATCAAAATATGGTCTGGTGATGGATTGGGTGATACCGAAGTTCTCTTGTCCCCCGTCAACAAAACAACGGAAACTGGATATACAGCAACTTATCTTACACATGGAATGCCCGTGGAATTTGATGCTAAAAGAGATACATGGTTCAAAGTGGGCGTAAATATGCAGAACCCAACCAATGAGGATGTTATTGTTTATGTCGAAGTGGAAAATGTAGAGGTTCGCATATCAGAAGAAAGCATTCCCGATAGTGTTACTTTTGAAGCAGAAATCCTTGAAATCCACGAGGGATATTTCCTCGTGGAACCAGTTGTCGGAAGTTGGGAACTGAATAGTGCCGATAAAATAGAGATTCCTATGAAGAATATGAGTCCTTCACCAGAACCGGTAGTTGGTGATATTCTGAAAATTGAGTATGATGGTCAGCTTCAGGAAACCTATCCTGCAAAGATAAGTAATCCGTATAGTATCAGCGTTGTTGAGGAAGCCGAAACATGGGCCTTAATCCCTATGGTTATGGTTAATGGAACTTTGTATCTTGATACTGGATATGAAAGCACAATAGAAGCAAGATGTGGCGTGATGGATGGGGAAATTACATCCCAAGTTCACGGAAGTCAAAGGCCTACCATTGACAATCAATCCAATTTTGGTTCGGGATATGGTTATCAATACGGAGCAACTGAGGGAACTATCGAAATTTATATGGACGGAGAATGGAGAATTTTTGCTACTGAAGAAGTTCGACAAGAAATTCAATTTCCAACAAACGAAGAAACCATTACTTACAACGGAAAAGAATATAAAAAATCCGAATTATGTGATGCAACATTGCAATGGTTAGAATTAACAGAACAAGAAAGAATGTTATCTTCTTACTTTCCACCAGAATTTATGATTTTTGAAGAAACATGGGGCATTGAATTAAGAGTAGAAAATGTTACCCCAACGGGTGCAACAATCAAATGTACTCAATCTGGTGGAGAACCAACCGGAGAATTACAAACAGGAGGTTGGTATATTTTAGAAACATGGACGCAAGAACAAGGCTGGATCGAAGCTCCATGCTTTGCTGAAGTAGGATGGACCCAGGAGGCATGGATGATTCCAATGAATGATACTTGTGAGTGGGAAGTAAATTGGGAATGGTTATATGGAACACTTTCTGAAGGTAAATACCGAATTGGTAAAGATATTACGGATTTCAGAGGTACCGGCGATTATGACAACGCAATTTACTATGCAGAATTCGAAATAACAAAATAACAACACAATTGGAAAGGCTACCCAGTCAAAAAAGATTGGATAGCCTTTCTTTATATGAAACACCTAAAATGAAAATTTTTTATCGCTCGTATTCTTTTTTCTTTGGTTTCTTTTGCTGCTGCGTTTCCTGTTTTGATGTTTTCAACTGATCACTAATAGAACGCTTTTTCTTAATTATCGGCTTTTCTTGCAACTCAGCATCAATCTGTCGGTTGGCTTCATCGAAATTTTCAGAGCGATATTTGTCTTTATAGACTGCATACAGTTTCTGAATCAGCCCCACTTTACCATCCGAACGAATCGCTTCACGCTCTGCCATAACCGCATCCTGGTTCTTTGGAACAATACCATTTCGGATCTCAAGAAACTTCTGCTTATCGCTTTCTTTCTGCTCAGACAGAGTAATGTGCTGCTGTTCCAGTTTTCCAAGGAAAGTATCCATCTCTTTTACTTTCTTGTCCTGAGATGCAATCCCATTATCCTGACAATTCAATCGGGACAGCAACTGTGCTTTCTGGAATCTCAGTTCTTCAATATCCTCAGTCAACGTAGCTATCTGTTCTCCCAGTCTGCTTGCACGGATGAAGTGAATACCGCAGTTTTTCTGTTCTGCAATCAGTTCTTTTTTCTCAGCGGTTTTAGCTTTGATTTCTGCTTTTACATTTTTGTATTCAGTCAGCATATCAGCCAAAAGACTTTTCTGAAAAGATACCGCTTCCTGCTGAGAAGTATTAACGATCAACTGATACTGAATCAGAACCATGTGATCACGTAGACTTTCCAATGCCGAAGCGATGGCTGGAATGTTCTCTTTGACTACTTTCATCAGTTTCTGCACCTGTTTTTTCAGTTCATGCAGGAGCTTATTGTCTGCCCTGATCTGACGGTTCAACTCACAGCGGTCAGACACAATTCCCCTGGCTTCCAGTTTTCTTGCGTGGTATCCTTCGTGTACCGTAGGCTGTTCAGTTAGCCCTCTGGCGACATGACTGCGACAATCCACACGATCAGCAATACCATGACGTTCCTGTTCTTCATTGATAATCATTTCCCAACTCTTACGCCACGCAAATATCTGTTCTTCGCTGTTCCAAAGCTCTGTAAGAGGGTTTTGTCTCCCATAGCGGGTACTTTTCGGTGCTTTTGATGTTCTGATACATCCCTCAATTTTCTCTGCTTCAGACGGGGTTAAATATTCCTTTTTCTCCCCGAACTGATACAAATATTGTTTCTCCCAGCCTCGTGTCTTGGCAGTCTTAAATTCATCAGCGGTAAAGCCACGTTCTTCCTCTCCACGCTTGCAAAGATATTCTTTCTGTGTCTTTGCCTGCCACTTCCCATGTTCATCCAAAGGACGAACAGTAAAAAGGATATGACTGTGGGGATTATGCCCCGGAGGGTACGGGTCATGGATATTCACATCGGCACACATTCCAAGATCAACACCTTGCTCACGAACAAAACGCTCCAACATATTTTTCCAATCATCCAAGGACAGTTCCGATGGCAAGGCAACTACAAGTTCTCTCGCCAGTCGGCTGTCCTTTGTTTTTTCTACGGATTCAACAGCTTCCCAAAGTAGCTGTCTGTCTTTCCATTCTTCCGGTGCATACTGTGGAAGAAAGACTTCGCTATACAGGCATCCTTGTTTTCTGGTGTAGTCATGGGTAAGCCCGTCATAATCATTGTAAAGTCGTGAGCAGGATGCATAAGCAGCGGCTGCTATGACAGAACGGCCTGCGCCACGGCTCACAACTTTTGCTTCCAAATGGAAATAGTTCACTGGTTTCCTCCTTCCTGTGCCGCAGCACAATTTTTGTTTCTTTTTTGAAAAAGAAAATAGGTGCGGTGAATGCTGCACCTATCTCTGCGATAAAACTGCCAGTGGCAGATTTTCGCAGGCAGTTGGCGCAAGGTGGGGTACAATTTGTACCCCTGCTTACAACCGCTGATGCGTTTGTACTTGCGGAAACTGCGTGGACAATGACAGTAATTTGAAAAAGTGTGGCATTGTACATAAGGCTCCATGGGAGCCGCAAAGCCTCGCAGAGCGCACGCCCCCTAAGGGGATACCACCGCCCATTTTATGGGTGGTGAGTAAGTGCGCCCTTCGGGATAGCAGCAAAGCTGCCAAGGCTTATGCTTTCAATCGTTCTTCCGTATTTAATCATCTTTTCAGTTCCATCTTTACATCGTCAAGCTCCATCGTCTGCACTTCAGGAAAAACGCTTTCCAACACGGCTCCCATCTGGATCAAGCGTCTGGTTCTTGCCTTTCGCTCTTTCT
This sequence comes from Lachnospiraceae bacterium, assembly GCA_045128635.1. Lineage (GTDB taxonomy): Bacteria > Bacillota > Clostridia > Lachnospirales > Lachnospiraceae > HGM12587. The sequence goes on from JBGVRS010000193.1 coordinate 33,250, forward strand.
GACGGTTGCGGGCTTCGATCGCTTCCATTCTGTGCTGTGCCTGCAATAATTTCTTTTCATCTTCAGTCATAGGTCTGTTATTTGCCATAAAATCTCCTTTCTGGTATCGGGGTGGTACTGTAATACGGTGTAGATGGTGCAGATACAATTCGCTTTGCAATCTTTAGGCTTTCTGTATACTGACAGGCGAATTGTTCAGCACCATCGGCTATGAAATTAAGTACCGGAATTTAATATTTTTCGTGCTGCCTGCATATTGGCGGCTGCGTTCAGCTCTCTGATATTCTGATTGTTGATTTTTAGAGGAACACAACGCTCCAATACTCGGTCATAAATTCTGGCTCTTGCCAGATCTTTCGGATGTTTCAGTTCATCCAAGGTCAGATTGGTGGTTACGATCAGCGGTTTCTTGCTTCGATAACGGCTGTCGATCACATTGAATACTTGTTCCAGAGCAAATTCTGAACTACGCTCAATGCCCAGATCATCAATAATCAGCAGACTGTATTTGTTAAAGCTGTCAATGAACTGGTTTCTGTCATCGGAATACATTCCGGTCAACGTATTCAGGATTCTGGAGAAATTGGTCATCAGAACCGGAACACCGTTGTCTAACAGGGCATTTGCAATGCACCCGGCAAAAAAGGATTTACCGGTTCCCACATCTCCCCAGAGAAGTAATCCCAAGGAGTTGGATTTCATTTCTTCCCAATGTGCTACATAGTCATGGGCTTTCTGTATTTCCGGATTGTAGCCTTTATCATTGGCGAAGTTGTAATCATGCAGAGATTTATCCTGCAATCCGTTTGCCCTCAGCCGGGACACCTGCATGAGAAACTCCTGATGCTTGCGTTTAGCTTCTTCCTTGTCGTATTCCTCCTGCTGACAACGGCAACGAACTGTAGGGAGGAATACTCGTTCCTTCAGTTCAATCCGGTGTTGTCTGGGAGTATGACATTTGGAACAATAGACCAGCCCGTCAGCTTCGTTCAGGTATTCATCCTCTGCAAGTTCTCTTGGCTGAAATAGACTATCCACGGTGTTATTGATTGGTTTCATAGGCTTTCATCCTCCTTACATTCATAGGTTCGTTTGACAGGAACAGGATAATCTTGTAGCGCCCATCTTCGTATGGTGGCTGCATGACTGGCATATTGCTTGCCGCTGGATGCCATATACCTGGACAACTTTTCAATGTATTCCTGATAGTGGGGGACTTCGTTTTGTAAAGCGGACAGTTCCTCTGTGGTCAAGAAAACATTTTGATAAGAACCATAAGCTGTACGATTTTCCTTACTCTCTGAATTTGTTCTTTTTATATTGTTCTTCTCTTTATTACTACCGGACAGTTTTCTGTCTGTTACAGAGACAGTTTTCTTTCTATCAGTAGGACAGTTTTCCGTCTGTCTTACGGAAAGATTTCTGTCCGTCTGTGTCAGCGTTTCCGGTGGCACTCTTACATAAATCCTGTTCGGAAATCCGGCACCCTGACGTTTTCGTACAATCAGAGATTCTTTTTCCAGAGCTGTCAACGCAGTTTTAATGGACATTTCGCTTTTGTGCATAACTTCTGCCAGATTCTTGATGGGAAAGAGAATGAACACATGACCTTGGTCATCCGTCCATCCATCATTTTTCTGTGACAGCCTTGTTCGGTCGAGCAAAATTGTATAGAGAATTTTTGCAGTTTCGCTCAGTCCTTCCTTGTCCAGTAAAAATCTTGGGAATGCCATATAGGGCGGTATCAGGCTATCCTGTGTCAGAAATTGTGTCATGTGTTCACCTCCTTCCTGTGAGATCAGCTTGGAGAAGAATTATTCTCCAAGGAAATCCCAATCCAGTTCTGCATCCGGTTCCTGCTGTGTGGCCGGAGCTACTGCAACAGGCACTTGCGAAAATCCTGCCATACAGCCTGCAAGAAAGACCGGAAGTGTTTTTTCCATAGCACTTTCTACAGAGGAAACAATCTGATTTACAAATCGTTCCTCACGTTCTCTGGTTTCCAGATATGGGTCATCCTGGCTGCGGTAATAGCGGTCAAAATACTCCACCAGAGCCACGGCAATCACATTGCTATAGGACTTGAAGTGCTGCTTGTCCATGGTCTGAAGATAATGCCATGCTCGCATCTGCGTATCTTTTTCTAAATTGAAGCGAAGGTTTGTGCTGCGGATATTCTCGCTCATGGCTTACTCCTTCCTGCGAAGGCTGGCAAAGGCGAGATATTCATAACCCTTGGCTGTCGCACAAACATCATCCAAAATAGTCACTCGGCTTTCATCATACTGTCCGAAGTGCTTGACCAGACAACCGCCACCACCCACGATATACAGTCGCATCAGATCCGGATTGTATTCATAGCGTCTGAGCGTTGCGAAAATGTCAGTCACATAACGCTTGGCTACGGATGTGATACAGTCCAGATACGGCCTGCTGATGTCAGCAGTTCCGAAACGAAGTACCTGTTCAATAGTGGATTCTTCGATTTTCACGCCGAAACTGTCCAGTACCGTATTCTTGGCGGCAATCATACACTGATTGACACCAAACTTTTCAGTCCAACAACGGCTTTCTACAGCCTTTTTGTTGTTGATATATAGAATGTTCACGGTGCCGTTTCCGATGTCTGCCAGAAGATTGGTTTCTTTGAAATCTCCCAAACGACTGACAATGGCAGGGTATCCCTGTGGAAACAGACTGCATCCAACAAAACAGATATGGTAGTCCTTGCCGTTGAAACGGAAATCCACTTCCTTATTGCGGAGCAGATAGTTTCGGAAATCCTCACGCTGTTTACGAATCCAGGTCAGCGGCAGACCGGCAGCCAAATGTACATCAGCTTCACGGATGCCGTATACATTCAGTTCTCTGGCGATTGCCATAAGGGTCAGAATGTAGTAGTCCTCATCCATAGCTTTGTCTGCGATAAATTCCTTGTGACCTTCCCCGATGCGGTAATAGATACCGCCATATTCCAGAATGTTTCCGGAGAAGATCGGCTCTGTTTCATAGGCGGTCACTCCGGTAGGTGTAACTGTGTTGACTGTCTTGATGTTACCGTAACCATGATCCACGGCAATGATTTTGATGTTGTTCAGTTCTCTCATTTAGTCTGTACCTCCTTGTGTTTGTTTGCGTTCATAAAAATGCCCCCTTTCAGTAGAATTGCTTTGAAGTAGCACCGGATTTTAGAATTTGGTGCTGTTTTCATTGCAATTTCATTCTACTGAAAGAGGGTGGAAAACACATTGAGCGTGGATTGAGTGGAAATTGAGCAAAAAAAGAAAAGCAGCCACACACCGTAGTGCATGACTGCTATGTAATAGTATTATCTGTTTTTAGTAATCCGCTATTTCTCAGGTTTTCTTCAAGTTCAGGAAACAGTTCGTCAGGAATTTCAATTAGTTTGCCAGTCATATCACAGACGAAATCATTCTCAACTTCAGTAAAATCAATCTTTCTAACAGATACATTTTCATCGCAACGAATTTTTATATTGACGTCTTCTCCTGGTTTGTAACTATCACTCAAAACAGGGATTACAATTGTATGCCATTTCATCTGGATTGCAAATAATAATTTTGGTTCCAATCCAATTTCGTCGTTCCGTTTAAGTAAACAAACATTTACACCATTTGGTATGGAGGCGCTTAATAAACACACTTCCACCCCAAAATTTGGAAGGTATTTAAAATATTCCTGTCTATCATTCTCAGATAATCCTGGAACTATTTCGTTACCGTCATCGTCACAGAATGGCTTTAATGACAGAGCTAAATACAATTTACAAAATTCTTCCTGATAATACTTTATTTCACTTTGTGGTAGTATTGTATATGCCATCTTCAATAGCGAAGCATAAACTAAATGTGAATCATAATTTTGTCTTGGAATTGATAAGCGAAATCCATCATTCGTTTTTGTTAGTCTTCCTGCCCCACGTTTCTCAATAAGCATATTATACACTTCAAATAAATCACTTTGAAAAACAGGTACATTTTTCCTTTGCTCAAATCTATATGACTCATATGAATCTTGTTTATCTACTGGCATATCTTTTGCAACATTTCTGGATTTTCCCTTTCCGTACACCTCATTTACTATTCTATAAGGCATAATAAACTTTCCCAAATGATTCTCGGCAATTTCTCCAAATAGATGATTGCAATCATAACATTCACAAAAATTAATAAGAGCTTTATTGCCGACACATTCAGATATTGCGTGTGCTACATCTTTCTTTTTCCACTTTGGAAAAGGCTTTTTACAAAACATACATCTCACATTTTTTTGCTCATTCAAACCATGAACTTCTTGCTTACTCTTTTTATCATCAATGTTGTCATATTCAATTAGAATTTGATACTCCGGAAAGCACTCCAGAATCCAATTCATGTTCATAATGCTCACCATCCTAACATGTAATTTCTATATATCACACATTTTTGGAGAGACTCCAGCAACTTTATTTCTTTTTCTATGTAAAGGCAACCCAAAGATTGCCACAGACATCATGCTATATAAATTTACCAATTACTACATTTATTTTTCAAGACATTCTGGTTCAAGCAGAAAATCGTAAATATTTACAGTCAGAATACCATACTCATCGTAATGTGGCTGAACTATGTCTTTGGTAACAACGATTTTCTTAAAAGAATCATCAATCTTTCTAAACGGTCTAATTTCCTGAGTACGCTTCGTTTCATCTGGTAGTGAGTATGCAGACTGGATATAGTACCTGGACGAACCAAGGTTGCATACAAAATCAACTTCAAGTTGTTTACGAATAACCTTACCTTCCTGATCTCTTTCTGCAATCGGTATTACACCTACATCCACGCTGTAGCCACGCATACGCAATTCATTGTAGATCACGTTTTCCATAGAATGGGTCTGCTCAAATTGACGGAAATTGATTCTTGCGTTGCGAAGCCCAAGATCAGAAAAATAATATTTCTTTGGAGTCTCAATATATGCCTTTCCCTTAATATCATATCGCTGCGCCGATTCGATCAAGAAAGAATCCTCAAAACAATCCAGATATTTTTTTATAGTCTTAGAAGTAATTTTAGACTTCTTAACAGTTTTGAATGTGTTCTTTAACTTTTCAGGATTTGTCAGAGAACCAATGGCAGAAGAAAGGATATTAAGCAGATCTTCCAGTTCGCCAATATTCTTGATGCGGTTGCGTTTGAAAATATCTCTGATATATATTTCGCTGAATAGATTTTGCAATGCCGCAGCCTTATCGCTGACACCTTCACGAAGAACAACCAAAGGAATGCCACCGTAGAGCATATATTCCGACAATCCCATGTATTTATCGCCTTTATATACCGACATAAATTCTGCGAAGCTCAGTGGATACATATGAACTTCATCTCCACGTCCAGCAAACTCTGTCACAATATCTTTAGACAGAAATTTCGCATTACTTCCAGTTACGAAAATATCCATATTGTCTTTGCGAAGATAACCGTTTAATACGGATTCAAAGCAGTCCATCAATTGTACTTCATCCAAAAGCAAATAATACATTCCATCGGCAGTAACCTTAGAACGGATATATGCCATAAATTTCTCAGGATCAACTCCTCGTTTTTCTTTTTCAATCTGAATAAGGTTTTCACCAATCAAATACAGATCATCCGCAGAGTCAAAAGCAAAACGAATGATATGGTCAGCTTCTACTCCTGATTCAAGCAAATGATTGTAGAAAATATTATTCAACAGGTAAGACTTTCCACACCTACGAATACCGGTAATCACCTTAATTAGTCCGTTATTCTTTCTTTTAATCAATTTATCCAAATAAAAATCTCTGCGAATTACCATATGGCAGCCTCCTTAGGAAAGATTTTTGCAAATTGATACATTTTTCTGTTCTATATTACCATATCAACATTTTCTAATCAATATGTATAGGCTGTTTTAGGAAAGATTTTTGCAACTTGATACAAAATTCCGTCCTAAATAGTGTTATATGATTGATCAGAGTGTATTATTCCATCTCATTTCAACTGAATTGAATCCGAATGGAGCAATACTATTAATTGGAACGCAAAATAGCCCTGCTATTACACAGAGCTATCCTTGCTTATTTAACAACTATTCTTTCATTACTTCTACACGGTGAATTAAGACACATTACCACCGTTAACGGATCAATGTTATATTCTGTCGCAATAATATGTGCATCTACCATTACAGATATTTCCCATGCAGAATCAATTTCACCTTTCGGAATTTTGATTCGTCGCTTTTGGTCATATTCCTCAAAAGCTCTCTTAATGCTTATTCGCTGGCTGGCGTTTAATAAATTAAACTGCTTTAACGCCACCATAGGCATAATCCTGCTTTTAGCAAACATATTCGATACAGTTACCCATTTTACAAAATCTTTCTGGGATTTGAACACTATTTTATTTTTCATAACAATCCTCCCAAAAATTTTTTACAGATAAAAATCGAAGTTTCCCTTGAGCATTAAGTGCAGGAAGCAATTCTTTAATCATGTCACAATCACTCTCGTTAAAGTAATAGTAGACACATTCATCAATATTAGATGCATTTACCGATTCAAATATATGGAAATCATTCCATGGAGATAATCCTAATATTTCTAATGTACCCGTAATGTTCTTAAAGATATCGAAATGGTAATTATCAGAAAAAGTCAATGAAGGATTAGCTGCTTTAAGCTGAATAGCATACCCCATATTTGCAGTCAACTTATTTGTCTCAAGCGTCCAACTATCAACATCTTGTTTAATTTTAGGGTCATTATTATAAGCCATTGCCATTTTCTCAACAGCACTATTTGCTTGCGGGATTTGTTTGATTTGTAATTCTTTGTATGCCCCGCTATGTGTGGTAAGAGCATTTGAGTACAGATAAAAATAATTTTCATCTATTTCTATTTCTTTTATTGGCGCATCCGGGAGCTGGTTTCTAAATGAATCCAGAAGATATACGTCACTTTTCTTATCAAATTGACCATGTATATGGTATGCTTGCTTATGTGTCGCTGACTCAAGGTTTGAATCGTAGTTTGTAGTAAATATGTTGTCAAACCCCATTAAATAATCAACGAAGCGCTTTGGATATTCTTGATATAATGTATTAAGTTTTCCATCATTGTATGTTGCATATAAATATGCAATTCTCATCGCTTCTCTGACATAATATTGTTCTGGATTTTGGGTGTTAGTTTTATGGCATACCAAATCATGAATTAGATAATAGTCTTCGAATCCAATATCTGTTATTCGTAATGTATTAATTTTATCCTTATATTGTTTTTTGAAAGACTTCAAAGATTCATCTTCTGCAGAGCAATTTGTGAAATTATCGTATTTATTTTCTAAGATATCTCTTGCTTCTAAAAATAATTGCCCGATATAGTTTTTCAGCAAATACGGAAAATTTACGATGATATGAGATGGGAAATCATCTCTATCGCAATTTTTCAAAATTCTCAATACTATTTGCTGTGTAGTATAATCAGTTTTATTAAACTGAATATTGATACCGTTTCCAACAAGTAGATTATTCATATAACTTTATTTTCTCCTATCTATTCAATATTTTCTCTCCCAGATACAATCCCGCCTGCGCATAAGTTCCAAGCAACGCCTGTTTCTTTGCTTCAATCATTTCCGGTTCTGCTTCAAACACCATTTCATAGACTGCCATAGCTTTCTGGAAATGTGTGGTTGCTTGCTTAACTTCTCCCATGGTCAGACAGATATTTCCCATTGCTTCCTGAACACTGGCATAGTCGATAGTCTGCTCTGAATTATACTCACGGATTACACGAGACAGTTTTCTTAAAGCAGAAAGTCCAATATCCGGCTGTCCCATTTCAGTAAGCAATACTGCATAGTTCGTAATCTGAGGGATGCTGTCATGGTAATAAGTCAAACCATACTGTTCCAGAATATGGATTCCCTGTTCCATATTCTCTTTTGCCAGTTCCAATTTACCTGTCTGCTTATACATACCACCAAGGTTGGAGTAGAGATTGGATACAAGCAGCGCATTATCCGGTGCAATTTCTGTAATCATGGCAACCGCATCTTTTTGCAATTTGATTGCTTTTTCCGGTTTCTTTTCGCCATATGCACGATAACTCAGCAATAATACTCGGTCTGAAACGGAGCCTATTGTTTTATCTTTCAGCAAAGCAGATAGTTCATTCAGAACCACTTCCATACCCTGATCATAACGATACTTATCCATATATGGGAATACATCTTCCAGAAAACGAAGATAGGTTGCCATATCGTCGTTCTCAATCAGTGCAACAATGCACTCTATCGTCTGGAACAACTGCTTATAATAGGAAACTTCTTCTCCATGACGCAGACAAATCTGCTGTAAGCTGTCAAGCAAAGTACGGCAAGTAGTAACAGACGGTTTAATTTCCTCAACAGCCACTTCCTGTACCATAGGATGTAAAGCAATTACATGACCTTCCATTGCCTGCACGAAACCTTTTTCAATCAGATCATTGACAGTGTTCATGTCACGCAAGTTCAGCCAGTTGGCAAATACCCTGCCGCTGATACCTGTAACCGGAAGCAAAGAAAGACTTCTCATAACCTCAGTTTCCGCATCCGATAAATGATACAGAGAAAACAGGGTACGGATATGATGATAGTAGGTTGCTTTTTGGCTTTTTCCGTCCTTGGTAATGCCAATCGTATCGGTTGCATCCAGACCAACTTTTTCTTCTTTTAATTTATTTAACAGGAGCATTGGCTCCATGATTCCAGTTTCCAACAAACGGGCTGACATTTCTACAGCCAAAGTATGACTATGAACCGTTTGAATGATTTGCTCCAAAATTGGGCGATACTTTTCTGCGTGGGAGTAGAAGCACCCCATCAAACCAACTAATGCTTCGGTATCTGCAATTTCTTCCAGAGTCATGGATATATAATTGTTAAAGCGGCTGCGTGTAGTAAACAAAACACGGCAGCGATATTTCATCACAACCGACAGCAAGCCATCCTGCGTAGCGGTAACATTGAAATTATCAATGATAAGCAGTGTATCCTCTTTCAAGGTACGCAGAAAACGGTTGTGTTTGCGGAAGCGTTCTTCATCATCGTCATTTGACAGATCATCCGCAAAATCCAAATCAATAATATCCTGCTTCAGATCTCCGGTGTAGGCAAGGTAGAGAACATTGGTATATTCTTTGTTGTGTTGTTTCGCATAGGCTTTTGCCAGTTCACTTTTGCCAATACCGGCAATGCCCTGGAGAAAAACTTTTCCGTGGTCGCACAGCAACTGATGTAGTGTAGCAAGTTCATTATCTCGACCACAGAAATGACGGCAAGGTTTCGGAACGCCACTATCATATACAAAGTCTTTTACAATGGGAGAAAGATTTCCGACAGACAACAGATTCTTGGTATTTGCATCTCGTTTTATGAAAGTTCGTTCCATGCCAAAGCACAACGCAGAGGTAAGAAACATCGCTTCATCCATTTCCGTTTCACAAGGATGGTTCTGGAGAAGCCGATTCTTTAATTTATCTGATATGGTCATATCCTGCACCAGAATATTGTAAACTTCCTGCACCGCCATAGCACTGTCATACATCAACGGAAGTACATTCCGGTACATATCTGCTGCAAGCTGATTACGTTTTTGGTTGTCCATATAATATCCGGTAATGCGAGAGCTGATTTTTGCCTGACCATTAAACCAACGGCAAACCAGACCATTATCAAAATCAAAGTCCTGTGATTCTTCCGAATTTAAGAAACTGACAAACAGCTGATACATCATATCAATCTGATTCATGCTGTGAGCATCACTAATATATTTACGAATGGTGGTAATGACTGAACTGAAATCTAAATATTCCATAGCCAGCCCTCCTTCCTGAAAAGTAGTCAATTTGCGCTCAATCGGCGCTCAATGAACCTTTGACAGATTCTTGATAAGATGATACCACGAAAGAAGTTCCGCAGTATTCCAACAAGTTTTCGATGATTTGCTTCGCAATTCATCGCCCGTAAGGGAAATGCCCTTGCAAGCAAGCATTTCCCTATTACGAGTATTATAGCAGAAAACGTCATTTTTTGAAGTAGGAAAACAGGCACTATAAGTTTGGTATAGCGGACAACTTCTCTCTCATAGACTGAAATACCGAGGGAGGTGCGTGGTATCGCAAGAAAGAGTGCTCTAATCAATGTAATTGTCCATTGTCCCAAAACCATAGAAGGTCAGCGTGAATTGGCAGAGCGTGTTGCCGGTGTCCACGCAAGCTTGGTCAATCAGCATATTAAAAAACTGAACTGTCCTTCCGACCAGAAGGTACAGCTGCTGGATGCGGTTATCAAATCCGCATCCATAGAGAAAGCAGGTGAACAAACTCCTTAAAGTTTGAACACCTGCTTTTTTCTATACTTTTATGATGTCTTTGAAATATTTCTCCCAAGAAATCTTGAACATGTGCTTTTCATCATTTTCCCAACACCTGAGTGTTCCCGGATTAAGTTTTATCAACCGGGCAAACTGTTTCTTTTTCAAGCCAAGACTTTCACGATATTCTCGTATCATTTTTCCTTGTCCTTTATATAAGAAGCGATTGTAATCATCCAGTAGGTCATCAACGGGTATCTGATAAAGCTCTGCCAGCTTGTCCACGATTTCTTTCGGATAGTGGTCTACATATCCAACCTCAAAGTCTATGTAATGCCCTCTGGTTATTCCAATCAAATCTGCAACTTCTTTCTGCATCAGCCCCATGTGATGACGGCACCAACGGAGCCTGTCCTGCACATTCGGTATATCTTCATAATTCTGATACTGCTGATTGAATAATTGAGCTTCCAATAGCTTGCGAGGGGCTATCAATCGGAAACTGTGGATATACATGGGTGCATACCTCACATAGCCGTCCGAAGTGGAACAAAGGATGTAGATGTTCTCGGAAACTTGTGCCAGAATACGCCATTTTGGTTCTTTTTTGCTCTGGGGGGATTGATTTGGAACCATAAACGCATCTGTGAGAGGATAGCATTTTCAATACAGCGGGATGCGTAAGTAGCAAGCTTAATGTTTTTATCTTTGTTGAACGTATTTATTGCCTTGATCAGGCCGATTGTGCCAATAGAGATCAGGTCTTCCACGCCAACTCCTGTATTATCAAATTTCTTTGCTATGTACACCACCAGACGCAGGTTATGTTCAATCAGCAACGCCCTTGCATCTGCTGCATATTTTGACTCCAGCTGATCAATGGCTGCAGACTCTTCCTCCGGTTCCAGTGGCGGCGGAAGCACCTCACTGCCGCCAATATAATGAACTTCCTGCTGCCCTCCGAACAGCATTTCCGGTAGATTCGGAACAATCTTAAATTGTATCTGCTTTGGTATCGCTACCTTTACCAACATTTCTTTTCCTCCTAACAATAATCACTGTGAAGCAAAATGGAATAGTGAAAAATCCCCGTAAACGGCTGTTCTGTAATAGCTATCATTGGCTGTTCATAAATTCGGCTGTTCTCTCCCTCCAGAATCACCAGATAGTCAATCTGTACGGCTACAATCAATCCATTTGGATTCCCCACACTTTTGTAAGGAATCAACCGGCAAAGAGGCGGTTCCGCATCATCAAGCAGTTCCATCCAGGCATCTTTTGATATCACAGACACCGGCTTTTTACTGATTGGATCCATCAGTTGATTTCCTGTATCTGCAAATCCTTTCACATGGATGCATCGTCCATTTAAATACAGTGTGCACTCTCTCATATTTGCATTCTGCCGTCTGTATATTTTCATTATTTTTTCCAAAATCCCAAAAACTATCGCTGCCAGTCCGATGGAAATCATCAGTTCTCCTGACTCTAATTCCATCCACTGTTCCAGTGCCTGTAAAATCCCTCCAAGCACCAGAGTCCATAAGATTATCTGATATAACAGATAAATGATTCTCCTGCCGTCACGAATCTGCATACAATAACAAATCATCAATCCGGCAGCCGGCATCAAAATGCCAAGCTTAAGAATCCATATGCAGTGAAAAAACAAAATAGAAGCTAAAGTATTGCAAAGTGCTGTGATAAAACCGGCAAACAAAATCCTTTTCCAAGTGGCTGCAGGAAAAAAAAGACTTTTTAACAAAGCCAGAAACAACAGATTGCATATACAATTTTCTAAAAATAATAAATCCGGATAAATAACATACTGCACTGATTCTTCTCCTCATTTGCAAGGTCATTATACGAAAGGGGGATTTTTTATTTTGTCAAAAGAATTGGAAATATTTTTTATATTTTTCTGGTAGAAATGACAAAGAGAGCCGATTTCTCGACTCTCTTTTCTAAAATAAGACATGCTTAATGATATTTATGTAATGTTTCTAAAATTAATTTCAAATCGTCTACATGTAACTGACCCGGTGCTGAAACCTCGCCCACGCAGCCAAATGTAATATCTGAACCAAAGGATTCTCCTGCGATGCGTGTAACGATACCCATCTGTCCCATGGCCATGGTAATAAGCGGTTTTTCGAAGTTGATGCTGGTTCTGCCTGTAATCTTTAAAAGTCTTGCAACATCGCCGATTTCATTTGGTGTTACTGCAATTTTTAAGATATCTGCATTCAGTTCTTTCATTTTTGACAATTTATTCATAATTTCGCTTCTTGTTGGTGTTTTGTCGAAATCATGATGGGAAGCAATGACTTTGATGCCTGCTTCGTGAAGCATGGAGATTACATTTTTCGCTCTCTCTAAATCATGGTAAATTTCAAGATCAATGATGTCTACTTCTCCGTACATTGCCACTGCAAGATTTAATGCGAAATAATCTTTGGAGCAAATGGATTTGCATCCGCCTTCGCTCTCAGAACGGAATGTGAATAATAACGGCATATCGCCAATCACTTTACGAAGTCCTGCCAATACTGATGCTACTGCGGAAAGATTGTATGCATCTTCAAAATAATCTGCACGCCATTCAATCAAATCTGCTGGGTAGTTCATGATTTCTTCTGCTTTCGCGAGAATCTCTGCTTCCGTAGATGCAATGATCGGAACACAGATTTTTGGCATTCCCTCTCCAATCGTTAAATTTCTTACCGTTACTACCTGTTTCATATTCGTCTCCTTAAAAAGTCCAACAATTATAACTAGTATAGTATTTTTTTCCATAAAGTGCAACATTTGACATGCAAAAAAAATTCTTATAGAATGAGAAAAAATATAAATTTGAGGCACTTTTATGAAAAAAGATATTACTGGCCATACACGCCTTCTCTGTCTCCTTGGAGATCCGGTTTCTCATAGCATTTCTCCTGCCATGCATAACCTCTCTTTTGAGACTTTGAATCTGGATTATGTGTATCTGGCATTTAAAACAACCATTGATGAATTTGAAAATACAGTGGCCACCTTAAAGCAGGTTGGTGCAAGAGGATTTAACTGTACCATGCCATGCAAAAGAATTGCGGCTGAGAAATGTGATGAACTCTCTCCTGCTGCAAAATTTATGAATTCCGTAAATACTGTGGTAATTGAAGATGGAAAACTAATCGGACATAACACCGATGGTGTTGGTTATATGCGTTCCGTCGTAGATGCCGGTCATGATATTATTGGAAAACAGATGACCCTGCTTGGTTCCGGCGGTGCATCTTCCGCAATTTTAGCGCAGGCTGCATTGGATGGACTGACAAACATCAATCTGTTTGCACGTAAAGGAGCTTCCTGGAATGTGATTGAAAAACAGGTAAACCAGATCAATGCAGAAACAAACTGCAAGGTTACTTTAAATGAACTTGCTGATGAAACAGCATTAAAGAAATCCATTGCAGACAGCGCAATCCTTGTCAACGGTTCTTCTGTTGGTATGGCGCCAAATACCGATGGATGTTTGATTCCTGATACTTCGTTCTTCCATCCGGAATTGATCGTATCAGATGTGATCTATAATCCACGCAAAACAAAGCTTCTCACACTGGCTGAATCCGCAGGACTTGCTACATTTAACGGCATGTATATGCTTCTCTATCAGGGAGCAGAAGCCTTTAAAATCTGGACAGGACAGGAAATGCCTGTAGACCTGGTAAAACGAGAATTGTTTTCTTAATAATAATATATCTTTAGCTCAACGCAAAACAAGCTCCCACAAACTTCTGTGGGAGCTTGTTCACGTCCTTAGACGAATTACTTTCTGTTTTTCTGTAAGAATAATGGAATCTTAATTTCCTGTTCTTCCGGAGCCTGTACCTTTGGAGTAACGATGCCAGGGAAAGCTGTGCTTTCTGCTTTTAATGGAGCAACTGGTGTTACCGGTGCAGCTGGTCTAACCGGAGCCGCAGGTGCAACCGGAGCAGCCGGTTTTACAGGTGTTGTCATTCTTGGAGATGCACCATAATTAATTCCAGCACTTCTTGTTGGAAGAATTTTCTGAGCACCTGTTACATTTGCATCCAGACCTGTAGCGATAACTGTAATGCTGCATTCGTCTGTATATGTATCATCATACATAGCACCGAAGATAATGTTTGCATCTTCGCCAGCCATATCCTGTACATAGCTTGCTGCATCATTTGCATCCATAAGAGAAATATCACCGGATACATTAATAATTACGTGTGAAGCACCGGAAATAGTTGTTTCTAATAATGGAGAAGCAACTGCCTGTTTAACAGCTTCTAATGCCTTATCATCACCCTTCGCACTACCGATACCGATATGAGCGATACCCTTGTCTGTCATAACAGTCTGAACGTCTGCGAAGTCAAGGTTGATGAGTGCCGGTAAGTTGATCAGGTCTGTGATACCCTGAACTGCCTGCTGTAATACTTCATCCGCTTTCTTTAAAGCTTCCGGCATAGTTGTTCTTCTGTCAACGATTTCTAAAAGTTTATCATTAGGAATTACAATTAAAGTATCAACGCTGTCTTTGAGCTTTTCGATACCTGTCACTGCATTCTGCATTCTTGTCTTTGCTTCAAATTTGAAAGGTTTTGTGACAACACCAACGGTTAAGATGCCCATGTCTTTTGCTGCTTTTGCAACAACCGGAGCCGCACCTGTACCTGTACCGCCGCCCATACCGCATGTTACGAATACCATGTCAGCGCCTTTGATCGCATCTTTGATGTCGTCAATGTTTTCTTCTGCAGCTTTTTCGCCGATTTCCGGTTTTGCACCTGCACCAAGACCTTTTGTAAGTTTTTCACCAATCTGAAGAGCATTGGATGCTTTACAGAAATTTAATGCCTGTTTATCTGTATTGATTCCAATAAATTCTACTCCACCGATTTGTTCATCTATCATTCTATTAACAGCATTGTTACCTGCACCACCTACACCAATGACGATGATTCTTGCTGCAGATTCAGCTTCGTTTGTCATAATTTCTAACAAAATATATGTCCTCCTTAACGTACCCCAACTTGTACAAATATCTACCTCACTTTATATTATCCGCTTTTCGTCAATTAATCAAGAGACTTTTTCAAAAAACAGAAAAAATATTATTTATCCTTAATAAACGAGATGTTGGTGCTCTCGTTGGTGTATTCTTCCATATGTAGTGTTCCGGACTTGTCCGCCAGATCAGGAAGCAGGGATTTGATTCTCGCTGCTTTCTCATCCATATTGTCCCCTGCGCCAAGATTAATTCGCACATTGGCAAATGTAAGCACAATTTCTTCTCCGTCTTTTTGAAGTGTGATTCCATCTGGCTTAAGCTCATATTTTTTCATCATTTGTGTCATGGAAAGCAAAATGTCAAACACTTCTTCGTTTGCCACATTTAATGGCTGATATAAAGTCAGTGTATCAAATCTTAAACCTTTGATACATGGTATCCCTTCCAGAACCTCCGAAGAACTCTCTACCACCGTTCCGTCTTTATCAAAATACAGATTGGAACCCATGTATTTTACATAGCCGATCATGGTCTTTTCATAAACACGAATCTTAATATGACTCGGTGATACCATGGTCACTTCCACACTGTCCACAAAAGGAATCTCTTTTCCGCCCAGATAGTCATACTGCAGCATTAAATACAGAGAATTCTGGTAGTCTCCCATCACCAGATCAGTAATTTCCTCTTCTGTATAATAGGAGTTTCCGGTGACATCCACCTTCGTGACACGAAAGATTCCTGCCGCGATCAGAACCGAAAATATAAGTAATAAGGTTATAATCCCTATGATAATCCATTTAAAATTTATTTTTTTCTTTTTATGTCTTCTTTTCATAGCTTGCATTTTAACATATATTTTCGGTTCCTGCACTACTGTTTCTAAGAAAATATACGAATATCTGCTCCAAGGCTCTTAAAGTCCTCAATCATACGCTCATATCCTCTAAATATAACCTCTGCATTCTCTATCACAGACTTCCCTTCTGCCTCCATGGCTGCTATCACAAGAGCCGCACCACCGCGAAGATCTGTGGCTTCCACACAGCTTCCTGTTAATCGTTTCACCGGAGAAATATAGGCGCATCTACCCTCTGTCACCACATTTGCTCCCATTTTCTGAAGTTCCTTTACAATCAGGAAACGATTCTCAAAAATGCGTTCTTCTATTTTGCTGTATCCATCCGCCCTGCATAATACCGCTAATAGCGGAGACTGTAAATCTGTTGGAAATTCAGGATACGGAGCCGTACGGATACATCTGATGGCATTAGGTGTTTCCTTCATTTGAATCCGCACATCATTTCCGCAGCGGCTTAACTTTGCTCCCAGTCTTCCAACGGTTTGAATCGTACTTTTCATGTGGGATAACGGAGCATTTTTTAAGATAACATCTCCGCCGGTTCCTGCAACTGCAAACAAATAGGTTCCTGCCACAATCCTGTCCGTACAGATCTGATATTCCACATATTTTTTTAATTTACCACCCATGATGGATAAACGATCCGTTCCGATTCCGCCGATTCTTACTCCCAGAAGTGTTAAAAATTTGCACAATTCTGTAATCTCCGGTTCTTTGGCAGCTCCATATATGCGAGTCATCCCGGAAGCGTTGGAAGCTGCCAAAAGAATATTTTCGGTAACTCCAACGCTTGGATAGGGAAGATACAGACCGCAACCTTCTAAGGATGCGCATCTTCCCTCCAAATAGTCTTCTTCCTCACAAAAAATGACTCCCATGGCATTTAACGTCTGCTCATGCAGGTCAATGGGACGCTTCCCAATACGGCATCCGCCCGGATACCCTAAGGTTGCTCTTCCAAATCGTCCCAGGAAGCTTCCAAGCAGCATGACCGAAGAGCGCATGCATCCTGCCTTTTCAATAAATGGTGCCGGATACATCACGGAAGTATCCAAAATCACTGTATTTCCCTCCCATGCAATCTTTGCACCGGCACACTCCAAAGCTTCCAGCATGGAGGATACATCCCTGATTCTCGGACATCCATGAAGAATGGTCTCTCCTTCGTTCAATACACAGGCTGACAAAATCGGAAGTACTGCATTTTTACTCCCCTGCACTACCACTTCTCCCTGCAGCCTGTGCATACCTTCCACTTCTATTTTACTCAAAGGATTCCCCCATAAATTTCGTTCATAATAATTTATGCCAGACATTCCTGTTTAATGTTCTTTTCTTGTAGAAAGAGAAATATTTAATGCAATTCCCATTTCTGCCAGCAAAAACAGCACCGAAGTACCTCCGTAACTGACAAAAGGAAGCGTAATACCGGTATTTGGTATGGTATTTGTTACTACCGCAATATTTAAAATGACCTGAATCATAATATGTGCCATAATCCCGGTCACGATCAGACAGCCATACAAATCTTTCGTATGACTTGCAACAACCATCAGACGCCATATTAAAATCCCAAACAAAACAATCAAAAGACCAGCTCCAAACAGCCCCAATTCTTCGCATATAATGGAAAATATCATATCATTCTGTGCTTCCGGCACAAATCCCAGTTTCTGCTTTCCATTTCCAATCCCTACACCGAATATCCCACCGGAACCAATGGCATAAAGTCCCTGCAGCGTCTGATATCCTTTTTCATACTCCTCTGGGTTTAGCCAGATTGCCAGTCGCTCCAGACGATAACTTGCCGTAGCAAGGAATATTGCCACAAAACCAATACCCGCTGCTCCTACTGCAATAAACTGCAAATACTTTGGACTGGCAACAAAGATCAGAATCACTGCAATACCCAGAATGATAATTGCGGTACTTAAGTTATTTGTACCTACAAGCCCAACAATTGGCAGGGCACTTAAAATAACGAGAAACATATTCTTTAGTTTCGCAATCTTTTTCCCCTGCTTCATAACGACCCAGGCAAGGAAAATGATCAGCGCCACTTTGGCAAATTCCGAAGGCTGAAAAGATAAAGGCCCCAATGCCAGCCAGCGCTTCGAACCATTGATTTCCTGCCCGATAAAAAGAACCAGCGTGGATAAAATTGCTGATAAAATGTATCCCCAGACAGAAAAAGCTGCCCATACATGATAGTCAATATTTGCTACAATGTACATGGCAGCCAACCCCAGGCTTGTTGCGAAAAACTGTTTCTTCAGATAGTAAAAGGAATCTCCGAATTTTACCAGACCATTATAAGAGCTGGTGCTGTAAAGCATGACCATTCCAAACAAAACAAGAGCCAGAACTGATAAGAGTAAAGGCATATCTACTCGCTTCGTTCCGGCTCCCATATGATTCATGAAAATCTCCTTATAATTTTCTTACAAGCTCTTTGAAAATTCGTCCGCGCTGTTCGTAATTATCGAACATTCCCCAGCTTGCGCAGGCAGGAGAAAGCAGGACTGCTTCACCTGGATTTGCTTTTTCAGCGCAAACCTTTACGGCTTCTTCCATTGTCTCTACGAAAATAATATTCTCGAATCCATGTTTTCTTGCACACTCTGCAATTTTTTCTTTTGTCGCTCCAAGAAGTACCAGATAAGTTACTTTCCCATCAAAGCTTTCAATCCATTCATCATAGTCTGAACCCTTGTCATAACCGCCGCCGATTAAGACTGTTTTACGGTTCATTGCCTGAATGCCTTTGATCGCTGCATCCGGATTGGTTCCCTTAGAGTCATTATAGTAATCTACACCGTTTTTTTCTGTAACAAACTCAATACGGTGTTCTACTGCTGTAAATTCCATCACTGTTTTTCTGATGATTTCCATTGGCACTTTCATGCTGACTGCCATGGCAATGGCTGCCATCACATTTTCATGATTGTGACCGCCTAAAACCTTCAGATCAGTTGTCTTACAGATTTCTGTCTGTGTTTCCCCGTCTGAATAAACAAAAGTTTCTCCATCCAGATAAACACCTTTCTGTAATTTATGCAAACGGCTGAAATATAATACCGATGCGTTACAGTAATCTGCAAAATCTCTTGTCACAGTATCATCAAAATTCAGAACACATACATCTTCTTTTGTCTGATTGAGCGCTATTTTTTCTTTTGTCTCTATGTAACATTCCATTGTATGATGTCTGTTTAAATGGTCTGGTGTAATGTTCAGAATCGCACTTACCACCGGGTGGAATTCGTGGATCGTTTCTAACTGGAAGCTTGAAATTTCCGCAACAGTCACTGTTTCATCCACCATTTCTTTTGCAGCTTCTGTGTAAGGATTTCCAATGTTTCCTACTACAAATACACTGTCAAAATAGTTTTTCATCAGTTTTCCAACCAATGTGGTAGTTGTTGTCTTTCCGTTGGTACCTGTAATCGCTACAACTCGTCCCTTAGAAAGACGGTATGCAAGCTCAATTTCACCCCATACTGGAATGCCTCGCTTCTTAAAACCTTCCACCACAGGAATGTCCGTAGGAACTCCGGGACTTAACACAACCATATCCAGAGTTTTAATCACTTCTTCGCTTAATGCGCCAAGAAGAATCTTTGCTTTAGAACCGGCTGCAAGCTTTGCTCTTACCTGTTCTTTTGTAATCTTTGTATTTTCATCATAAAGAATGACTTTTGCCTGTACGCTTTCTAATAAAGAAACTGCGCTGATACCGCTGATGCCGGTACCGTAAACAAGCACGTTTTTATTCGTAAATTCCATATTTCCTCCGTATTACAGTGCCATCAAACCAATGAGACACAGGATTGCAGTTGTAATTGTAAACACTGCAACAACTCTTGTTTCAGACCAGCCGCCAAGTTCAAAATGGTGATGAATTGGTGCCATTCTGAAAATTCTCTTTCCATGAGAAATTTTAAAGTAACCAACCTGAATGATAACTGACAAGATTTCGATCCAGTAAATTAATCCTACGATCAGGATAAAAATCGGCATCTGAAGCATATAAGCTGTGGCTGCTACAAATCCGCCAAGTGCCAGAGAGCCTGTATCTCCCATAAATACACTTGCAGGGTGAACATTAAATAATAAGAAACCTAATAATGCACCAATGACTGCTGCTGTGATTGGCCATACACCGCTTCCTACTCCTAATGCTACAACGCCAAAGAACACTGCAACCATAATTGTAACGCTGGTTGCAAGGCCATCAAGACCATCTGTAAAGTTGACACCATTCACAGTTCCGATCACTGCAAGGAACATGACAGGGATTGTTAAAAATCCTAAGTCTAATGTCACTCCCGGGAAAAATGGAACGATCATTTCCATGGAAATTCCGGAGAATTTATACATGTAAACTGCAAATACACCTGTCACTAAAATCTGGCCAAACATTTTCTGGGATGGTGTCAGACCTTCAGAACGCTTTAATACGATTTTGATATAGTCATCTAAAAATCCGATCACTCCATACCCAACTGTTACGAACAGAATTGGAATGATCTGTGGATAATCCTTCATATAAATGCAGGATGTTAAGATTACACTGATCAGGAAAATAAGTCCTCCCATAGTAGGAGTTCCATTTTTCTTTAAATGGGACTGTGGTCCGTCATCACGTACCGTCTGTCCGAATTTCAGTTTTCGCAGGAACGGGATAATTACTGGTCCTAAAACTGCACTGATTGCAAATGCAACAATAATTGGAATCGCAATTGCTATATATTGATTCATAATACACCTCTTCTGAATTATTCTCGTATCATAGTTTTGCCATGATACATCTTATTAGTATAATTCTTTTATTCGGAAGTTTCAACTGTTTCTATCTCCAAATATGGCAAAATATTTGCATAAATGCTTTGCAGAACCGGTGCTGCAATGGTTCCACCGTAGTATACGCCGGTTGGCTTGGCAATGATTACCAGCCCAAGCACCTTTGGATCATCTGCCGGAGCAAAACCGATAAAAGAAGAAATGTACTGTTTTGCACTTCGTGGCAGAGTCTGAGAGGTAGCTGTTTTCCCCCCGATTCGGTAACCTTCTACCTGACCTTTGGAACCGCCGCCTTCTGCCACAACACTTTCCAATAGCATTCTCATAGTTGCAGATGTATCTTCTGACACAATTCGTTCTCCACTTCCATAATCGAAGGTCTTAATCAGCGCTCCTTCATCATTTCGGATCTCCTTAGCAAAATGCGGTGTCACACGTGTACCGCCATTGATGATAGAGCTTACGGTCGCCGCAAGCTGCATGGGGGTAATCTGAAAAGACTGTCCAAAAGACATGGTAGCAAGTTCTACCGGACCGATGGTTTCTTTTTTGTGCATAATTGTAGAAGCTTCTCCAGGTATATCAATATTGGTTTTTGACATGAGACCTAAATCTTTCATTCCGTTGTAAAACCCATCAACACCTACCCGAAGGCCCACGTTTATAAACACCGGGTTACAGATATTTATCAAAATAAAAGGAACACAAAAGTCTCTCTTTCGTGTCCCTCTACTTCTTTGTTTTAAAATATTCTTGTCCTTATATTATTATACCAGCTTGTGGATTTCAATCTTGAAATTTTTCAGGATAATTTAAGACGTGTTGGAAGGGAAAATTTCATGAAATTCATAGTTTTTGCTTCTCTGGTGGGCATAGGCTCTTTTTCTTCTACCTCATGCTCATTTTTTAGCAGAATTTTCTTATTTTATACTTAAGATTGGATGTTTTCCTCTGATTTTTCTGCATATGTCCATTCCATTGTGCTCCAATTTAAAAATACCCCTGACCTTGATATCAGAGGCATAATAATTCAACTTCTTCCTTTTATGTCAATCGAACTTGTGTTCTTCATTTCGTTATGTTATAATTATTTCAGCGGTATTTACGCCGCTGGCAATCGTGTTACAGGATGGTTGACCTCTATTCTTATAGAATGGAGGTGGTGCTTATGAAAAATCATTTTGATTTTAAGGAGCTCATGACCTTTGGCATGTTCCTTTTAGCATTGCTTACATTCGTTTTTACGTTTTGTAAGTAAATGTACATAACAAAACCTTCCCTGTACTTTGGCCGGTGCTGGGAAGGCTTTGTTCCTTTTCAAACCAGGTCAACCACTTGTGGCGGTTGCCTCTTTAATTATATTATAGCAAAATTTCTTTTTATTACAACTACTTTTTATTACTTCACGATTTTGCCACACTATCACAAATAATCAGAGCAAAAAACATACAGCAAATAATCGTCAAGTCATATTTCTATAACATCTCCCCCAGGAATTTCACCTAAAATCCCTTTCTTCCATTTTTCAACGCCTATTTTTCCCCAACGCCTACGCACTCTACTCACATGCCTACATACATAAACACACAATTACAGATATTTATAAAACGAAAAGACAATCCAAAGCGGACTGTCTTTTCAATGCTTCTATTCTATTTTATCGTTCTTCTCTGAAATATGGAAGCCCCAAACTTGCCGGCGGCTGATTTTCACGCTTGCTGCGCATACTGGTGATTACAAGAACTGCCAATGTAACCACATACGGAATCATTTTGTATAATTCCTGGAATTCCATATTGTCCATGCCCGTAGGAATGTACAAATATAAAATATACAGCCCTCCAAACAGGAAGGATGCAAATACACTGACATTTGGACGCCAGATTGTAAAAATAACCAAAGCGATCGCCAGCCAGCCTCTGTCACCGAAAGCATCATTGGACCAGATGCCACAGGCATAGTCCATAACATAGTATAAACCACCCAGACCAGCGATCATACATCCGAGACAAGTCACCATATATTTATACTTTGTAACATTAATTCCGGCTGCGTCTGCAGTGTTCGGATCTTCACCAATTGCACGAAGATGAAGTCCTGTACGTGTACGTTTCAGCACGTAAGAAGCTATGAATGCAATGATCACGCCCAAATATGCCAAAAATCCATAGGAAAGAAATAACTTTCCAAACCATCCAAGCTTATCCGCAAAAGGAAGGGTCTTACTAAAATAAGCACTCGTTGCTGACAAGGCAATGGAAGGGACCTCGCTGTCTACCAGCTTAATTAAGGAACCTCCGAAGAAATTACCAAAACCAACGCCAAAAGTCGTCATTGTAAGACCAGTTACATTCTGATTCGCACGTAAGGTAACCGTTAAAAAGCAGTAAAGAAGTCCCATAAGAAGGGAACCTAACAGGCAGCATACCATCGGAATCAGGATTGCCAGCACACCATTCATCTGTGACGGATCTGCCAAAGAATTTTCATAAAGGAAGGCACCGATTACACCGCTGATTGCACCAACATACATAACACCCGGAATTCCCAGATTCAGGTTACCGGTTTTCTCAGTAATGATTTCTCCGGTACTTCCATATAACAAAGGAATCCCCTGTACGATTGCTCTGGGAATAAAATTCAATAAAAAATCAAACATGGTTACTGTCCCTCCTTCCCTGCTTTTTTACGAAACTGCAGCTTATAGGTAATAAAGAATTCACATCCGATAATAAAGAACAAAATAATTCCGGTCAAAATATCAGAATAAGAGTGATTCAGACCAAAGGCTGTAGAAATCTCACTGGCTCCTCTGTTCATAATAATGATCAGACCACTGGATGCCACCATAATGAATGGATTAAATTTAGACATCCAGGAAACCAGAACCGCTGTAAATCCCTGTCCTCCTGCAATGGTCGTCGTAACCGTGTGATTGATCCCCCCTACCAAAAGAAGACCTACCAGACCACAGAGACCTCCGGAAAGTGCCATGGTACGAATAATTACTTTATTTACTTTAATACCAATATATTTTGCTGTTCTTTCACTTTCACCAACAACAGAAATCTCATATCCCTGTTTGCTGTAATTCAAATAGATGTACATAAATAATGTAACAATCACTGCTACCAGAATGCTCAGCAGATATTTTGAATCCATAATCTGCGGAAGCCAGCCCAGGTTAGAGTCCTGATTAATAATACCTATCTTACCGGAACCCTTTGGAACCTCCCAGCGGATTACAAAAAATGCAACCAGCTGTGTCGCAATATAGTTCATCATCAACGTCGAGAGTGTTTCATTGGTATTCCATTTTGCCTTAAAAAATGCAGGAATCACACCCCAGATCACGCCGGCTGCAATACTTGATAACACCATGCAGACAATCAGCATACCATTGGACATTTTATCACTGAAACAAATCATGCAGGCTGCTGCTGCAAGTCCACCAATGAGCACCTGACCTTCTCCACCAATATTCCAGAATTTCATCTTGAAAGCAGGTGTCAGCGCTAACGAAATCAGCAGCAGAATAGAAATATTCTGAAGCGTTACCCATGTCTTTCTTGTTGAACCGAAGGCACCTGTAAAAATTGATTCAAATACATTGAGCGGATTGATCCCAGTGGTAACTGTAGTTACAACTGCACATAACACAAGTGCCAGTACAATCGCCGCTGCGTAAATTGCCAGGCTCTGATACCACGGAATCGCTCCTCTTTTTACGATATGAAAAAGTGGTTCTTTATTTTTATCATTCATAGTTTACTGACCTCCCACTCTGGTCATCAGCATTCCGACCTCATTTTTATTTGTTGTTCTGGCATCCAGAATTCCACTGACCTGACCTCCGCAAAGTACCATAATGCGGTCGCATAACTGCAGAAGAACATCCAGATCCTCTCCAACGAATACAACTGCAACACCATTCTTCTTCTGCTGATTTACCAGGTCATAAATTGTATAGCTGGAATTGATATCAAGTCCACGCACTGCATAAGCGGTCAGAAGCACTGTTGGTGCTGACGCAATTTCACGACCTACCAGAATTTTCTGCACATTTCCTCCGGACAGTCTTCGAACCGGTGTAGAAAGACCTGCAGTCACAACGCCTAAGCGCTCTACAGTCTTTTTTGCAAGCTTTCTCGGAGTTTTTCGGTCTACAAAAGGTGAACGTCCCCGACGGAAAGAACGGAGCATCATATTATCTGTCAGGTTCATATTTCCTACAAGCCCCATGCCAAGTCGGTCCTCCGGAACGAAGGACAATGACACACCCATGTCTGAAATTTCCAGTGGATCTTTTCCAATCAGCAATTCTGAGGTTCCGTCATCTTTGATATACTGAATCGTACCGGACTGTACCACCTGAAGTCCTGCAATTGCTTCTAATAGTTCCTTCTGTCCACATCCGGAAATACCTGCAATCCCAAGGATTTCTCCACTGTTTGCGGTGAAGCTGACATCCTTCAGTTTCGTAATTCCCTCTTCATTGCAAACAGTCAGACCTTCTACCTGAATACGAGGCTTGGAATTAACCGGTTCCGGTCTTTCAATATTTAATGTTACCTCACGCCCTACCATCATGTTGGTCATCTCCTGCACATCCGTGTTGGCAGTAATCAGATCACCAATATATTTTCCGTCACGAAGCACCGCCACGCGGTCAGAAAGAGATAACACTTCCTGCATCTTGTGAGTAATGATAATGATTGATTTTCCATCTTCCTTCATTTTACGAAGTACCGCAAAAAGCTTCTCAGCTTCCTGAGGAGTTAAAACTGCTGTCGGCTCATCCAAAATTAAAATATCTGCGCCTCGGTACAGTACCTTTACAATTTCAACTGTCTGCTTTTGAGAAACAGACATATCGTAAATTTTCTGCTTTGGATCTACTTCAAAACCATATTTCCGGCAGATATGCTCGATTTTTTGTGATGCTTCTTTAATATCCAGCTTTTCGTCCAGACCAAGAATGATATTTTCTGTCGCAGATAATACATCAACCAGTTTAAAATGCTGATGCACCATACCAATTCCTACGCGAAAAGCGTCCTTTGGTGTTGCAATGACTTCTTCTTTTCCGTTAATAAAAATCTGACCTTCATCCTGAAAATAAATACCGGAAAGCATGTTCATCAGCGTGGTCTTTCCACTTCCATTTTCACCCAGAAGTGCTAAAATTTCACCCTTATAAATATCTAAATTCACTTTATCATTTGCAACAACCGTTCCAAATGTTTTCGTAATGTTTCTCAAGGAAACTGCGGGTATCCTGTTTTCCATCTTTTGTCCCCTTTCATATAGTGGCTGTCCGCCCCTTTCCTCTGATGCGAAACTCAAACCATCACTTCTTTTCGCTTCATAGAAAAAGGGCGGCGCGGCAAAAATGCTGCACCGCCTGCTTTACAAATTTTATTTAGAACATTGTATCAAGAAGAGTGATTCCATCGATCTGTACATCAAAGTACGGTGCTGAACGGAATCCTTCTCCGGATTCGTTAAAGTAACCATCTACGATTACTTCATGATCCGGTGTATATGCAGCATCAGTGTCAACATCAGCCATATAGCTGTCTAACTGTGCGCCATCTACAGTAAATGTAGTGATATCAAATACATGTACATTTCCAGCAATTAAATCTGCTTTCGCAGCTTCAAGCGCCTCTGCTGTACCTTCTGCTACGTTTTCACCAAGATCAGTCAGAAGAACTGCTTCATTTTCAAGACTTCCACACCAGTCAGCCGGGATTGCTTCGCCGTTTGCTACACATGTCATCGCATATTCAAAGTATGGTGCCCAGTTAATTCTGGAGGATACTAAGAATGTGTTCGGGCATGCACTTGCTGTACTTCCGTTATAAGAAACGTTTGGAACACCTGCTGTTTCACATGCTGTAGGAGCACCCATAGAGTCTGCATGCTGGCTAATCAATACACAACCGTTCTGAAGAAGCTTGTTAGCACCTTCTTTTTCAGCTGTTTCATCATACCAGGAACCTGTAAATGTAACTTCCATAGTCACAGATGGGCATACAGAACGTGCGCCTAAGAAGAATGATGTATAACCTGAAATAACTTCTGCGTATGTATAAGCTCCAACATAACCCATTTTCGCCTGTTCTGCAGTGATTTCGCCGTTTTCAATCATTTCATTTAACTTCATACCAGCTACGATACCTGCAAGGTAACGTCCGTTATAAATAGAAGCAAATGCATTGTGGTAGTTATCAAGCTCTTCTGTATGAGCTTTTGTACCTGTTGCATGACAGAACTGTACTTCCGGATATTCTTTTGCTGCTTCAATCATGTAATCTTCATGTCCAAAGCTGTTTGCAAAAATAAAGTTACATCCAGCGTCAGCAAGTTCACATGCTGCTTCGTAGCATTCCTGTCCTTCCGGAATGTTTGTCTTTAAGATTGGTTCAATGCCCATTTTTTCACATGCTTCTTTTGCTCCGTTTAAGAAGTTTAAGTCGTATGTAGAGTTTTCGTCATGTAAGAAAATAAAACCAGCTTTTACTGCTGCTGTTTCACTTTCTTCTGCTGCTGGCGCATCTGTCTGTGCGTCATCAGCAGAACCACAGCCAGCAAATGCTGTCACTGTCAATGCGAGAACCATAAGTAAGCTTACAAGTTTCTTTTTCATTGTTTTTCTCCTTTTTTCTTGAATAATGTGAAATAATTAAATAGAATTGAGTAAACAACTCCAAATTTGAATTTAACAACAATCATTCAAGAATGTCAAGCATTTTCCCCAAAAATCAATATCTTTTCCACTTTCTATAACACCTGGAAAGTCTATACAAAAACTTATTCTACCAGGTACCAATATCCCCCTTGCCGATTTCGTTCATATTCTACAATTCCCTCTGCTTTCAGTTCTCTCAATCTCGAATATGCCCTGCCCTGGCTCATTTCAAACACTTCCATAATTTCCTTCACGGTCACCTGTTCCTTTGTCATTATGTACTTTTTAATCCTTTCCCGCATATCTGCAAGCTGTTTATCCCCCTCATAGACATACTCATATTGTATGCGTACCGTATATAAATCCGAATCATCCCTTCCTGCAGTTTTCTCACAAACTGCTGCCTGATACTTATTAAAGCAAATATCCAGCATCTGATCCTCATGCACCTCAATTTCCTGCACCTTACCAACAACTTCCGCCTTCAATGCTTCCTTCAGCACATCCCCCTGCTTTAATTCCTCTTTTATCTCCAGCAGACGTTTCTCCATGTCTTCCATTCCGCCCATCTCAGCCCGCAACGTATCCAATTCGCCGGAATTTTTCTGTACCTGCTCATTTATTTTCCTCACAAATGTCTTGTAGTCCTGGTCATTTAGCACACCGTCCATCAGCTTCTCAAATGCTTTCTCCTTATTCCTTTGCAGTTTCTTACGCTCTCTTTCCAGCTTCTTCATCTTTGAAACATAATCCGCACCCGAAAACGTACTCCGCAATATCCGCACTGCTTCATCTATCAAATAGCGCTCACTGCCTTCCAAACTTTGAAACCGTTCCATATACGCCTTAAAAATAAACTCCTTTAAGACATCTTCTATCAGAAAAATCCCCTGACATCCTTCCGGATTATCTTCCTGTTTCGTTCCCTTATTAATGTAATTGGAGCAGACCCACACCGCACGTTTCCCATCTTTTAAGCTTTGCTTTCTCCGATAAAATACATTTCCACACAGTCCGCAAATGATTTTTCCCGACAATTCATGTGCCCCGCTGCTTTTTGGCATTGCCTGACTCTCTGAAGTATTGCATGCTCTGCTTCTCTTGTCCATAATCTCAAGCATCCGATGATAATACTCTCTGCTCACGATTGGCGGCAATGCCTCCTCGCAAAGTACCCATTCCGTTTCCGGTATCTGTACCACCTTATGCAGGTTAAAATCATATTCCGTACGATGCAAAATGACTGTGCCATACATTCGCGGCGAGCGAAGCATCTTTCTCCATGTGGTGGGGGCAATCTTCTTCTGATTTCTGCTACGCACCCCACGCTGAAACATTTCCTTGGAAAGTCGATCAAAGCCATATCCCTGTTCAATCAGCTCATATGCATGCCGAATCGCATTCGCTTCTTCTTCATTTACCTCATAAATGTCCTTGCTAATTTTGTTCCAACCAAACATTTCACTGCAGATGTTATAGCCACTTTTGTTAGTCTGACGTCGCTTATGAGCATTTTTAATCTTCTTAGAAAGCTCTCTGGAAAATTCCTCTGCCAGAATCGCCTTGATTCCAGTAATCAGACTATCCTCCGGGGAGTAAAACTTGTTATCAATGTAAATGTAAAGTCTTGTATTGTTGCGTACGATACAATCCAGAAACAAATACCAGTCCTTGGTGTTACGCACCAGTCGGTCAATGGATTTAATCACAATAATAGTGTACTTTTTCTGCTCAATACCTGAAAGCATCTGTTGATATTTACTTCGTTTCGCAGAAGTGGTCCCAGACTGGCTCTCTACAAACTGATCTACAATCTGCCAGCAGGCGTTCTGTCTTACAATTTCCACACTTTCACGAGCCTGTATCTCGAGAGCATTTTTCTGATTTTCTTCCTCTGTGCTGCACCGATTATAAATACAGATTCGTTCCATCATTATGATTCGTTCCCGTTGATGATATTTTTCATTTTATTCTTTTCTGACTCGGTAATGAGTCCGCGCTTATAAAGAATTTCAGCGATATTTAGTAAAAGTTTCTGTCTTTCCCTATCCACTACATAACCTCCTCGTTACAGGAGTTCTGTATCCCCTGCACAAAAGTTTCCGCTCCATGCCCTTTCACCTTATGACACCGGATTTTTCGGTCCTCCACAATGGCAAACCCCGGACAGGAAAATGTATCATTTACTGATACCTTTCCCTCTTCCAGCGCAATGGTGGATGTGATGATTTTAAAGGTTGATCCCGGCTCATAGGTATCGTTCACGCTCTGATTTCGCCACATTTGATTCAGCGCATCATTTTTCTGCTGTTCCGTCATTGTTGTCGTATCCACGCTATCCGGCAAAACAAAAGGATTATTTAGATCAAACTCCGGCACATTGACATTGGCATAGATAGCCCCATCCTGCGGATTCATAATAATAATGGACACATACTCCGCTTCTTTTTCCTCCAGCACTTTTTTCGCCGTCTGTTCACAGTACATCTGAATATTATAGTCCAGGGTCAGATGCAGATTATTCCCGGGTATTGCCTCGGCTCTTTCTTCCGCTTCTCCATCCAGTTCAATCCCTCTGGCATCCGTCTGGGTCAGAATCGTACCGTCGATTCCTTTTAAATAATCCTCATAATAGACCTCCAGCCCGATAATTCCCTGATTATCACTTCCTGTAAAGCCTAATACCTTGGAGCACAACGTATCATATGGATAGTATCGTTTAAAATCTTCATCTACTTTTACACCTGCCAAATCGTAACTTCTGATTTTATCCCCGATTTCCTTATCAACATTTGCTTTAATCCTCTCAATAGAACTTACCTTTTCTACACGTTTACGCACCGTTTCTTCTGATAAACCCAATTCCTTGCACAACACAGAAATTACCGTTTCAGGTTCTTCAATCTGACTATGAATTACTGAAACGGTGCAGACTGTACGATTAGTCGCCAAAACCGTTCCATTGCAGTCAACAATCTTCCCCCTTGCTGCTTTAATGCTCCTCTCCCTTTCATGAAGCTCATCCGCTTTCTCCTGATAATAGTCTGAGCGAAAAACCATTAAGTATACTAATCTTCCCATCAGTCCCAAAAGCATCAGGATACAAAGAAAAAAGACAACCACAATTTTTCGTCTATGATAAGTTTTCGTTTTATCAAACATCAAAAGACCTCATAAAATGTTTGATTCATTTTATGAGGTCTGAAAGTTTAATATTCAATTTCTTCCACGGACGGCTGTACATTTTCAAGGATTTCACTTGGATATGCATCATCCTGAGTTAAGTCTTTTAGCATACCTGTTTCCTGGTCAATGCTTTCATCTCCTGATAAATCCGGTGGTGTGACTTCTTCACCAGTCTGTGGATCGATGATCGGTCCTTCTTCTTTTTCAGGTGTTGTAGTTTCACCTTCTGCATTTTCTGATTCTTCCGCCTTTTCTGCATGAGTTTCATTGTACTCATCAATCATATCTGCAGGTGGTTCTTCCGTTTCATAAACATTTAAATAAGGAAGAGATTTCTGCATGATTTCCTTCCAGATTTTCTGGGCAAAGGAGCTTGTTGGCTGATAAGCTGCATTTGGTTCGTCTACGATTACATAGCAGACCACCTGTGGTTCATCATACGGCGCATAGCCGATAAATGATACGAGATAATTTCCATTCCCACGAGGAATTTTCTGTGCAGTACCTGTTTTTCCGCCCATTGCATATCCTGCGATACGGGCTGTTTTACCGGTCGCATTGTTACCGTTTGGATCTACCGGGCCATACATGGTATTGTACAAATACTGTTTGATTTTTTCACTTGTCTGTTCAGAAATGGTTGTTCTAAGCAGATTTCCTTCGTTTTCTTCTACGGTACCGCCATTGGTATCCATGATTTTCTTCACAACATGTGGCTGATAATAATATCCGCCATTGATACAGGAAGAAAATGCGCTGGCAACCTGAATCATACTGACGTTAAAGCCCTGCCCAAAGGAACAGGTAGCAAGTTCTGATGGTCCGATTTTCAGATTTTCATATGGAGCATCGTCTCCTACATAATAAACAACCGTATCTGTTCTGGATTCTCCCGGAAGGTCAATTCCGGTACGAAGTCCGAAGTTAAATAAACGCTGATATTTTACAAAATTGTCATATCCCATTTTTGCAGCCATCTGCATCAGGGCATCGTTGCAAGAGAACATCAAAGAGCCTTCAACCGTAATCATCCCATGACCGGTACGTTTCGCACAATGAATTGGCTTCTGTCCTGGAACAACAACCTGGGAACCATCACAATAATAGCCTTCTGTTTCGCTGATAATCCCTGCTTCCAATGCTGCTGCAACTGTCATTGGTTTCACCGTAGAACCTGGTTCATAGGTATCGCTGATACAGAAATTACGCCACAGACCATTGAGGGCATCCAGACGTTGTTCATCCGTCAGTTCAGCCGCCTGTTCTTCTGTATAAAGACCATTCGCAACCACATCATATGGCTTATTCAGATCATATTTACGATTACTTGCCATGGCAAGAATTTCGCCGTTTCTTGGATCCATCATCACGCAGGCAACCGTTTTTGCGCCATCACCCTCGCGATAAACATTGGCATTTTCCGCCATGAATTTATCAATGGCTTCTTCCACAAATCCCTGCAGCGTTACATCAATGGTAGACATGACGCTGTATCCATCTGTTGCCGCATGGATAACTTTTTCCTGCTCTAAATCTTCATTTAAATAAGTATAGCTTCTACCGTTTGTACCATTTAATGTACTGGAATAATATTCCTCAATTCCGTACTGTCCAACATTTCCGGCTACCGTATAACCAATCACATTACAGCCAAGAAAATCATAAGGATACATTCTCTTATAGCCTTCTTCAAACCAGACACCTTTGACCTTAGAATCTTTTTCCTCCATTTTTGCCTGGAAACCAGAAATTTCTTCCTTAGTCATCTGTTTTTCCAAAACTACATAACTGCTGGTTTTCTTTTCATTATAAATGGTCTGTAATTCAGACTTTGTATAACTGAAATGTTCTGAAAGAGCTGTTAAGGTTGCATCTACACACCCCTTTGTCAGTTCTTCATGATCTGTTAATACTTTTGGGTCTAAAATTATATTATATACCTTTTCACTGGTTGCAAGCACCGTACCGTTACGGTCATAAATGTCTCCACGACGATATGCCAGAGTAAGGCTATTACTTTCCTGCTGCTGCAATACCTTTTTGGTGTATTTATCACCGTTGGTCTTATTGATATATACAATTCTAACGCTTAAACCAACCAAAGCCAGCACAATCACGACAAACATGAGTGCCAGCTTTCGCTTCATTCGATTACTTATTCTTTTCTGTTTCTTATATTCTTTACTTGTCACATTCTTCCCCTACTTCGACTTCATAATACTCTTTATAAGAGAATCCTCCTCCTGAGGTACATTATCATACTGACTGACATAGTTCTGAGTGGTATTTTTGTAAAGCACCACATTTTCCTGTGTTGCATAAACCATTCCCAGTTCATTGATCGCAATGTCTCGGATTTCTTCTAAGTTTACAGAAGTTTCAATACGATTCAAATCATCAGCATTGACCTTACGAAGCTCTGCAAGTTCGCTCTCTAAAGAAGCAATCTTTTTCTGACTGCTTGTGGATAACGCCTGCTGTTCCAGATAATATGCACCTAAACTAAGTGTAAGTACGCAAGCCACTGCCAGAAAAATGCAATAAGGGATACTAAGTGTTGTTCTCTCCTGTTTACGTTTTCTATTTGGCACGGCTACCGGACCCTGCGGATTTACGCGGCGTTCCGGTACTGCATACATCTGTCTGGCAACATTGCCCTGAACTTCTGTACGATATGTAGTTGTTCTACGATTCACAGTTCTCTGGGCCATTTGATGCCACACTCCTAATCTTCTCTAATTCTTTCAAATACTCTCAGCTTAGAGCTTTTGGCTCTGCTGTTATATTCCAGTTCTTCATCACTTGGAACAATCGGTTTCCTTGTAATGACCTTGCCCTTCGGCTTTTTACCACACACACACACCGGGAAGTGACTTGGGCATGTACAAGGATTCTCGTTTGTCTTATAAATAGTTTTTACGATTCGATCTTCTAAAGAATGGAACGTAATGATACAGATTCTTCCGCCATCTTCCAAAAGGTCGATCATTTCATCCAAGGAGTTCTGGAGTACTTCCAGTTCCTCATTTAACTCGATACGAATTGCCTGAAATGTTTTCTTAGCAGGATGTCCGCCGGTTGCACGAACCTTTGCAGGAATTGCTGCTTTAATGATTTCAATCAATTCTCCTGTTGTCTCAATTTCTTTTTTCTCTCTGGCTGCCACGATATGCTTTGCAATATTCTTGGCAAATTTATCTTCTCCGTAATCACGGATAATACGAAACAGATCCATTTCACTGTATTCATTTACAATGTTTTTGGCTGTCTTTGGATTTCTTCTATCCATTCGCATATCCAGCGGAACATCTTCTCTATAAGTAAAACCTCTTTCCGGTTCATCTAACTGATAGGAAGAAACTCCTAAATCTAATACGATTCCTGAAACCTTTTCAATTCCAAGATCATGTAACACCTGTTTCATATGACAGTAATTGCTGCGTACAGTTGTCACTTTATCTTCAAAGATTGCAAGACGTTCACCAGCTGCTTTTAAAGCATCTTCATCCTGATCAATTCCGATAAGGCGACCACCGTCACCTAACTGCTTTAAGATCTGGAAAGAATGTCCGCCGCCGCCTAAGGTTCCATCTACATAAATACCATCTGGTTTGATGTTCAAATTATCTATTGTCTCAAAAAGCAAAACAGATTTGTGTTTAAATTCCATGTGTCATCCTCTAAATATCAAAATTCAAATTACTTACTAACTGTTCAGCAATTTCATCCATATTGTCGAACGTGTTAATTTCTTCGTAACGTTCTTTGCTCCATAATTCGATGCGGTTTAATAAACCGGCTAAAATTACGTCTTTATCAATCTCTGCAAATTCACGAAGGGTGGCCGGAATTAAAGCTCGTCCCTGTTTATCGATATCGCAAAGTGTTGCACCAGCTGTAAAGAAACGGCTAAATGCTCTGGCGTTCTTATCTGCCATTGGCAGTTTTTTCAGTTTTTCTTCGTAAGCGTGCCATTCATCCATAGGAAATAAAAATAAACAGCCATCCAGCCCTCTTGTTACAACGAATTGCTCACCGAGCAGTTCACGAAACTTTGAAGGAATAATCAGCCTGCCTTTTGTATCGATCGTATGATTGTATTCACCCATGAACATGCAATCACCTACTTTCAGTGAAACGCTCCACTTTACTCCTTATACACTCCACTTTCTACCACTTTGCTCCACAAACTTAGTTTACAATACCACTCTTTCCTTTGCAAGACCTTTTTTGCAATTTTCATAACTTTTCATAAAACCCTTTCTGTTTTCTGGCAAAAACTGACAAAACATTGATTTTTCGGGCTTTTTCCACACAAAAATAAGCCGCAAAGTCAGTAAATTACTGACCTTACGGCCTCTAAAGGTTTCTTTATTGTTTATTTTCTTTTGCATTTTTATGTCCCACAAAAATGGCAATCAGCCCAACTACTGCCATCACAGCCCCTAAAAGCTGTGAAATTGGGAACCCGATTCCCGGGATTAAAAGCTGGTCTGTACGAAGAGATTCTACCCAGAATCTTCCCACTCCGTAAAGCACCAGATACCAAAGAACAAGTTCTCCCTGGAATTTTTTATGTTTGCGATACAAATACAGGAAAATGATTACTCCCACATTCCATAGTCCTTCATATAAGAAGGTTGGATGCACCTGAATAAACTCAATTCCATTGATCACTTCCAGGTTTTCCCACATCTGTTCTGTGATTTCGCCGGAACGTACTGCGGATACCGGAATCTGCATTGCAAACAGCCCGTCTGTATATCCACCAAAGGCTTCACGGTTGAAGAAATTACCCCAGCGTCCAATGACCTGTCCTGCTGCAAGTCCCGGACAGGCGGTATCTAACATCTGCGCAAATGAAAGCTTTCTCTTCTTTGCAAAGAAATATACCGTTGTAAATGCACCGATGATACCACCATAAATTGCAAGTCCCCCCTGTCGCAGATTAAATATCTGCAGCAGATTCTGACCATAATAATCCCATTTAAAGATTACATAGTAAAGTCTTGCACCAATAATTGCAAAGAATACTGCGTATAACAGCATATCCAGATAATCGTCAGGATTCTGTCCGGTACGTTTCGCTTCTCTGGCCGCCATTAAGTATCCAACAATGATTCCCGTTGCCATCGTACAGCCATAAAATGCTATTTCAAATCCAAATACACTGAAATTTTTCCCTACATTTTCAAGAAAAATCCCAAGATTCGGAAAATAAATCTGCATATCCATAGGTCAAATCCTCAATTATACGTTAAAACGGAACAGAATTACATCGCCGTCTTTTACTACGTATTCTTTACCTTCAATACGTACAAGACCTTTATCTCTCGCACCTGCATAAGAACCGCAGTCTAATAAATCCTGATAGTTTACAACTTCTGCTTTGATGAATCCGCGTTCAAAGTCTGAGTGAATCTTGCCGGCAGCCTGTGGTGCTTTGCATCCGATTGGAATTGTCCATGCACGAGTTTCATCTTCCCCTGATGTTAAGTAGCTCTGAAGACCTAAAATGTGATAGCTTGCTGCAATCAGCTTTTCAAGACCGGATTCTGAAAGACCTAAATCTTCTAAGAATTCCATCTTTTCTTCATCATCTAATTCTGCGATTTCCTGTTCAATCTGAGCACAGATGACAAATACTTCACTGTTCTGTTCTGCTGCCAAAGCACGAACCTTCTGTACATGTTCGTTGGAAGCAGCTTCATCAGCAAGTTCATCTTCCGCTACGTTTGCAGCAAAGATTACAGGTTTCCATGTAAGGAGGTTATATTCTCCCATCCATGCTTCTTCGTCTTCATTTTCCAGTTCCATTGTTTTGGCTGGTTTGCTGTCTTCTAAGTGAGCTTTGATTCTTTCCTGGAATTCAAGTTCTTTTGCTGCTGTCTTATCGTTTCTTGCAACCTTTGTTGTCTTTGCGATACGACGTTCTAAAATTTCAAGGTCAGAGAAGATCAATTCTAGTTCGATTGTTTCGATGTCACGAAGTGGATTAATGCTTCCATCTACGTGAATTACATTAGAATCTTCAAAGCAGCGAACAACGTGAACGATCGCATCTACTTCACGAATGTTTGCGAGGAACTGGTTTCCAAGACCTTCCCCTTTGGAAGCGCCTTTTACAAGACCTGCGATATCTACGAATTCGATAACAGCTGGAGTTACTTTCTTAGAATTATAGAAATCTCCAAGTAATTTTAAACGTTTGTCAGGTACTGCTACGATACCTACGTTAGGGTCGATTGTACAGAATGGATAGTTTGCTGATTCTGCACCGGCTTTTGTTAATGAGTTGAATAATGTGCTCTTTCCTACGTTAGGGAGCCCAACGATACCAAGTTTCATTAGTTTTTCTCCTTTATATAAATGTAATATGTTTCTAAGCAAATTTTAACTAATATATGATACTACAAAAAAAGAATCTTCTCAAGATATTTATCTCAAAAAGATTCTTTTGCTGTTTTACTTATTTTCATAATACTTCGCCAAAAGTACTGCGCCCACATATGGTTCTGCCTTTGACTCTGTCAGTTCCATTTCATTTGCTTCAAGCAGTTTCACAAATGGTTTTCTGATCACATCCCCTGTTTTGAAAATCCCTCCAGAACAGGAAACCATGCAATCCTTGTCCGCAAAAATCTTTCTCTTTACACCGCAGACGATATCATAAAGCTCTTTGGCAGCCTGTGCATATGCTTCCATTGCATAAACGTCACCTCCATTTGCAGCCTGCAATAAAAGTTTCTGTAAAGAAGCAATGTTATCACGTTTATGAAGGTATTCTCTTTCGAACAAATCAACGATTTCCATATCATCAGACAATTTCAACGCATCTTTTACAATTTCATATAGTGGACCTCGTCTATCACGTCCGTCCGACTGTCTGGAAAACAACTGCACACATTTCATGCCAAGCCAGTATCCTGACCCTTCATCTGAGAACCATTCACTCCAGCCGCCGCATCTTGCAGTTTCGCCTGCTTCATTTTTGCCAAATGCAATAGACCCTGTTCCTGCTACAATGTTGATTCCCGGTTCTGCTAAAAGAGAGCCTGCCCAGCCTACTTCACAGTCATTGACAATGTGAATGTTCCATTCCGAAAATGTGCTTAAAATTTTTTCCTCAATCACTTTATCATTGACCGGCGATTCACCCCATGCAGGCATACCAAAGCATACAGAAGCAATTTTTGTTGCATCTCCTTCTGCAAATGCACAAACCTCTTTAACACCATTTTTCAGAAGTTCAATGACGCCCTCTTCACCAATCTGTTTATAGAAGGCACTTCCCTTTTTTACAGTTCCCAAAATCTTTCCATCTTCACCGGAAATTGCAAAAATGGTCTTACTTCCGCCGCCATCGATTCCTATATAATATTTCATTTATTCTTTTCCTCTTTATATTCCTTTGGAGACATTCCGGTATGCTTCTTAAAGAAACGTGAAAAATAGGTCACATTTTCAAATCCCAGAATATCTGCCACCTCATATACCTTATAGTCCGTTTCCGCAAGATAAGCTTTTGCCTTCTCAATGCGCTTGTTATTGATCGTGCGGATAATCGTTTCTCCGGTACTTTCCTTAAAAATTCTGCTCAAATAACTGGTGCTTGTTCCTAGCGCTCTGGAAATATCACTGACAGACATCTGTTCCTGATAATGCTTTTCAATATATTCAAGGCTTTCCTGCACAAGACTCTGTTTTGAATCCATGCTTATTACCGGCATCATTTCATTTCTCATATCCTCTGAATAAAAATTCAGCTTTTCACTCTTTTCAAACCAGCTGTGATTCAATGCAGCCTGTGCTTCATCATAAGCATCCGGAAGTTCTTCTATATGGTGATGTACCTTACTGATTCCCACATAAACGTAAAGTTCCATAAAGTTATCCATCATATCCATGACTTTTGTACAGGTTTCTTTTAAACTGCTTTTCGTTTTTTCTGAATCTTGCGTACATTTCAGTAAAAGACCATACATATCCTTTTTATAGAACATCCCGTAAATCATCTGATCTGAAAATGCCAAATGAAAGAAGTTCTTCAGACTGTCATACAGACGCACCCTTCGGAATCGCTCTGTGGATTCGTCCATAAGAAATTTAAAGAACAACACAGAATAACTTGCATCAGGTAATCGCAGCTGTTCATATCTGGCTTCAAGGTCGCTGTAAATATTGCCGTCAAAAACACCACGGAAGAATTGCTCCATACGTGCCTCTTTTTCCTCTGAAACAATCATCTTTTTCTCAGCAAGCATCATCTTGCATCGTTCAACCGCCCGAAGAAGTTCATCAAATGCTCCTGTTTTTGTCACATATTCAACCACATTGTACCTGATTGCAGACTGAGCATAGGAAAAATCTGCATATGCTGTCAGCAAAATTACCTTTGTCGATAGTCTCTTTTCCCATATATATTTTGAAATTTCAATCCCATCGGCTCCCGGCATTTTAATATCTGTAATTAAAATATCCGGCTTTATTTCTATCAATGCATTCAGAACTTCCTGACCGTTCTCTGCAACATAAACGATTTCACAGTCAATTCTTTCCCAATCGATAAGAGACTGCAGCGCTTTTCGCATGATCGGTTCATCGTCTGCAAGCATAATTTTATAAGTCATTTCCTGTTATCTCCTGTTTTCCGTCATCAAACGGAATTCTAATACATATTTTACTTCCCGCTCCCGGTGTCGAAAATACGCGGATTCCATAATTCTCACCATACATCAACTGAATGATATGGTGGGCATTATTCAATCCCACATGATTATGGTTTTTATTTTGATCTTTTGGTTGTAGTGGCAGAATAATCTCTCCTGCTTCCACAAATCCAATTCCATTATCTTCGGTATCAATACAAATACTTCCGTTTTCCTCATAAATACTGATACGTACAAGACCTTTCCCAATATTCGGTTCAATGCCATGCACCACCGCATTTTCTACGATCAGCTGAATGCAGAGTTTTGGAATATAGTATTCCGTCAATTTTTCATCCTCTACATTAATCTCATACTGCAGTCTGTCTCCATATCGGTAATTTTGCAAATACAGATAATAATTTACGTACTCCAGTTCCTGTCGGATTTTCACCTTTTCAGATTTATCACGGTAAATCTTCGCCTGAATCAACTGACTAAAAGAGCTGATCATGCGATAAACCTCCTGATTCCCATCCAATTGTGCCTGCAATGCAATGGTATTTAATACATTGAACATAAAATGGGGATTCATCTGGGTTTGCAGAAATTTCATTTCCATATCTTTAATAGAAAGCTGTTTTTCATACACCTGCTTGATCAGATTGTCAATATGCGCCGTCATTTCATTAAATGCGCGGCTGATTTCATGGAATTCCGTGCTGTCATATTCCGGAAGCTTCGTATCAAACTTTCCGGTTTTTACTTCCCGAAGCTTGTCCGTAACCTCTGTAATCGGTCTGGTCAGCTGATAAATGACAAATATCAGTGCTATGCAGGCTGCAGCTGCAATCAGCGCAATTGCAACCGCATAAACTCTGATAGAATCATATAATAAAGTGAAAAACTGATTTTGTGGAATCCCAACAAACAGTTCCAGATTCATCCCGATATTTCTCTTATGAACCTGATATTCTTCTTCATTGATTGATGTTTCCATATTCTGTCCGAATACCACTCTTCCGTCTTCATCATCGCAGATTTTCCAAAAAGCACCTTCATATTTCATCATATCAGCCATGATATATTCCAGTGCCGAATATTCAATCTGATACAAAATGCTTCCTGCAAGGTCCATTCGATCATCTAAAATCGGGAAAAGAAGGCAAAAGCTGTCTTCATCCAGTGAATAAAAACCATAATCTTTGGTCATAGACATCTCTTTTTGATGTCTATGATAAATAGCTTCAAACGCGCGGTTGCTGTTGGCAATTTCCGAATAAGTCATTGCATAATAAGTGGTACTCAGATAATTCCCTTCATTATCAAAAAGATATGCTTTCTCTACAAGCGGTACAGCACCGCTCCCCTGAATACTCTGGCTGCTGATAGAAACCTGTTTTTCAAACTCTCTTTTTAACTCGTCTTTTTCTTCCTCTGATAATGTATGATCCTTTAATTCAATCAGATACTCCATCAAAACATCGGATTTTCGCACCTTCGTCACTACCTCAGAGCAATAGGAAATTCCAGATTCCATGGAATCAGCAGTTGCTGTCAGCAAAAAATCAATATCTGCCTGAACATAGCTTCCCACGATCATCCCAACGGATACAATGAAAATCATCCCGCAAAGCACCAGTACAGAAATCATCAGTGTTAAATTGTATCCAATAAGTCGGTTTCTAAGAGAATGTCTTCTTTTTGTCTTCGCCATTACCTGTCTCCGCGCATTTTTATTCTATTTTATCACTTCTGATAAAACTGTGGCAGATAATCTTTGTTTGCTTCGAACATTTCATCTACCATTGCCTGGATTTCATCCATACTAAGTACCGCAGCTGTCAATGGATCTACTAAAATCGCGTGGAAAATTTTACGCTTGTCTCCTTCAATACAGCCGCGAACTGCCAGTTCTTCACTTCTTGCTGCCACATTATCCATCACTGCAAGCTGTGCAGGAAGCTCTCCGACCGGATGTACGGTATAGCCGTCTTTTGTCACGGTTACCGGTACTTCTACGCAGCATCCATCCGGAAGATTGGAAATCCAACCCTCATTACGCACATTTCCGTTGAAATCAAACGGTGTGTTGTCACCAAACAATGCATTGAAAATGCAGGCTGCATATTCCTGACCACGTTCTAAATCTACTTCCGGTTCATCCAGCCATTTTAAAATATCCTGCTGCCATTCATTCTGACGGCGAAAATATTCATTTAAAATGTACGCATGAGCCCCCGGATTCCATCCTGTAGAATGAGTACAGTATTTTTCGATCAGATCCGGACGTTTTCTGAACCATGGATAATATTCAGAATTGTGCCCTGAGCTTTCTGTTGGGTAATAGTCTAAATGTAAGAACAACTGATTGCGAACATGTTCCTCGTTATAAATTTCCTCACGTTCCATTGCCTTACGAATCAGCGGATAAGCGTCTTCCCCTTTCCATTTATAATCCAGATAAAATGCCATGTGGTTAATCCCTGCACATGTATATTCTACGTCTTTCATATCTGCACCAATCCAGTCAGCCAGCATTTTTGCAGTATGCTGAACGCTGTGACAGAGACCTGTCACTTTTACCTTTGTCATTTCCTGTAAAAATCTGCAGTTTAATGCCATTGGATTTGTATAGTTTAAAACATATGCATCAGGACAGATTCTTTCGATATCACGGCAAATATCTAAAAGTACAGGTGCAGAACGTAAGAATCTGAAGATTCCTGCAGGTCCTCTTGTATCGCCAACGCAGATATCCACACCGTATTTCTTTGGAATTTCAATATCCGTTCTGAAAATGTCAGGACCGGCTGTTAATACAGTAATTACGACACCATCTGCGCCTTCCAACGCTTTCTGTCTGTCCATCGTCGCTTCGATGGTTACCGGATAATTCCCGGCTTCTTTAATTTTATGGCAGGCTTTTTCGATATAGGAGAGCTTCTGCGGATCAATGTCCATGAGACAAATGTGTGCATCCTTAAATGCATCATAAGTTAAAATGTCTCTTACAAGCTCTCTCGTAAAATCAAAACTTCCTGCACCGATAAATGTAATTTTTTTCATTACGAGTCCTCCTTGAGTTCCAGTTCGATTACTTCAACCGGAGTCTTATCAATTGAGAATGAGAAACAATCCGGTACACTGTAGTTCATAAATTCGCAATCCGGGAATTCTTTCGCTACCCAAGGTGTCAGCATACGCATTTCAAAGCCATCAGCCACTCTTCTGGCTTTCTTCACTTTATCTCTAAGTCCCGGAAGTGCAATTGCTCCGATACTTTCTTCTGTGATGCATGCATATACTTTATTTCCCTTTTGTGTATATCTTCCCCATTCCGGTTTCGGAAGGTCAGACATTCCACATCCGTAGATGCATGCAGAATTTTTCTTCATCCATGCTCCCACGTCTGCAAGGATATCTTTTTGAATCTGCGGAATATTTCCTTTTGCATCCGGTGAAATATTTACGATCATATTTCCGTTCTTACTTGTACATTCTACCAGCTTCTTAATGATCTGAGAAGATGACTTGTAATGAAGGTCAAAAGGTGCATAGCCCCAGTTGTTGTTTAATGTGAAGCATGCTTCCCATGGGATTGCACGACCGGATGGTGTTCTGAGTCCATATGGCGGAATGATCATTTCAGGACAGGCAAAGTCGCCGGAGAAAATGTTTGGTTCATCTGTCATAACAGAACCATAGCTTTCACCGTTAGCTTCCAGACGTCCATTTACGATAATATCCGGCTGTAAGCTACGAACCATGTTCATCAGTTCTTCGCCTCTCCAGTTAGTTCCGATATGGCCTTCATAGGAGAAATCAAACCATAGCAGGTCAATTTTTCCATAGTTTGTCAAGAGTTCCCGAACCTGATGATGCATATAATCCAGATAACGATTAAAATCTCTTTCATCCTCTTTTGCGCAGCATTCTTCTCTGTTTTTGTTTGGATGATACATATCGCCGCGAACTGTATAATCCGGATGCTGCCAGTCAAGTAATGAATAATAGAATCCAACCTTTAATCCCGCTTCACGGAATGCTTCTACATATTCTCTTACTAAATCTCTCTTGCATTCTGTGTTGGTTGATTTAAAATCTGTATACCGGCTGTCAAACAGACAGAAGCCTTCATGATGCTTTGTAGTCAGTACGGCATATTTCATCCCTGCTTCCTTGGCCACTCTTGCCCATTCCTTCATATCGCAGTCTACAGGATTCCATTCTTTAAAATACTGCATATAATGCTCGTCGGACAACTGTTCGTCACCTCTGACCCATTCACCTCTTGCCGGAATGCTGTATAATCCCCAGTGAATGAACATACCAAAACGGTCATGCATAAACCATTTGGTTCGTTTTTCCCTATCTTCCATAATTCCCATATTTCATGCCCTCCTGGTTTTTATCCTTTTACAGCACCTGCTGTAAGCGATTTTACGAATGTTTCTGAGAATATCCAGAAAATGATAATGGTAGGAACTACAGTAACGATAATCGCAGAAAACATACCATTTAAGTTTTTGGAATACGCAGTTGTAAACTGTCCCAAAAGCGCCGGAAGTGTCATCTTCTCTTTGCTCTTTAAAAGGATAGAAGCAAAGTAAAATTCATTCCAGTTGTTTAAAAATGCCATGATTGCAGCAGTCGAAATCCCCGGCTTTGCAATCGGCACAATAATTTTGAAAAAGCTGCCTACATATCCGCAGCCGTCAATACGCGCTGCCTCTTCCATTTCCTTCGGAATCGTCAGAAAATAGCTTCGAAGAATAAAGTATGTAGTGGCAATTCCAAGACCGGAGTAAATAAAAATAACACCAAGATGTGTATCCTTTAATCCAAGATTTCCAAGCAGCTGATAAATCGGCAGGGAAATAGAAATTGCCGGGATAAACAATGTAGTTGAGAACATCATGGTAACCAGCCCTTTTAATTTAAACTCCATTCTTGCCGATACATAGGCTGCCATGGAAACGATTAAAACGCTGATCACGGTTGATGCTAT
This sequence comes from Lachnospiraceae bacterium, assembly GCA_045128635.1. Lineage (GTDB taxonomy): Bacteria > Bacillota > Clostridia > Lachnospirales > Lachnospiraceae > HGM12587. The sequence goes on from JBGVRS010000193.1 coordinate 77,863, forward strand.
CGTAATGATAAAACTGTTTTTGAAATAAGTTAAGATATTTAATTTGGTAAAAATTGTAATATATCCATCAAATACCCATTCTGTCGGTAAAGATAATCCTCCCGGATTTTCCTTAAAGGATGATAAAAACACCCAGATAATTGGATAAAGGGATATAAAAATTACGATAAATGTAATGATCTTACCAAATGCACTGGTAAGAAAATCACTCAGTCTGCTTTTTGATTTCTGCATTTTTCATATCTCCTTTCTTAGTCTGCTTCATCTGTACGGAATGCCTTATTGATCATTCCAACCAATACAATACCTAAAATGATCTGAATCACACCGGCCGCATTCGCTCTCGCAAAATTCAGTTTTGTACTGCCAAGACCGGTTTTATAAACATAATAGCTTAAGCTGTAGGTTGCATTGTCAGGACCGCCCTGTGAGATCAATGCGATTTCATTATAAAGCAGCAGACCATAGTTGGCAGCCATAACGGATACCGTACCGATCATTGGACGCATCAGCGGAAGTCGGATTTTTAAATCCAGCTGTCTTTCATTTGCTCCGTCTACCCTTGCTGCTTCATAGATTGCAGGGTCGATAGAGAAAATCTGTGTCAATAAAAGCAGACAGGAAGAACCGCCGAACAGGATAAATGAAAATGTAACACCCCAGAATGCAAATTTCGGATTTGCAAGAACACTCACGTCAGAGCCCGGCCAGATCATGTTGCATATTTCAGTTACAATACCTCTGGATGGACTGTAAATATTCAAAAAGATCAGACCAATCGCAGCTGTAGAAATAATGTTTGGGATAATGAATACATTTCGTGTAAATTTCCATCCCAATGGTTTTTTAGACAGAGTCAGCGCAACGATGACTGTAAACGGCATCTGAACGCACATGGTAAGCACTACCCATTTCAGAGAGTTTATCAATGCAACCTGGAAGTTTCTGTCTACTGTAAATAATTTAATATAGTTATCAAAAAGATTTTCCCATCCTAAAAATTCAGGAGCAAGGAAATTTTTATAATTCCATTTTGTAAAGGATGTGAAGAAAATATTGAACAGCGGATATGCATAGATGACTGCCCAGATTAATACCGCCGGCAATAAAAATGCAAGAACAAACCCATTCTTTTTACTAAACATCTTCTTCACAGAATTCTTTTTAGGGGATTTCATATTTTTTCCTCCTTAAAAAATGGGGCACATCACAGGTTCGATGTGATGGCCCCGATATGTTTATGAGTACGAACTATTCTGCTGCTGCAAGGAAATCATTTAATTCTGCGATAACGTCATCTACAGATTTAGATCCATCTTTTAATCCAGCATATTTAGCCTGGATTTCACCTTCAGCATCGCCGAATGTGTTTCCGAGACCAAGTGCCTGATAATCAGCGTTCTGGCAAAGTCTGCAAGCTTCAACTAAAAGTTTTGCATCATCAGTTGTTACAGCTGCTGCGAGTGCATCGTAATCAACTTCTGTGCTTGGAGCCATACCAATACCTTTTTCGATAATTCTGGCTGCGATTTCAGGGCTTGTCATGTATTTCACGAATTCAACAGCTGCGGCTGTCTGAGCTTCGTCAAGGTGAGAACCGATTACAAATCCGCATCCGCCTGAAAGAAGAGCTGCTTTTTTGCCGGCTTCATCTGTTGGGAACACTGCCGGTTTGATGTTTTCAGCGCCTGCCGCGCAGTCTACAGATCCGCCTGCATCCCAAACACCGTTGAAGAGCATTGCTGTGTTGCCTGCGAAGAATTCTGATCTGTAAGCTTCGTCAGAGTCACCGCCTGGTCCGAAGTTCGCTGCATCGATTTTCTGTAATACGTTAGCCTGCATGAAAGCGATAGATTCTTTGAATGTTTCATCATCAAAGCTTTCCACTGCTTTTCCGCCTAAGTAGAATTCTCTGGAAGCTTCGCTTCTCTGAGAGTATCCTGCTAAGAGGATGTTTGTTGGCCATCCGGCGTTAAGACCGAATGGTGTGATGCCAGCTGCTACCAATGCATCAACTGCTGCATCGAAATCAGCCCATGTAGACCATTCAGATGGAACTTTCGCACCAGCTTCTGCGAATAATGCTTCGTTGTACCAGAAACCAACACCTTCGATCTGTTCACGAACAGAGTAGATAGCGCCGTCTGCTGTTAAGTTCTGGTCGTAGCATACGCCAACACCAGCTTTGAAAGCTGCGTCTTCGTCCAGGTATGGTTTGAGGTCAACAATAGCGCCTGCTGCGGAAGCTACAGGTGTGATGTCCCAACCACCGAAATCAGCGATATCATAGAAAGAGCCTGCACCTAAATCGTTCAGTGCTGTGTTGTAGATACCTTCTGCACCGGATTCGTCTGCTACAACAACGAAATTAAATTCGTCTGCATGAGCATCTGCGAATTCCTGGTAGATTGCACGCATTTCAGCTGCTGCCGGCCATTCTGATTCATCATGATAATAGCCATGTGTAAATGTAATTGTTGGAAGTTCGCCAGCTTCTGCTGCCGGAGCTTCTGCTTCTTCTTCAGTTGCTGCTGGTTCTTCTGTTGCCGGTTCTTCTTTTGAACCGCATCCGATTACCATAGAAGCTGCCATTGCTGTACAAAGAAGTAAGCTAATGAGTTTCTTTTTCATAGATTTTATTCCTCCTTAAAACTTTGTAATATAACTTTAGCATTCACAGGACAAGCAACTGAATGAACGAAACATTTTATTTTGCGCACTTTTTTGCCCGTGTTGTTTGCTCCATAAAAAAAATTGCACTTTCTTGACTTTCATGTCAAAAAAGTGCAATTTTGATTAATTTTTTATCATTGTCTTTTCCAAACGGTCAATCATTTTCTCCAATTCAAGTTCCGAAGCGCACGCCTTTTCTATAGAAGAAGAAATGATTTCTATCGCTTCACTATCCCATACAGAGGTAATGGTTTTTAGCTGAATTCCTGCACTATGTGATACTTCCAGTGCATTACCTAGGGTCGGATATTCTTTTGCAATGACCTGATTATCTACTTTCGGATTGGATGGCGCCTGTCCTGTTTCCGTCGCCAGTCTTGTCTGAATTTCCGGACTGAGAATATATTTCAAGAAACGAATTGCCGCTTCATTTTCCCTCTCATCCGGGCTTTCATATACCACATATCCGGAAGATGGAGAAACATAGGACAGCATCATACCATAATTTGTCGGATAATTGGCATATGCAATCGATTCACTCAGTTCACAACTCTGAATCACTTCACTTTCCCATACCCCATTAAAATACATCGCTGTAGAACCTTCAATAAAATACTGTCTGGCATTTTCCAGACTGTCTGTATTTTGGGAATACTGATAAATGTTTGCAAAGTCTTTTATGATGTTACGAAAAACTTCTGTATCATAGCTTTCCGGCACATCGGTTGCCATGATCAGACCTTCTGTACTCTCTCCGCCAAGTCTTGCAAGAAACAGGTTTTCCACAACCTGAACATTTTCCAAAGCATAAACTGCTTCCAACTTACCACTTTCCTGATTCCAGGCTTCCAGTTTTTCACATACCTCATAGAACTCTAGCCATGTTTTTGGCAATGCAATTTCTCCATTTTCATCTACAATACCGGCTTCTCTAAAGTATGTTTCATTATACCAGTAGCCCATAACTTCCAACGCATCCGGTAACGTATATAGGCTTCCATCTGTATTTGTCCATACTTCCAGCACAGACGGATGAATCAGCTTCATAAACTCCGCATCATTTCGGATATAGCTCATCAAATTCAGCAATTTCCCGCGTTTTACTGCATTCTCTACATAATAATACTGACCATTGGTACTGACAATATTGGGCATTTCATCCAGCGCCAGCATATCATTTGCCTTTTCTACAGCAATGGAACTATCTGAAGATGGCTGAGAACTTAATACAATATCTTCGTTTTCTGCATCAAATTCATCATAGATTTCCTGCATAATTGAATGTGCCCGTAAGGTTCCTCCCCATCCATGGATAAACGATAAACGTATCGGTTCTATTTCCTCGCTCATCTGACAGCCGGAAAGCAAACACACAAAAAGCAGTAGTAATGTAACAACAAATTTCTTTTTCATAGAACACCTTCTAAAATTGTTGCTATCATTCTACTGCTTTTTAAGTTCTAAAACAATGAACAAAACGATTATTTAAAAAACATCAACGAAATATCATTAAATAAAATCAATACCATCAATCCCATTAATACCGCAAAGCCTGCCATATGGATATATCCTTCGATTTTCTCCGGCACACGTCTTCTGGTAACTACTTCTATGAGCATAATAAACAATCTTCCACCGTCCAATGCCGGAATCGGAAGTAAGTTCATCACGCCTAAGTTTGCTGACAAGAAAATCACCATGTTCAGCATATTGATGAATACTGCAAAAGCGCTGATTGCCGCACTTTCTTCATAGACATCACCCATCATACCTACAATTCGCACAGGACCACCTACATCTTGTCGTCCTACCTGTCCGCTAACTAACATCTTCAGGCTGTCAAACACCATGTGGATCCAATATCCTACCGTACCTCCGGCATATTTTACAACCTCAATTGGATTCTCGCACTTTGTATAAGCACCACCGGTAATTCCCATCAGATAATAGCCATCTTCACCCTTCTTTGGCGCGATGGTCGTTTCATACCGTTCCCCATCACGTTCGTAAACAAGATCTACATTCTCTCCCTGATGCAACTGAATATACATACTGACATCACGGTAAACGCCGATATTGCGTCCATTCATAGAGATAATTTCATCCCCGGCACGGACACCTGCCTCGTAGGCTGGATATCCATCCATCATTTCCGAAATAATTGGTTTATCCACACCAATGCAAAGAATCATGATGATGGCACCTACAAAAGCCAGGATAAAGTTAAAAATCGGTCCTGCCGCAACAACCGATATTCTGATCCAGACACCTTTTTTGTTGAATGCATTTTCCGCATCAGATTCTTCATCTTCTCCAACCATGGCGCAGGAACCGCCAAAAGGAAGGATTCTTAAAGCATATTCCGTTTCACCAACCTGTTTTTTCCAGATTGCAGGACCCATACCAATGGAAAACGAGGTAACACCAATGCCCCCTCGTTTTGCCAATAAAAAATGTCCCAGCTCATGGAAAAAGATCAGCAAACCAAAAATCAATAAAGCTACGATTATACTCAACTTACCACCTGCTCTCAATTAATTCGTATACATTTGCTTCAGTCGCAAGTATTTCATCCACATTTGGTGCATCGATTTTTTCAATGCGTTCCATACATTCCCCAATAATTTCCGGAATTTCCAGATAGCGGATTTCTCTGTTCAAGAACTTCGCAACCGCTTTTTCATTTGCCGCATTATAAACAGTTGGAATATTTCCACCGCGTTTTGCTGCTTCAAAAGCAAGCGCAAGACCTGTAAATGTTTCCAAGTCAGGCTCGTCAAATGTAATTTCTTTCAGTTTCCAGAAATCCAAACGTTCACCCGGTAAATATCTTCTTTCCGGATAATAAATCGCATACTGGATTGGAAGCTTCATATCCGGTGTTCCAAGCTGTGCAATCACTGCTCCATCCACAAATTCCACCATAGAATGAATGATACTCTTTGGCTGAACCACAACCTGAATGTGATCCATATCTACATCAAAGAGCCACTTCGCTTCCATTGCTTCTAACCCTTTGTTTACCAGTGTGGAAGAATCAATCGTAATCTTTCTTCCCATGACCCAGTTTGGATGTTTTAAGGCATCCTCCACCTGAATATTTTCAAGGTCTGCACGTTTTCGTCCACGGAATGGCCCGCCGGACGCTGTCAATAATATTTTATGCAGCTGACCGTGATTTTCTCCATTCATACACTGGAAAATTGCACTATGTTCAGAATCTACCGGTAAAATTCTTACGTTGCATTCTTTTGCAAGCGGCATGATGATATGACCTGCTGTTACCAGTGTTTCCTTATTTGCCAGCGCAATATCTTTGCCCGCTTTAATTGCTGCGATTGTTGGTCTGATACCAATCATACCTACAATGGCTGTTACCAACATTTCAGACTCTTCCATTTCAGCAATTTCAATCAAGCCTTCCATACCTGTAACGATTTCCACATCCAGATCTGCGATCATCAAACGAAGTTCTGCAGCTTTTTCCTCTGTCCAAACTGCAACTTTTCTTGGATGAAATTCACGAATCTGTGCTTCCAACAATTTTACATTATTTCCGGCTGCAAGACCTACAATATCTAAGTCTCCATTCTCTCTTGCGACTTCCAAAGTCTGTGTTCCGATAGAACCAGTAGAACCTAAAATTGCTATTTTCTTCATTTTTTCCATATGATTCATCTCCTATGCAAAAGCAAACAATAATGCATAAATTAGAGGTGCTGTAAAAATAACACTATCAAAACGATCCAAAATGCCGCCATGACCCGGAATCAGTTTTCCATAGTCTTTAATACCATGCTGACGTTTGATACCCGATGCAACCAAATCTCCGAACTGGGAAATCACTGCTCCCACTGCACAGATAATTGCAAAATACAATGGTGCATTTTCCATCACCATATAATTATTTACCACTGCTCCGTAAAGTGCGCCAAGCACTGCCGCCCCCACGACACCGCCAATCGCTCCTTCAATGGATTTTTTCGGACTAAGTACCGGTGCAAGCTTACGTTTTCCAAATAACATCCCCACACAGTATGCGCAGGTATCGCATCCCCAGGAACAAAGGAAAATCAACCATAAAGAGAATAATCCATCTTCCGAAATACGAATCTGGTAAATGTAAGATAACATCATCGGCAGATATAATAAGCCGAGAACGCTTACAAACAACTGCTCTGTGTTATATTTTGGGTATTTTAATACATAAGCTCCTGCAGCCACCATGAAAAGAACTGCCAAAAACAGTGCTCCGTTGACACTGCCATTGTATAAAAGCAATGCCAGATAGTATATGATTGCAAACACATACCCGATTACACCTATACTTTTTTCGATTTTAAATACCTTATAGAATTCATACAACCCAATTAATGAGATTGCAAGGCAGAATCCCCAAAGAATGTTTCCCCCCAAGATACCTGTTGCAAGTAAAATAGCTACCAATGCAATTCCACTCAATAATCTTGTAATAAACATTTTCTTTATGCCTCCTTGACGCCTCCAAAGCGTCTGTCTCTGCTGTTATATTTTTCAATGGCCTTTTCCAAATCTTCTTTGGTAAATGCCGGCCAAGGAACATCTGTAAAATAAAATTCTGTGTAAGCTAACTGCCACATCAGGAAGTTTGATAAACGCTGTTCTCCACTTGTACGAATCAGCAGGTCAGGACTTGGAATTCCGGCAGTATCCAGATATGAATCAAACATCGCTTCATCCATCTGTTCCGGTTCAATCTTTCCAGCTTTCACATCTTCCATGACTTTTCGCACACTTCTTACGATTTCATCGCGACTTCCGTAATTGATCGCAATCTGGAAATTTAATCCGCCGTTATTTGCAGACGCCTTTTCCAGTTCTTCAATACTTTCACGAATATCATCCGCAAGGCCTGTTTTGTCACCAATAACACGAACTACCATATCATTTTTTGCAGCTGTTTTCAAACAGGTCTTCATATAATTACGAAGAAGTTTCATCAGTGCATCCACTTCTTCCTGTGGACGTTTCCAGTTTTCTGTAGAAAAGGCATAGACTGTTAAATATTTAATCCCCATTTTCCATGCTTCTTCACAGATTTTTTCAACTGTCTTAGCACCTTCCATATGCCCATAATTTCTAGGCATTCCTTTGGCTTTCGCCCAGCGTCCGTTACCATCTAAAATAATCGCTACATGCTGTGGAATATTCATATTTTTATCTCCCATTAAAACGCGGAAAAGAGCAGATGTATTTCACCTGCCCTGTACTCCCCCTAAATTATACTTTCATGATATCTTTTGTCTTAGCATCTACTGCTTTATCGATATCTGCAACGAACTTATCAGTCATTTTCTGAAGTTTGTTTTCAAGATCTTTCTGATCATCTTCTGTCAGTTCGTTTGCTTTGTTCATTTTCTTAAATGTATCGTTTGCATCACGACGAATGTTACGGATTGCAACTTTTGCTGCTTCACCTTTTTTCTTAACGTCTTTTGCAAGGTCTTTACGACGTTCTTCTGTCAGTTCCGGGAAAATCAGACGAATCACTGTACCATCATTTGATGGATTGATACCGATATCTGATGTTAAAATTGCTTTTTCAATTGGTTTGATTAAGCTCTTATCCCATGGAGCAATCTGAAGCATTCTTGGTTCAGGAACAGATACGTTACCAACCTGCTGGATTGGTGTTGGTGTTCCGTAATAATCTACTTTGATTTTGTCAAGCACGTGTGGATTTGCACGACCTGCACGGATAGACTGAAATTCGCTTTCTAAGTTTGCGAATGTCTTATTCATTTTAGTTTCAAACTGCTGTAATCTTTCATCTGCCATTATATTGTCCTCCTATACGGTTACTTTTGTTCCTGTGAATTTTCCGCTAACAGTATTTACGATACTGTTTTCTTCATTCAAGCCAAATACGAGCATTGGCATTTTATTTTCCATTGCCATAATGGATGCACTTAAATCCATAACGCCAAGTCTCTGGTCAATCACATCGCTGATGCTGATTTCATCGTATTTCTTAGCATCCGGATTTAATTTTGGATCACTGTCATAAACGCCATCGATTGCTTTTGCAAGTAAGATCACGTCTGCTTCGATTTCGATTGCACGAAGTGTTGTTGTTGTATCTGTTGAGAAGTAAGGATGTCCAGTACCTCCTGCAAAGAATGTAACAACGCCTTTTTCAAGATTTTCTACTGCTGAATCCTTTGTAAATAAGTCTGCAATCGGACCCATGCTAAATGGTGTATACACCTTTGTTTTCATACCAACACTTCTGAACATTTCAGAAACATAAATACAGTTCATCACTGTAGCTAACATACCAATCTGGTCTGATTTTGGACGGTCAATATTTTCGCTTGTACGTCCTCTCCAGAAGTTACCGCCGCCGATAACGACACCAACCTGAATCCCATCATCTACCAATGTTTTTACCTGTCCTGCTACTTCCAGACAAGTTGCTTCATCAAATCCGGTATGTTTTTCACCGGCAAGAGCTTCACCGCTAAGTTTTAACAATACTCTTTTCATGTGTTTACCTCTCTTTGAAACCGCATACTAAGTGCGATTTTATCTTTCGATATTATATCATAGACATTTCATTTTTACAATAACTGCTTCAGTTCCTGATACACTTTCCCAATCGGAAGGCCCACCACATTGTAATAGTCTCCTTCAATCCCTTTCACATGGATAGCAAAGTCTCCCTGAATTCCGTATGCCCCAGCTTTATCCATTGAATCTTTTGTGGCAATATATGCATGAATTTCATCATCGCTCATAGGGTATAAATGCACATCCGTTTTCTCTGCAAATGTAATCACTTTTGGCTCTTTACCTGTTCGAATAAGTGTTACACCTGTATACACCTGATGCACATTCCCAGCAATTTCTGACAGCATTTCATATGCATCTGCCTCATCCTTGGGTTTCCCCATGATTTTTTCTTCTTTTGCAACGATAGTATCTGAACCTATGACAATACATTCTTCTGTCTGCATATCAGCAATTTCTTTCGCTTTCTGGAAAGATAATTCTTCCACCACTTCCCATGGCAGTTTTTTTGTCACCACTTCTTCTCCTTTTGCCGGGATAATTTCAAATTTTAATCCTATTTTTCCAAGAAGCTCCTTTCTTCTTGGAGATGCAGATGCCAAAATTAATTTCATAATATTCTCCTGTTTTCTTTAAAAGAGCCCGCATATTCTGCGGGCTCTCATTTTACTATTCTACTTCTTTATATTCGCCTTCGATGATTTCCGATTCATCTACAATTGCAGTTTCCACATTCATTGCAGCTTCTGCTTCTTCCAGTTTACGGAAATTCCGAATTGATTTTACAAATCTTCCTACCAGCATGGTGTTTGTCAAGCCATCATAAACCAGGCATGCACCAATGATTCTCATCACAACATCCATGGTTTTAAAAGGATTGTTGATAATAAAAACACCCAAGATAATCGTTGTTGCTGCAATCAAAACCGGCAGCCACCAGCCTTTATCTTTATACTGGCGAAGTTCCAATGCCTGTCTCATATTTGCAAGTCCATGATAAATAAACAGAATCCCAAATATGATTGGAATGATTGAAATCAATCCCAATGGACGAAGAACTAAAAATCCACCAACGATCGCTAAAATAGTGCCAAATACCAGTTCAACCTTACCGTACCAGTGCTCTTTTCCACTCTTCAAATAGCCAAATACCAGTCCCAGACCTGTGAACAAAACAATCACACCCACTGCTCTGCACACAAGTGTCAGCGAAGTATTCGGATATACTACCAATACGATTCCAAGAATGATGCATAGCGCTGCGGAACCTAAAATGTTCACTTTAATGCTTTTCAAAAAATCTAACATTTAGCCTCCGATCTGGACATGCAGACCAGTTGATTTTGCAACCGTCAACAATTCCTCCATCTTTTCTACTGTAGGCGGTTCAATATGGGACATTAAATAATCTCTTCCCAGTCCTTCATATTTATCTGAGCCAAGTCTGTGATATGGAAGCAGATGAAGCTGTTTTACTCCAGGAAGACTTCTTGCAAACTGTGCAATCTCTAAAATCTCTTCCGGTGTATCATTAAATGTTGGCACCACCGGAGTACGAATGATCAGATTCGCACCGCTGGCTGCGATTTTCTTTGCATTGGAAAGAATTCTTGTATTTTCCACGCCTGTGAAAAGCTTATGCTTCGCATTGTTCATATGCTTGATATCCATCATAAACGTATCCACAAACGGTAAAATCTTATCTTCGATCATCTCAAATGATGCGTAAGCCGTTGTTTCAATGGCTGTTGTAATCCCATAAGCATGTGCCGCCTGTAAAAGCGCAGAAGAAAACTCAGACTGCATCAGACACTCTCCGCCGGAAAGTGTCAGACCGCCATGACTTCTACGGAAATGAGGCATATCTTTTAACACCTCTTCCATAACTTCTTCTACTGTTACATCCTGTCCCATGACTTTTTCTTCTCCAGCCACGATCATTGTCTGAATCGCTCTAGACTGGGATTCCGGATTACAGCACCATTTGCATCTTAAAGGGCATCCCTTTAAGAATACGATGGTACGAATGCCCGGACCGTCATGAACCGAATATTTCTGAATATCAAAAATTCTGCCTTTTTGAAGCATGATATCTTTCATGTCAATACTCCTTAGAATCCCTGAGTTGTTCTGTTAATGATATCGTCCTGCAGAGATTTGGATAATGTAGTAAATAATGCACTGTATCCTGCTACACGTACACAAAGTGTCTTGTAATTTTCAGGATGTGCCTGAGCGTCTAATAAGAGTTCACGGCTAACAACGTTGAACTGTACATGCATACCCTTCTGATCGAAGTAAGCACGAAGGTAAGATGCAAATTTCTGTAATCCTTCCATACCTGCCAGTGCTGATGGATGGAATTTCTGGTTGAATAATGTACCATTGGATGCAATACCATGGTCTAATTTAGCTACAGAGTTTGCTGTTGCTGTTGGTCCAAGGATATCTTTACCGGATACTGGTCCTACACCGTCAGCTACCGGTGTATTTGCAAGACGTCCGTCTGGTGTTGCACCTGTCTGTGCACCTAATGGAACGTTTGCAGATACTGGGTAAAGACCTGCCTGGAAGATACCGCCACGTGGGTTCATGTAACCTAATAATGGTTTTGTATATGTATAAGCAACGTCTCTTGCAAATAAGTCAACTTCTTCGTTGTCGTTACCGTATTTTGGTACAGTGTCGATCATTGCACGGATTTCTTCGAAGCGTGCTTTCTTTGGATGGTTCTTGCTGTCTGCCATTACCTGTTTGTAGATCATAGCGATTTCTTCAGCACCAACCTTCTGACCTGCAGCCATTAACTGTTTTGCAATCTGTTCAGTTACTTCCTGTGCTTTTGTTGTTCCAAAGCCCTGTCCATAGTTGTAATCCAGTGCTTCTTTCATTTCTTCGATTGTAAGTTTCTTATCTTCATATACAAGTGTTTTGATTGCATATAAAGCATCTGTCATGTTCGCAATACCAAATCCCTGAGGACCTGAGAAGTTGTAATGAGCTCCACCTTCCTGTAAAGATTTACCCTTTGCGATACAGTCATCGATCATGGATGACTGATATGGTAATGGACAACGTTCTGCATGAGCTACGTCAATTGCATTGATTGCATTTACCATTAATTTGATGAAATAGTTCATCTGAGTCTTGTAAGCATCATAGAACTGTTCAAATGTCTTAAATTCGGAAACTTCTCCTGTTTTTGGTCCAACCTGTTCGCCAAGTTCATAACCATTAGAGAATACCATTTCCAGTGGACGGCACATATTGAAGAATGCTGCGTCATGCCATCCGTCTGTCTTACCTGGTGTGGATGGTTCTACACAACCGATAATGTTGTAAGAACGTGCATCCTGTAAGGAAACTCCAACGCTCATCATGGATGGAATGATAACTTCGTCATTGTAGTAAGCAGGAAGACCGATACCTGTACGTGTCAGTGCTGCTGCTTTGATTAACAATTCATCTGGTGTTTTATTCCATACACGAACAGAAAGTGATGGTGCCGGAAGCATTACATGATGAGCTGCTTCGATACACATGAAGGATAAATCGTTTGTTACGTCATTACCTTCTGCATCCTGTCCGCCAACGATCAAGTTCTGGAATAAGCTGTAGCCTGCGAAACCTTCTGCACTTGCTGCATCACGGATCTTATTTAAGTCATTTAATTTAATCCAGATACAGTCGATAAGTTCCTGAGCTTCTTCTCTTGTAATTTTGCCAGCTTCCATATCTGCTTTGTAATATGGATACATATACTGGTCAAAACGTCCCGGAGAAATAGAATGTCCGCTGGATTCTGTTTGTAATAACATCTGTACAAACCAGAATGACTGACATGCTTCATAGAAACTGGTCGCTGGTTTTGCTGGAACTTTCGCACAGTTTTCAGCAATTTTCAGAAGTTCCATCTTACGTGTTGGGTCAGTTTCTTTCTGAGCTTCTTCCAATGCTAAAAGCGCATATCTCTTTGCATAATCAATCGCTGCCTGACAGCTCATGATAGATGCACGTAAAAATGCAGAACGTTTACCATAGTCTGCATCACCAATATCTAATTTATCTAATTCCGCCTGTGCTTTTGCGATAATACCTTCATAACCGATTTCTAATACTTCCCAGTATTTTACTGTGAAATGTCCGATACCATTGTAGAAATAGTTACCTGGTGTAAAAATGTTATGTTTCATAGCAAGCAGAGTTTCTTCTTCCATATAAGAACTTGCAAGCTCGCTTGTTGTTTTTCCGCCCCAATATTTGTACACTTCATGAAGTGCCGCTTTTGCTTCTTCTGAAATATGGAATGGGTCTGCACTTCTTGTTTCCATTGTTTCAAATTCAGCTTCTACCCAATCAAAAGAATATTCAGGGAATACCTGACAGCTTCTTGGAGATTTTGCATTACTTCCTACGATCAGTTCGTTTGGTCTGATCGTAATTGGAAGTTCTTCACAGATTGCCTTGAACGCTTTGGCACGTCTTGTGATGATAGGTTCCCCTTCTGTCTCCTTGTAGACTCTTGTTAAGATCACCGCTCTGTCAGCTTCAACTTCTGGCATTTTTTCGAAGAGATGATCATATAATTTTTGAATTCTTGGACTCTTTGCGATGTCACCATCATAGAATTTTTTCATGAAAGTTGTCCCCCTAGTTTGTATTTTCGCACAGTCGTCTCATACTACGATATAATTAGTTATATTGTAGTCTTTTTACCTCTTTCTGTCAATGTTTTTCCGTACTTTTCACCAATTCTATAAATTATACAATTAATTCATACAAGAAACATTCGTTTCGAAATTCCACAAATCTTCCGAACGTTCGGAAAAATCAACTAAATATAAAACACATAGAAAAGGGGAAGCACCGATATGGCAAGAAAGAAAAACGTAGAAACAACTGGAACAATCGCAGGTCAGGGCACAGAAGAAAAAGTAGTCGGAACAGTAGAAACCACTACAGCCCCAACAACAGAGGAAAAGGAATTACCAATGGTAGAACCAATCAATTTAAAAGAACAGAAAAAGGAATATAGCCGCCTTGTAGGACTCATCAAACGAGAATACGGCAAGGTTGAAAATTCCTCATTAAATATTGCATTCGCACTTCATCAGATTTATTCGCAGGAATTATATCTGCATGATGGTTTCAAGAACATCAGCGAATGTGGAGAAGAACACTTCAATCTCGGTAAAACAACCGTAAATGCATTTATCAACGTTATCGAAAAATTCGGCAAACGTGATGAAAACGGATGCATCCTTTACGGAAAAGAACAGACCATCATTGAAGAATTTGAAAAATTCACATGGAGTAAGCTTTGCTTGCTCACATCCGTACCAAATGAATATTTGGAACTGTTCGACAGTTCCATGACCGCAAAACAGATTCGTGAGAAAAAGCAGGAAATTGCCAAGCTTATCACTTCCAATGAAGAAACTAAAGTCATTGAAGAAGCAGAAGCAGGCACAGAAGAAGTTCTTCCGACAGAATCAAACGAAGAATCAGAAGAAGTCGAAGCTGACGAAGCAACGGACAACAGCAACCGCAGAGGAATCATTCCACTTCGCTCATGCTGTTCAATCGAAGAACTTAAAGATGTTTGCGCAGACGAAGCTTTAATGTTTGCCATGAAATTACAGTTTGAAAAACTGTGTAAGGAAATCGGCACAGACAAGATTCCTCACATTGAAATCATGTTTACATTCAATGAATAAAGGCAAGCCCCATATGGGGCTTTCCCAAAAGGTCGCTAAGGCTGTAAGGAAAAATTATTGTCATGTTCCATGTTATCAGCCTATGACATACATCCGAGCGTTCAAGTGAAAATCCACGCAAGAAGCAAGGCAGTAACAACTGGGGTATGCTCCCATTGCAAGTGATTTTCCGAACGTTCGGAAAAAGCAATACAACATAAAAATACATCTAACTAAGAAATGGAGAACAAACAATGAAAATTAACGGAACAGCAAAAGTAACAGTATTAGGAAAAGAAGCAACTACAAGTGAAACAACTGGAAAAACTGGTTATAAGTTGGCAATCATGCAGGGAAGTGAAGCAGGCTCTATCGGATGTACAGAAGATGTTTACAACGCAGTAGAAGTCCTTAATCGCTATGATGCAGTTCTTACATATGACGATAAGTACAACTACGCTCGTTTAACATCCGTGGATGTGAAATCAAAGACACCCGCTTTTAAATAAGCATTTTGCAATATCCCCCCCCTAATTTTTCCCTATTACTAGGGGATGCAATTCTTTATCACGATAAAAGCGAGGTAAACCATGAATAATATGAACGCAACCCCTATCATGGGGAACATTCCAAATAACTCCAACGATTGCGAAGAAATGGAAAGCCCAATCTTCCTCACCCATGCAGAAGCATCTGCCATGTTCAATGCTATTGGCTTTTGTACAACAACCATCAAAGCCATGCAGTGCGTTATTCAAGAACCAGTTGTGGCGGTTCTTGCCGACGAGGAAATGGCGGTCTATTCCGACATACGCAAGAAGCTCTTTGCATTCCTCGGTGGAGTCTAAACTAAGAAATCCTAGCATTGCGAAGTAGGAAACAGGGGTCACAAGGGCACACGTTTTACCGTGCCCTATGTGATACATCTTGCCCCTCTCCTACTTCAAGATGCGAAAAGACCATATAAATCCCCCTACAAGGGGATTTGACCCTTGCAGGGGTTGACTACCCATGCAAGGAACGTAAAAGCAGAAACATACTACAAGTTAAGGGAGAAAATCCTATGTATGGAGAATTGAATTTCAACCCGACATTATTTGTTGCTCAAATGAAATATATCATCCCCTTTGCAATCGGTTGTTTAATCGCATTGCTTATATGGGTCGCATACCATGAACATCACGAAAAGAAAGTGAATAAATATGAGAATCGTGTTTAATACCCTCAGATATTTACTCCGTCAGATTGGTTACTCGATAGTCCGTCTGATATTCAAGTAAAAGCTTTCCGAACGTTCGGAAAGCCATAACATTGATAGACAACCGTCAAGCGGTGTTTATAGATTTGCAAATCACAAATATTATGAAAGGAGAGTTACGTCATGGAAGGTGAAGTAACAGTAAATGCAATGGATGCAGTAATCACAAGCATGGGTTCTGTTATTGATTTCGCAGGAACAATTCTTACTGAAATCACAGAAAATCCAATCTTACTTTTCATTTTTGCCGCAGGCTTAGTACCAATCGGCTTTAGAGTCCTTAAAGGTCTTAAAAGAACTGCACGATAGTTCTTGCTGTCAAGGGGAGCGAATGTGCTCCCCTTTTTTATTATCTCAAAAAGGGGGATTATATGGAAAAGAAAAAGAAGAAAACGATATTTAAAAACATAATAAAGAAAACATCAATCCTTATGTTTTCTGCCCTGCTCATCTTCACTTCGGTTTTTTCATCATATGATATGAATGTGGATGCTAGTAGTTCCGATAAAGGTATTATCGGGAAGTTGTATGATTTTTGTTATAATTCCATGTATTCCGTGCAGGATTTTTCCGAGATGGCATGGGATAAAATTGCAGGTGGTGTTTGGGATTATAATGGAAACTACATATATGAAGCACCGACTCGTGGCAACACTCCAGATGCTACATTAGATTGGTATATCAACCCATCTGAAACTGGCGAAAGGGAACATGGTGGCGGTGGTAAGTATTTTGGTTATCAGTATAACAAAGGTGTGGAAACTTCACAGAATACTACTAATTACAATACCACTAGAAATATGTCTATCCATAATGAAAATAAGACATGGAATACCACAACTAATAATTATGATTATACATATAATTGGTATAACCCTATAACCAATACTTACAATACAACAAACGAATACACATATAATACCGAATACAATATGTATAATTATGTCACTTACGATATAGATTATACAACCAATTATTATATTCAAGACAACCGCACTTATGTTTCATATTACATTATTAATGTAAATAATGAAACTAAAGAAGAAGAACGTGATTATGTTGAAATGTACTACGAACTTCCAGATGGTCGAAATTCTTTATATCTGACCGTCGATGATATTAAAGGTCAGTATTTCCCATCCAATTATTCTAAGTATGTTTCCGTTGCCGAGGATGATGGTACAACCCTTGGTTTGTGGCATTTGGACGGTGATTTAAAAGACAGTAGTTACCATGGCAATACCGCAGGAACTGCATATAACAATGTTTATACTGATGGACTTTATACTAATGGTAAGAAATTTTCAGATAGTTCCGAAGATTTTCTTGAGTTGAAACTTGATAAAGTTGATTTGCCTAGTTCTTGGACTTTGGAATGGTGTGAATATGTTGATTCGGTATCTTTTCCAGAATCTTTGACAGCTTCACTAGAAAAGCCCCCATATGATAAAGCAACTAGCACTAAAAGCTGGACTGCTAATGATTATGATTATACTAGTTATTATTATAATGTAGGCTCGGGTTATTTATCAGAAGTTAATGTTGTTATAGATGGTTATTTATCCGTTAATGGCATGGGAAATTTTTATGAACCAAGTGTTGGTTATTTTGTTCCTTATGCGGTAACTTTTGATGGTTCTGATTATTCTTTTTTTAGAAATGGTGTAAAAATTGATTCTTTTGATTATGAAACAGAAGAAATGGAAATTAAATGTGGAAGTCGTACTTCTAATTTATATTTACCAAAGTTTAATTTCGAAAGCACTGGTTTGTTAGTATCGGATGATTATATAAAGTTTGATACTTCTCAACATGTAGAACAAATTTCTGTTCCCGATGTTTATATTCATACTTTTGGTGAAAATACTGGCGGTGTAAATAGAAATATATATGTTGCTCCAAGATTTAATCTTTATTTTTCTTCGCATAAAAATGCAATCATTGACGAAGTTCGTTTGTCAAGCGGTGTTCTTTATACTGGAGATTCCTACACGCCATCTTCGCAGGCATTTACAACAAATACGGTTTTAGCTGTTCCAGAAAATCCAAGCAAACATGAAATTGCATTTAAAACAAACACAGATATTTCCGAGGTTCGTTTTGGTGGTGCAAGACCTACATATCCAACTAACGGTTATGTTTATGTTTCTTTAGATGCTGACGATAAAGTTGAAAGCATCCAACAGTATCAGGAAGATGGTTGGTTTGAAATTGAAGCATCCCTTTATACTGGCACTGAGTGGACTTCATTTAAAAGCTATAACATGGAATATCTTGGCATCGATGGTGTCGGTGATTCGGATGAATCTGGCGGTGATTCTGGTGATGATACTGGCGGTGATTCTGGTGATACTGGTGGTGATTCTTCTGGTGGCGGTGTGTCCGCTATTTTAGAGGGTATTGGCAAGTTCTTTGACACGCTCTTAACCCTCGTTGGAAAAATCATTGGTATGCTCTCCGATTTCGTCAACAGCGTGCTTACTCTCTTTGAAAGCTTTGCGGTATTTACTGACGGATTCAGTGGATTTTTAACTGGTGCGTTTGGATTTATACCACAAGAAGCAATCAACGTGATTGTTACTGGTATCACGCTTCTTGTGATACTTGCGATTATTAAGTTCTTGAAGTAAAGGAGAATTAATCATATGGAACACTTTGTAACATTTATGACTATGATTATTGATTTTATGAAAACTCCAATTAACCTTTGGGGATTTGAAACATCATACTGGGGGATTTTCCTCTTTGTCATGTTAGGCTCATTTGTCTTTTGGTTCATTGGAAGTATCTTTAACGGCTGAATAAGGAGAATAAGATGGAAAATGAAAATATTACGCAGGATGTTCTGGAAAACGAAGAAGTTCTTGAAGAAACTCCCACAGAGGGTGCAGATACTTCTATATCTGATACGAACTCTGACGGGTCTGCCAATGTAGAGGACGTATCGTCTGATCCAGTGCCCGAACAGAGTGAGGAAACTGGTTCAGATGTTCCGTCCGATACTGTTGAAGAAGAAACTGGAAGAACATTTACGCAGGAAGAATTGGAACAGATTGTAACCGCAGTTCTGACAAATGAACCGCAGGCAGAAGAACTGGAACAGCAGGCAGAGGAAACAGAGGAAGTGGTAGAAGTTCCTCGCACTCTCTTTAACACATCTTTTGAAGAATATACGGTAAGCGAGGGGCTTCTGCTCTGCATCTTCCTACTTCTGTTTGCTAAGTTCATTCATTCAATCTTTAAGGGTTCGCATTGGTTTGGTAAGTTATAATCTTCCGAACGTTCGGAAAGAAAGGAAAACGTATGGAATATTTAGTAAATGAATTATTAGAACTTGTTGGTGTGGGTCTTATTGACCTTTACACATTCCCCGAACTTTTCACATGGTTCGTAACTTGTATCTTTGGAATGGAACTTGTTCTGTTCGTTATCGACGGTATCTTTTATGCTGTTAGAAACATTGCAAGGGGGATTAAATAATGACAAGCATTGGTATTATGATACTTGTTTATATAGCGTTTTGCTTTAAGTTTTTCAGATGCTTTGTCTTTAACTTACATAATGTAGCTTTTTATTCGGCAAAGGATGTGTATGATTACTTCAAGGAACGCAAATGGAAGAACTTCTGCGAATATGGGATTGACATGTTTGTGGGAATGTTCGGTCATGGAAAAACTCTTTCCATGACACATAAAGCAAGACTTTTGTATTCCCGGTTTGGTGATAGCCTTATGTTCATCAGTAATTATGACCTTATGGGCATCCCATATACACCGCTTATCAACTTTCAACAGTTAGTAGATTTAGGTGAAGAACTTCCAGACGGCAAGCAGGGTTGCGTTGTCCTCATTGATGAAATTTCAAGTGTACTCTCTCACCGCAATTATGCTTCATTCCCATTGGAACTTGTTTCCATGCTCTGTCAGCAGAGAAAACGACACATTTATATCATGTGTACCGCACAGCGTTTTTTCATGGTGGACAAGATTTGGAGAAGCATCACAACAAATGTATATGATTGTAATAAGATATGGAGATTTCAGCATGTACAGAAATTTGATGCATGGGAATACGAAAACGCAATGAATACTCAGCTTATCAAGCGTATCGGTCATAACTGGTGGTTTGTCCGTGATATTGATTACAACAGCTATGACACGTCGCAAATGATTACCAAGACCTCTGCGCAGGACTTTATCAGCAATGAAGAAGCAATCGTTCGTAAAGGCTTAGACGCTCAAGTCAACGAACTTGCGGTCAAGAATCCAAGCGGAAAGTTGAAGAAGCTGAGAAAGAAAGGCATCGGTTAAGGGGTCGGGGGTTGCCCCTTTATGGGGTAGCCCCCACCCCGATATTGACGAACATGAATTAATGTAAGATAATTAAAGAAAAAATGTGAGGTATTATTATGTTAGGATTTATTTTTTCTTTATGTATATTTTTAAATGGTTTTGCCATTGGTGCGCTTGTTCTTTTTATTTATTTTAATAGAAAATATCATTTGAAAGAACAAGAACTTTCTGATAGCTTCGAGGAAAGATTACGCAGATTATGTGTAAATTGTTATTATAAAAAATGTGTTGAAAATGAGCAGGACTAGCCCCTACTCGACAATAGCAACACATTTCACTCAAAACGAAAAATCTCATAATGACTTCCGAACGTTCGGAAAATTGGAGTTTAGATGGAATCATATAATGTGAAAGCTTTTTATTATCCGCACGGTACGCAGTATCGTATTTACAGTAAGCCCATATATAGGCTTACTGAGGAAGAAAAAGAACGAAAAAAGCAGATTATGGAGCAATATGGAGATTTACTCGATAGACCCAAATATCGTAACGAGGAATCCCATCAGCGTTTGCAAGAATATAAATCACTCGGTTTGCCGATAGAAAGTCCTTTTGATGGTAGCATATTATATTCTATAAGGGATGATATTGATGAAAACTTAAAGAAGCAGAATCTAAAAGAACGTGCTTTAGAAGTTTCCCTTAATCGCAGTAAACAGCAACTTATTGGTATATGCCGTGCCAATCTTTGGGATTACTTCATCACTTTTACATTTAATCCCCGATTAGTAGACAGTTCCAATTACGAGGAAGTATGTCTTAAAGCAGGGAAATGGATGAATAATCTTAGGGAGCGTGTGTGCCCCGATTTAAAATATGTTCTCGTTCCAGAATTGCATAGGGATGGTGAGCGTTATCATTTACATGGACTCATGGCAGGGTGCAAGGGTCTGCAACTTAGAGTAAGTGGCAAACTGGATAAAAAGGGGCATATCATTTATAACATGCCTGCATGGAGATATGGTTGGAATACCGCAACAGAAGTTGAACATTCGGGCAAGGTAGCTAATTACATATCCAAATATATTACAAAGGATTCTGACGGACTTTTAAAGGGCAAAAAACGATACTGGTGTTCCCACAATACTATTCGTCCAGATGATTGCGCTGTTGAATACTATGTAAATGACCATATGGAGTTTGTAACGCATTTATCTGAGAATATCAAGTATCTTAAAAAAAGCCATATACCGCAATGTAATTATGATGTATGGTACATAGAGGTGTAACAAATTCTGTTCCCCTACTTAGGGGATAGGGGTATCCCGATAATTACCTTTCTTCCGCAGGAAACACGCCCGCGCGTGCGCAGGAGAAGCAAAAAAATATAGCACACAGAGAGTGCCAGACTTAATAGTCCGGCACTCTTTTTTATACCATTTCGGGATTGTAGAAAACTGCACCTTGTGCAATTAGCGTTTCTATACTTCGCTTTTTCGTTTTTGACGTTGCAAGCTTATCCATAACTGTCGGGATGTATTCTTCCAAGAAGCGGTAAACATGCTTTAATGTGGTTACTGAATAGTCCCAATGACGTCCAAGTGTAACGATGTCGCATTCTTTATCGTATACTGCAACTTTGCTGTTATAGGATTGAAGAATCACTTCTTCTGTTTCAAAATTGTCAATTATGTATGCGTTTCTGCTCATTTCGTGTACTTTCATTTTTCGATTCCTTTCTAGGGGAGTCGGTGCTCCCCTCTGCGCTACATCTGTTTGAGTAAAAGTTCTGCGATTTTTTCCAGTTTTTCGATTGCAACGATATGTTTTTCGATTTCATTATCGTAGAATTCGACATCTTCTTCTGGATTGTCTTTTAGAAAATTTGCTTTAGATTCTCTTTCCCATTTCAATCGGTCTTTTTCCCAATCGATTTGGTTTTGAGTGTAAGTGTAGATTTGTGCTGTTGTCTGTGCTTCATGAAGTCTTTTTTCTGCTTTGTTCATTTCGTTTAAATCCTTTCTTTGAATCTTTATTTTGTTTTCAATGTGCGATTTACAATTCAGAGTACAGCCACGGCAGAAGTGCATTGACAAGGTTGCCCCTTTAAGGGGTCGAAAAAAGTTTTTCAAAAAATTTAGATCAGCAATGGAAGTATGGAAAGAATGGTCTAAATTTTTTTAAAAAGTTTTTGTAGCCTTGCAATGCAAACGAATGACCGTGGCACGCTGAAATTGTAAACGCATGTAAACAAATAAGATGTGGAAAGGAAAGCGAGGTAAGAACATGCAGAAAACAGCCGTAAAGCGCAGACAGTTTAAGCACATCACCGAACGCGAAAGATATGCGATTGAAACAATGTTGAAGTGTGGTAGAAATGTTTGCGAGATTGCAAAAGAACTGAACCGAAGCAGAAGCACGATATATGCAG
The DNA here is from genome assembly GCA_045128635.1 of Lachnospiraceae bacterium. GTDB lineage: Bacteria > Bacillota > Clostridia > Lachnospirales > Lachnospiraceae > HGM12587. Next base: position 100,762 of record JBGVRS010000193.1, read on the forward strand.
AAATTAAGCGTGGAACAGTTCGGCAGAGAAACAGCGAGTTAATCGAAAAGGACGTTTATTTAGCAGATTATGCGCAGAGGGATTACGATTTAAAGAAGCATGAAAAAGGCAGATATTTGAAAGTTGGAAATGATATGGAGTTTGTAAGATTTTGTGAGCAGAAAATGAAAGAAGAAAAATACAGTCCAGTTGCAACGTTGCAGGCTATAAAGAATACGGAAATCAAGACTACGGTGTGTCATAGGACATTATACAGATACATACATTCGGGGCTTTTTCTGCATATGGAATCATCCGACTTGCCTTATAAGGTTTCGCGGAAACAAGAAAAGGAACGTAAAAAAGTTGCTTTGAAGAATGTAAAAGGTCGCTCTATTGAGGAACGTCCGAAACGCATAAACAAACGTGACGAAGTAGGTCACTGGGAAATGGATACCGTTTATAGCGGTAAAGGAAAATCGACAGCGTGTTTGCTCGTTCTTACTGAACGCGCGACACGCTTTGAAGAAATCTATTATATGAAGAACCGCACCCAGTTTGAAGTAGTCAACGTTTTAGATAGTATAGAACAAAAAATCGGTCTGCCTGCATTTATCCGCAGATACAAAACAATTACATGTGATAACGGTGTGGAGTTCCTTGACGGCAAAGGCACGGAAAGAAGTATTGGCAACCCCGACATAAACCGCACTGCTTTATATTATTGCCATCCGTTTGCATCATGCGAACGTGGCAGTAACGAGAACGCAAATAAACTTATCAGGCGTTGGATTCCAAAAGGCTCGGACATATCTGAATACAAAGACAAAGTATCATTCATACAAGATTGGATAAACAACTACCCAAGAAAGTTGTTTAACGGTTTATCCAGTATTCAGTATTTGGAACAGCTTTCCGAACGTTCGGAAAATTTATGCATTACATAAAAAGCCCTCATGTTCCCCCTTGGGAGTTCGGGCAAGGGGGCTAGGGGGTGTCGGAATGGTACTATAATAATAAAGAAAATCAATAGACTGACCTATATAATATAAGCCAGTCTATTAAATATGCTCATTTTTATGCATTTTGCACAAAATATACCCATGGCTTCATGTGCATTTATTGTGCAATATCACGTTTTTAAGAAAATGTCCGATTTGCTATTGCAATTTTCAACTTTTCACCAATTCTTTGGCAAAACCATCACACAACCCCACAAAACACAACACAATCCCACATTTTGCAACATTCCCCAAACACCACGCCACAGCATCAGGTATTGCCTCTCAAGGGACGCCCACACACCAACTACCTTAGCTACGCAGGCGTCGTCCCCTTCAACTAATCCCTAAGAACTACTTACCACTCACAGGAGAGCCTGTTTCGCGGAGTAGTTCTAAGGGCTGGATTTTCAGGCTCCTTTGGCCGAATGCTTCGCTAAGATAGTTGATGTGTCAGCTGTCACTCGAGATGCGAATGTTTTGTGGCGTATTGTCGAGTAACAGCTGTGGCAACAGATATTGCATCACGCAGCGTTAAGGGAACGCGTCCGAAAATCGCCTCTTAGAAACATTCCGCGAAACATCCATTGGTGTGAGCGGCTAATGTTTCTTAGAGGAAGTTGAGGAGAAGTGACCCTGCGAAGTGAGGCAATACCTGTTGTCGCAGCGTGATATTTGAAAAAATGATACAAAAAACTGACACCAGTTTCCCAGTGTCAGTTGTACACATAAACTATTTGTATTGTCTCGTATATTTTGCGAAAAGCTCGTCGTTCACCGTCTCATTGCCATCAGAATTCAAACTGATAAACACCGGCGGTTCCTGGCCGTTTTTCAGCATTTCATCGCAGCATGCTGCTACGATGGACTGTACGATAAATGCATTTGCCATAGATGAGGTTGGTGCAATGGATGCTCTCATGCCTTCCATTTTCAGAGAACTGTCACCTTCTACACCACAGTTATCAATCACAATATCCGCAAGATCCATCAGTTTCTTACCGCTGGCATGTCTGGAAGATGTTTTTGAAGAATGGTCAATGCTTGTGATCGCAATAACTTTTGCTCCACGTTCCTTTGCAGTCAGCGCCATTTCTACCGGATAAGCATTTCTTCCGGAATTGGATGTGATCAAAACCACATCACCTTCACTGACTCCATAAAGTTCTGCTAAAATCGGCGCATAACCAGGAAGTCTTTCGATATAAGAACTCTTTGTCGGATGTTCCTCCAAAGTAAGCTCTGTTGTCATGATTGGCACCGGAAATGCCAGACCACCTGCTCTCCCATAAAATTCTTCTGCAACTGTGTGAGAATGTCCACTTCCTGTTACGAAGAACTTATGTCCATCCATGTGTGTTTTTGCAATCAGTCTTCCTGCTGCATCCAGTTTTTCGCACTGTGTTTCTCTGATTTTATGAATGACCCCCAGTCCAATGTCAAATACCTTGTTTACTGAATCGTACATGGTAAATCCCCTTTTTACTTGTAACGAGTCTCACGAACGCCTTCTAAAATATAATGTTTGGCTTCCGTTGCTTTTTCCTTTGGTAACGCTTCTATTCCTTCCAATGGGTACTCCATGCCAAGTTCTTTGTACTTGTTTACACCCATGGTATGATATGGAAGCACATCAAGTGCCTTTAAATTTTTTAAAGAACCAATAAATCTTCCTAAATTTCGAAGGTCATCCGGATCATCGCTGATGCCAGGCACAACAACGTGACGAATCCATAAAGGAACGTTTTTCTCTTCCAGATATTTGGTAAAAGCTAAGATTCCTTTATTTTCCTGAGCAGTCAGTTTTTTGTGCTTGATCGGATCAATATGCTTAATATCAAGCATGACAAGATTGGTATATTTCATCAATTCATCAAGCTTTTCATTATAAGCAGTATTTCCCGGGCGGTAAGTGATGCCGGAAGTGTCAATACAGGTATGAATTTTCTGTCGTTTTGCTTCCTTAAAAAGTTCCAGAAGAAAGTCGATCTGAAGAAGCGGTTCTCCCCCAGTTACAGTAAGACCGCCCTTTTTATAAAAAGAGCGGTTCTTATTGTAATTCATCATTATTTCATCTACGGTTACTTCTGTGCCTTTTTTCACTTCCCAGGTATCCGGATTGTGACAATACTGACATCTCATCGGACAGCCTTGAAAAAATACGACATAACGCAGGCCCGGACCATCAACGGTCCCAAAGCTTTCCTGCGAATGAATATAACCCTTTACCATTCTATTAAATAGAATCGTGGAATGTTCTTGAAATAACTTCGTCCTGCTGTTCTTTTGTCAGTTTTACGAAGTTAACAGCATATCCACTTACACGTACTGTAAGCTGTGGATATCTTTCCGGATGTGCCTGTGCATCCAGAAGAGTTTCTTTTGTAAATACGTTTACGTTTAAGTGATGGCCGCCCTTTTCTACATATCCATCGAGAAGAGCAACCAGGTTATCGATCTGGCTCTGTGTTGCTGCCATAGTTTTGTCCTCCTCTAAGTTCAATAATTTATTCTGCGTCTAATCCCTCAAACAGTGTTGGTGATGCGCAAGCACCGTTGCTGCAGTCTAAATCAACATCGATATCGCCTGCGAATACTCTGTCATCTTTTCCAAGTGCACCTGGAATGATAGAGAATGTATTGGAAATACCATCCTGTGCATCGATAAATGGCATTTTAGCAACAGATGCTAAAGATGCAACCGCACCGTGAGTATCTCTTCTGTGCATTGGGTTTGCTCCTGGAGCAAATGCTTCACCCTTCTTACGTCCGTCTGGTGTAGAACCTGTAGCTTTACCGTAAACTACGTTGGAAGTAATTGTAAGGATAGAAGTTGTTGGGATTCCTCCTCTGTATGTGTGGATCTTTCTGATATGTTCCATGAAGATATGAACGATATCACGAGCGATTTCGTCTACACGGTCATCATCGTTACCGAATTTAGGGAAGTCACCTTCTGTTTCGTAATCAACAACGATACCGTTTTCATCACGGATAGTTTTAACTTTCGCGTATTTGATTGCTGATAAGGAGTCAGCTACTACGGAAAGACCTGCAATACCAGTTGCGAACCATCTTGTAACATTCTTGTCATGAAGAGCCATCTGAATCTTTTCATAACAATATTTATCATGCATGTAGTGGATAACGTTCAGTGTATTTACATAAACTTCTGCTAACCATTCCATCATTGCATCGTATTTTCTCATTACTTCATCATAATCTAAGTATTCAGAAGTAATTGGTGTAAATTCAGGACCAACCTGTTTCTTAGAAACTTCATCCACACCACCGTTGATAGCGTAAAGTAAACATTTTGCAAGGTTTGCTCTAGCGCCGAAGAACTGCATTTCTTTACCAACTCTCATGGAAGATACACAGCAAGCGATTGCATAGTCATCACCGTGTGTGAATCTCATAAGGTCATCGTTTTCGTACTGTACAGAAGAACTTTCAATAGATGTCTTAGCACAGAACTGTTTGAAGTTGTCTGGTAACTGTACAGACCAGAGAACTGTTAAGTTTGGTTCTGGAGCTGCACCTAAGTTCTGTAATGTATGAAGGTAACGGTAAGACATCTTTGTAACCATGTGACGTCCGTCAATACCAACACCACCGATAGATTCTGTTACCCACTGTGGGTCACCGGAGAATAATGCATTGTATTCCGGTGTACGAGCAAATTTAATAAGACGCAGTTTCATAACGAAATGGTCAACCATTTCCTGAATCTGTTCTTCTGTAAATAAGCCTTTCTTTAAGTCTCTTTCAGCATAGATATCAAGGAATGTAGATGTACGTCCTAAGGACATTGCAGCACCGTTCTGTTCCTTAACAGCTGCAAGGTATCCAAAGTATAACCACTGGATAGCTTCCTGAACGTTTGTAGCTGGCTGAGAGATATCATAGCCATAGCTTGCTGCCATCTGTTTTAACTGATGTAATGCACGGATCTGTTCAGATAATTCTTCACGGTCACGGATTACGTCAGAGTACATAGCAGAACGTGTTGTTCTCTTCTGTTCTTCTTTATCTTCGATCAGGCGGTCTACACCATAAAGTGCAACTCGTCTGTAGTCACCGATGATACGTCCACGTCCATAAGCATCTGGAAGACCTGTGATGATATGGCTTGAACGGCATGCTCTCATTTCTGGTGTGTAAGCATCAAATACACCTGCATTGTGTGTTTTTCTGTGAACTGTGAAAAATTCGCTGATCTGAGGATCTACAGTGTAACCGTTATCAGCACATGCTTTTTCTGCCATTCTGATACCACCATATGGCATAAGTGCACGTTTGAAAGGTTTGTCAGTCTGGAAACCTACGATTTTTTCTTTGTCTTTATTTAAATATCCAGGACCATGAGATGTGATTGTGGAGATAATCTTGGTGTCCATATCAAGAACTCCGCCTGCTTCTCTTTCCTGTCTTGTTAAGTCCATAACCTGATCCCACAGATCTAATGTATCCTGTGTAGGACCTGCAAGGAAACTATCATCTCCGTCATATGGAGTGTAGTTGTGTCTGATGAAACTTCTTACGTTAATTTCGTTGGCCCAAGTAGCTTTATGAAAGCCTTCCCAACCCGGATAATTTCTTCCCATTGATGTATACTCTCCTTTTCGTAAAATTATATAAATTTTCTTGCCTCTCTGATGTTATAATACCCTAACTACAGACTAAAAATCAATGCCTGAAACTCAATATCTTGTACTAAATTGAATACAAATCTAAAGATTTTGCTATTTCATCCAAAATCGTCTCGTTCTCAGCTTCCACTGTGTGGTAATGCACTCCACATCCGATAATATTTAGCGGTCCTGACTTGCTTTTATCAAGCTGATTGCAAAATTCTTCTACCTCTTTTCTGCGTGACAGCATCAGATCCGCTCTGATTTCTCCATAAATATCATGTTCAACCATGACATCTAATACTTTTCCTCCAAGATCCACAATCGCATTCAATTCATCTCTTGTTTCTTCAATCGTATGTTTCACGCAGTACGTACGACGGCACTTCTTTTCCGTCGCCGGATATAACAAATATCCCTTTGCAGTTGCCAGAATCGGGTAAGCGGTACGAAGCAGTGTAATATCCTGTACAACGACCTGACGGCTGACACCGGTCAACTTTGCCAGGGCACTTCCTGAGACCGGTTCCGTCTCATTCTGTAAAATTTCAATAATTTTATTTCTGCGAATTTTTCCGTCCATTTTCTCCATAAGATTTCCTCTTCTGTCATTATTATTCTGGTATTTCGACCCATACCGTGAAAATACCTTCTTCTTCAATTACATCTGTAACGATACCTTCCAGACTTTTTAACCGCTGTTTTGTATTATTTGACATTGCAATTGCTTCCCGAATCGTATAATAATACATGATTCCGGCCATAGTATTGGCAACATCCTCTTTTAAATCCACATGATCACCAGGTTTTACAAGCCCCGGACGTTCCATTCGAAAGTCCATTTTTCGCATATTTTTCACCTCATTTATAATATATCACATCTTTAATACTTTTTTCTCTACTTTTTTCACATTTTCAACAAATCGCATTTTTTTGAGAAAAAAGTCTTGCATTGTGCTAAGATTTCTGATAAATTTTTGTCGAAAGAGAATACATTTTCTATGCCATAGTTTTCGAAGGAGGAATGATTTTATGAAAATTGCTTTTTTCGGTACAAAAGATTATGACAAAATTTGGTTCGGTGCTCTCACGGAAGACAGCGGAGATGGTTCCTACGGAATCGACATTCATTTCATCGAAGCAAATATCAACGAAGATACCGCAGTCCTTGCAAAAGATCATGATGCTGTCTGCGGATTTGTAAACTCTGATTTTAGTCGTCCGGTCTTAACAGTTCTTCATGAACTTGGAGTCAAGCTGATTCTTCTTCGCTGTGCAGGATATAACAATGTTGACCTGAGTGCAGCCAAAGAGTTTGGCATGACGGTTTTACGAGTTCCGGGATACTCTCCTGAAGCTGTTGCAGAACACGCCATGGCGCTTGCTCTGACAACCAATCGACGCATTCACCGTGCATATGGAAAGGTTCGTAACAACGACTTTTCATTAAGCGGACTTTTAGGAAGAAACTTCTATAACGGCGTTGCCGGCATTGTCGGAACCGGTAAGATTGGCGCTGCATTTGCAAACATCTGCCGCGGTTTTGGCATGAGAGTCATTGCTTATGACAAATATGAAAATCCTGCTTTAAAGGATTTTGTAACTTATGTTTCCTTAGACGAAATCTGGGAAAAATCAGATTTAATTTCTCTGCATTGCCCATTATTTCCGGAAACCTATCATATGATTAATAAAGAAAGCATCGCGAAGATGAAAGACACCGTTACATTGGTAAACACTTCCCGCGGTGGTTTAATTGATACAGAAGATTTGATCGATGCGCTCCGCGCAAAGAAATTTGCCGCAGTTGGTCTGGATGTTTATGAAAATGAAGATGATCTTGTATTTGAAGATTACTCTTCTGATATCATCGCCAACGAAACAGTTCCAAGACTTCTCGCATTCCCGAATGTGATGATCACTTCTCATCAGGCATTCTTTACAAGAGAAGCATTGCAGTCCATCGCAATTACAACACTTGAAAATGCCTATGCATTTGAACACGGACTGCCACTGGAGAACATCGTACAGTAATTATTTTTGCCAGTATCTTTCCCTTAATATTGGAAGGAGCATTATCCTTCCCCCAAAAAAGCCCCCTGTTTCCCAGGGGGCCTTTCGTTTTTTATTTTTAATCTATCACCATTCTTAAAACCTGACATACAATATGATAACTTCAAAAAGTGAGGGAACATCATTGTCAGTTTCTCTGCTTGGCGCACTGCTCGGTACAGGTTTTACATTTCTTATGACCGCAGCCGGTTCTTCCGTTGTTTTTTTCTTCAAAAAAGAAATTCCCGATAAAATACAAAAACTCTTTTTAGGCTTTGCTTCCGGAGTTATGATCGCAGCCTCTGTCTGGTCTCTGTTAATTCCCGCCATAGCGCAGTCAAAAGCTCTGGGAATGATTGGCTGGCTTCCTGCATCTGTTGGTTTTTTATTTGGTGCACTTTTTCTTCTGTCATTAGAAAGGCTGATTCCACACTTTGTCGACGACAAACTGGAACATTCTTCTCTCCTACTCTTTCTGGCAATTACACTGCACAACATCCCGGAAGGGATGGCCGTGGGACTCTCATGGCCTTTAGCACTTGGCATCGGTATCCAAAACTTTCCTGAAGGAGCTGCCATTTCACTTCCCTTAAGAAAAACCGGAGCTTCCAGGCTGAAATCTTTTCTTCTTGGAAGTGCTACAGGGATTGTGGAACCGCTTTTTGGACTTTTAGCCGTTCTCATTGCAAAACAGGCACAAGCCAGTATGCCCTGGCTCCTTTCTTTTGCAGCCGGAGCAATGATCTATGTTGTAGTAGAAGAATTAATTCCTGAAGCACATATGGGCGAGCGATCAACAGCCGGTACTCTAGGTGTCATTATCGGTTTTCTGCTTATGATGATTTTAGATGTTTCTTTAGGATAAAAAGAGGCGTGCTGCATAATTGCAACACGCCATGTTTTACCAATATCTACTCACACGAATTGGGGTTCGATACATATAATGGCTGATCTTAATGCCGGTCTTTGCTGTACTGGCATGAACAATCTGTCCTCCACCAATGTAAATCCCAACATGATCACCATAATAAATAATATCTCCAGGCTGCACCGCACTAATAGACACGCTCTTTCCACCTCGAGACTGCGCCGTTGAATTTCTTGGAATCGAAATACCAAAATGTTTATGTACAGACATTGTAAATCCGGAGCAATCCGCACCGTTTGTAAGGCTGGTGCCGCCATAAACATAAGGATTTCCAACAAACTTCAATGCATAGTTTGCAATCGAAGCTCCTAACCCACTTCCCGAAACCGATCCGGCTCCTGAGCTGGAACTGTTTCCCGAAGATGATTCTGTTCCATTATTTTCATCATCTGAAGAATCAGCATTTTTATTCGCTTCCGCCAAAGCTTCTGCTGCTTTACGTTCCTCCTCTTCCAATTGTGCAATCAGTGTATTCTGTTTCGCAATGGTTGCCTGGTACTCTTTCGCTTTTTTCTGCGCATTTGCTAACTCTGTCTCAAAATTTGCCACTTTGCTTTTCGCTGAAGCAATCTTATTGTCCAGTTCTTTTTTATAAATCTTCTGCGCTTCCTCTACTTCCTGTAATTCTGCCTGCTCTTCTTCCAAGACAACTTTGGTTTCTGCCACCTTTTCTTTTGTTTCCTCATATTCTGTCAGCTTATCATCATCATAATCAGAAACTTCCTGAACAAAATCCGCCTTATTTAACAAATCAGAAATACTTTCCGCTTCCAGCAACATTGCAATATAGTCTACAGCACCTTTTTCATACATATACTGAATACGTAATTTCATGGCATCATATTGCTGTTCTTCTAACTGTTTAAATTTTTCGTACTCTTTTTGCGCTTCATCGATTTCTTCCTGTTTTTTCTTCAAATCTGCCTCAAGAACTTCCAGCGTAAGAAGAGTATCCACAAGCTCATCATTTAAACTGCTAAGCTGTGCACGCACCTGATTCTTCTTTGATTCTATCGCATTGATATCTTTATTTATCTGATTTAATTTATTTTTTGTTTCCGTCTGCTGTTTTTGAACTTCACTGCTGGAAGTTGCCACCGTATTCAGACCACATCCAAGCACCAGCATCATAGCTAGCACAAAACACAGGATTCTTTTATTCATATGTATCGTTATCCATCCTTATAATCACATACATCTAGTATATTGCATCCGATTAGAAATGTAAAGAACACCATATCTGGATAATCATTATATTTCATCTACAAATGCTTTGATCATTTCCATCATTTTTTTAACTGCCGGAGAAACTGTTCGGAAACTGTTGACTGCAAGTCCGATTTCACGGTAACAATCCTCTTCCATCGGGTACCAGTCAACGCCACCCCCTTTGCTGATCAAAAGTTCCGGCAGAATACAAATCCCCATTCCGGCTTCTATCATGGCAATTGTAGACATATCATCTACTACATGGCAATAAGTAGACGGTTCCAACCCATGATCCTTTAAGACTCTCTGGGCATCCCCATCACAGCTTGCCCACTGTGTTACAAAACGCTGAGCCTTCATTTCCTCAAATGTGATATACTTTGGATTTTTTGTCTGAAAACCTTTCGGTACAACACACAGCAATCTGTCATGATACAGCGGCGTATAATCAAACCCTTCTGAATCCACTGCAGACATAATGCAAAGATCAATGGTACCGTTTCTTAGCCACTCTACCAAATCGGCATAAGTTCCCTGATAAATTTCAATTCGGATATTCGGAAAATGTTCCTGAAATCTTTTTACAATCTTAGGAATCCACATACTGCAGACGCTGTTAAATCCGCCCAGCTTTACCGTTCCCTTTTCCAAACCGCGAAAACCTGCAATGGTTTCTTTCAGACTCTCTTCGCTTTGCAGAACCGCACGCACATACGGAAGCAGCAGTTCTCCGTGTGTCGTCAGCGTCGTTTCCTGTTTTCCACGAACAAATAAAGAAAAACCCACTTCTTTTTCCATATTGGAAATCGCATGGCTGACTGCAGACGGTGTCATATTCAAAAGAACCGATGCTTTTTGAAAGCTTTTCTCCTGTACAACTGCTTCAAAAATTTCATATGTAAATAGAGTCATTTCTTTTCTCCTTTTTAGTTGAATTATTTTCATGTATAACATGAAAATAATGAGTTTTACTTCAATGTTAGTTTACTATATTATGTATACATAAGCAAGAATAAGTTCTTCCTCTGGGAGCAACGGTTTTTGTGATCGTTGTTCCCGCTTCACATAAATTAACAGATTATAAAATAGCGTTTTATTCACAATTTCATTTATCCTAAAAGTATTCAGAGAAAAAGCACCTCGTTTATACGAAGTGCTTTTTTTCATTCTATTCTACTGTCACCATCGGAGTAATTACAATATTTTCCGGCGGAACTCCCGTTTTTCTCGTAATGACATCTTCAATCTGGGCTCTCTGTGCATCGCTGATTTCTGACTGATTAATTACAACATCTACTTTAGAATCAGAAATGCTTACTACCACATTCTCAAATCCTTTTGCCGAAAGAAGTGTTTCTGCACCGGTTTCTCTTTCAGAAATGTCAGTCAACTCCAACATTTGCTCGATAGCACCCTGTTTCTGTGCTTCAGAAACCACATCACTGTTAATAATCTCCAATAAGGATTCTGTATTTTTTGCTCTGGTCTGGTCACGACTCAATTTCGCTTCAGATGCAAAAGAATAAGAAACTGTTTCAGAACTTGTTAGCACTGCCTCTCCCGGCTGTTCATCAGCCACGGTTTCTAACTCTGTAATTTCTTCTGTAATCCCTGTAGAAGCGTAGATGTCCTCTGCTGAAATATCCATTTCAATTTCCTCCTGAGCAATGACATCCTCACTTGCAGTACTTGTTTCGGTCAGCTGATTCGCATCAATCATACTGTCAGAATATTTTAAATATCCGGCAATGGCAATCATAACCGCAAGTGCTGTGATAATTAATTGATTTTTCTTAAAACTTGTTTTCACTGGGTAACCTCCATTTTCATTATACTAATTTTATGAGAATCAAGTCCGAATAATGCTTCGATTGTTTCCTGGATTTGCTTTTTTACCGTCATGTTACCGCCGCCTTCTGCAACAACCAAAATCCCTTTAATCGTAGGAGAAAGTTCCTGTATCACATAGGGTTCCTCTGCGTTTCCATAAACGGTAGCTTTTTCATTCCTTGCAGAAGTCGTTGTTCTCGTTCCTCCGCTACTGTCTGCTTCCTCAATCAGTTCTTCTGAAACAGATTCGTCTTTTTCCACGATAATCTTTCCTTCATCCTCATAAGTAATAAATACTTCCGTCCTCCCCACACCGGAAATTTTCTGCAATATTTCTTTCAATTCCACTTCCAGAGAGTATTCTCTCTCCGATACTTCTTCCTCCAACATCTCCGTTTGTTCATTTTTTTCTGTTTTTGGCACAGGGATTGCAATGACAAGCAATAAAATTCCAATCAATGCCCCAATCAGTAACTGCTCTTTCTTTATTTTTTTAACCATCCGGACTCACCTCCACATGAACTTTTTGAATTTCCTCAATCACAATCTGTTCCCGGTTTTCCTGCTGCAGTTCTTCACTCTTTTTTTGAAAAACTTCGCTTTGAACACCAATTTGCGTTTCCAGTTCTTCCTGTTCCTGCACAAACTCATGAATCTTCCCTTCTAAAAATGCATTGGCAGACTCAATTTTTAATACCGGTTGAAGAATAAGTATGATCAGCAAAAAACCTGTAAACAGCTTTACATACTGCTCATATTTCCGGTTTGGCATCATTTGTGTTACCACGCTTATAATCAGCAAATAACCAACCAGAGTTTTTATCCAATCATTCATCCAATTCCTCCTGTTGTCACACAAACAATCGCAATTGTCAGCAAAAACATGGCGCAAACCGTAAATAACACTTTTACAAGAAGTCCGATTCCTTCCCCCGCCTGTGTTATTACTCCTGTCAAACGCTTGTCTGAAATTGGTTCTGTCACAGCCGCAAGTACCTGATAAAACAATGCATAACATGCCACTTCCACCACCGGCACCAGGCATACAGAAACAATCACCACTGCTGCCACAGCACCAATTCCATTCTTTAATAATGCACCGGAGCCCAATATGACATCGGTTACATTCTGTGCCACATTTCCAATGTTTCCAAGGCTTGATACGCCTTTGCTAAACACCGTCTGTTTCATTTCATCAATGGCAGGAGAGATCATTCCCTGTATCATCTGCATCCCTGCACTGACACCAATCATGGCCTTTAACCCCCACAATATCAATTTCTTTAAACCTTCTCTGCCTTTTAAAAAAATTTCTTCCTTTCCAAGATGTCCCAGCATAGAAAATAAAACATAACATCGAATCGCGGGTAAAATCAGAGAAGATACAATTCTCTGCAAATAATAGATCAGAACAAGAAATCCTTCATAATAAATAACTGCGCTTGTCCGATAAGCACTCACTGCCGCTGCCATCAGATAAGTTGGCATCAAAACTTTCATAAAATCAATCAAATCTCTGATTACCGATTCCGCCACCTCATAGCAAACACCAAAAGATTTCATCATAATCAGGAACAAAAGCAAAAAAATCATATAAAATCCCATATCCGAAATTTGTCTGTTTCTAAATGCTTTTGCAATCGTTGAAAGCATTGCCGCTGAAATGATCAGAATCATCAGATAACCGATGGTCTGGCCATGTATCTGCAATTGTTCAGAAATCACGTTTTTCAAAATCTCAATCCATTTTCCCAGAGAAAACAAATTGCCTCCGGACATTGCCTCATTTACCATCGCTTCAAATCCAACATTTTTTCCGACGATCTGCCTAAGAACACTTTCTATTTCCTTAAAATCCAGTTCTGCCCCCATGTTCATCCTCCTAAGAAGTAATCAATGATCTCTAAAAGCGAAGTCATGATCGGCATGCAAAGCACCAAAATACTTAGTTTTCCAAACAGTTCTATCTGGGATGCTAACGTATTGGCTCCTGCATCTTTACACAAATCTGCTGAAAATTCCGCCAGATATGTAATTCCAACAATCTTTATCAAAAGTTTAAAATAGGAGCCATATGCAGAAAAATATCCCTGCAGAAAATGAAGCTCTGCCACAATTGTCTCCAGCTTTAAAATTGCAGACAGGCCCAAAAAAACTCCTGCTGCAAGCGTTACCCAAAGTGCGTATTCCGGCTTTACCGTTTTTATCCATGCCGCTAAAATTGCTGCTGTCACACCAATTGCCACAATCTTAATCATAGAAACCTCCCATCTATAATTCAAAAAGGCTCTGCATTGTTTCAAACAGTTCCAGCACATAAGGCAGCACCCAGAACAGCACTACCAAAAGTCCCGCCAGACTCACAAAATGCCCCAGATCATCCCTTCCGCTGTTTTTCAGCAGCTGGCAGAGAATGGAAACCAAAATCCCCACCGCTGCAATCTTAAACAAAATCCCAATACTCATATTTCTATCCTCAAATAATTAATAAGGTCAAAAACGCCCCTGCTGTCACTCCCATGGCCTGATAAAGTTTCCCCTTTATCTCCAGTTGCTCCTTGGCATTAATGATCGCATCGTCTGTCTGAAGAATTGCCAGATTTAAGGTTTCCGTCTGCATCGTAAGGTCAAGATAACCAAGACTGTTTCCCAGCTGTTCCAGCAAAACCTTATCCTCTTTTTTGAGCCCTTCATTGGTCAACAATTGGTCAGTCTTTTCATCCCACACAGTCAAAAAGTTTCCAGAATGTCTGCTTTCCAATTCTTTTGCAAGTTCTCCAAGAAATATATCAAAAGGCTTCTCTGCCCGTTCTGACACATTTTGGAAGGCTTCTGAAAGTGTCGCCCTGTGAAACCTTAGTTCTCCCTGCAGCAAAATCATCATTCGTTTTAGCGCATTCAGACATTTCACACGTTCCTTTAGTTCATCTGCTTTCAAATACCCGATGGCAGCCGCAGAAGTAAGTAAAAAAATGCTTCCAAAAATCTTTATGTACATGTATCTTCCCCCCATAGAACCTCAAAATTCTGTCCATAAATAACTTTTACATTTCCTGGTGTTTGTCCCATTTCCAAAAAAATGTACCGTTCAAACACTCTTTCCCGGACTAACGATTCAAAGCCTGGTTTTTCCAAAAAATCCCGAATGCAATCTCCATGCAGGGTTGCGAGCACTTTACATCCACAACGAAGTGCGTTCTCTATGGCACCAACATCATTAACTCCAATTTCATCCACAGCCAGTACTTTCGGAGACATGGAGCGCAAAAGCATCTCCATTCCCAGAGACTTTGGACAGCCATCCAGCACATCAGTGCGCATCCCAAGATTATGAGCTGCCACACCCCTGTATGTTCCTGCGATTTCTGAGCGTTCATCTACCACTCCAACCGTAACCCCGTCAATTTCTTTACTTCCATCTGAAAGAATCCTGACGGCATCTCTTAATAATGTTGTTTTCCCGAAACCCGGCGGTGAAATAACAAGCACATGACAAGGTCTGTTTTCTTTATATAAAAAATGTCTCCATTTTTCCGCACACCCGGTGATTGGATGGGCAATACGGATATTCAATGCAGAAATGTGTTTTATCGTCTGAACGCCTTGTGCTGTCATCACAGCACGCCCTGCGATACCAATTCGATGGCCACCTTGAATGGTGATGTAACCTTTACTTATCTCTTCTTCAAAAGCATATCCGGAATAACCACAGGCAGTTTCTACGATATCCAGAATATCTCTAAGGGTACTTTTCGTTCCAACGATGTGTTCTCTCCCATTCTCTATCAAAATTAATGGTTTTCCCACACGAACCCTGATTTCCTGAATTTTTTCAAAATTCAAATTACTATTTTCAATATCCTGTCTGATTTTCTCACGGAACAGTACCAGTATTTGTTCTTTTAACATCTTGTCCTCACCTCTTTGTGAAGTATATGAGCGCCCAAACAAAAAAAGACCCGTAACTTTCGTTACGAGTCTTTGAAATAATCTCTAGTTTTCTTTTACATCTTTCATAGAGAAGCTGATTCTGCCCATCTTATCTTTTCCAAGGCAAACAACTGTTACGTTATCACCAAGTGTCAGAACATCTTCTACACGGTTGATTCTTTCTTTAGAAATCTTAGAAATGTGAACCATGCCTTCTTTACCCGGAGCAAATTCAACGAATGCACCGAATTCTTTGATGCTTACGACTTTACCCTTGAAGATCATTCCTTCTTCGAAGTCAGTAGCAATAATCTTAATCATTTCTACTGCTCTATCCATATTTGCCTGATCTACGCCACAAACAGATACTGCGCCATCATCTGTGATGTCAATCTTAACACCAGTCTGTTCGATGATTGCGTTGATTGTTTTACCTCTCTGGCCAACAACATCACCGATCTTCTGTGGATCGATCTGAATCTGGATGATCTTTGGAGCAAGTTCACCAACAGTTGCTCTTGGTTCAGCGATTGCTGGTTTCATACATGTATCCATGATAAAGAGTCTTGCTTCACGACATCTAGCGATTGCACCTTCAACGATCGGTCTTGTTAAACCGTGGATCTTGATATCCATCTGGATTGCTGTGATACCATCTGTTGTACCTGTTACCTTGAAGTCCATATCGCCGAAGAAGTCTTCGAGACCCTGGATATCTGTTAATAATACGTAATCGTCATCTTCTTCTCCTGTTACAAGACCACAAGAGATACCAGCTACCATTTTTTTGATTGGTACACCAGCAGCCATTAAGGACATGCAGGATGCACATGTGGAAGCCATAGATGTAGAACCGTTAGATTCAAATGTTTCAGATACTGTTCTGATTGCATATGGGAATTCTTCTTCTGATGGAAGAACTGGTACCAATGCTTTTTCAGCTAATGCACCGTGGCCGATTTCACGACGTCCCGGTCCTCTGGATGGTTTTGTTTCACCTACAGAGTATGCTGGGAAGTTGTAGTGGTGCATATATCTCTTGCTTACTTCATTTTCATCTAAGCCGTCGATTTTCTGGCTTTCAGATAATGGAGCAAGTGTTGTTACGTTGCAGATCTGTGTCTGTCCACGTGTGAACATTGCAGAACCGTGTACTCTTGGAATTAAATCTACTTCTGCAGCCAGTGGACGAATCTGTGTAATTTCACGACCGTCTGGACGTTTGTGATCTTTTAAGATCATCTTACGAACAGTCTTTTTCTGGTACTGGTAAATTGCTTCACCAAGTACTGCTAACCATTCTTCGTTTTCAGCAAATGCTTCTTCAAGTTTTGCTGTAATCTGACGGATATTTTCTTCACGAACCTGTTTTTCATCTGTGAAAACAGCTACTTCCATTTCTTCCGGAGTAACGATTTCTTTGATTGCTGCAAATAATTCTTCTGGAATTGCACAGCTTGTGTATTCGTGTTTTGGTTTACCAACTTCAGCAACCATTTCATTGATAAATGCGATGATTGTCTGGTTTACTTCATGAGCCATATAGATAGCTTCGATCATTTTTGCTTCTGGGATTTCATTAGCACCAGCTTCAATCATGATTACTTTTTCAGCTGTAGAAGCTACTGTAAGGTTTAAATCACCGTTTTTCCACTGTTCCTGAGATGGGTTGATGATGAGTTCACCATCTACCATACCAACCTGTGTTGTTGCACATGGTCCGCAGAATGGGATATCAGAAATACTTGTTGCGATCGCAGAACCAAGCATAGCTACTAATTCCGGACGGCAAGCTGGATCAACAGACATAACCATGTTGTTTAATGTAACATCATTTCTGTAATCCTTTGGGAATAAAGGACGCATTGGTCTGTCGATAACACGTGATGTAAGGATTGCATTTTCAGATGCTTTACCTTCACGTTTGTTAAATCCTCCTGGGATTTTACCTACTGCGTATAATTTTTCTTCGTATTCTACACTGAGAGGGAAGAAATCGATTCCGTCTCTTGGCTTGTCAGATGCAGTTGCTGTAGAAAGAACAACTGTATCACCGTAGTGCATAAGAGCACAGCCGTTTGCCTGTTTACCAACTCTGTTCACGTCTACGCGAAGAGTTCTTCCGGCAAGTTCCATTGTAAAACTCTTGTACATGTTTTACTCTCCTTTTCTAAAATACTTTGCTGTTATTTTAAGTAGAAGATTCCGAAACGACTGAAAAACCGAAAAATGATTTTTCAACTTTTCAGTTGTCTCGGGGATGATCTCCTACTTTTGTTACACATCAGTGTTTCGTTAAAACTCAAAAACGGGGCGGACAAAAAATCCGCCCCCATTTTTTAAAATTATTTTCTGAGTCCTAAACGTTCGATTAAAGAACGATATCTGTTGATATCTTTTTTCTTTAAGTACGCTAATAAACCACGTCTCTGACCTACCATTTTAAGAAGACCTCTGTTTGAGTGATAGTCCTTTGGGTTTTCTTTCATGTGCTGTGTAAGTTCCTGAATTCTAGCTGTTAATACAGCAACCTGAACTTCTGGTGAACCTGTGTCGTTTGCGCATGTAGCATATTCAGCCATGATAGCTGCTTTCTTTTCTTTTGAAATCATCGTGATTTCCTCCTTTTCTTTAATAACCGCCAAATACTAAGAACCGGTCGGAGTGTCCAAGTCCTGAATATCGGCTAAAATTCATACTTGATTATAATAGCATGTTCCGCTTTGATTGTAAACTACTTTTTTGATTATTTTTTCACAATTTTCATCATAAAAAGAGGAGCTTACCGCTCCTCTCATTAGTCTAACTCTAAAACTCTTACCGCTCTGGTCGGTGTATTGTAATTCATGCTGGAAACAACAATTCCTGTATTTGTACTCTGTGCATGTACAACCTGTCCATTGCCAATGTACATTGCTACATGATGAATATTTTTTCCGCCATAGAACACAAGGTCTCCCGGCTGAAGTTCTGACAAATCAATTCTTGTACCGCAGTTTGCCTGTGCTTTGGAGGAATGAGGCAAAGATACTCCGTAGTTTGCGTAAACAGATAATGTAAATCCTGAACAATCCGCTCCATTTGTAAGGCTTGTTCCGCCCCATTTGTATGGATTCCCTACAAACTGACGAGCATATTCACAGATTTCCATCTGAATATCTGTTACACCTTTTCCATAACGATATTCCATCATTGTAATGGCTGTTTCTAACTCAATGCCTTCTGCCATCAATTCTTCTGCTTTTTCATTGGCTTTTTCACCAGTCAAAAGATATTCACTGCTGATGTAACCTTTGATCTCGCCGGATTCAATTTCACACCATTCATCTTCAATAGAAACAACTTCACAAATCGCATCTTTTCTAAT
>JBGVRS010000194.1:0-4392 GCA_045128635.1 Lachnospiraceae bacterium
CCTGAAACATTTGATTTTCTAGGATTTACGCATTACGGCTCAAAGAGTAGAAACGGAAAATTTAGAGTAAAGCACAGAACAGCTGGAAAGAAGTTCCGGAAGAAATGTAAACAAATGAACATAACCATAAGGGATATGAGATTTGAAAAGAAGAAATACATTCTTGAAAAAGTTAATCAGATATTGACAGGTTACTATCATTACTATGGTATTACCGATAATTACCAGATGCTGGACAATTTTAGAAAGAGAGTAATTCAAATCTTATTCTTCTGGATGAATAGACGTAGTCAAAGAAAGAGTTATACATGGGATGGATTTAATGAATTTTTGAAAAGAAATCCTATCGTCAGACCCAAAATATATGTGAGCATATATGGATAGTTTGAGGTATTAGTGTCGTGAAGAGCCGTATGCCTTAATTGGGCACGTACGGATCTGTGGGGGTTACATCCAGTAATGGGTGTTTCTACCCGACAAGTTGGGACACGATCCCTTTAGACACGGAAGGTTCACCATCATAGTTGAACAGAGGGAAAATAGCCTTTATATTCATCAACCAAAGGATGCTTTATAAAGTATACCCATTTTCAACTATTCTGTACATGATACCATGACTGTTCATCACTTCTGGCCTTGTTTTTGAGGTAACTAATTAATAAAAAAGCCCGAAAAATCAAGGCTTAATAGTGATAAGGAACTAATTTACTTATCAACTGTTGGCTGACGGTTTCCGGGGTGCATACGGACAAATCCCGTCTGATTTCTAACAAGAGTCAGACGGGAGTTTCATTTTATAATGCGAATTATGGAGGATATATCACGAGTACCTTATTATCTTGCACCTACAATATGGACAACTGCTGTGTGGAACTGAAATTCAGCGATGGAAGTATGATTGCGATTGACACGATTACCGTTGAGAACGAAGTTGCAGACAATATGTATGAACGGTCAGAACCGGACTATCTGATCTATAATGACCCGATTGGGTATGCAGACCTTATCTTGAACGGCGATCCGGAAAATTATTTGAAAACTGTAACTGAGTATAAGCCTTTAAATAGTTGATTAACGTACCGTCCGTGGGGAAAATTCTACGGACGGTTTTTATTAAAATTTCTATGCTGATTAAAGGCAGCAGTACATACTATGTAAAAGTGGCTTGGCATAGCTAAAAAGCTGTGTCAGGCCACTTTCCTTTTATAAATTACTTTTTACCGACAATTCCATCAATCAGTGTAGAAATGGAGTCGAGCTGGGCATCGTTCAGCATTTTCAATTTTTGTATCAGGTTGTCCAGCTTTTCAGGATTTGAGGTGTCTGTATCAAAAAAGGCACTTGGTGTAATGTTCAGATACTCACATATATAAAAGAAGGTTCCCATAGATGGGAGCGCTTTGCCGCTCTCTATATTATTGATGTAACCAGCATTTTGACCAAGGGATAGGCTCATATCACGGGCAGACACACCCTTTTTAGCTCTAAGCTGTGCCAGTCTTAGAGGAAAATCAGAATCGTACATAGGATCACCGCCTTTTTGTTATATTGTATCCATTAAGCACGAAATTCTGTTGGAATCAATCCGTGATTTGCGTTGCAATAACGGAACAGTTCAGCTATAATAAAAAGGTATATCGGATTAAAGGCGATATGCGTTAGAAATGTGCTTTTCCTGCTGCGGCTTGCGGCAAATTTGTTTGAAGATCGGGTACAATATGGATGCCGAACAAATTTGATTGTAAACTTAAGGAGGAAACCAAAATGGAAGAAAGAAAAATTACAAATAATGATCTCTCGGAATCCTGAGTGATTATAGCCAGCAACGTTGGCAATGAACTTTGAAAAGTAAATATTATCGAAATTAAAGAAAAATGGGTACGAGAAAAAGACATAACTGTTGCTATGCCTGAAAATAGTGTATAATGCTTTATAGGATTATGCCGTTCGTTGAATCAACTTTCCTAGGGCGGATTCGTTAGGCATATCCCATGCATCCAGATGTTGTAACATCAGGATGTGATAAAGGCGGCAGTACCACATCTTAGTAGAGCGGTGTCTGCCGCTTTCTAATTTAAAGTCTATTTTCTCGCGTTTGTTTGAACGTTCTACAGAAGTTCTTGCATTATATTCCTTTTTCCATTCTTCGCTGCTTCTTGGCGGATTGTTAAATAATCGTGGATTGTCATTTAAGACTAAATGAACCGTTCGTCCGTATTTTGCATCAGAACATGGTGTTTCACAGGTACAGGAAATGCAACCGTTTTTCCTGCACATTTTAGGACACTTAAATTTCATTCTGCCTTTTGCAGCTTCAATCCCGTCACGATGCATACGACAGCCAGCAGGACAGATGGGAACCCCATCATTATCAATGGTGAAGTCATTTTTATAAACAGGCGGTCTGCCACCTTTGCCGTTCAGATCAATAAAAGGTGTTATATTTTCACGTTTGAAGTATTGATAATAAGGCATTGCATCGTGTGCGGAATCCAGAATTATTTTTGAAACTTTATATTCTGGAAGAAATGCTCTCATCCTGAAAAAAGCGTGCAGAAAGCCATGTGAATCATGTTTGGATGCACAAGAAAAATGAGGAAACACAGGAAGATCACTCTGCGAATCCACAAGCATGTATAAATCATAGCCATGATAAAAACAGTCACGGGAAGAATCCCAGCCCATGTCGCAGTCAGGCTGTGAAAAAAAACGGTTGCAATCACACTCGGTAATGCCGTTTTCTTTGCAGTTGCAGATACGTTTTTTGCGTTCTCTATGTGAAGTGACAACAGGAGTTCCGTCACCGGCTAACGCAAGTGAATCCGGATGGATCAGATCTTTGGAAGCTGAAACATCCAGGAATTCTTTTTTATAAATCCTGAACAAAGAAGCATAAGGCTGATCGTCTAGATGAAAGTGTGAGTTTTCTAACTGTGGAAGGAGTTGTGCAACAGTAACTTTTTCAATGGAATCTGCTTTTGTTCCTTTCATTTTCGGTTTTTTGACTTTTTTCTTTTTTATAGGATGCTCATGAGGTGAAAGATTGTCATCCTCAGAGTTCCATAGTCTGTCAAAAAAGTCGTAAAAGGTTCCAATGCCGGGAGTATCGCCGAATTCAAAACCGCTGAGGATGGCATAAAGAGGATTGATCTTTAGTTGAGCAGCCCAATCAGTGATGGAATCTACTTTAAAATCAATAGACAGCAGATAGGAACGCTGCATACAGGAAGGAGTCCTTGGCTTAGGACCAAAGACAGAATATTTTTGCCGAAGCAGATCATCCGTATAGGAAAGGTCGAGATGCCAGAAACGTTCAATGATATCCCAGGTAGCACGGGGAATCAAATCAGGATTTGGATAATATTTACGAAGATTTTCAGTAACAAAGTTTTGATAGGCGGAATGACCGCCAGTATTTACAGGTAACAAAAAAACGCCTCCAGTCGAAAAAATAAAATATATTCAATCGGCTTCGCCGCAAATTTTTGGCGATTTGTCAAGCGTTTTTTTGACAAAAAGTGGGGGATTTCAATAAAAAAGGAATCTGAAAGCCTTGATTTTACTGGCTTAAAGATTCCGAGAGATTATAATACCCAAATGGAGTCTTATCACCAATATTTGATCCGGGAAGAAAAAAGCACGGCAACCGTGGAGAAATATCTCCGGGATGCTCGCGCTTTTGTCGTTTATGTTGGTGGTGAAGTAATTACGAAAGAGGTGGTGATGGCTTACAAAAAGGAATTGCAGATCAAAGAATATGCGGTACGTTCCATCAATTCCATGCTGGCAAGCCTGAACAGTCTGCTGGACTTTCTCGGCTGGTCTGACTGCAAGGTAAAAGCAATCAAGCAGCAGAAGCAGGTTTACTGTGCCGAAGAAAAGGAACTGTCTAAGACGGAGTATATGCGCTTATTGGAAGCGGCAAAAAACAAGCCCCAGCTGCAACTGGTCATGCAGACGATCTGCGGCACCGGCATCCGTGTTTCAGAGTTGAAGTTCTTCACGGTTGAAGATGTAAAACAGGGCGAAGTCCTTGTGAATTGCAAGGGTAAGACCCGAACCATTCTGATTCCCGGGAAGCTGAGAAAGCTGCTGTTGGACTATGCCAAAAAAGAAAAAATCCGTTCCGGCGTGATTTTTCTCACCCGAAACGGAAAACCTTTGAATCGAAGCTGTATCTGGGCGCAGATGAAAGCGTTATGTGAGGAAGCCAGGGTGAATCCCAGCAAGGTATTTCCGCACAATCTGCGTAAGCTCTTTGCCCGCACTTTTTATGGAATTGAAAAGGACATTGCGAAGCTGGCTGACATCTTAGGTCACAGCAGCATTGACACGACCCGCATTTATATTATGACCACCGGCACAGAACATCGCCGTAAAATCGAGCGACTT
>JBGVRS010000195.1:0-1555 GCA_045128635.1 Lachnospiraceae bacterium
CAGGGAAAACGCATGAATGCTAAGTTTTTATTTTTCAGTAATGTTTATTTGTTGAATAAAATTATTTTGGCCGTTTTTAGAAGAATTTGTTAGAATCAGTCTAAATGGATTTTTCTTAATTAATCATTACAGAATAAAAGAAGAGAGCAGGACTTTATAAAATAAGAAATGTTTAAATCAACTGTAAATCAAGCTGTTAAATATTTGTACATGTCCAACAAATTGATTATCTTTATATACTGAAAATCAAATTATTATGGATAAAGCAGCTAAGGATTTTTTATTAAGAGACGATTTTGAAAGACATTTAGAGAACATGTCTAATGTAGTTAACGGAATAGACCCGAGACAGGCATCAAAAGTTATACATCCGGCCCCAGTCATCATGATGTCCGCTTTAATGGGGGTATTTGCTAATTGCCAGACTTGGAATGAAATAGCAGACTTTGCCGAGGCCCGGCTGGATTTTCTTCGTTCATTCTTTCCAACACTGGAGGAAAGCCCTTCGCATGATACGATAAGGAGGTTCTTCTGTTTGGTCAGTTCCTCTTTATTGGAGAATTCCTATAGGAAATGGGCGTTGTCAATGAGGGAAAGCATGGGAATAAAGCTTGAACAGGATGATACGGGAAAGGTTGATGAACAGCAGAAGGAAGACTTTGGAAGACAGATTGTCATAGACGGAAAGACCATCAGCAAAGGCATGAATGAAAGGGGGAAGTATGACAGTGAGGGGTTCCGTATCCAGGAAAAGAACCCAAAGCCCATGGAAAAGCTACATCTGGTCAGTGCATTTCTGGTGGACCAATGTCTTTCCTTAGGACAAGAAAAGGTGAATAGTAAAGAGAACGAAATCATAGCTATTCCCAGACTGTTGGACAGTTTAGAACTTCATCAGGGGGATATCATAACAATTGACGCAATCGGGACTCAGAAAGAAATTGTTTCACAAATCATTGAAAAACAGGCGGATTATCTGCTTGAAGTCAAAGGAAACCAACCAATTCTGATGGAAAGCATCGAAGATGCAATGGAAGCCGTAAGAAAATTCCATGAATGTGAATATTTGAAAGAATTCTCAGAACGAGAAGAAGGGCATGGACTTATTGTAAACCGTACATGCAGAACTTGTTCGGACGTTTATTTTTTGGGAAGAATCTTCAAGCAATGGGAAGGGATACGGACTTTCGGATACATCGACAACTGGAGAATAGACAAGGCTACAGGAGAAGATGTGACAGAAAGACATTATTTCATTACTTCATTGGAAAACGACCCCAAAAGAATACTCAAGTTCAAAAGGAAACATTGGGGGATTGAAAACGGACTTCATTGGCAACTGGATGTTACCTTCAACGAGGACGATGACCGAAAAAGGAAGAATTCAGCACAGAATTATTCCGTAATTTCTAAAATGACATTGAACATCTTGAAGAATCATCAGCATAAAGACAAGAAAGCCTCAGTCAAAAGAAAAAGGATGAAAGCAGCATGGGATGAAGATTATCTTAAAAGTTTAATAATTAACTGGTTAAAAGCATTTTAATTCATGCGT
>JBGVRS010000196.1:0-22456 GCA_045128635.1 Lachnospiraceae bacterium
TAATAATGATCTCACCCATTATTTTGCTGCCTTTTCCTTTTCAGCTCGTTCTCTCTCCGCCTGTGAAAGACGCAGATAATCCGGCTGATGTTCTACTGCAGTTTCCATTCGTCCTTCTTTTGCATAACACATTGCAAGTGCTGCAAGTGCGCCTGCACGCTGACGACTCATATGTGCCGGTGCTGCTATAAATGAAACCTGTAATAATTCTTCCAGTTTTGCGGCATAAACAGGCCATCCATCTCCTAAGAAGATGACTTCTCTGCCCAGAGCATTTAACTTTTCTGCTATTTCAGAAATATCCACTGCCATCTGCGGCTCTAAAACTTTTAACTCATTGCCTTCAAACTCGTAGATACCTGTATAAACCTGGTTTCTTCTTGCATCCATCAGCGGACACACAATTTTATCCGTGCCGCAAAGATTGTAGGCAAGCCCGTCTACTGTCGGAATTGAAATCAATGGTTTCTTTAGCGCCAGACCAAGCCCTTTTGCAGTTGCAGAACCAATACGCAGTCCTGTAAAAGAACCCGGTCCGCCTGCTACCGCAATTGCGTCCACAGTACTTAAATCCATTTCGATCATTTTTGCCATCTCATCCAACATCGGAAGCAATGTCTGAGAATGTGTCTTTTTGTAATTCATGGTGTATTCAGCAAGCATGGTATCATCTTCCATTACTGCAACAGAAGCTACCAGCCCTGAACTGTCCAATGCTAAAATTTTCATTTATACGTCTCCTATGGAAGTGACTGTGATTTTTCTGTAATCAAAGCCTTTTTCCAGATCTTTTTCAATTTTGATTTCGGTATACTGCTGTGGCAGAATCTCTTCAATCAGATTTGCCCATTCAATGAGGGATACGCCTTCTCCGTAAAAATAATCTTCGTAGCCTATTTCTTCCATTTCTTCCACATCTCCGATGCGGTAAACATCAAAATGATACAATGGCAGTCTGCCTTCTTCGTAAACCTGCACAATGGTAAAGGTTGGACTGCTGATTGGTTCCTGAATCTCAAGCCCTTTCGCCAACCCCTGGGTCAGTACCGTTTTTCCAACTCCCAGGTCTCCGATCAGTGTATAAACCGTACCGGCTTTTGCCTGTTTCCCAAGACTTTTTCCGAAATCAAAGGTTTCTTTCGGTGTGTTTGTTTCAATAATCATTTTTATTTCCTATTTCTGTCCTACTTTTGATTTAATCCAATCGTATGCCTGATCTAATTCTTTGCCAAATACATTTAAGGAAAATACACAGGCATTTTTATTTCTCATGTAGAGGAACATGCTTTTCTTTGTCAGTTTTACTTTACTGAATTTATCCCATGTTACTTTTGCTTCATTTTCACCCTGAATGGTTGTCACACCTTCTTCATCCAAAATATAATGAATTGGCTGTGCATAGTATGGATTTGTCTTTACTTGTTTTTTTGCTTTTCTCTTTAAATCAAACGGGATATAGAAAATAAAGAGAAGACCAAATAAAACATACAGAAGTCGATAAGAAATCGGTGTTGTACCTCCTGATATGATTGCAAGTCCAATTGCAAACACACCGATCATCGGCCATAAAAAGCCTCCTGTATTATGACTTTTATAAAAGTCTCCTAAAGTGTTTTCATCCATCTGGAAATCAAATTCGTATCTCATGGAATGTCCTCCTAATATTTTTCCTTTAAAATATTAGTATACCACATTTTTAAGGTTTATCAACAAAAATGATTCCTGTTGACATACGCCCCCGTCTATTGTACGATACTTCTAACAAAATAGAGAAAGTTCTTCGGGGCAGGGTGACCGAAAGGAATTCCCTACCGGCGGTAAAGTCCGCGACCCACATAAGTGGCTGATTTGGTGAAATTCCAAAACCGACAGTAAAGTCTGGATGAGAGAAGGAGGAAATATGAGTAATACAAACAACAAAACACGAAAACTTGTCGAAATCGGGATGTTAGGAGCCATTGCCACAGTGCTGATGCTTTTTGAATTCCCGATTCCTTTTATTGCACCACCTTTTTATGAACTGGATTTTAGTGAAGTACCAGTACTTGTGGGTGCATTTGCGCTGGGTCCTATGGCAGGCGCATCCATTGAATTGGTCAAGATTTTAATTAACCTGCTAATCAATGGAACTGCTACTGCATTTGTTGGCGAAATTGGAAATTATCTTCTTGGATGTTCGTTTATCATTCCGGCTGCGTTGATTTACAAAAAGCGCAAGACAAAAAAGAATGCTTTAATTGCTATGGTTATCGGTACAATCGTAATGACTGTTTTTGGTTGTTTCTTAAATGCCTATATTCTTCTTCCAACTTACGCTACAGCATTTGGAATGCCAATTGATGCAATTGTTGGAATGGGAAGTGCAATCAATGCAAATATCAATGATGTTATGACATTTGTTATCATTGCTGTTGCTCCTTTTAATATTATTAAAGGGATTATCGTATCAGTGATCACACTCTTAATTTACAAACATATCAGTCCAATTTTAAAAGGGAATCGCTAATGCGATTCCCCTTTTTTACATCTTCATCGTCAGCTGAATTCGTTTTTTATCCAAATCCACACTCATGACTTTTACTTCTACTACATCACCCACACTGACAACCTCTAACGGATGTTTCACAAACTTCTTATCTGTCAGCTGAGAAATGTGTACCAGACCATCCTGATGTACTCCAATGTCTACGAACACCCCAAAGTCAATAACATTGCGGACAGTTCCTTTTAAGATCATACCCGGTTTTAAATCTTTCATTTCAAGCACATCGCTTCGAAGGATTGGTTTTGGCATTTCATCACGAGGGTCACGGGCTGGTTTTTCCAGTTCTTTTAAAATATCCTCTAATGTTATTTCACCAATACCAAGTTCTTCTGCAAGTTTTTTTGGATTGTGTACTTTCTTCGCAATCCCTTTTAAACCGCCTTTTACAATATCTTCCTCTGTGTAACCAAGTCTTTCAATAAGCTTTTCAGCAGCCCCATAGCTTTCCGGATGAACACTTGTGGCATCCAGCGGATTTTTTCCGCCTGTGATTCTCATAAATCCGGCACACTGTTCAAAGGCTTTTGGACCAAGTTTAGAAACTTTTAAAAGTTCCCTTCTGTCTGCAAAGCGACCGTTTGCTTCACGGTAAGCCACAATGTTTTTTGCCAATGTCTTACTGATACCGGAAATGTATTCCAAAAGTGAAGCAGAAGCTGTATTTAAATCTACACCAACTTTATTTACGCAGTCTTCTACAACTGCAGTCAGTGATTCATTTAATTTCTTCTGGTTCATATCATGCTGATACTGACCAACACCGATGGATTTTGGATCAATTTTTACAAGTTCCGCCAGCGGGTCCTGTAAACGTCTTGCAATCGAAGCCGCACTTCTCTGTCCCACATCAAAGTTCGGGAATTCCTCTGTGGCAAGCTTGCTTGCAGAATATACAGATGCGCCCGCTTCATTTACGATGACATACTGAACCGGTGTTTTTAATTCCTTTAATAAATCTACAATGACAAGTTCTGATTCTCTGGATGCAGTTCCATTACCTACAGAAATCAATGTGATTTTATATTTATCAATCAGTTTCTTCAGAACTTTTTTCGCTTCTTCCACCTTATTCTGTGGCGCTGTCGGATAGATGACAACCGTATCTAATACTTTTCCTGTGGCATCTACCACTGCCAGTTTACATCCTGTTCTAAATGCAGGGTCCCAGCCAAGAACAACCTGACCGGCAATCGGCGGCTGAAGTAATAACTGCTCTAAATTTTTTCCAAATACGTTAATTGCACCGTCTTCTGCTTTTTCTGTCAGATCATTTCTGATTTCACGTTCAATGGCAGGACCAATGAGACGGCTATAGCTGTCTGCGATAATTTCTTTTAACACTGGTGTTGTATTCGGATTATCTCTCGTAATGACCTGTTTTTCCAGATATCGTAAAATATCTTCTACTGGAGCTTCCACCTTCACTGTCAGTACTTTTTCATCTTCTGCACGATTTAAAGCAAGCACACGGTGACCTGCAATTTTCTTTACAGGTTCTTCGAAATTATAATACATTTCATAAACCGTCTTGCTTTCCGGATCTTTCGCAGTGGAAGTAATACGACCGTTATCAAAAGTCATCTTACGGATATGGATACGATAATCTGCTTCATCGGAAATATTTTCTGCAATGATGTCCATGGCACCTGCAATGGCATCTTTTACAGTTTCAACACCTTTTTCTGCTGAAATATATTTTTCTGCTTCCGCTTCCAGAGATTTATCTGTCATCTGCAGGGAAATGATATTTGCAAGTCCTTCCAACCCTTTTTCACGGGCAATGATGGCTCTTGTTCTTCTCTTTGGACGATATGGGCGATATAAGTCTTCTACCACTACCAGAGTTTCCGCCGCTAAAATCTGAACCTTTAACTCTTCTGTTAATTTGCCCTGTTCTTCAATCGTTGCAAGAACCTGTTCTTTCTTTTCTTCCAGATTACGTAAATATTTTAATCTTTCATCTAATGTACGAAGCTGTTCATCGTTCAACGAACCTGTCACTTCTTTACGGTAACGGGAAATAAATGGAATGGTATTCCCTTCATCGATCAAGCCCACCGCTGCTTCTACCTGCCAGAGCTTGACCCCAAGCTCTTCCGCAATTTTTTTATTAATATCCATCCAGACCTCCTGAATCCCTATATTTCTTATAAAACGAAAGCGTCCGAAATTCGGACGCCTCCCAAACCATTTCTCTTAATTATTCTACACCCATGAATGCATCATGTACTGCATTCATCGCTTTTTCAGCTTTTCCTTCGTCAACGATAACTGTTACACGAATTTCTGATGTAGAGATCATATTAATGTTAACACCAACATTGTAAAGTGCTTCGAACATTTTTGCCGCAACACCCGGGTTAGACATCATACCAGCACCAACGATAGAAATTTTGTTTACATTTCTGTTTACTGTAATATCCTGTAATGTAATTCTTGCTTTCTGTGCATGAATTGCTTTTACTGCATTGTCTGCTTCATCTCTTGCAACTGTGAATGTAATATCCTTTGTACCTTCACGTCCAATAGACTGTAAGATAACGTCTACGTTAATGTTTGCTTTTGCAAGACAGTCAAATAATTTAAATGCGATACCTGGTTCATCTTTTAATCCCATAACAGAGATTCTGGCTACATTTTTATCAAGCGCAACACCGCTGATTAACATTCTTTCCACTTTTACTTCCTCCTTTAAGACAGTACCTTCTGATTCATTTAAGCTGGAACGTACCACAAGCTGTACGCCATATTTTTTTGCCATTTCTACGGAACGGTTATGTAAAACACCTGCACCTAAAGTTGCAAGGTCAAGCATTTCATCATATGTAATTTCATCCAGCTTGAACGCATTTTTAACAATACGTGGGTCAGCTGTGTAAACACCGTCAACATCTGTGTAGATTTCGCACATATCAGCATGTAATGCAGCTGCAAGTGCAACGGCTGTTGTATCAGAACCACCGCGTCCTAAAGTTGTGTAATCATCATATCTGTTGATTCCCTGGAATCCTGTTACGATAACAACTTTTTTGGATTCTAATTCGTGGCGAATTCTTGCTGTATCAATTTTTTTCAGTCTCGCATTACCATATACTTTTGTGGTATGCATTGCTACCTGGAATGCATTTAAAGAAACTGCAGGGATTCCGATTGCATCCAGTGCCATTGCCATTAATGCAACAGACTGCTGTTCACCGATGGTAAAAAGCATATCCATTTCACGTTTTGGCGGATTTGGGTTTAATTCCTTTGCCTGGTCAATGAGTACGTCTGTCATTTTTCCCATTGCAGAAAGTACAACAACGACATCATTACCTTTTCTGTACTCTTTCGCAATTCGATTGGCAACATTCTGAATTCTTTCAGCATTACCAACAGAAGTACCTCCAAATTTTTTCACAACTAACATAATGTTCTCCTCCAGTATTCAGTCCTAATCTCTGAATAAGTAATCTATTAATTCATGTCCCTTCGGATGATAAATACCACCCTCTTCTGCACATTTTTCACTGTACTGCCAGCAATTTTCCTGCACATTTGTGCTGTCATACAGTAAATACGGAACCGGTTCGCTTGTATGGGTACGAACCTCGATTGGGGTTGGGTGATCTGGTAAAACCAGCATGCGATAATCTTCGCCTGAAGCATCCATCGCTTCTTTTACGTAGCGGATGAGTCTTGCATCCAAAAGTTCAATCGCCTGAACTTTTCTTTCTACGCTTCCCTGATGTCCCATTTCGTCCGGTGCTTCTACATGAATGTAAGCAAAATCGTAGCCCTCTTTTGTGAGCGCATCAACGGCTGCCTGAGCCTTTCCTTCATAATTAGTATGAAGCTGACCGTTGGCACCTTCTACAATTTTATTATCCATACCTGCGCCTACTGCAATTCCTTTCAGTAAGTCTACCGCAGAGATCATGGCACCTTTCTTTCCGGTCTTTTCTTCAAAAGAAGTGAGGATTGGTTTTGTACCGGCTCCCCAGAACCAGATTGAATTGGCTTTATTTAATCCCTTTGCTGCTCTGGCAACATTGATTGGATGATTGTTTAAAATTTCATAGCTCTTTCTCTGCATTTCTAACAACAGAGACTCTTTTGGAAGATATTCTCCGATTGTTTTTCCCAGGATATCGTGAGGCGGTGTCAATTCAACGACACTTCCTTTGTCCCAGATGAGCAGATGACGATAACTTGTACCTACATAAAAATTGAACATCTCGTTACCCAGTTCTTTCTGTACCGCTTCGATTAAAATCGCAGCGTCTTCCGTATCAATTTCACTGGAGCTATGGTCGATGATGGTTTTTTCTTCATATGGAAGATCATCATCAGAAAGCGTTACTACATTGGTTCTGATTGCCACATCAGTGTCTTTCATCGCCACACCAATGGACAATGCTTCCAATGGAGAACGTCCTGTATAATATTTTTTCGGGTCATAACCGCAAACAGACATATTTGCAGTGTCACTTCCCGGTGACATTCCTTCCGGAATGGTATTTACCAATCCAACTTCAGACTGCTTTGCAAGTTCGTCCAGCATTGGAGTTTTTGCATATTCTAAAGGCGTTTTCCCTGACAACTCAGGGATTGGTCTGTCTGCCATTCCATCGCCTAAGATTAATACATATTTCATTCTAAAATCACTATCCTTCAACGCGGATCATAGAAATGATACCGTTTAATTTTTCAGCACATTCTTTATATGCTGCTTCTGTCATTTTTTCTGTCACAAAACCAATTTCATCTGCAACAACATCAGTCATGACCCAAATGTCACCGAATGCTGCTTTTGCCTCTTCTGCAGATGCACTTGTTCTTACGAAGAATTTGTTTTCCACTGTGCTGATATCAGCAAGGGCTAATTTTTCTTCTGTCCAGAAATGTCCTGTATTGCCTGTTACTTTTGCAGCTTCTACGATGTCACCTGCAACAGCGCTGGCTGTCGGAAGTTTTCCTGCACCACTTCCGTAGAACATAGAATCACCAAGCATATTTCCTTTAACAAAAATTGCATTAAATACATCATTTACTGCAAACAATGGGTGTGCAGCACCAAGCATTTTTGGTGTAACCATAATACTGTACTGGTCTCCAATCTTTTTGCTAGTAGCAAGAAGCTTAATAGACAGACCTAATTTCTTTGCATAAGCAATATCTTCTGTTGTTACTTTTGTGATTCCTTCACAGTAGATATCTTCAAAATCAACTTTTTTGCCTGTAATCAAAGATGTCAGAATTGCAATTTTTCTTGCAGGATCGTGACCTTCCACATCAGCTTCCGGATTGCGTTCTGCATAACCTTTATTCTGTGCATCTTTTAATACTTCTGCGTAATCTGCACCTTCTGCAGACATTTTAGTCAGCATATAGTTTGTTGTACCATTTAAGATACCGGATATTTCTTCGATTACATCAGCTGTAAGACAAGTATGTAACGGACGGATAATTGGAATACCGCCACCAACACTTGCTTCGAAAAGATAATTTACATTTTTTTCTTTTGCAATTGCAAGAAGTTCTGCACCGTGTTTTTCAACCAGTGCTTTATTGGAAGTACAAACGCTCTTTCCTGCAAGAAGACATTTTTTTGTAAATGTATAGGCTGGTTCAATCCCACCCATCACTTCTGCTACAACGCTGACTTCTTCATCGTTTAAAATATCGTCAAAATTATGAGTCAGAACTTCGGAAACCGGATCTCCTGGAAATTCTCTTAAATCGAGCACGTATTTTACGTTTAATTCTTCACCCACATTTTTGGAGACTACATCTTTATTTTTTGTTAAGACTTCGTACACACCTGAACCAACTGTGCCGTAGCCCATTACTGCAACGTGTTTCATACTTCAAGTTCTCCCTTGTTAAAATTAATATCTACTGTACACCCAAATACTGGATTATCGCAAGCTTTTTCTATATTTTACGCATCTTCTTCAGGTTTGGTATTGATCCATTTTAAATAAGCATTGATAAATGAATCGATATTTCCATCCATCACAGCCCCTACATTGCTCACTTCTTCACTGGTACGATGATCTTTTACCAATGTGTATGGCTGCATCACATAGGAACGAATCTGATTTCCCCAGCCGATTTCCGTCACTTCTCCGCGGATACCGGAAAGCTTCTCTGCATTTTTCTGCTGTTCCAGTAAATAGAGCTTTGCTTTTAACATCTGCATTGCTTTATCTTTGTTTTGGAACTGGGAACGCTCATTCTGACACTGTACCACGATTCCTGTTGGAAGATGTGTGATACGGATTGCTGATGAGGTCTTGTTAATGTGCTGACCACCTGCCCCGCTGGAACGGTAGGCATCAATTCTTAAGTCTTCCGGATTGATTTCAATATCAATGTCATCCTCAATATCCGGCATAACATCCAGTGATACAAAGGATGTCTGTCGTTTGCCCTGTGCATTGAATGGTGAAATTCGCACCAAACGGTGAACGCCTTTTTCGGATTTTAAATAACCGTAAGCATTTTCTCCATTAATCTGGAAAGTTACGGATTTAATTCCTGCTTCATCACCATCCAGATAATCTAAAACCTCAACAGAAAAGCCTTTCTTTTCAGCCCATCTTGTATACATACGATATAACATGGATGCCCAGTCACAGCTTTCTGTTCCGCCGGCTCCGGCATTCAGTTTTAAAATCGCATTGTCTCTATCGTATTCTCCGGATAACAGGGTTTTGATACGAAGGGCTTCAAAACGTTCGATAAATCCGTCCATTTCTGCCTGCACTTCCGGAATGATGCTTTCGTCTTCTTCCTCATAGCCCATTTCCAGTAAAGTTTCAATATCTTCGTAACTTGTTTTTAATCCTTCGTAGGTTTCCACTTCATCCTTTAAGCCCTTTAAGACAATCATGCCCTGCTGTGCTTTTTCCGGATTATCCCAGTAGCCCGGAGCTTCCATTTCTCTTTCTAATTCTTCGATTCTTTGACTCTTATTTACAAGGTCAAAGTGAATCCCTCAATTCCACAAGAGGTTTGTCGTAAGTTGATAAAGTTAATTTGATCTGATCTAACTCAACCACTGCAGCACCTTCTTTCTAAACTAATAAATATTTATTTTTTACGCATACAGCACTGTTTATACTTCTTGCCCGAACCACATGGACATGGATCATTTGGATAAACTTTTGCTTCTGCACGTTTGGTCGGCTTCTTCACTAAAGTATCGTCTTTGTTTGTACCTGTGACTTTTGCAACCTGTTCACGTTCTGCTTTTTCTTCAATTCTTACATGGAGAAGAAGCTTCACTGTTTCTTCCTGAATACTGTCTGTCATGGATTCAAACATGTCATAACCTGACATTTTGTATTCTACAACAGGGTCTCTCTGAGCGTAAGCCTGTAAGCCGATACCCTGACGTAGCTGATCCATATCGTCGATATGATCCATCCATTTTCTGTCAATGACTTTCAACAAGAATACTCGTTCCAGTTCACGCAGCATTTCCGGATTTGGGAACTCTGCTTCTTTTGCTTCGTAAAGTTTTACTGCTTCCTGTTTTAACTGATGTTTTAATTCATCTTTCTTATTGCCTTTGATGCGTTCTGGCGTAATCACTTCTACAGGAATGATTGGACGAAGGGAATGATTAATTGCGCTGTAATCCCATTCATCTTTTCCCTGATCATCTCCGATGAGTGCGTCTACATTCTTTTCAACAGTATCTGTGATCATCTTATAAACAACATCTCTCATGCTTTCGCCATCAAGTACACGGCGACGTTCTTCGTAGATGATTTCACGCTGTTCATTGTTTACACGGTCATATTCAAGAAGATTCTTACGAATACCGTAGTTGTTATTTTCAATCTTTGTCTGCGCTTTTTCGATTGCAGAGCTTAACATCTTGTGCTGGATTTCTTCATCTTCCGGAACACCTAAGGACTGGAATACTCCCATCAGTCTTTCGGAACCAAAAAGTCTCATCAAATCATCTTCCAGAGAAATGTAGAATTTAGATTCCCCCGGATCTCCCTGACGACCGGAACGACCACGCAGCTGGTTATCAATACGTCTGGATTCATGACGTTCTGTACCGATGATTTTAAGACCACCTGCCGCTCTTGCTTCCTCATCAAGCTTAATATCTGTACCACGACCAGCCATGTTTGTAGCGATTGTAACAGCACCATGGATACCTGCAAGCGCTACGATTTCAGCTTCTCGTTCATGGAATTTCGCATTTAATACTTCGTGCTGGATTCCTTTTTTCTTAAGCAACGCACTAATAAGCTCAGATGTTTCGATGGTAATTGTACCAACAAGTACTGGCTGTCCTTTCGCATGAGCTGCTTCGATTTCGCGGATAACTGCACGATATTTTTCGTTCTTTGTTGCATATACTGCATCATTTAAGTCTTTACGAACTACCGGACGGTTTGTTGGAATTTCAACAACGTCCATACCGTAAATGTCACGGAATTCTCGTTCTTCTGTCAGAGCAGTACCTGTCATACCAGCTTTCTTTGTATATTTATTAAAGAAATTCTGGAATGTAATTGTTGCAAGAGTTTTGCTTTCTCTCTTAACCTTTACATGTTCTTTCGCTTCAATCGCCTGATGGAGACCATCTGAATAACGACGTCCCGGCATAATACGTCCGGTAAATTCATCTACGATCAATACTTTATCTTCTTTTACAACATAATCCTGATCACGGTGCATCAAGTTATGTGCACGAAGTGCCAGTTCCATGTTGTGCTGAATTTCAAGGTTTTCTGGATCTGCAAGGTTTTCGATGTTGAAATACTGTTCAACTCTCTTAATACCATCTGCAGTCAATGTAACGATTTTGTCTTTTTCATTTACGATGAAATCACCTGATTCTTCAACTTCTTCTCCCATAATCAGGTCCATCTTGGAAAGTTCTTTGCTTGCTTCTCCACGTTTTAACACTCTTGCAAGGTGATCACACACTTCATAAAGCTTTGTGGATTTCCCGCTCTGACCGGAAATGATCAGCGGTGTTCTTGCTTCGTCGATTAAAACGGAGTCAACTTCGTCGATGATCGCATAGTGAAGTCCACGCTGAACAAGCTGTTCTTTATAGATAACCATGTTATCACGCAGATAGTCGAAACCAAGTTCATTGTTTGTGATGTATGTGATGTCGCAATTGTATGCTTCTCTTCTTTCATCACTCTTCATGCTGTTAAGTACACAACCTACAGACAATCCTAAGAAACGATGAATCTGACCCATCCACTCAGCATCTCGGTTTGCCAGATAATCGTTGACTGTAACGACATGCACACCCTTGCCTTCCAAAGCATTTAAGTAAGCCGGCAGTGTAGATACTAAGGTTTTTCCTTCACCGGTTTTCATTTCCGCAATACGTCCCTGATGTAAGATCACACCACCGATCAACTGCACTCTGTAGTGTTCCATGCCAAGAACACGTTTCCCGGCTTCGCGAACAACTGCGTATGCTTCCGGTAAAATATCATCCAGTGTTTCTCCGTCTGCAAGACGTTTTTTGAATTCTGTTGTTTTTCCACAAAGTTCTTCGTCAGAAAGTTTCTGCATTTCCGGACGAAGGCTTTCAATTTTATCAATTGTTTTATTAATCAGTTTCAGCTCTCTTTCACTGTGAGTGCCGAAAATCTTCTCCATAAAACCCATAGATTACTCCTTTTTAATGAAAATATTTTGCCATTTTATTTTTTACCATTCAATTATCATATCACAAAAAAGGGTTGCGGTAAACCGCAACCCTTTGAATTTTTATGAACTTTCTGTAAATTCTCTCCAAATATTCCTTAAATTTCTGATCCAATTAATCCGTAGCTTCCGTTCTTGCGTTTGTAAACTACGTTTACTTCGTCATTTTCCGCATTTAAGAATACAAAGAAGTCATGTCCGATCATTTCCATCTGTAAGCATGCATCTTCCGGATACATTGGCTTTCTTTCGAAATATTTTGTACGAATGATCTGGATTTC
Source organism: Lachnospiraceae bacterium (assembly GCA_045128635.1). Lineage (GTDB taxonomy): Bacteria > Bacillota > Clostridia > Lachnospirales > Lachnospiraceae > HGM12587. Next base: position 12,511 of record JBGVRS010000196.1, read on the forward strand.
TTCTTCTGCATCTGCTTCGTGATTTAAGAATTCCTGTTTGAAGTTTCCGCCGTCCTGATGTTTTGCAATCAGTTTTGTTTTGTGTTTGCGAAGCTGACGTTCGATTACTTCTTCTACAAGGTCAATTGACACATACATGTCTGAGCTTACCTGTTCGGAGCGGATGATTGTTCCTTTCACCGGAATCGTCACTTCAATCTTTTGATGTCCTTTTTCTACGCTTAAGGTAACGTATACTTCTGTATCATCTGTGAAATATTTTTCCAGTCTCCCGATCTTGCTTTCCACAGCTTCTCTAAGTCCGTCAGTAACTTCAATGTTTTTACCTCTGATAATAAAACGCATAGGCTCATCTCCTTCACTGTTTGATAAATATATTTTACCATACAATGCGTTTTTCCAAAAGCATTTTTCACGAATTTAGAAACTTTTTATTCTTATTTTTCAGCCCGGATTTTTCTTAAAACTTCGTCGTAAGAAAGTGATCCTCCAAAGAGGTCCAAAGCACTTCCAATGGTTACATTAATACGGTTTCTGCCGCACTCTTTTACAGAATCCAGATCCTTCATGGTTGTCACGCCGCCCGCATAGGTGATTGGAAGTTCTCTGCATCTTTCCAGCATACGAATCAGGTCTCTGTCTACACCGGAGGCCTTTCCTTCCACGTCTACTGCATGTATCAGAAATTCGCTGCAAAATGCTGCAAATTCTTCCAAAAGAGGTTCTCCAAGACGCTGCCTGGTAAACTTCTGCCAACGGTCAGTTACCACATAGTAGCGCCCATCTTCTTTTTTACGACAGCTAAGGTCAATGACCAGTTTTTCATTTCCCACTTCTTTTTGAAGTTTTTCAAGATTTTCATAATTTACCTGTCCGTCTTTAAACACATAGGAGGTTACGATGACATGACTTGCGCCTGCATCCAAATATTCAGCAGCATTTTCTGCCGTAATTCCACCACCTACCTGAAATCCTCCCGGCCAGGTCTTTAAGGCCAGCATTGCCTGTTCTTTTGTTTTTCCATAATATTCGGAATCTTTGGAATTTAAGAGAATGATGTGTCCGCCTTTAATATTATCTTTTTTATAAAACTCTGCGTAAAATGCACCATCCTGCTCTGACACAAAATTTTCTTTTGCCTGATTTCCTTCGTCACGCAGACTGCTCCCTACAATCTGCTTGATTTTTCCGTTGTGAATGTCTATACAAGGTCTAAACTCCACTAATTTTTCACTCCTCGATTATCTTATTTAGAATCGATGACATGACCCATATTGTAATAGCCGGCGTCTTTTCCTGCCAGGAATTTGGCTGCTGCAATGGCCCCATTTCCAAAGATCGCTCTGGAATATGCCATATGAGAAATTGTGATCACTTCATCTTTTCCAGCGAAGATCACATCATGATCTCCGACGATACTTCCGCCGCGAACAGCAGAGATACCGATTTCTTTTGTATCACGTACCTGGCGCACCTGACTTCTGTCATATACATAATGGTACTGATTGTCCATTGCTTCATTTACACTGTCAGCCAGCATAATTGCTGTACCGCTTGGTGCATCCAGTTTCTGATTGTGATGTTTTTCAACGATTTCCACATCGAATCCAGCCGGTGCAAGTACTTTTGCTGCCTGTGCCACAAGTTTCTGGATTGTATTAATACCAAGAGACATGTTTCCTGATTTTAAAACTGCAATTTTTTTGCTTGCTTCTTCTACGTGAAGAAGCTGTTCGTTAGAAAGTCCTGTGGTACAAAGAACTACAGGAATCTGTCTTTCCACACAGTAATCCAAAAGACCATCCACTGCTTTTGCAGATGCAAAATCGATCACCACATCAGCTTCCACATTACAGTCTGCAAGATTTGTAAACACCGGATAACCATTATCACGGCAATCCACCATATCCACACCTGCTACGATTCTTGCTTCTGTATCATTTGCTAAAAGACCTGTAATTGTCTGCCCCATTCTTCCGTTGCATCCATGCATAATCACTTTAATCATCGTTCATTCTCCTTTTGTATTCTTATGCCCTGTAGGGCCAAAAATCTGTAAAGGGCACAGCCTGCGCCATGCCCTTTTAAGTCTCAAATTATTTTACTTCAATGCCAAAATCTTTCATAGCTGCTTTTAAGTTTTCTTTATGTGCATCTTCCATTTCTGTCAGTGGCATACGAAGTGGTCCGCATTCAAATCCCATAAGATTCATACCTGCTTTTACAGGGATTGGATTTACTTCGCAGAAGAGCTGGTCAATTAATGGAATTGCTTTTAACTGAAGTTCCATACTTCCTCTTACATCGCCTTCTAAGAACATTTCAACGATGTCATGTGTTTCTTTTGGTGCCACATTAGATAATACAGAGATAACACCAAGGCCACCAAGAGATAATAATGGAACAATCTGATCATCATTACCAGAGTATAATTCAATTTCATCACCGCAAATACTCATCAGTTTTGCTACCTGAGAAATGTTTCCGCTTGCTTCTTTGATTCCAACGATGTTTTTCACGTTTCTAACAAGTGTTGCTGCTGTTTCCGGTGCAATGTTACATCCTGTTCTTCCTGGTACATTGTACATGATGATTGGAAGTTCTACAGATTCTGCAACTGCTGTGTAATGCGCAATTAAACCTTTCTGTGTTGCTTTGTTGTAGTATGGTGTTACCACTAAAAGTGCATCTGCACCTGATTTTTCAGCTTCCTGTGAAAGGTAAATCGCTGTTTCTGTACTGTTGGAACCTGTTCCCGCAATTACAGGAACTCTCTTTGCAACTTTCTTCACACAGTAATCAATTACTTCAATGTGTTCTTCATGGCTTAATGTAGAAGCCTCACCTGTTGTTCCGCAAATAACGATCGCATCTGTTTTGTTCGCAATCTGAAACTCGATAATCTCGCCGAGTTTTGGATAATTTACTTCACCGTTTTCAAACATTGGGGTAATGATCGCAACGGCTGCACCTTTAAATACTGACATGTTTCTTCCTCCTCATTAGTCTTCTTTTATTGACTTGATTTCATATACAGCATCTGCATACTGCATTAACTCTTTATTCATTTCTGTTCCTGTTAAAATCAATTCTGTTCCTTCATCTTTTGCATCGATGAGCACTTTGATATCTTCTACTGTGATGATATTTCTTTCCAAAAGTCCAAGTATCTCATCTAAAACAAGAATTGTACTTTCTCCTGTCACCAGAACCTTTTTGGCAAAATTCAGACCATTTTTAATATTGATGATTTCGTCCTGCTTCTGTTCTTCAGAAAGCTCTGCAAAAAATTCTGCATTTTTTTCAAAAGAAAACAAACGCACTTCCGGTTCCAAACGTTTTAAGAAATCAATTTCTCTCTGATTGTTTCCTTTTAAGAACTGGATAATTGCAACGGATTCTCCTGCACCGGCAGCACAAATGGCATGCCCGATTGCTGAGGAGGACTTTCCCTTTCCATTACCATAATATACAATTATTGATCCTTGATTCATTATTTCCTCTTCTACACAGCCTCTTTGGCCGCGCTTTTGATGTAAAAGTGAACATTTCCTAACGAATTTCCTCTATATTACAACATCATTTATGAAAATGCAATCAAATTCAATTTCTTATACATATTCCAACTTGCTGACCGATACCTCGTATGCCACACGCTTTTCACTTTCAATTTCATCAAGTTTCTTCATATATTCTCTGCTCTGGATTCGGCCCCAGACCTGGGTACGTCCTCCAACTTCAAATCCGGATGCAAATCTTGCATTTCTCCCCCAGCAGATACATGGAATATAATCTGACTTTCCATATGGGCGGTTTACTGCGATCAATAAATCTGCAATTTCTCTTCCCAACGGTGTCTTACGGTATACCGGAGGCTTGCAGATGAATCCATCCAGGAAAATCTGATTGGTCTTTGCATTTTCCACCTCTTCCTCGATAAATTCCCACTCACGGGCAAACACGGATAATACCAGTTTATTTTTCTTTTCTTCATGGCGATTGTAGGAACGGAACTGCCCTGCCACACGCACGGTTGCTCCTGTTAAATCTTCCGTCACATCTACCAGACGTTCTGAAACCATGACCGGAATTAAATCCTCCGAATCACTTAGACGCTTTACAGCAATGTCTGCCATATAAAAACCTTCACCGAATACTTCATGGCTAAAGGTGAATGGTGACATCACTTCTCCTACAATTGATACCTGGTTGTTTTCGATCATCTTATCTGACATATATGTTCTCCTCTCGTTTTTGTTTTTTCTACTGTCATCAATATTATGTATATTCCAGGGAGAACCATTTTATTCCAAGTCTTCCAAATATTTCGTGTGACACACTTCGACATGGAGAAAATGTTTCAAACCTCTTGAAATGTCGGGAGAAAGTGATAAACTAATTTAGTTGCAGATATTGATTGATATATAAATAGAGGAAGACTTATGAAGAGAGAAGATATTAGAAATGTCGCGATCATTGCTCACGTTGACCATGGTAAAACAACTCTGGTTGATGAGCTTTTAAAGCAGAGCGGTGTTTTCCGCGAAAATCAGGAAGTGGCAGAACGTGTCATGGACTCCGGAGATATCGAAAGAGAACGTGGTATCACCATTCTTTCCAAGAACACTGCCGTAACATACAAAGGAACAAAAATTAATATTATCGACACGCCGGGACATGCAGACTTCGGCGGAGAAGTAGAACGTGTCTTAAAAATGGTAAACGGTGTTATTTTAGTTGTTGATGCATTTGAAGGCTCTATGCCGCAGACAAAGTTCGTATTAAAAAAAGCTTTAGAACTGGATTTACATGTAATCGTTTGTATCAATAAAATTGACCGTCCGGAAGCAAGACCGGAAGAAGTTATCGACGAAGTATTAGAGCTTCTTTTAGAACTGGATGCAAGTGATGAACAGCTTGACTGTCCATTTGTTTTTGCTTCTGCAAAAGCTGGTTATGCATCAAAGGATTTAAATGAAAACGCATCTGATATGACTGCATTATTTGATACCATCATTGATTACATTCCTGCACCGGAAGGTGACGAGAACGCAGGCACACAGGTGCTGATCAGCACCATCGACTACAATGAATACGTTGGTCGTATCGGTGTTGGTAAAGTAGACAACGGTACTATTTCCGTAAATCAGGAAGTGGTTCTTGTAAACCACCATGAACCGGATAAATTTAAAAAGGTAAAGGTAAGTAAACTCTACGAATTTGATGGATTGAATAAAGTAGATGTACGCGAAGCCGGTATCGGTTCTATTGTTGCGATTTCCGGCATTGCAGATCTTCACATCGGAGATACTCTTTGTGCCGTGAATAATCCACAGCCAATTCCATTCCAGAAAATTTCCGAACCAACCATTGCCATGCAGTTTTTGGTAAATGACAGCCCTTTGGTTGGAAAGGAAGGAAAATACATTACTTCCCGTCACATCCGAGACAGACTGTTTAGAGAATTAAATACAGATGTCAGTCTTCGAGTAGAAGAAACTGATGACACAGACCGTTTCAAAGTTTCCGGTCGTGGTGAACTGCATTTATCCGTTCTTATCGAAAATATGAGACGTGAAGGTTATGAATTTGCTGTCAGCAAACCGGAAGTTCTTTACCGTGAAGATGAAAAGGGACATAAACTGGAACCAATGGAACGCGTTTATGTAGACGTGGATGATGAATTTTCCGGCACTGTGATTCAGAAACTGAGTGAACGTAAAGGTGAACTTCAGGGAATGAATGCAAATGCCACAGGTTCTACAAGACTGGAATTTTTAATTCCATCCCGTGGACTGATCGGCTACCGTGGTGAATTCTTAACAGATACCAAAGGTACCGGTGTTATGAACACAGAGTATGAAGGATACGGTCCGTATAAAGGAGATATCCAGTATCGTAAAACCGGTTCTCTCATTGCATTTGAAGACGGTGAATCTATTACTTACGGTCTGTTCAATGCGCAGGAACGTGGAACACTTTTCATTGGACCTGGCGAACGTGTTTACTCCGGTATGGTCGTTGGACAGAATGCAAAAGCAGAAGACATTGAACTGAATGTATGTAAGACGAAAAAACTTACCAATACCCGTTCTTCTAGTGCAGATGAAGCACTTCGTCTGACACCGCCTAAAATTTTAAGTCTGGAACAGGCTTTGGAATTTATTGATACAGATGAACTTCTGGAAATCACTCCGAAGAATATCAGAATCCGTAAAAAAATCTTAGATCCAACACTTAGAAAACGTGCTTATTTTAATAGCAAGCAACAGTAAAAATGCTGTTTTATAGACAAAAAAATTGTTTTAAGCTATAATTTTATTGATATTCTATAGAATAGAGAGGGTTCGTTATGAATAATGTTTCTAGTTGGGATTTCACCCTGGCAAATTACGACGCTGTTTGGTTATTTATGACTCAACTTGGACTGTTACTGATATTTTTAATGCTAGGCAATATTCTCAGACGAAAAATTCCGTTATTCCGAAATTGTCTGATTCCTTCCGCTCTTTTGGGCGGTGCCGTATTGCTGATTGTTAATATCATTGGAAAACAGTTTGGGTTCGTATTGATTGACAATCGATTGATGCAGGTCATCACCTACCATTGCCTGGCAATTGGATTTGCTGCTATGAGTTTGAAGACAGAAAAAAGCACTCATAAGACCAATAAGGCACAGGTTTTAGAATTTGGTGCTCTGCAAGGCGGTACTTATATGTTACAGGCCTTTGTGGGACTTGGAATTACATTAATCTTATTTTTATTAACGCGCAATGAAGAGAATATTGTTTCCTATATTTGCGGATTAATTTTACCTCTGGCTTATGGTCAGGGACCAGGGAATGCTTTAAGCTGGGACATTAACTTTACCAATATCCCTGCCACACAGTTTGCCGGCAACGGAAGCTTTGGATTGTCACTTGCTTCCATCGGATTTGTGGCAGCATCTGTATTCGGGGTATTATATATCAACATCTACAAAAAACGTGGTACTCTTTTTGTACGTAAGGGCAGCATTTATGACGAATTTGTAGATCAGACAAATCCTAGCGGAGAAGAAATTCCTGACAGTGAATCTGTAGATAAATTTACTTTACAGGTCGGTTTTGTCGCTTTGGCATATGCCATTTCCTTTGGTTTTATGTGCTTTTTAGGTTCTCTTTCAGCATTTACCAACAGTATTGCATGGGGCTTCAATTTCCTTTGGGCTTCTCTTGCTGCTATGCTGATCAGATTTGTAGTCAAACATCTTCGCAAATCTCGTTTAATGAACCGAGAATACATTAATAACTATCAGATGGACCGAATCTCCGGTTTGTCTTTTGACTTGATGATCGTTGCCGGTGTAACTGCCATTGAGGTCAACGACATCAAAAACTACATTTTACCAATTGTTATTCTTTGTTTGGTGGGTACAGCAGTCACTTACGTTTATATCCGCCTGGTTTCCAAAGAATGTTTTAAGGGCTTTGAACACGAATTTTTCCTGATGAGCTTTGGTACAATGACCGGTACCGCCTCTAACGGAGTCATTCTCATGAAACAGATTGACCCGGGACTTAGAACTCCTACATCCAGCTTATATATCCTTTCAAACTTCCCTGCCATGATAATGATTGCACCGCTGCTATTACTCTTAGGTTTCGCAGGACAATCGTTAACAAATGCAGTAATTGCATGGATTATTTTCTTCATACTCTGGCTGGCTTACACAGTTTATTTATTCCGAAGAAAGATTTTCAAAAAACGTTACATAAACAATCCTGTAACTGTTTGGAAAGATGAAACATAAAATGTGATATATTGATAAAGGGGAATCGGTTCACACCGATTCCCCTTTGCTTTAAATAAAAATCTATTTTTCTTTTACAAAATTGTATAAATACAAATATTTTAATGCACTGAAACTTAAATCTGACTTCACTTCCAAATGTCCATCGACTTTTTCATGGTGAAGGATCAGTGCACTTCTGGAATAAATCGCCATACCATCCATTCCTGCATAATCCAGACGCTCACCGCTACATTCCAAATGATCTGTATAAGCTTTCAAAACACCTTCCTCTGTTCCAATCAGCTCATGGTCTGCTCCAATTCGGTATACGGTTACAGAATCTTCAAACAACGGCTTATCAATTTCCCAGTTTTTGATTTTCTCTTTCAAAGCATCTCTTTGTAAAAAATCTAACTCTGTAACTGTATATTTTTTGCCTTCTTTATCTGTCAAATATCCATAAACATCATAGGTTGCTTCAAAACCGCATTCACAGAAGATGTGATCATTCTGGCTGTGAAGCATTCCAATCTCACCACATTTCGGGCAGGTAAAAATCGTTGACTCCAGTCCAAGTGCCAGATTGTCACCTTTGAATTTCACACATTCTCTTTTCTGAGTTTCATAGGCATCTTCATGAAGATCTGCAATAATTGCATCACTGATCTGTGCATCTGACATCTGAGAGAGCTGCTCCGGTTCATAGATATTGATCAATCTCCCACGAAGTTTTCCTCTGCGAAGGTTTGTCGCCCAACGTGGCTGTGTCAGATATCCACCTTCGATACGGTAAGTAATCAGTTTTACTTTCGCTTTTTTTGCAACTTTTGCAATGGCTGCTTCCATTTCCATGGTCACGCCGTTAAAAGAACGATTGCCTTCCGGAAAAATACAAACTTTGTGACCTTCCTGTAAAGATCGAAGCATCTGTTTGACAGTTTTTGCTCCCTGACGCCCTTTCATATGAATGATTGGTTTTAGAAAATACATCAAAAGCTTTGTCGCAATTCCTTTTCGCAGCAAATGTTCACTTGCTACAAAATAAATCTGTTTTCCAACTGCTTCCCCAACAAGAAGCGGATCAAGCTCCAGATTATGATTCGGCAAAATCAGATACGGACCTTCAATATTCTTTAAACTGTCAAACTCATAATTAAATTTCCATTTATTAAACACATGGATAAAAGGCATTAATACCTTAAATACCATTTGATGTCTGCGCAGTTCATCCATCACATTTCCCTCTTTTGTATCATAAAGTCTCTGTTATTTCAGAGTCTCACTGTTGTTTAACACAACTGTACTATATAAAAATAGCACATCTTTATCCGCAAAGTCTACAAAGTTCGACAAAAATTCACTCTGAATATAGCGGATATCCACCAGAGTAATTGTCTGATAGCCTTCTGCCAGAAGCGGAATCAGACTGCTTCCAAAAGAATCCCTGAAAACAATCAGCTCTTTTTCTGTCTGGGCATTCGGATTTTCAATTTTCATCAAGGATACCGGACCTGATAAATAGATTTCGTATGGGTCATTTCCTGTAGCCTTTTCTAAATTATAGATTCCCAAAGTTTTATCATTTTCATAGTTATAAACGGTACATTGCTCTAAAATCTCGTTTGTAAGGTAATGTAATTCTTCCCCCGGTAAATCTAAGGCAGACTGCCCAAAATAAACTCCGTAGAATTTATCTTCCAATATTTTTACATCATATTGATTTTCAAGAGTTATCCCCATAGCGCCGCCAATTTTCTTTGCAACATCCACAATCTTTTCCTGTCGCCAGTGGACATCAGTCTTATAATAATCCTCAATATCAAGCAGCTCCGTAATATCAATATACTCTGCATAAAGCATTTCTTCCTGCATGATTTCAAAGAATTTTTCATAATCCATGGACAAATGACCGCTGTTTTCTCCAAGAAAATAATTCTTATCCGGAATCAGGGAAAGATAAATCCTGCTTCCACTATCCTTTAAATATTTCTCATAAATATTCTGAAATCTCTCTCCTGCATAGTGCAGCGCATCTTCTTTTAATGGGTATTCCATCTTTACAGCATATCCTTCTGATACATAAATATCATTATTATCTGCCTTGCCAAAGATGTTCTGTGAAACCCAGGCTTTTAATTCCCTGAAACGGTCGCGCATCGGAAACTGGTCTAA
>JBGVRS010000197.1:0-60396 GCA_045128635.1 Lachnospiraceae bacterium
CATCCAAAGACGAAAAAAGTCATGGAATTTTGCATAGAACCGGATAATTCCATGTTAAAACAGGTGTAACTTCCTTGACGGAGGTTATAATCTTGGTATAAAATGAAGTTTAGTTTTGAGGAAGAATATATTCAAATATAGAGGAGAATCATTATGGCAAAGGATAAAAAGTTAGTAGAAGGCATTACTTCTATGGATGTTGATTTTGCCCAGTGGTATACAGACGTTGTTAAAAAAGCAGAACTCTGTGACTACACAAGTGTAAAAGGCTGCATGGTTATCAAACCAGCCGGATATGCAATTTGGGAAAACATTCAGAAAGAATTAGACAGAAGATTTAAGGAAACAGGCGTACAGAACGTATACCTTCCAATGTTTATTCCTGAAAGTCTTCTTCAGAAAGAAAAAGATCACGTAGAAGGTTTCGCACCGGAAGTAGCATGGGTTACTCACGGCGGTCTTGAACCACTTCAGGAAAGAATGTGTGTAAGACCTACATCCGAAACATTATTCTGCGATTTCTATGCAAAAGAAATTCAGTCTCACAGGGATTTACCAAAAGTATATAACCAGTGGTGTTCCGTTGTTCGTTGGGAAAAGACAACTCGTCCTTTCTTGCGTTCCCGTGAATTCTTATGGCAGGAAGGTCACACAGCTCACGCAACAGCTGAAGAAGCAGAAGAAAGAACAGTACAGATGTTAAATGTATATGCGGACTTCTGTCAGGACGTTTTAGCAATCCCTGTAGTAAAAGGTGTGAAAACTGACAAAGAAAAATTCGCAGGTGCATTAAGAACATACACCATCGAATCTTTAATGCATGATGGTAAAGCACTTCAGTCCGGTACAAGCCACAACTTTGGTGACGGATTCGCAAAAGCATTTGGTATTCAGTATACAAATAAAGAAAACAAATTAGTGCCTGTACATCAGACTTCCTGGGGTATGACAACTCGTATGATCGGTGCCATCATCATGGTTCACGGTGATGATTCAGGTCTTGTATTACCACCACGTATCGCACCAATCCAGACAATGATCGTGCCAATCGCTATGCATAAAGAAGGCGTTCTGGATAAGGCAAATGAATTAAAAGAAAAACTTGGCGAACTTTATAGTGTTGCATTAGACGATTCTGATAAGTCTCCGGGATGGAAATTCTCTGAACAGGAAATCAAAGGTATCCCAACACGTATCGAAATGGGACCAAAAGATATCGAAAATAACCAGTGTGTTGTTGTTCGTCGTGATACAAGAGAAAAGATCGTGGTATCTTTAGACGATATCGAAACAAAACTTGGCGAAATCTTAGAACAGATGCAGGCTGATATGTTTGAAAGAGCACTTGCTCACAGAGAAGAACATACTTATGATGCAACTGCATTTGATGAATTCTGCAAGATTGCAGAAGAAAAACCAGGCTTCATCCGCGCAATGTGGTGTGGAGATCAGGCTTGCGAAGATAAGATCAAAGAAGAAGCAGGCTGCACAAGCCGTTGTATGCCGTTTGAACAGAAAGAACTTTCTGATAAATGTATCTGCTGTGGAAGACCAGCGAAGAAAATGGTTTACTGGGGCAAAGCATACTAGGAATTACAGGGACGGCGTACGCCGTCCCTTTTTGCATACTTTTCGGAGCATTATCAACATAAATCCGTCCCTTGAAAACTTACTACCTCGCTGCGCAGGCTACCTCCTCCTTAGCTAATCCCTAAGAACTACTAACCACTCACACCAGAGGGTGTTTCGCGGAGTAGTTCTAATGGCTGGATCTTCGGACTCGTCCGCTTAACGCTTCGCGCGGTAGTAAATTTTCAGTGCCGGTTTTTTGCGACAACACTCAGAAACGCAAACTTTCATGGAACAGCGTGCGCATATACCACTTTCGCATAGCATTGGCCAAAGGAGCCGGAGAATCCGTCTTAGTACTTCTCCGCGAAACGGCCACACCCGTGAGCGGTTAGAAGTACTTAGACTAGTCGCAGGGGACGACGCCTGCATAGCGGGAGTGGTATATGTGTAAGCGTCCTGTGAAAGATGTGCATTTTAGAAAGTATGATTGTAAAGATGGAGTGAATCTTATGAGAAATGTGAAAATTGACATGCCGACGTGTGTGCGGGAAATCATAGAAGTATTAGAAAATGCCGGCTTTGAGGCATTTGCCGTAGGCGGCTGTGTTCGTGACGCGGTGCTTGGACGCATTCCGGCGGATTGGGATATTACAACTTCTGCCATGCCGGAAGAAGTAAAGGCATTATTTAGCAGAACCATTGATACCGGTATTCAGCATGGTACGGTGACTGTTATGAAGGATCATGTGGGTTATGAAGTAACCACTTATCGTATTGATGGAGAATATGAAGATGCCCGTCATCCAAAAGAAGTGTCTTTTACTTCAAACCTGGTGGAAGACTTAAAACGCCGCGATTTTACCATTAATGCTATGGCATATAATGACAGAGCAGGGCTTGTAGATGAGTTTGACGGTATCGGTGACTTGGAAAAAGGCGTAATTCGCTGTGTTGGGGAACCAAAAGATCGCTTTGGCGAGGATGCCCTTCGCATGCTTCGTGCTGTGCGCTTTTCTGCGCAGCTTGGTTTTTCCATAGATGAAGCGACAAAAGCAGCCATTACAGAGCTTGCACCAAATTTAGAAAAGATCAGTGCAGAACGTATTCAAGTGGAGCTGGTAAAGTTATTAACTTCAGACCATCCGGATTATCTGCGTGTGGCATATGAAACGGGTATTACAGCTGTGGTGCTGCCTGAATTTGATGCCATTATGAAATGTGAGCAAAACGATGCACTTCATGAAGAGACTGTAGGAGAACATACCTTAAAGTCACTTTTGAAGGTGGACAATGATAAGGTACTCCGTCTGACCATGCTGTTCCACGATTTTGGAAAGCCTTTGACTTATTCTCGAACAGAAGATGGGCTGACAAGATTTTTTGGACATCCTGATATTAGTTCTGATATGTCAAGAGAGATCATGCGCCGCTTAAAATTCGATAATGACACGACAGACAAGGTGAAGAAATTAACAGCTGTTCATGACCTTTTTATTAGAAATGCGCCAAATCGTGTTCGCCGTGCCATGTCAAAGGTAAGTAAGGAATTGTTCCCATATTTCTTACAGGTGCGAAAAGCCAATATTCTTGCATGGAAAGGGGAAGCACAGGAAAAGGCGCTGGAGGAATTACAGGAGCTTGAAAACATTTATCAGGGAATTCTGGATCGTGGAGAATGTGTCAGCGTGAAAGAACTTGCGGTAGACGGCAAAGACTTGATTGCTGCGGGCGTGGCTCAGGGCAAACAGATTGGAGAGATATTATCAGATCTTTTGGAAATTGTTCTGGAAGAACCTGAGAAAAATACGAAAGAAACATTGCTTTCTTATGTAAAAGAAACTTATTTTTAAATGAATGCACTGAAATGTCTTTTTGACGGACGTTTCAGTGCTATTTTTATGCTCGTTCTCATAAGATGAAAAGAATATTGAAAAGTATGAGAAACGGGGGATTTCTTTTGAACGAAAATGCATTGGAAGTGTTAGAACAATATGACCTGGAGGTTCATCGGTCCTGGAAAGGTCGAGGTGTATATTTTCTCGATACTTCTAAGGGTTTACATATGTTAAAGGAGCATCGGGGGTCAGAGGAGAAAATGGAAAAGCTGTGGCAGCTTTTAACATCTTTGGAAACGGTTCAGTTTTTTAAAACGGATCTTCCGGTGAGAGCTAAGGAAGGTCAGTTTATCGTAAAGGATGGCGATGAGACTTCTTATATTTTAAAGCGCTGGAGAGAAGGGAAAGAATGTGATCCAAGAAGTGAGCTGGATGTCTGTCGAAGCATGGAAGGACTAGGGATTTTGCATGATCAGGCAAGAGAACTATGGCAGTTTGAATCAGCAGAACAGAGGGCGAAATATGAAGGCAGCAATCTGGTGGAAGAGATGGATAAAAGGACAAGGGAATTGAAAAAAGTGCAGACCTTTATCCGAAAAAAGCAGAAGAAAAGCGATTTTGAATCGGCATACCTTGAGGTGATTCCGGAGTTTTTATCTCAGGCGACAAAAATCAGCTTGAAAATGAAAGAGAGTGGCTATGAAACGTTAAGAGCACAGGCTTTTTTACAGGGGAAAATCTGTCATGGAGAGTATATGCAGCACAATGTATTATTTGACCGGTCCAAAATGATCATTACAAATTTTGAACATGCGCATCTGGATCTGCAGTGTGTGGATGTGGCATTGTTTTTGAGGAAGGTCATGGAAAAGCAGGGATGGAGAATTTCCCAGGGCGAAAAGTTTCTGCATGCTTACGAAATCATTTGTCCGCTGGAAGAAAGAGAACGTATGATCCTGGCGCTGCGGCTGGCCTATCCGGAAAAACTGTGGAAGCTTGCCAATCATTATTACCATACCAACAAGGCATGGATTCCTGCAAAAAATCTGGAAAAATTAAGAATTTTTGTGAATCAGCAAAAAGAGCGGGAACGGTTTGTGAAACGGGTACTTTTGTGATAAACTATTCTTCGAGAGTGAGGAATGGCAAATGGAAAAATATACGTATGAACAGCTTTTAAATATTATTGCAGAACTTCGAAGCGATCATGGCTGTCCATGGGACCGCGCCCAGACACATGAATCCATGATCAAATGCATGTATGATGAATGTGACGAGGTGGTCGAAGCAATCAAAAATAAAGATGACGATAATTTATGTGAGGAACTTGGGGATGTACTTCTGCAGGTTCTTCTTCATGCACAGATTGCAACAGAGGAAGGTCGTTTTACAATGTCTGATGTGGTAGATGAACTGGCGAAAAAGATGATTCGAAGACATCCTCATGTCTTTGGAGATGCGCCAAAGGCGCAGTCAGAAGAGGAAGGTCTGGCACGCTGGAAAGAGATTAAAGCCCTGGAAAAAGAGGAGAAACGGAGACGAGCAGAAAAACGTGCAGAAAATCTTTAAGATTTTCCTAAATTCCTTGACAAACATTGGGAAAAAGGCTATAACAGAAGTCAGCATGTTACGTGCATTGAAGACTAGAATATATAGGAGGAGTAATCCATGAACAAGACAGAATTAATCGCAGCTATCGCTGAAAAGACAGAATTATCTAAAAAAGACGCTGAAAAAGCTTTAAAAGCATTCACAGATGTAGTAGCAGAAGAATTAAAGAAAGGTGAAAAAGTTCAGTTAGTTGGATTTGGTACATTCGAAGTTTCTGAAAGAGCTGAAAGAGAAGGAAGAAATCCTCAGACAGGCGAAACAATGACAATCGCAGCTTCTAAAGCACCTAAATTCAAAGCAGGTAAAGCTTTAAAAGACGCTATCAACTAATTTATGCGACTGGACAAGTACCTGAAAGTTTAACCGAGTAACCCGAAAAAATTTTGGGGCAAAAATACGTAAAAACGTACAAAACTCAAAACAGAACCTGAAATTTGATTTTTGATAAAAATGTCAAAAACGTACAAAACTATGTTTCTGATTTTTGGGTTTGCAAACGGGTTATATGAAAAGTTAGTATTAAAAAAGTAAAACCGTAGTCATTAAGACTACGGTTTCTTTGTTTTATTATAAGAAACAAATCGATGTAATTTTCTTCTTTGACCACGGCAGTATGGGCAAGGTTCTCTGTGGCGTTTCTCAAACATCAATCGTTTGCATGGCGACATTGGATATTTATGTCTACGGTCATTTTGACAATCAAACCAAAACTTGTTGTTAGACGTGTCAAGTACCTCATAAGGAGTTTTTGGTAATAAATAATTTGCAACTTTATCCATTTCGGCTACTAATTCGGGATGTTTATCTCCAAAAGAATTGAAACCAGGCATAACGATTCGATCGTTGCAATAAGGACATGTATATCCGTTGATCATTTCGTAAGTAGTAGCATTGTAATCATAATTACAGTCAGGGCATCTCCAAATATGAGGAGTAGTTGCATCTGGCAACATCAAATCAGGGTCATGTCCATCGTTAGGAGATAGAAGTTTTGCAATGTCGGGATAAAGAGCTTCTAATGAGGTTTTGCCAGGTACTGCTTTTCTGCCATCACAGTAAGGACAAGTGTATCCGTTAATCATTTCATAGGTAGTAGCGATATAGTCCAGATCATATTCTGGACATCGCCATATATAAGGAGACTTTGAATCTGGAAGCATCAAATCAGGATCATGCCTATCATTAGGCGAAAGCAATTTGGCAATGTCCGGATATAGCGCCTTTAAAGAAGTTTTACCCGGAATTGCCAGTTTGCCAGCGCAATAAGGGCATTCATCTTCGCCGTTGACAACAGATTTTACACGCGCAGGATACTCGCATGAACATTCGTCACAGATCCATTTTGCCCCTTTCCATGAAGTAGCGAATACTGTATCAGGCTCAAACTCGTTATTGGGACTCCATCTTCGAGCAACATCAGGATGAGTAGCCTTCAATGAATTTATTTCTGGAGATAAAATTATTCCTTTACAGAAAGGACAACTCTCTCCAGCTACAAAGTCTTCAATATAAGCACCATGTTCTCTACCGCATACTGGACAGATAAATTTTAGCCATAACGATGAGTTATAAAATAATTCATCAGCTCTTCGTTCATTGGAATCAGCCCAGTATTTAACAAGATCCGGATAAACAGCAGCAAAAGAGTTTATATCGGGTATAAGCGCTGTTCTGTTACATACAGGACAATTTCCACCGCCTTTATGTCGCAAAGTAAAAGATGCAATCCAGTGGTGACCACAGTCTCTGCATATCCAACCGGCATCATCTTTACAATTTGGAAAAGTATTGTATGGGTCAATCTTGTTGGCAGGATCGTATTCATCCATTAGTTCAGGATGAAGGTCCGCGAAACTTTCACCTTTTCGGAGTCTAGTGTGCGAACAGAACGGACAGCCATGCGTGGAATATTTGTAGGACATTATCATTGAATTCAATGTTGAGTCAAAAATTTCGCCACATTCAGGGCATTCCCACCAATAATATGTCTTGTTTATGCCTTCAGCACCCCGTATGGAGTCGAGAGGTACTTTATTAAGATCCTCCCTGTACATTTTCGCTAACAGCGGAAATTCAACAGAATAAGGCACCTTACGGAGCAATTTGTGACTGCATTTAGGGCAGTCCGCAAGTTGAAACACGCCATCATCATTTTTTCTTACTCGGTCACGAATACGAGAATCCCATTCGTTTCCGCATTTTTTGCAATAAAAGTGCGCTTCTTTTTTTGAACCGGGTCCTTCTTTGTAAATATCAATTCCCTTTTTTTTATTGTAGTCAAAGTCATAAATGGTTTCAAGTTCGGGGCACAAGGTGAGAATGTCATCCACCCCTGTAACGACTGCCCCGGGAGAACCTTTGCAGTGTGGGCATTTGCCATCACTGTTCTTTCGGGTTTTTATGTGAGAATCCCATTCATACCCACATTCTTTACAATACCAATCAGCAGGTACATTTGCATGAGCAGAAGTGAGGTTCGGATCAAGACCACGGGCTCTATTCTTTTTGAAATCCCAAAATCGCATAAGTTCTGGGATAGATGCAACAGGAGTAATGGTGGCACGCTTTATGCAATCCCGGCATCCGATGAAGGAGTAATTTCCTTTCTTACCTTTGATCCGGTCACTTAAAGTAGATTGCCACTCTCTGTTACATTTAGGGCATTTCCAGTCTATCTGCTTTTTGTTGTCTCGTAATGGGAGAGAATAGATGTCGACATCTTTGTTTTTGTCAAAATTGTAAAACAGCTCAGCTTCGGGAACGCTTGTAAAAACATCTGAAAATCCCTTACGTATAACCAAGAGTAATTCGCAGCATTTGCATTTTCCGGAGCCTCGTGTTTGATCATATATGCGCTTAGTCCAATCATATCCACAGTTCTTGCAGCTAAAATGAGCTGGATCAGTAGAGTTGGATCTGGTTGTATTAGGATCCATCGGATTATTGGGATCCCAGAATCTACTGAGAGACTCAACTTCTGAACAAAAAGGCACCTTTTCTTTTTTTCTTTTAACGATGTTGTAATGATGACAACCTTTAACAATATACCCACCGTTTTCGTCTTTTTTTATCTGTGATTTCAGCGAAGCATTCCATTTTCTCCCACATTCATCACATTTGAAATTTACAGGCATTTTGGAGTCTACGCCTTGTTTGTAAAGCTCTTCAAAGTCATTGTCTTCATCGATAAAAGCAACGAGTCCTTTTACGATAGAGAGAACATCGTTGATTCCTTTGCATATGACTTTGTTGGTCTCGTGGCAAGGGCATTTCCCAGAGCCCTTATATCTGGTTTTAGGAGATACAGACCATGCATAACCACAATCCGGACATTTCCAATGTTTTGGGTATTTATGGTTAGCAGGTACATCCTCTGGTTTTTCTTTATTACGTTCTCGATCCCACATTTTAAGCATATGTGGAACATCAGCAACAGTTAATTTAGCCATAATTAAACCTCCAATGCATTAAATAATCCACTAATAACATTACTTCCTGATTTGGCTTTCTTCTTTGCGTTAGTGGTAGAAGTAATAAGGTTGTTTTCGAGAGCGCCTTCTATCAGAGGGGTTCCGGTTTTTCTCAATGCACCTTCTTTTACCAGTAATTCGTTGGCTAGTTCAGGATATACATAAGTATTTACCACTGTCTTGTACGCTTTCCGTTCAACCTTCAGTGTTTTTATTTCGGCTTTATATTGGGCAACAAGGTTTTCAAGTTCTTTGTTCTTTGCGGCCAAAATTTCATTGTTTTTCTTTTCATCCTCAAGTTGTTGATTTAATTTATTATACTTTTCTAGATAGTAAACAGCAGAGTCTGCGACCTTTTTGTAATAGCAGTCTCGTTCATTTATCGCTTTGATAAGGCTATCCTTTGAACGATTAGATTCTACTAATGCCGCAGCATCTACGGTCTGATAAGAAACGAGCGTGATGTAGTTGTCATCACTGAGGGATTTTTTCAGCTCTTCGATATATTCTACAGCAATCGATGTACGGCGGAGTGTAGTAACGGGGTAGTCCGGATAACCGTTTCTGTTTATGTACCTTGTAATTTCAGCGGTTTTCAGCTTTTTGGTATCGTTGTTACATTCTTCATCAAAATATTTCTTTATAAGGTCTAAAAGAACGCTGTCTTCGATGAGTTTTGGTCGTGCCATTTATTTATTCCTCCGTTTTGTTCATCAGTTTTTCTAAGAGATATGACTGGTATGAATACTTACTTGCCTTTAAGTTAAGCAACGCCTCTTGAATATTCTCTGTATTGCCCTTGTCCTCCATTACAGACTGAATGGCGAGAAGAAGCGTTTTGCAGTCGTCTTCAATGCGACGCTTATAGATGTCATCTCCGGAAAAGTAGGAGTGGCCGTTCCTTCTGTGAAAGCCGCACACTTCGCAGTATCCAATCTCGCCATTAGGACCGATAGCCTGGATACAATCATTTTCTAAAAAATTCTGATAGTACTTTGAATAACAGAGTGTACCATCAGGTAAAGTCACAGGCGTGCCGGCAGGAGGGAGTTGTTCCTGGTGGCTGATCTGATACTTCACATCTCCACTGATCATCTTGCGATATTGCCTGTAAGTTTTACATTCGATGAATGATAGGACGTTTGAATAATAATGACTTGCCATCTCAATATTCGTATGCCCGCCAAGAAGCATGGCTGTAACAGGAGTCGCACCTTCCTCCATAAGGTTGAAGAATGCAATATGTCTTGCATCTCCAAGGTGGATGTAATGGATTTCTTTGTTCTTGTGATCAATATCCTCGTGATTGTAGTAAACTGTATATCCGTACTTATCCTGAATGACTTCTTTGTAGAAATATTTCAGGATAGTGTTCATATTCATATAAGTTAGGAATCTGCTGTCAGAATGCTTTTTCTGTCCCCATTTTTTATAATGCGGGTCTGTAACGAACAGGGTATCCAGTTCTGTTGATCCATATTGTTCAGTTTCTTTTCTGTATGTATCTATCAGTTTACCGATATAATCCGGAACCGGCTGTGGTACTGAAAGATAGGCATCTGCGATTTTATGGGGGTGCTCGCCGTTAGCACCACCTTTTAACTGATTTCGTCTAAGTTTTAGTATATACATGCCATCAGGACCGCTAGAAAGACAATTCCTTTCCAAAAGCAGAAATTCTCTTGGTCTTAATGGAATGGCTGCTGTAAGTTTCCACCAGATGTAAAGAGGGTAGTAAAAGATCCGGTCTTCTTTGGAAATATTACTTTCCCAGTAATCGTTTATGATATCGTCAAAATCCAGATAAGTATCAAACTCCGCAAGTTCACGCGGGTCAGAGTTTGCTCCGTCAGATTGAATGGCAGAATAATTATCCAGTGCGCTTGTTAAATGGTCGATCTTTTCGGAGTTCTCATCTGTGACAAGCAAGGAAAGGAAGTCGATCATACGGTTGGCAGAATAGAGCCTTAAATTAGCATTTTCTCCGCATACTTCCTCGTAATCTATCTCCAGGAGATGTTTTATATCTAGAAGCGTGCATTCAATACTGTTAAGTACGTTCTTGCCCAAAATAGAGATGGCATAGGCTTTTGCGTAATCAGTAAACATGCTGAAAGAAATGCCAAATACCGGTTCGTATTTCTTGTAAGTAAAGAGGTTAAAGTCAAAATAAAGACCTATATTGGCATATTCGTTCGTGGTGCGCCAGACATTATCCTCGAAAGAGCATCCTGGCTTAATAACACCAGCTTCCTGATACTGCAGAAATCTTTCTTTTGCATAAGAGATGGATAAAAAATTCAGCTCTATGAAATTAAGGTGTGAAGAAAACAGGTTTTCAGCAAGGTTAACGTTCATTATGTATTCTCCTTTATCAGTGTTTCGTAATCTTTGAAGACTTCTTCTCCATACAGTTCGTATATTGCATCCAGCATTTCGTCCATTTTAGAGATAACGACATTCTCCAGAATATTCTTATACTTGGCTTTTTCGAAAGGGTTGTCTGTTGAAAAATATAAGCCTTTTAGTCTGTTGTATTCTGAAGTCATTTCGAACAGAGTAGTACGCGTAGCGAGTCCATATCCGCACGCAGCACAAAGACGTTTCTTGTCATAAGGACATGGTTTGCGAAGCGCCGTCATTAAACAAGGGCACCCGTGCTGCTTTGAAAATGCCTCTCCTGAGCTGATTCTGTGAATCACTGTAAGTACGTCTACCTCATCGGTAATAAGCTCCTGGATGGTCCTTCTGGCAGAAATACGGTGGTTATCTACAACGGTCACGATAGTCTCAATCTCTTTAGGATTCAGATCCATTGTTTTGATGATCTTTGTCTGGTTCTTCGGAGAGAGTCTTTCGAAATCATCACCCAGTGCCATTTTTAAGAGAAGAGAGGACATGAACGAGAACACGCCTCGCTCTAGCATTTCAAAGGCAACAAACTCCGGTGTGAGCTTGCTTAATTTTGCATCCTTTAAATATTCAAAAGTGGTATGGGCAAATTCTCCATAAGTACCTTTGTGGCTTCGTGCAAGGGCCGCAAGATAGTAGCCTTTAACACGGAATCCACCGGCTGCGTCTGGAATATCTTCGTCGGCAACCATGCAGACGTCTTGTAAAAATGATTTTGTGGCAGAGATAGAACGGAAATCGTTATACAAAAAGAGTTCACCGAACTCTTCGCCCATATATCTGGTGATCTCTTGATAGGTGCTTATCTTTCGGATAATAGGTTCTTTAGGCTTGCCTATAATATCCCTGTGCGCCTGTGCAAGGGCAAAGAGCTTACCAAACAAAGTTTCGCAGGAGAGAGGAATATCAAAGACTATTGGTACCACATTGGAAGTGTCTTTTGTTTTATTGGGCGTCAACGGAAGCCAGCTCATGTTTTTGGTGATGGATAAGAGAACTCCTTTTGCATCGTTGTTAGTGAATGTCCCATTCTTTATTCTTTCAAGAACTTCTTCGGGAGGATACGGAAGACGAGGGTGATATATACGCTCCATATCTGTAAGGCGGAGCGGTCTTATAAAATGAAGTGCAAGATACAGCCAGGTATCCGTATAATTCTTTGACTCAGCTGCTTTCTGGAACATTTCATTGTCTTCAATGTATTCTTCGGCAAAAAGATAATAAACAAGCTCGATATAATCGTCAAAGTCATAAGCTTGGCTCTGAATGTCCATGGTATATCGTTTGCTCATTACGTAGTCTTTTTGATACGTGGTTTTGTAGTTCAGTCTCATCCAGGCAAGGAAGAATGTGAATATATCTCCGTATGTTTTTGTCAGGTCGAAAGTAGCATGTGATATCAATGTTTCCAACTCGCTGTCCTTGTAAAAAAACAGGTCTTTTTCAAGGCGGTACAACATAAAATCTATGATATGATATTTTGTTTCTTCGTCCACCATGAATTCAATCTGTTTCTTGTCTTTATTCTGTTCTTTTTTCTTTACTTTTTTATTTTCTTCATTCAGTTCATTCAGAAATTTATGAAAACGGCGGTCTGTCTCAGGAAATCTTTTTTTGAAATGTTCGTATAAAGTTTCCAGCGTACCGCCTAAAAAGCTGGTGAGCTCCATTGAGAAACGTTCAGCCTGGGAATCTGTAAGCAGGATTTTTCCTTGCAGTAGGGTAGGTTTTTCGCCAAACCATTCGTTGTCCACAAAAAATGTGACAATGTCTTCTATAGATTTATCGGTGTTAAATTCTTTTATAAATTCTTTAAATTCTTTCATTGTGTTTCTTCTTTGCTGCCCAGAGGGTATAGTTAAATGTTTCATTCGTTATCTTGGAATACTGTTTTTCAAGG
Source organism: Lachnospiraceae bacterium (assembly GCA_045128635.1). Lineage (GTDB taxonomy): Bacteria > Bacillota > Clostridia > Lachnospirales > Lachnospiraceae > HGM12587. Next base: position 12,801 of record JBGVRS010000197.1, read on the forward strand.
TCGCCTTTACTGTCTATGTAAGTAAGGGCACTTTCAGGAGATTTATCTCCTCTAAAATCCTTTAGAACACCCGGGTTCTCAATGCCGGAAAGTACGAGCTGAACTGTATACCAATGTCTAAATACATGAGGAGAAAGAGTGTTTTCCATGAGCGTCTGACCATAGAGTACGACCTCTGGGTCGTTGCTTTTAAGATAAATAGGTATCATCTCATCTTTGATGATACTCTGAAATTTTTTATAATAACTGTCATAGGTCATCGCTTTTCCATGACTATTCACGGAAAATGGACTGTATTCTGCTTCGTATGGTTTGCCTTCCATGTATTCTGTATAGATGTTGTAGGCTTCTCTGTAAGCCTCTAAGAAGATATCAGGAACGCGTGCTTCACGCTCCTTTTTAATACCGCCAACGCATATTAGGTCACTTCTTAGATTAAGCTCGTTTTTTAGATCTATCGTTACACGACGAAGCTCACCCTGTACCTCCTTAATCTTGATTCCACCAACATCCCTGCGTCTTACGTTGCAGGCTTCCGAAGGGCGCAGTCCTGCAAACGCCTGATGCATGACAATGCCTAAAATATCCTTGTGATGTTCTACAATATGGTCGAACAGGAGTACAAAAGCACTGTTCGGAATATCTCTGTAGATAGGTTTTTTGACTTCCGGAATAAAAAGGACGTCAAATACTGGAATCTTGTTTTTGTAGGCTTTGCCGTGTTTGTCACGCTTGTTAACATATCGATACATGTCTTCTTTTTTGATGTTACATCCAGATTTTTTGTCATCTATGAGATTGTGGTAAAAGTCAAGGACTGCTTTGACACATTTTTTAACAGTATCTTCATCTCGATGTACAAATTCGTCATCGTCTGGAAGTTCATGTAGTCCATAGGCATTTAAAAAATCTCTGCCGATGTCTACCGTCAGTTCAGAAAGGCAGTTTATTCCTGCTGTGAAAAAAGCATAGTTTAAGAACTTGCTTACATAGACAGATCTTTTGTTTCCGTTTTCATTGAATCTTTTAATCTTTCTGTCTGGATTTTTCAAATATTTATGAAAGTCTGTGAATGTTTTAGAGCCATCTGCATGACACATGACAATGAAATTTTTTGTCACTAAGTAATTATTTGCATAGACAAAGGTGTGTTCATAAGTTGAGAATCGTTCTGTCTTATTCATATGTGCAGTTGATGTTCCTTTCTTTTGCTAAAAATAAAAAATGCACCTCGCATAATAAAAGGGTTAAACACTGGTGTGTATCGTTCCGTTTTCTTATGCGAAATGCATTTATAATTCGTTGCGTTGTTGTAGATTAAACTACAGTCTGTATTTATTATTAGATTTTTTGTTTTGTTTATTTAGAACTGGAATCAGGATTTTCATCTAAAAAAAATTCTTCGTAAGAAACACCGTACAATTCTTTTAAGCGTTTCAAAACACTTATTCGTATATGATATTTTCCAGTTTCCATTTTTGTAATGATATCGCGACTGATGGGGTATCCTTCTTCTTGTAATAAGGCTGCCAGTGCCGCTTGTGAATACTTATTAGATCGTCTCAACCTTTGTAAATTATCTCCTATGGAGATGTCTTGTTTCAAATTCATTATTATCACTATGTGTCCTTGTTTGAATATGTACCTTTATCTAGTATAGACTATAAAACTTCACAAATGTGGGATGTATATATCCCAATTTAAGACAATAGTGTAAAATGTAGATGGGATACTTCTACTATAAATGTGTTGGAGTTTATCGCACAGAGGCCAATTTTGGTCCCTTTGCGAAAAAAAGAAATAGGTATAAAATAGCAACACAAGAAACCGCGGGAGATAAAATGGAAAATAATTTAAAGAAAATACGACTAGAAAAACAGTTATCCTTAAATGAGTGTGTCAAAAAGACGGGAATTTCTAAGCAGACGCTAAAACGGTATGAACGTGGGAAAACAACGATCGGGATGGAACATATACTAAACCTGAGTGAACTTTATGGAGTCTCACTGGATGAGATCTTTGATCGAAAAGAAAAAAGAATTTCTAAAGAGGAGGAGCAATAGTTTATTGCGATATGCTTTCATGAATACTAAAGATAAAAACGGTAATGTCGTATGTTAGACACACCTCAACTTTTCATATGAGTGAAAAGCTGTTGTGTGTTTTTTTGTAAAGGAGACCAACTATGGAAAAATTAACACTAAAAAAACTGAATTTACTATGTAAAGCATTGATGAATTGGGATCCAGAGAAGGTGGAAATGCGATTTTATGGTGAACGAAAAGAAATGGTGAAAGAACTGAATAGTTGTAGCGAACAGGAAATTGAATTATTTCTTTCAGGATTCTTTTGCGAAAACCCAATTGTGGAAGCACTTGCTGATGGACAGATCGATATAGAACAATTCTCGGCAGCTAAAAAGGTGCAGATTTTTATTCGTCGAGGTTTAATGCTTTGTTATTTGACAAACCATGAACCTGGATTGGTGGTAAAACCGTATTGGAAGGAGCAACAGAATTAGAAACGGGGGAATGCAATGGAACACAAGCTTCAGTATGAAATTATACAAAAGGCCTGGGAGAAAGAGGTTACGGAAGAAGTAGAAGCAGCAAGAAAAGAGACTCTTGCCTGTATGAACATCGGTCTGAAAAAAGTGGAGACCATAGTTGAAAGTCTGAAAAAGGATAGGGAACAGATCTTAATGTACATGGAGGAGTCTGGCGCAACAAAACAGGACATAGAAAATCATGAGACAAGCTTAAAGCAGACGGATATGGATATCAGTTATGGAGAGCGGCTGTATGATGTATTAAAAGGATTTATACAATGTTATCAGGAGATATGGAACGAAGTGCAGTTATCAGAAGAAGAACAGAAAGCACGGAAGCGGTGGATGCTTGAATCCATGTTGTTTCTGGTAACGGATGAAAACTCTAGTTGTGAAGACTTCGGTTTTCCGATACTTGGAACAATATAAGGGAGGGGAATGTTTATGAAAGTAACATCCGCGTTAGCTGACAAAAAGATAACAGAAAGCTTCGGCGCTAATTATTTATACACGATAAATAAATCATAAAAACTTGCTGTTATAACAGTGCACAGGGAAGTTTCGGTTTCAACTGTGCATTACTTAAAGGAGAACAGGCGGATGTATTTTGCGATAGATTATGAGAATGTGGGAAATAACGGGATGAAGGGCAGTGAATACCTGTCTGAAGGAGATATAGTAGAATTGTTCTTCAGTGATGCAGGTCCTACGATATCACAAGGGATTTTCGAGAACATGAAAAATGCGAAATGCAGACTGTTGATATGCAAGCTGCAAAACCAAAGAAAGAATGCATTGGATTTTTACATAGCGACCAGACTTGGAGAGATGATTGGAGGAGGATATCAGGAATCTATCGCGATAATCAGCAATGATAAAGGTTTCAAAGCAGTACAGGAATACTGGAGGGAGTGTTCCGAACCTAAAAGAAGGATCCTTCTTGCCGGAACCATCACAGAAGGTATTATTGCTGCAAACCGAGCTGATGAGCGTACGAGAATGCTACGTCATCAGGAAAAGATAGTAAACATCGAAGTGGAATATGCAAGATACGAAGAAGCGAGACGCATTCGAAAATTATTGGAAGAACAGTTCCATGATACGGAGTATGCCGCTCATCTGGAAAAAATAGAGGAAGTGTATAAACACAGGGATAACAAAAAGGTTCTGTATCTGGATTCGTTAAAATGTTTTGGAAGAAAGGACGGAGTGCAGATATATAACCGGATGAAGCAGATCATAGAAGGAGACAGCCATGACAGATTTGAATGTGAAGATACTGGAAGTGAAAAATAAAAGTAATGTTTATGAAAGCTGGATTCAACAGCTCCGGCGGGATGAAAAGTATATACAGGCATGCATGGAGGTGGAGAATGCAGAAACCATGTATAAAACCCTTGATCTGACTGCGTATCAAAGAACGTTCATTGATGACTATGTCAGAAGTATCGTAATCGCAATGGGACGGGCAAATGATGTGTGTTATATTGCCGGCATAAAGGATGCACTTTCCTTGGAACTACCGGAAACAGACCATAACCAGGAACTGCGAAAGAGTGTTCAGAGGTGTTATGCGTTTCTGGAAGAACAAAGAAGGAGGAACCAAGAATGATAACGATAGAAGAACTAAAGAAAAGGGCAGACGAATTGTGTAAGGAAATTGGCTTGCCGGAGTGTGATGTAATGGTGCATATCAGGATGGATGATTATATTGGTATGTTCGGTGAAGCGGATGGTGGCTGCATGGTCATTTATGAAATGTATAATCCAAAGAAATATTGTGTAACTGTTCCTAAAGATGTACTGGATGACAGAGAACTGGTATATGGCACTCTTGAAGCACACCTTTGGAATTACAAAGAATTTATGGAAGAGGAAAAATAATAGTTGAATAACGAAAAGAAGAATAAGTATATGTCCTTAAAACAAAAGCTGTGAGAAAAATCGTTGTTTTACTCACAGCTTTATCTTGTAAATTCAATTATATCATTTGGTGTACATTCTAAAATCTCACAGAGTCTTTCAAGTGTAAATACAGTGATACCTCTATTATGCTTCAAATTGTTAATTGTTCTTGGATTTATTCCATACTTATTTATTAAAGTATACGTTGTAATACCTTTGTTAAGCATTGTCTTCCATAATGGGGCGTAACTAATCAATATATCACTTCCTTTACCATTGATATGATAATTATCCGAATATAGTTTGGAATTGAATATACTGAAATATGTAACTATAATAACGATTAACAGGAAGAACAGATTAGTAGAAAACTATGAAGTAAAGGAGGAAACAAAAAATGGAACGAGAATTTACAAAAGAAGAATTACAAGGAATGTGGTCTTTCTTGATAGAGACATTTGAATTTACGGGAGAGCATATTGCAGCAATTGATCACCAGATTCCAATGACACAAGAACTATTTGATTCTATTTTGGACAAATGCGCTGAAATAGGAAAAGATGCAGACAATCTGTTCTTTAGAATGCTTGATGAGTATCCGAATTTTATGACTGTCAGAGCAGAACGCATGTTGAATGATATTAAAGATAATGATTCTTTATCATCTGAAGAAGAGTTGAAAAATTGGAGAGAAAAGTTATACGAAAAAATACGTGCCAAATACGGTGAAAAGGAAATATAGAAAAAACATAGAAGCTTGTATCTTAGGAAGGAACATATCCTCTTGAAGCAGCTACGGTAAAATGTGTATGTATGAAGAGGCATTTTCTGAAAAATTCGAAAACGCCAAATAAGAAACAAATTAAAATCAAGAGACCGGCACGAGCTGGTCTCTTTTTTTGTATAAAAACGGATAAAAGTTCGTACGGATTGACGCCGTTAAATAGCATTGCACATAAGATAGTGGTTAGATATAATTAGTGTATTTAAACATAATAGTATTTGTTGTGTTGATTTTTCGTGGAGGGAATAATAAAATGACACTTCGAGAGTTAAAAGAAACTGGAATAAAAATTGCTAAAAAAACAGAATATTATTATCATGATAATGGTTTGGATATTATATTCCAAATGGATGAAGAAGAAGCTTTGGATCGAGAGATTATTTCAATCAATTGTTGTAAAGATTGGTTGCAGATTGAATTTGCTCTGTAATTCTTAATTGGTAAATCCATGGAGCAATATGTAATTTTTTAAAATTATAAATGAAAAAGTATTAAGGAGGATAATGAAATATGAGATTAGATAAATATTTAAAGGTTTCTAGAGTGATCAAGAGAAGAACAGTTGCAAACGAAGCGTGTGATGCCGGTCGAGTTATGGTAAATGATAAAGTTGCAAAGGCTTCCGTTGATGTAAAGGTTGGTGATATCATTGAGATTGCCTTTGGTCAGAAGTCAGTAAAGATAAGGGTATTGGATATTCAGGATACTTCAAAGAAGGATGAAGCAAAGGAACTGTTTGAATATATGTAACAGTAGAAGATATGATGTATGTGTTTTTTAATAGGAACGAAGCATTGTAATTGAAAGAATTATTGTGGTATAATACGAAAGACAAAATACCCTAAAGGGTATTCGAGGCGGAAGGAAATACGAATGATGAAGACTCTAAGAAAAATTAGAACAATAAAAGTGTTATTATTACTTACAGTTGTGGCCATGACTTTTGTTGGATGTGGAAAAAAGCCAAAAGATGAAGCAGAATTACAGCAAGATCTTTTAAACAGTAATTATATTTGGCTTTCAGAAGATTCCCAAATTACAGATTTTGAAATTATTAAGCGTTTGACTGAAAAAGAAAATCATAAAGATACAGTGTATGTTTCGATGAAAATTGAGAATGAATTTTTTTATGAAACAGCAGCATATGTTATGAATTATACAGAATATAACGATGGGTGGTCTTTGGACAATGTAGAAACTTATTATGGAAATGATTTCGAATATAAAGCAGTCCCTTTAAAGGCACCTAGTCAGGAAATGGTTTTCGATGAGGTACGTTGGGATTCGGATATTTCAGTGCAGACATTTTTTGAAGAGTGGGATGTGTTAAGTGTCCGTGATTTGTATTTTTTTGAAGATGGTACATATTCTTATGAAATAATCGATGAAGAAATAGATTTAGATAATGGGAATTATTCATGTAAACTTACTGTAGATAGAGAGTTTGAATTGGTCAATGTTCATGAAGTAATAGATGTTGCTATGTGGTTTGAAGACTCAAATCATGATTTCTTTGGATGGAATTTGTCGGGGATAGAAATTAGTGAAATATCTTATGATTGGGATATAGAAGGAACTTGGACACATCCAGATGAGGAATATCCAGTTGTGATTAGTGGATATAATAATAACGATGGTGAACCATACGTAAATGTTAAGTTTATGGCGAAGGATGTATTTGGAAAAGAATGTGCACAAGAAGAAACTTTTTATTTCCGACCTGTAAGCTCTGAAAGAATACAAGTAACAAGGATATCTCCAGAAAGCGGTTTCTCATTTCAGTTTTTACAAGATTTAAAAATCACACCAAATAAAATACTGGATAATCAAGATAATTCTGAAGCATGGGTAAGGATTGATTAAAGAAAAGTGGGTATGTATCAAACTTGGTACATACCCTTTTTTTGTGGATTCGTAGACAAAAATTTCTAAGAAGTATATAATTTCTTTTAATACCGTATGCGGTACAATGTTAAAAGTATGATTGTTTGATAAACGTAGATTCGGTACATGATGATGATTGAATTAAAGAGTAAAATTATATATTGAAGAAATTGAGGATAAATTCATGGTGTTGATTAAGGCGGCCTGTGTTTTTCACAAAGGGTTTTACAAAGCTATGCAGGAAGATAATTTTTTGTTTGATAAAAAGATATTAGAAAATCCAGAAAATGGTAATTTTTTGAATACGTTTAAAAATTCATCTAATATTTGTATGGCTGTATTTGATGGTCTGGGAGGGCTTTCTGACGGAGAAAAGGCATCCGAACTGGCAGCGAACACATTGAAACATCAGATAGAGAATTTAAAATTATTTAAGGAAATAGATTCCTCATGGATGAGTTCTGTAATTTTGACAATTAACAGATTAGTTGCGATGCTAGGAGAGCAGAAAGGACATGCTTGTGGAACTACAGCGGCCATTTTATTAATTGATAGGCAGAAAATTTATGTAGGAAATGTGGGGGATAGTCGAATATATCAATTTGTGGAAAATTCGCTCTCACAGATTTCCGTGGATCATTCAGATAGAGATCTTATAAAAGAGTTGGGGATAGCTGATAGAAAGCCGAGCTTGCTCCAATATATTGGAATACATCCTAAAGTTGGAAAGGTTTTTCCATCAGTTTGTTGTTTTGAACATAAAAATAAAGGACGCTATATTTTATGTACTGATGGCCTTACTGATATGGTTTGTGATACTGATATTGAAGCAATTTGTCGAGAAAGTAAAACTTCTGAAGAATGCTCAAAAAAACTTGTTCAACGGGCACTGGATAATGGAGGAGCAGACAATGTTACAGTGATTGTTTGTGATTTTGTGGAGGCGTTGCCATTTCCTAAATTAATAAATTATTTAAAAAATAGAAAAGGAGAGAATACATGAAAAAAACTGCAATTGTTATTTTAAGTATTCCATCAAAATGTATTTTGAAAGATGTCGAGTTGCCAATGAATATTTCGGCGGATCGTGTAATTGAAGCAATTGCACAAGTATACAAGGTAGATAAAATCTCTCATTTAATTTGTGAGAATCCGATAGCTCTAATTAGTGGTAAAAAGACTCTTGGAGAATTGGGAATTCATGATGGGTCAGTCATTAAATATATTGAAGGCTAAGGAGGTTAAATAATGAAAGTAAAATATCATTTGATATTGAAGACAAAATCATTTAAGAAAGAATATGATTTTTGGGAAAATCAAAGTCTGCAGATTGGAACACAAGCAGAAAATCAAATTGTTGTTCCATCAGAAGATGGAGCAAAGCCTTATGTATTTGTATTACAAGCTGCAGGACGACATGTAATGATTCAAAGTCCATCTAAATCGGAAATTTATATAGAAGGTGGTAACTCCTTATTTGAGCTTCCCGCCAATATTACTCTTTTTAATGAATCTACCAGAGAGCCTTTTATGACTATATCCTTGGAATTAAAATTTGAAAGAAGGGTGCCGGATTTTTCTTATGCATGCCAGATACCACAGAACACATGGGTGTACATTGGTGGAGGAACTAAATGCACCATTCGCATTCAAGATTATAAAATGGAAAAAGATTATATCTCATTATTTTATGATGGTGTGAATGCAAAATTACATGTAGATAACGTACAATACGAAGCATGCGTTAATGGAAAACCTGTAGTAGGGACTACTACTTTAAAAAGTATAGCTTTCTTCTCAATTAATGGATACGAGTTCTTTTATCGTTCTGGATACATTTATATGGATGCACATACTAAGTTAAAGTATCCAGATTCATGGAAATGTATAGAGAATGAATCTAATAATAGTCCCTTTGAATATCCAAAGTTTAATAAGAGTCCTAGATTTATAGAATCATTAAACGAAGAGACAATAGAGATTCTTGATCCATCTCCGAAACAAGAAACACAAAAATCCAATTTAATTATGCAATTATTGCCATCTATTATAATGCTTGCAGTGACCATCTTACTTCGTGGTGTAATGGGCGGTGGAGGACTTTATATTATTTTTAGCGTAGTTTCTATGGGGCTAGGAATTTTCACGTCCATATATTCGTATTTTTATGGAAAGAAGGAAATAGAAAATGCTAATAACCTTCGAGTTACTCAATATGAAGAATATCTTGAACGTAAAGAAAAAGAAATTAAACAGGCACGTCAAAGCGAACTGTGTGTGTTGAAAGAGATTTTCCGTTCTACCAAGGAGTGCGTTGATGACATTTGGGCATTTTCAGAGAAGTTGTTTGATCGTAGCCCAAGAGAACGGGACTTCTTGCAAGTCTATCTTGGAACAGGAAAACGTACTGCAATTCGAAAAGTAACCTATCAAAAAAGGGAAACTATTGAATTGGGTGACGATTTGATGCAGATGCCGGAAAAACTGCGTGAAAAATATAAGTATATAGAGAATGCTCCGATAGTAAGCAATTTTCGTAATTCAAATGCAATTGGTGTTGTAGGTTATAGGCAACGATTAAAGGATATGTTAAATAACATGACCTTTGATTTATGTACAAGACAATTACCTCGTGACCTTCAGTTATTCTATATCGTAGATGAAAGTTTTGGCAAATGGCTGCGTTGGATTCCTCATGTGCAAAACAGAGAATTGGGCGTTCGAAATATTGTATGTGATGACGAAACAAAGAACACTCTCTTGGAATATCTGTATTCTATGTTGGCAAAAAGAGAACAATTGAATATAAATGTGCCACATTGTGTTGTTTTTGTGGAAAAAGATCAGCATATAAAAACACATCCATTGTCAAAGTATCTCGATCGATGTGCAAGTCTTGGCGTAAGCTTTGTATTTTTGGAAGAACATAGAGAATATCTTCCGGAAAACTGCGACGAAGTAATTATTTTAGATAATGATTTACCAAAAGGTATTTTGACAACACGTACAAATTCGTCTGAAGATTATGAATTTTCATATGGATTGATTGATGAAAAAACTGCAGAACGCGCGGCGCTGCATTTGGCACCGATTTATTGTGAAGAAATTAGTGTTGAAAGTTCTCTGCCAAATAGCTATTCTTTCTTTGATTGTTTTGAAGTAAATAGCGCATCTGAAATTTTGGTTGGAGATTGGTGGAAAAAGAGTGATGTTAGTAAATCGCTTGCTGCACCAATTGGAATTAATTCGCGTGGTGAATTAGTGTATCTTGATATTCATGAGAAGGCACATGGACCACATGGTTTGGTTGCAGGTACAACCGGTTCAGGTAAAAGTGAATTTTTACAATCGTATATAACTGCTATGAGTTTGAGGTACGCGCCAGATGAAGTAGCATTTTTAATTATTGACTTTAAAGGTGGGGGAATGGCGAGTCAGTTAAATGATTTACCGCATCTTGTAGGAACAATTTCAAATATCGATGGTGCAGAAATCAAACGTTCGCTAAAATCTATTAAAGCAGAACTTGAGAAGCGTCAAAAATTGTTTGATCAGGCTAAAGTGAACCATATTGACAAATATATTCAAAAATATAAAGAACATCAGTTAACAGTAGCGCTGCCACATTTGGTTATTGTTGTAGATGAATTTGCAGAATTGAAAGCAGCACAACCAGAATTTATGAATGAATTGATTAGTGCTGCGCGTATTGGACGAAGTTTAGGAATTCATTTGATTTTAGCAACACAAAAACCTGCTGGACAAGTCAATGAGCAGATTTGGAGTAATTCCAGATTTAGACTTTGTTTTAAAGTTCAGACAAGGGAAGATAGTAATGAAATGCTTCGCTCGCCATTAGCAGTAGAGATTAAAGAACCAGGTCGTGGATATCTGCAAGTTGGTAATGACGAGATTTTCGAATTGTTTCAGACTGCATATAGCGGTGGTTCGATTAAAAATGAATCGCGTGAAAGTACAGAAGATTTTACAATTGCAGAAATTTCCCTTTGGGGTGATCGCAATATTGTTTATAACAGTACACATAATAAAGATGTTCATAAGGAAGATAAAACATCCCAGTTACAGGCTGTTATATGTGAGATTAATACTTTTTGTGAAAAGAATAAAATCTCACGATTGCCAGGTATTTGTTTACCAGCATTGCCAGAAAAGATCTATAATTCTGTTGGATGTGATAGCTCTAAAGAAAAAGGTATCAAAGTTTCTGTTGGACGTTATGACGATCCTGAACAGCAAAAACAGGGAGATGTTTCATTTGATTTAACAAATGGAAATCTGTTAATTATTGGTTCTTCGCAGATGGGCAAGACATCTGCTTTACAAACAATAATTCGTAATTTAAGTGAACGATATACATCATCTGAGGTGAATATATATGTTCTCGACTTTGCATCTATGATTTTGAAGCATTTTGAAAAATTAGATCATGTGGGTGGAGTAGCCATTTCGTCTGAGCAAGAAAAGGTTCAAAATCTTTTTAAAATGTTATTGACTGAAATCGGTGATAGAAAAAGAAGATTGCTGAATAAAGGTGTTAGCTCATATGCGGAATATTTAAATGCAGGAGAAAATGATCTTCCACAGATTGTTTTGATTTTAGATAATTTTACTGCATTCAGCGAGCTTTACGAGGAAGAATGTGATGGTTTATTAAAACTTTGTCGTGAAGGATTCTCAGTAGGGATTTCGGTGGTTATCGCCAATGCCCATACGTTAGGTTTGGGATATCGATATATGTCAAATTTTGCTAATCGAATGACATTTTTCTGCTATGACAATGGGGAATATAGTAGTTTATTTGATTATTGCCGCATGTCAATTCCAAGTATTCCGGGGCGTGGTCTGGTAAGAATTGATAATCGTATTTTGGAATTTCAAGGCTATCTTGCTTTTTCAGGAGAACGTGAAATTGATCGTGTTAATGCAATTAAAGAAGCGATTGAACAAACAAATAATCTAAACAAAGGAAATATTGCACCTAAAATTCCAGTTGTACCAGAATTTCTTGTGCGAAGCGAATTACAAAAGGAGGAAGCCGAGCTTTTTGGCGTTCCTTATAACATTCCAGTTGGTATGGATTATGACAGCATGGAAATTATGTCCGTGGACCTTACAACGATTGGTGCATTTGGTATCTTTGGGCACGAAAAGACAGGTGATAATAACTTTGTTATGAATATCTTACATACGATTTTAGAAGCACCAGATTTACATCCAACTGAAATTTATATTGCGGATGATATGGAAAAGAAATTACAGTCATTGAAAATGAACGAAGCTGTTAAAGAATATGCTGCTAATTTAGAAGAGGTTGATGCTATATTAGATCAGATTTATGCTATTGTTTCCGAAAGAAAACAACAGGTAGCAACAGGCGAATTATCCATGGGAAAAGATATGGGACACCTTCCTCTTCAATTATTAATTATTTCGGGAGAAGATGTTCTTATTTCTATGGATCAGGATAAACTTGTAGAACTTGTAAAACATTTTTCCAAATATAAGGTTTGCGTAATATTAACAGGACTTGAAAATGAAAGTATAAGCTATTCATCTCCTGATATTCTAAAATATGTTCGTGACAATCAAAATGTTTTTGTGTTTGATAAAGTATCCAATATTGAGGTGGTAGACATTTCTTATAAAGAAAAAAGCCAGTTTGATCAGGAAATTAATTTGGGAGATGTTTTTGGATATTCAAAAGATAAACTTTGCAGAATTAAGACTATTTTAGATAAATAGTATAAGGGGGTGCTTGTATGGTCTCTGAGCAGATTTTGCAGTATAAAAATCGTATTAGAAAAATTGAAGAAGAACTTTATGTTATTCAAAAAAATATGGAAAAGCTAGAAAAGGCAGAAAGAAATACTGTAAAAAAGTGCAAGGAAATGACAGAAGTTCGAGAACAGTTGCTGAAAAATGTTCGAAAGGCTTATGAACAAGGTTCTTCTTTACGTGCTATGAAAGGCTTTGCAGATGAAATGGAACGTGTGATTGGTGGTTCGGGGTTTGAAGCGATGTACCAATCTGTAGAAAAGGTTAGAAAAAGTATAATATACGAACGCGAAGAATGTGTTCGAAAGAGAAAGTGTTTATTACAAGAAAAAGAAAAACTTCAGTATGAGATGCAAATGATTCTACAAAAGGAGGTGCCGTAATTTCTATGGGTGAAAAATCAAAAAATTTTGTTCTTGATGATACATATATCGAAGAAATGGAAATTTTCTTTTTGGACTGTACTGAAATAGCACAGGCTCAGTTGGATGAATTATCAGAGAAGCTTACGGCTGCTTGTGATTATGGAATTATGGAAGGTAATACCGCAGACTATCTACGATTATATACTGAACGTGTTTTAGGATTGAAAAATTTGATTTGCGAATATGGAAAAAAATGCAGTGAAATGTTGAAAGATTTTCGTGAGCATATTGACGTAGTGGATCAGCATTTGTATTAGGAGGTTTATAATGTCAAATACGGGAGAGTATTCTAAAACAAAGGTTCGTGGATATAATCGAGTTCGTGTTGATTTAGAGAGTACAAAAGAAATTCGTGCAGAAATTAGAAGGTTAGAACTTCAACAAAATTTCAAACTTCCAGAACCTTCAGGAAGTGGGGAAATGTACGAAGAAATAAAGTACATGGGCGAAAATATGAAATTGATTTATGAACAGGTACAAAGTTTAATTTGTGAGAGCGGTAAAATGTTGGAAGAAATCTATAAACCATTTGAAAGAGCTGACCTAGTAGTAAATAATTCTTTCAAAGGAGGTACATAATGAAACGAGATTTTACCTATGAGACTCAACAAGCAATTCTAAAATATGCGGATGATGTTGAACATGGTATTTCTTGGAAGTCTATAGGCGATGGTCTTCTGGATATATATCATAATTTGAAGATTTTTTTAAGCGGAGGAGCAAAGGCGGCTGCTTCAAAAGAAGAATGGGAGCGTTATTATTCATCTGTTATAGAAGCAAAGGATTATAGTGTTAGAAAGATTAATAAAATCTTTGAGGGCGCACGAAACGCGGATCATGATTTTGCAATACGAGCGCGAAACAGAGTTGCTGATGGTGAATATCTGCTTGCAGAACTTGAAAAACTTACGGATATTGCAGAAAATTGCGCTTTAGAGAGAATGGGAACCCTTGCACCATTGACTTCTTCATTAAAAATATCTGATGATAAGTTGATGAATTGGCTTAAAGAAACACCCTATACATCGTTAGGGTATAGAAGTGCAGTTTCGTATACATCGGAGTGCTTTTTATCCATGGGAATTACAACGGCAATGTTGACTTCAGTTTTTCACTATAAAGACATTTTAAAAACAGATGTTTTTAATACACCAAATGGTAATGCAATCTTAAATGCATTTAAACAGGATATTCTGAATGGAACATGTCCTTATATTACAATACCTCAAATGGCGCAAAGACTTGGACTAACAGAAGAAGAGGTACGTAGAATACTTGATAACTCTTATGCTAACCGTTCAAGATATTATGACATGAAGTTTAGTTATGGGGAATCAAAAGAAACTCTTTCAAAAAAGATTGAATATCAGAAAAAATGCGATAGACTCTTAAAACAAGAATTAGAATTATTGTTTTCTGATGCAGAGCAGTTTGAAGAATTTTGCAAACAATATGCGATTGATTATACCCCGGAAACAGCTACAGCAATTTTAAACGGAGAGGTAGATGGTTATACAGTTGGATTATATCAGTCCACTATTATGAGCACTTTGGAGACATGTGTTGATAGACAAGATGTTACAGTATATCCTAATGAAGTAAAAGATTTTATTAAGGCATATGGATTTGTTTATCAAACATCCTATAGGGATGGTGTTGATATCTCAAATCTTTCGGATAAAGAGATAGTAGCAAAAATTACTGAATATTTAAAAACAGAGATGGGATATAAGGAAGTATCAGCAAGGGACGTTAAATTGTGTGAATTGAGTACAAAGTTACTACACGGCTTAGATGAAGTGGATAAGGTAGGTGGCTATACAAAAGATAGTGTAGAGTTGCTATCTTATTTGGTTGCAGATTATTCTAACGAAATGCAGTTGCTCGATAGTATTGAACAAGTAGGTGCAAATTCTCCGGAATTTCAGACGGCAATGAATAATATTCGTACAATTTATACGGACAAAGCATCTACAATTGTAGGTGAGGTTGCAAAAGAAGCATTGGTAAAAGGTTCTGAAAAAGTTGCTGAAAGTATAACATCTGAATTACTTCCTTCAATGAAAATTGTTGAGCTTGGAATTAGTGTTGCAGGAAATGTTAGTGGACTTACCGGTTACACAGATGCGGCACAAGATGTGATAGGATATTCTATGGTATGCCCAGAGCTTGTTGATATATATGACAATGCGGTAAAAGAAGCTGCTGAAAATGATTATAATCAGACATCGGTTGTTAATGTTCGAAATGCATTTGCTATGATGAAACAATCTATAAGTTCCTATTATGATGCTCAAATAGAGTATAATGAAGGATATTCTAGCCTTAATTACAATCTTACACGTGCCTTAATAGAAGATGATTATGATGGAAGGATTGGTTCAGATAAAGTATATCAATCTTATATTAGGTATGAAAAAGCAAAACTGGAATCTTTGCAATTAGGACAGAAGTACGAACCGATTACTTTTAGTGCTTATAAAGAAAAATTTGGCATTGGATAATGCCTTAAAGTAAAATATTTAAAACATATTAAGTTATTTAGGAGGAAATGAATATGTCAAAAGAAATTATTGTAACACCTGAATTATTGGAACAGCGTTCAAATGAATGTAAAAGCTATGCGAGTGATGTTGATGCGATTCTTAAAAAATTGAGAAGTCTGGCAAAAGCTTTGGAAGCTGAATGGAAGGGTAAAGCCAGTGAAGAATTTTTGAGTCAATTTAATGGTACGGTTCTTCCGAATTTCGAAAAAGCAATCCAGTTGCTTGATGCTAAAGAAACAGGAGCTTCGGCACAACTGAAGAAAAAAGCACATGATTTTAGCACTGCAGATGGAAACAAGTAATGCGAGGATAGTCATTTTTTATCTAGTATAGTTACAAAGAAAAAGTCTTCACATATTATTTTGTAAAATGCTATGGAATTTTGGGTACAGATATATAGATACAAAGATTGTATTATTAGTTTGTAAATAAATAGGAGTTTCTGTTTTTTACAAATTAGTAAAAAACAGAAACTTTGACGAAGTTGGAAAAAAGATGCGCTTGTTTAGAGGAAATGAATATGTCAAAAGAAATTATTGTAACACCTGAATTATTGGAACAGCGTTCAAATGAATGTAAAAGCTATGCGAGAGATGTTGATGAGATTCTAAAAAAACTAAGAAGTCTGGTAAAAGCTTTGGAAACTGAATGGAAGGGTAAATCCAGTGAGAAATTTTTTAGTCAAATTAATGGTACGGTTTTTCCGAGTTTCGAAAAAATAAGAAGTTTGCTTGACTCAATGGCAAGTTTTTTAAAGATAATAGCATTTAAAGGTGCGATACTTCCTGATTTTAGACTCCCGATACTTGATATAGAGGAATCGGAAAAAACAGAAGAAATGAGTGAGTTAGAGACAAGGGTTGTAACACCTGAATTATTGGAACAACGTTCAAAAGAATGTAAAAGTTATGCGAGAGATGTCGATGCGATTCTAAAAGAACTAAGAAATCTGGCAAAAGCTTTGGAAGTTGAATGTAAGAGTAGAGACGTTGAAGATTTTTTATATCAGTTTGAGGACATAGTTCCTCAATCTTTTGGAGAGGCAAGAAACTTGCTGGTAGATGCATCATATCAGCTGAAGTGGAAGGCAGAAGACTTTAAACGGTTAATAGGAGAAATTTATGAGTTATCAAGAGATTCAAAATTTATTGAATAAGGTTTGGCCAGATTGGAAACCTGAAAGAAGAATTGGAAAAGGTTCTTTTGGTACCGTATATGAGATTCGAAAAGTTAATGGAAATATGGTGGATTATGCTGCCTTAAAAATAATTTCTATACCTGAAGATGGTGCAGCAATCCCTATGGGGAAAGATAAACAAACCTTAACTACATACTATGAAAACATAGCAGATGGAATGGTGCAGGAATATGACATTATGTCCCGATTAAAGCAATCTGGATGTGAGAATGTTGTAGCTTGTGATAGTTATGTTAAAGTTCCAAATAGCAATGGATTAGGTTTAAAACTGCTTATTCAGATGGAACTTTTAACGGACCTGAATACATACACCAGAAGATATGGTTTTAGCAGACAGAATGTTATTCGACTTGGTATCGATATTTGCAAGGCATTGGAATCATGTAAAGCTGCGCATGTGATTCATAGGGATATTAAACCAGCAAATTTATTTGTTTCTGCGGACGGAGTTTATAAATTAGGAGATTTTGGCGTCGCAAAAAGATTAGAAGAGACTGGGTATGCAGGATCAAAACAAGGTACAATCTTGTATATGGCACCTGAAGTTTATGCAAATCAAGCTTATGATACGCGTGCGGATATCTATTCACTAGGGTTGGTTATGTATCAGCTGATAAATGGAGGTGAATTGCCATTTGACTCTGGAACATTTAGTGATCAAGAGCAAGGAGAAGCATTACGAAAACGTATGCGAGGCGATAAAATACCTATGCCTGCTGAAGATGGTGAATTAGGGAAAATTGTTTGTTGTGCCTGTGAATATAATTATTGGGATCGCTATTCTACACCAGGAGAAATGCGCAGAGCCTTAGAAAAACTTTTGAATCCTGATGATGACAAAATGCTACTTTTTCCAGTAGACATAGATAATGAAATAGAATCTGAAATCAGAATACGTTTTATGTCTGAAGAAGGAAAGGTCTTAAAGGAAGATTTTTATCAATCTGGACAGCAAGTTGTGCCACCGCAAATGGTAAATGAAATTGAGATAGAAGGAATTCGTTATCAATTTATGGGATGGGAACCTTCTGTACCAGAAAAGGCAATTGATTCAATGGATTGTAAAGCTGTATATAAAGAAGTCGAATCCGAAAATCAAGAGAATAAGGTAAATAAAAAACGTATAGTTTATGCGTTGCTTATTTTGTTGCTTTTTGTGGGAATTGGAGTGTTTGTATTGAGTAAGCTGAATTTGCTTGAAAAATCTCAAAATATTCCTGAATCAGAAAACATAGTGGAGGATATAAAAGAAACAGATATAGATTTCCAAAATAAGGAAGAATATCAGGAAGAATCAGAAACCATAAATGTTGATTTGAACTATGCAAAGGATGTTGCTAAATTTTTTATTGTGAATATAACGGAAACTAGTATTGATGAAAAGCAATATTATATTGATTTGGATAAAAAAGAATTACAGACTATTTTAGAAGAAGCTGAAATTCCAATTTCGCCTACTGCGTTGCAAAATGTATTTTATGATTACATAAAAAATGTTGAAGTACTTGGTGAGTATGTGTCGACTGGACATGATGAATTAAAAAAATATGCAACAGCTACAGTATATTTAACGGAGATTACTTTTTCACATGGTTCTGCAAAACTCACACTAAAATTCAATAAGGAAGGAATCTTAACAGAGGCAAGTTTAAGCGCAGAAACGAATGAGCAAGCAGAACAAATGTCGGATGAAAAAACGATAAAGAACGACTGGTCTGATTGGACCGTACAACTTCCTGAATATGTTACAGACAAAGATTATGAGATAAAACAGAAAAAACAATACAAACAGAGAATAAGAGAAATTATGGAATCGGAGGTCAGTTATTTAGATGGATGGGAGGTATATGATAAAAAAAGTATTGTAGTGGAAGGGCAGTGGAGTGAGTGGTCTGAAGAAGAAGTTATTCCGGATAATAATACTGAAGTAAAAAAACAAAAGATGTATAAATATAGAGATATACAAAAAACTGAAGCCTCAACTGATGTACTTGACGGATGGAATCTTGTTGGTAAAAAGGAAGAGTGGGGGCCATATGGTGAATGGTCTGCTTGGTCGTTTGATAAAGTATCGGAAAGTGAATCGCGACAGATAAAAACCAGAAGAGTTTCATCCTACTACTATTTCTATTGCAGCAGATGCGGTAGAGGAGCAAGATATCCATTTCATGGGTATAACTGTGAATTATGTGGTACGAATTCTGTAAGGCTAGAAAGTGGGACTGTTGAGTGGTTTGAAACACCGTGGAGCAACTCTACTTCATGGGGAAGTGGGAAATATTATCAATACATAGACGGTGGAATTTGGTGGAATTATGCGGACGGTATTGGCGGAGATAATATAACACAATATATGTACAGTGATCGAAACAAAACTGTGATCTATTATTTTGAAAAACCTGGAAAATGGTCCGAATGGTCTGAGACTCCAGTACAAGATTCTGAGACAAGGGAAGTGAAATCTACTACCATGTATAAATTCAAAAGAAATGAAATAAAAACAATTTACATGCTTGAAAGATTTGGAAAATGGTCGGATTTTACAGATGCTGAAATTAGTGAGTCAGAAAATTTACAAGTCGAATCTCAGATAGTGTATTCGTATAGGAAGAAAAATTAGATTAATAAAATTACGTGATGTAATAATATTTGAGTACAATAGATAGGTTATTGATAAGATTTTAAAAAGTGCTTGCATGATACAGAGTATACACGACTTGTGGCAAGTGTTGAGAATATTCAACTAATGATTGATTGTTCTCCTGGGAAATCTTATTTGAACGTATTTAAAGTGTTCTGTCTATT
The DNA here is from genome assembly GCA_045128635.1 of Lachnospiraceae bacterium. GTDB lineage: Bacteria > Bacillota > Clostridia > Lachnospirales > Lachnospiraceae > HGM12587. The sequence goes on from JBGVRS010000197.1 coordinate 32,692, forward strand.
TCTGGTTTGCTATTCTGGTATAATGTTTACATTACACTTTGTTATGTTATAATAAAAATACATAATAGAATTTTAAGAATACATAAAAAAGAGGGAGTGTTGCTTAAAAAACATACATTATTACTTGCTTTTCCAAATGTATCCTTTTTAATAATGTACGTTTTATAAGAAACGTACAAAACGCAACAACCCCTTATAATACAAGGGTTCTAAGAGATTAGAGCAAATGTACGAAAATTTCAGGTTTCCCAGACTGATCAAACGACGCACAGTAGCAAATGAAGCTTGTGACGCAGGAAGAGTTTTGATTAACGGCAAGGTTGCAAAAGCCTCTGCCAATGTATCCGTTGGAGATGTGATTGAAATCGGTTTTGGAACAAGAAGTGTAAAGGTTGAAGTTCTGGATGTACAGGACACAACCAAAAAAGACGAAGCAAAAGATTTGTTTAAATATTTGTAAAAAGTCTAAAATGCAAAACCTCTTAATATACTTTCGTAAGGAATGTATCTTAGGAGGTTTTTTGTATGGAAGAAAAACAGTATTCAAAAGCGCATAAACTGATTTTGTCCAATCGTCGGACAGGCACGATCACAGGAGTGGCAGATGTAATTTCATTTGATATTACAGAGGTACTTTTGGAGACGGAACAGGGGATGCTGATGATCAAGGGGGCTGACCTTCATGTGAACCGCTTGACGCTGGAAAAGGGTGAAATTGATATTGAAGGGAGAATAGATTCTCTTGCCTATTCGGAAGTGACATCCTTTCAGAAACAAAGTGAGTCTCTGATCGGAAGACTGTTCAAATGATGAGCGGTGTCATCTTAGAGGAACTGCGTGTTTTCGCAGTTGCAGTTATGAGCGGTGCCGTAATCACGATTGTGTATGATTGTATTCGCATTTTTCGAAGACTCATACCCCATGGGAATGTATGGATTGGAATCGAAGATTTTTTCTTCTGGATGTGGACGGCCCTGTGGGTGTTTTCTGTTTTATATCGGGAAAATGATGGAAGTCTGCGAAGTTACACCATTCTTGCAATGGTAATAGGAATGTTTCTATACCATCAAACGATCAGCGAACCGCTGGTGGGATTTTTTGGAAAAATGATAAATCGGTTGAAAAAGCTTATTTCTAAGATTATAATGAAATTAAGATGGAGGAATATCGATGGCAAGCAAGATGAATCGAAGAAAAAAACTTAGGAAACATTTAGGCTCTTTCGCAATCGTTGGAGTCGTGGTTTTGATGCTTATTTTTGTATCGGTGGCATCTTTAAGTCTGCGTGCCTCCAATGCGGATAAGCAGGAGCGTATTGAAGAACTGGAAGCTCAAATTGAAGCAGAAGAAGAAAAGGCTGAAGAGATTGAGGAGTACAGCAAATACGTACAGACAAAAAAATATGCCGAAGAAGTTGCAAAAGACAAATTAGGTCTTGTGTATGAAGATGAGATTATTTTCAAGGCAGAAGATTAGAAAATTAAGAAAAAGATTTAGAAGGCTATCACGAAGGTGATAGTCTTTTTTTGTCAAAAAGTATAGGCAACTTGAGGAGATTCTTTGACAAAAAAATAATATGCCTGCCGATATAGTAGTCCCTACCAAAAACAAAACAGGAGGGAATTTTGATGATAGGTATGTTTTGGGCAGAAAAGTATGCAATGGTAACGGGACTGACACTGGTGGTACGAGCTTTATTCAAACCAAAGGGAACAAAAGACATGTGGGTAAGTGCCCTGACAGCAGGGACAGCACTGATTTCTATGAATCTGGGAGCAGGACTTTTATATCCGTATGCGAGAGAGGAGTATTTATTCGGTATTGCAGAAGGTATCTTTGCTGCAAGCAGCCTGGTAGTTTTATGGACACTGGGAAGAAAATTGTTTACGAAGAGACCGGTGGTGTCGGAAAATAATTTTTCTCCGGGAGAAGATCGGATTTCTCATTATACGAAAGCCTTTAGCGATCTGGCGAAAACCTTTTTAAGTGTGCCCTCAGGGGGAACCCTTGTGGTGGTGGGGATGGACGACTACGAAAAGGTTCATGCGGCATGGAATGCGAGGATGGATGAACAGAGAGTGGCAGTGGCAACCCAGCTTACCGAAATATCGGAAATCATGGAAGGAGCCATACGAAGAGCTTACGACACAAAGGAAGATACGTCTCTGGAGAGGCAGTTAAAAAGGCTTTTGTACAAGAGAGGAATTTTGCTAAAAAAAGTTTATGTTTATGATAATGAAGAGCAGCGAAAGGAGGTTTATTTAACAATCCGCACAAGAAAAAAGCGCTGTATTTCCAATAAGGATGCAGCGGAATGTTTGTCAGAAGCAATGGGAAGTCCCATGATGCCCTCTCATGAAGCAAGAGCATTTGTACGAAATGAATTTACCAGCACCTGTTTTGTGGAAAAAACAAATTTTGAAGTGGTTTACGGGGTAGAACGATGCGTGGGAGATTATCAACAGATTTCCGGTGACAGCTTTTCGTTTTTGCAAAAAGAAGAAGGGCAGTTTCTGGCAAGTTTATCCGATGGCATGGGCACAGGACTAAATGCTTATCAGGAAAGCGAAAAGGTGGTGGATTTACTGGAACAGTTTTTGGAGGCAGGGTTTTCAAAAGAGACGGCGGTGAAAATGATCAATTCCGCATTGGTGCTTCGTGACCAGGGAAAAACCTTTTCTACCATTGATATTAGTTCCATTGATCTCTACAGCGGTGTATGTGAGTTTTTAAAAATTGGTGCAGCCACTTCATTTATTAAGAGGGGTAACTGGGTGGAAGCGATTACGTCCACCAGTCTTCCGGCAGGGGTCTTTCAGCAGACGGATTATGAGAAGACCTGTAGAAAACTCTACGATGGAGATATGGTCATTATGGTGACGGACGGGGTGCTGGACGTGCTGCCGGTGGAACATCAGGAAAAACTGATGAAAGATATTATTTTGGAACATCAGACGAATAATCCCAAGGAATTGGCAGATTATATATTAAGCAGAGTTCGCCAGTATAAGAGTGGGCGTTTTCTGGATGATATGACCGTTCTTGTCATGGGAATCTGGAAGCGTTAAGCTTGCTTTTTGAGAGTAAGTTCATTATAGTTGAAGCATGATTATCTTTAGAATCGAGAGGTTTTCCAAATGCTTCAAAGAACAGCAGAGTTTATGAAAGAACATAGAATGGCAGCGGAGGGCGCAAAGATCGTGCTGGGGCTTTCCGGTGGAATGGATTCTGTATGCCTGTTTCATGTGTTAAGAAATTTAGGGTATGCCCTGGAGGCAGTGCACGTTCATCATGGGATTCGAGGAGAGGAAGCAGACAGAGACGAAATATTTGTAAAAGAACTTTGTGAGCGATACAACATTCCTTTTCATGGATACCGGTTCGATGTGCCGAAACTTAGCAAAGAGAATCATTTGTCAGAGGAAGAGACAGGAAGAATTGTGCGAAAGCAGGTGTTCGCAGAAGTGTTAAAAGAATGTGGCGCAGATTTTGTGGCACTGGCTCATCATGGAAATGACCGTGCGGAAACATTTCTGTTTCATCTGACCCGAGGAACGGGAGTCAAAGGACTTAGTTCCATGAAGCCTGTGCAGGGAAATGTGATTCGACCGCTTTTGTGGGTAGGAAGAGAAGAAATTGAAAAATATATCCAAGAGAATGCATATGATTATATAGAGGATACGACCAATGCATCGGATGCATATACAAGAAATAAGATCCGTCATCAGGTATTGCCAATCTTAGAAGAAATCAATCCAAGAGCGAAGGAACATATTTGCAGCGCAGCGGAAAAATTAAGTGAGGTATCCGCATATATTGACAGAGAGGCAGAAAAGCTTTGCCGCTTAAGTGCAGTGAGGTACCAGAATGAGGTACAGGTATTGAAGTTTGCGCTCTATCAGGGAGATGCGGTCCTTCGAATTCCGGTATTGCAAAAATGTGTGGAATATTTAAGTGGTTCGTTGGCAAATATTACAGAAGAGCATTTGAAAGCACTTTTGGAGCTTCTTGAGATGCAGACGGGGAAAGAGATACATTTACCATATAAAATCGTAGCGGTGCGAACTTATGACGGAATCCGCATGTTCTTCAGAGAAGAAAAAGAAGTGCCTGAGCCGATGGAGATTACCGGAGACGGGCTGTATACATTTGGCGGAATGACTGTAAAGATTAGCATAGAACCGTGGGATGAACGGAAAATCTTTCCAATAAAAAACTATACGAAATGTTTTGATTATGATAAAATTAAAGGTAAGGTTTTTCTGAGAACAAGAGAAAAAGGAGACTATCTGGAGATTAACAAAAATCATGGAAGAAAGTCTCTGCAGGACTATCTGGTCAATGAGAAGGTAGCAAAAGAAGAACGAGATAAAGTGATGCTTTTGGCAGATGGCAGTCATATTCTCTGGGTTGTGGGAAAACGTATCAGCGAAGGCTATAAAGTTACAAAGGAAACAAAGAGGGTTCTAAAAGTACAAGTGTGTGGAGGAAATATTTATGAATAACTACAAAGTAAGAGAAATGATTTCAGAGGAAAAAGTTGTAGAAAGAATCAAAGAAATCGCAGAACAGATTAATAAGGATTTCGAAGGAGAATCTGTAACATTGATCTGTATTTTAAAAGGGAGTATTTTCTTTACCACTGAACTGGCAAAATATATCAAAGTGCCGGTTGTGATTGATTTTATGCAGTGTGCAAGCTACGGTGCTGACACAAAATCAAGCGGAATCGTAAAACTGACAAAAGATCTGGATGAACCAATCATGGGTAAACATGTGATCCTGATTGAAGACATCATTGATTCGGGAAGAACACTCAGTCATCTTGTGAAACTTCTTTCTCAGAGAGAACCTGCAAGTTTGACTCTTTGTACACTTTTAGATAAACCAGACAGACGTGTTGTGGAAGTAGATGTAAAATACACAGGATTTGAAATTCCGGATGAATTCGTGGTTGGATATGGCCTCGATTATGCACAGAAACATCGTAATCTTCCATTTATCGGTGTTGTGGAATTTGATTCATAGGAGGAGCAATTATTGAAAAAGCAATATCAGGGAATTCTGGTATATATGATCTTTTTGATCGGATTCATGTGGCTCTTTGGTCAGTTTTCCGAAAAACAAAAAGCAGATACCGCATATTCCTATACCCAGTTTGTGGAGGCAGTGGAAGCCGGGGAAGTAAAATCTGCGAAAATTTCGCAGAATAAAGAAGTTCCGACGGGTTCGGTTGTCTTTACATTAGAGAACGGAGAACAAAAAAATACCAATCTTTCAGATGTAAATACTGCAGAGGCACATTTGCTGAAATATGATGTGGATGTATCCTTTGGAGATGTGGAAGAAGAAAATTATCTGGTAACAATCGGTCTTCCGGTACTTCTTTCTGTCGTTGTCGTGATGGCAATGTTTATGTTCATGAATCGTCAGGCTGGCGGTGGCGGCGGCAAAATGGCTGATTTTGGAAAGAGCAAAGCGCAGATGCTGGCAAAGGGTCAGGTAGATACTACATTTGACAGCGTTGCAGGTCTTCAGGAAGAAAAAGAAGACTTACAGGAAATCGTAGATTTCTTAAAAGAGCCTTCCAAATATATGCAGGTAGGTGCAAGAATCCCGAAAGGTGTTCTTTTGGAGGGACCTCCGGGAACCGGTAAGACATTGATGGCAAAAGCCATTGCGGGAGAAGCCGGTGTTCCGTTTTTCAGCATTTCCGGTTCGGACTTCGTAGAAATGTTTGTTGGTGTGGGTGCATCCCGAGTTCGAGATCTTTTTGCAGATGCAAAGAAAAATGCACCATGTATTGTATTTATCGATGAAATTGATGCAGTAGCAAGACGCCGTGGTACCGGTATGGGCGGCGGCCATGATGAAAGAGAACAGACCTTGAACCAGCTGTTGGTGGAAATGGATGGTTTTGGTGTAAATTCCGGAATTATTGTTCTGGCAGCGACAAACCGTGTAGATATTTTGGATCCTGCAATCTTAAGACCGGGTCGTTTTGACCGTAAGATTGGTGTGGGACGTCCGGATGTCCGCGGAAGAGAAGAAATCTTAAAGGTTCATGCGAAAAACAAACCGCTGGGCGATGATGTGGATTTAAAACAGATTGCTCAGACAACTGCAGGATTTACAGGGGCAGACCTCGAAAACCTGTTAAATGAAGCTGCGATTTTTGCGGCAAAGGATTCCAGAGGATATCTTTTACAGAAGGATATTAAAAAAGCGTTTGTAAAAGTCGGACTTGGAGCAGAAAAGAAGAGTCGCGTGGTATCTGACAAAGAAAAGAAGATTACAGCATACCACGAAGCCGGTCACGCATTATTATTCCATTTACTGCCGGATGTAGGACCTGTGTATAGTGTGTCCATTATTCCGACTGGTGTTGGAGCAGCAGGCTACACGATGCCGCTTCCTGAAAAAGACGAAATGTTCTTAACAAAGGGCAAAATGCTTCAGGAAATCATGGTCGACTTAGGCGGCCGTATCGCAGAAGAGCTTGTATTTGATGATATTACCACGGGAGCATCTCAGGATATTCGTCAGGCGACTGCTGTTGCAAGAAATATGGTGACTAAATACGGAATGTCAGAGGCACTTGGGCTTGTAAATTATGACAGCGACCAGGATGAAGTGTTCATCGGCAGAGATCTTGCACATACAAAGAGCCACAGTGAACAGGTGGCAGGAACCATTGATGCGGAAATTAAACGTATTGTAGATGACTGTTATCAGAAAGCGAAAGCAATTATCTTAGAAAATAAGCACATTTTAGATGCATGTGCAGAATTGTTATTAGAGAAGGAAAAAATTTCCAGAGAAGAATTTGAAGCGTTATTTGTATAGAAACTATTGGAAGTTGTGCAGAATTAACAAAAAGTTTTTGTAAAAATTGTAAAGTTTGTGCACACTTATTTGGGCAAGTTTGCTACAATACAAATTGTAAAAACCCCCAATACATTATATAGTTTTTGCTATACCCCCCAAAATTATTTAATGAAATACCTTCTCCGAAAAGACAGCAGTTCGACCGCTGTCTTTTTACTTTCAGAAAAAGGTGAAACAACTCAGAAAGGAACCTATGGAGACTTTTTGAGTTGTTTTTTGTTGTTTCATGAATAGTTTTGTTGTATAATCACATTATTTCCAGTATAATACATAATTGAGGTGGAATTGTGTTATGCCAGATATGAATTTAAATGCATTACATAGTGACGAGACAGAATATTATCATTCCCCATTGGAACCAAAGGCAGGAGATATTGTTACCATTAGATTTCGTACTGCAAAAGATGATGTGGATGAAGTTGCTCTCGTTTGCAACAAACAGGATATTATTTTAGAAAAAGAAACAAGTACAGATGTATTTGATTATTATAAAACAGAAATTGTAGCGGAAGATGAAACTATTCGCTATTACTTTGAAGTACGCAAAGGCGACCAGGTAGTAATTTATAATCGTCGAGGCGTTTTTTATGATGTCCGGGAACAGTATCAGTTTGCTATTGTTCCGGGATTTGAAACACCAGACTGGGCAAAAGGTGCCGTGATGTATCAGATTTATACAGACCGATTCTGTAATGGAAATCCGGACAATGATGTGCAGACGGGTGAATATTTTTATATCAATGATACTGTGAAGAAGATTCATGAGTGGGATAAGATTCCTGCAACTTTAGACGTAGGAAATTTCTACGGTGGAGACCTCCAGGGAGTCTGGGATAAACTGGATTACCTGCAGGGACTTGGTGTTGAAGTATTATACTTCAATCCATTATTTGTGTCTCCATCTAACCATAAATATGATTGTCAGGATTACGAACACATTGATCCGCATTTAACTGTTATTAAAAACGATGGTGGATATGTGCTTCCTAATAAATGTTTTGACAATATGCAGGCAAGCAAATATATTGCGAGAACTGCAAATCTTGAGAACTTAAAAGCCAGCAATGAGTTTTTTGCAAGATTTTGTGAAGAACTGCACCGCAGAGGTATGAGAATCATCATTGACGGTGTATTTAACCATAGCGGCTCTTTCAATAAATGGATGGATAGAGAACGTATCTATGAAGGTCAGGAAGGTTTTGCAAAGGGTGCGTTTGTAGATGAAAACAGTCCATATCATACATTTTATCAGTTTAATGAAAATGCATGGCCATATAACAGCAGCTACGATGGCTGGTGGTCTAACGATACACTTCCAAAATTAAATTATGAATCTTCTCCATTATTAGAAGATTATATTATTGAAATTGGAAAGAAATGGGTTGCCCCACCATATTGTGTAGACGGATGGCGTCTTGACGTGGCAGCCGATTTAGGACACAGTGCGGAATATAACCATCATTTCTGGAAGAGATTCCGTAAGGCCGTAAAAGAAGTAAATCCGGATGTGATGATCTATGCAGAGCATTACGGAGATGCAAGCAGCTGGATGCAGGGAGACCAGTGGGATACCGTTATGAACTATGATGCGTTCATGGAACCTCTTACATGGTTTATGACAGGTATGGAAAAGCACAGCGATGCTTATAAGGAAGAATATTATCGCAATGGTGAATTTTTTGAAAGCTGTATGACTCATCATATGACAGCGTTCCATATGCCATCGCTGATGACGGCAATGAACCAGTTAAGTAACCATGACCATTCCCGTTTCCTGACACGTACCAATCATGTGGCAGGCCGTTTGGCATCCGTAGGCGCAGAAGCGGCAGGAAAAGATGTCAAAAAACATATCATGGAAATTGCAGTTGCATTCCAGATGACATGGATTGGGGCTCCGACATTATACTATGGTGATGAAGCCGGTGTATGCGGATTTACAGACCCGGATAACAGAAGAACTTATCCATGGGGCAAGGAAGATTTTGAACTTATTGAGTTCCATAGGGATATGATTGCGATTCATCGCAGAAATCCTGTACTCAAGTTTGGTTCTACAAAGATCTTAAAAGCAGAAAAAGAAGTGCTTGCATTTGCAAGATTTGATAATGAAAATCAGATGTTGACTGTCATTAATATGTCTGATAAAGAACAGATCATTAAACTTCCGGTATGGACAGCCAATGTACCGATGACAGGAGTTATGGAACGACTGATGAAGATTACAGAAGACCGTTATAATGTAGGCCGTATACAGTATGCGGTAAATGACGGTATGATTGAGCTTCGCATGGATCCAATGTCATGTAAGGTTCTGAGAAGTGTAAAATAAGAGTCCGCGTGATTGAGCGGAATGTTTTTGAAAAAAGATATTGCACATTTGAAAAAAGTGTGTTATAAATATCTAGTCGGTAAAACGACTAACAAAATGGATGGGTTCCCGAGTGGCCAAAGGGGGCAGACTGTAAATCTGTTAGCAACGCTTTCGGTGGTTCGAATCCACCTCCATCCATTGCACGAAAGTGCGAATCCATATAGGATGCCGGCGTGGCGGAACTGGCAGACGCACAGGACTTAAAATCCTGCGGGACTTACCTCCCGTACCGGTTCGATTCCGGTCGCCGGCATGAAAAAGAGATGTTGAATTTTCAACATCTCTTTTTTATTTTAAAATAAGGGTCTACATTTGAAAAAACTATGATATAGTAAATATTGGAAGGTCAGTATATGAAGACGAGGAGATGAAGTTATGAAAACACTGAAGTCTATGATTGGCCGTTATATGCGAATTATCGCATTGGCAATTGTAATCGGTGTTCTGGCAATTACATTTTTGACAGAGGTGCTGGGAGAACAGCGTCACGCAAGACAGCTTGCGGGAAGAATGTTTTATCAGATAGAACGTGTGTTGGAAGACAATGAGAAAGATTTATTAGAAGTAGTTCATGAGTATGCACAGGATTGTTTGAATAATGCGGAAGCGATTTCTTATATCGTGGAAAATCATCCGGAAATGATACACGATGTAGAAGAATTTCAAAGAGTTGCTGAATTGATGGGTGTTGATGAAATACATTTATTTGATGTTGCCGGAAGAATATTTGCGGGAACTCATCGGGAATATTTTGGATATACTTTTGATTCCGGTGAACAGATTGGATATTTTAAACCGATGCTAAGTGACCAATCTTTACAAATGTGTCAGGAGATTACACCGAATACAGCAACAGGGAAAAGAATGCAATATTCTGCAGTATGGAGTGAGAATGGTGCATTTATTGTGCAGGTTGGAATGGAACCTCAAAAGATTATTGCTGAAACAGAAAGAAATGCTCTTTCCCATATTTTTTCCATGCTTCGAGTAAATGTTGAGGCATCTTTTTACGCCATAGACATAGAAACAGGAGAAATTGTGGCTTCAACAAATGCATTTGATGAAGGATTAAAGGCGTCAAAAATTGGTTTTTCTATGGATACCTTAAAAAAGAAAGGTGAAGGATTTCATGGGAAAATTCATAAAGTAGATTCTTATTGTGTATTTACTACAATAGGAGAAAACTATATTGGCCGTGTAATTTCCAATAAGGAGCTTTATCAGGATATTCCTCAGAATATTTTTCAGTTAGGGATTTATTTGCTTCTGATTGCGGCTGTTTTAGTTGAAGCAGTGATCAAATATTTGAACCGCCAGGTTGTGGGAGGAATTCATAATATCAATGAAAAACTTCGTGAAATTACGGCTGGTAATCTGGAAGAGAGAGTTAAGGTCAGAAACAGCATAGAGTTTTCGGAACTAAGTGATCATATGAATGGATTGATTGAAAAATTGTCATTGTTGCTTAGTAAAGTAAAAGAGGAAAGAGATATTGATCCTCTGACCGGATTGTACAACCGATGTGGTTTGGATAATCAATTAAAAGAATTGTTTTCAAATCCGGAAAAGCTAAGATTTTGTGCAATGTTGATGATTGATGCTGACGGATTGAAGGAAATCAATGACAAACATGGTCACGACAAAGGCGATATTTATCTTCAGAAGATTGCAGGAGTTCTAAAACATTTTGGATTAAAGAGCAGTGTGGCTGCAAGACAGGGTGGAGATGAATTTGTACTGTTTTTGTATGATTATGATGATCTGGAAGAACTTCAGAATACGATCAATACCCTGACATATGTGCAGAATCACAGTTCGGCATATTTGGATGATGACCTTAGAGTCCCACTGGCTTTTTCTTTTGGGTATGAGGTGAGTGAAAAGCCGTCAGACTACAAAGTGATGATCAAATGCGCAGATGAAAAAATGTATGATAATAAAAGAAAGCGTAAAAACAGCTAAAATAAAAGCCCCTGCAATCGCAGGGGCTGATTTTATGAAATCAATCTTATGCCATATCAGCAGCACATTTTTTCAACATTTCGCGGATTGGTAAGTCGTAAGGACATCTTGTTTCGCAAGTACCGCACCCGATACAATCTTTTGCTGTTGCTGGCATTGCATGGTAACGTGCTCTTGCCCAGTCAGCCAGGTCATATTTTCTTAAATAGTTTACGAATAAGAAGTTTGACGGAATGTTGATGCCCTGTGGACATGGAGCACAGTAACCGCATCTTCTACAGAACTGGCTGCCAAGTTCTTTGGCGATTTTTACACATTCTTCTTTATCTGCATCTGAAAGTGGCTGGAAAATTTCTTCGGAAGCATTGGATAATACTTCAGCAGCGCTTCCCATACCAGGAATGGCGATGGTACAGTCCGGATTATTGAAAATGTAACGAAGTGCCAGTTTGGTATCATCTAAGTTACCGCCGGCCATTGGTTTCATGGCAATGAATCCGATGTTCTTTTCAGTACATTCTTTCATCAGTTCCACACCCTGACTTTCTACGATGTTAAATGGGAACATCATAGTTTCGATCTTATCTTCAAATTCACGAATCAGTCTTGCGAAAGCTTCTGTACCATGTGCTGTTGCACCGATGTGACCGATTTTTCCTTCTGCTTTTGCTTCTGCAAGTGCTTTGTAGGCACCGTTTTCACCAAAACAGGTATCAAATTCTTCGTCAGTTTTAATGTTGTGAATCTGATAAAGGTCGATATAATCTGTCTGGAGATTTTTAAGGCTGATTTCAATGTCAGCTTTCATGGCATCGTAAGTTCTGGACATGGATTTTGTTGCGATGATCCATTTGTCACGATTGCCTTTGATAGCTTCGCCAAAATATTCTTCAGAAACCGTATAGCCTCTGGCTGTATCAAGGTAGTTGATACCCTGTTCCATACATGCATTTACGATTTCTACCGCTTCTGCTTTGTCTGTTCTCTGTACAGGAATGCCGCCAAGTCCCACAACGGATACTTTTAATCCTGTTTTTCCTAAAGTTGTATATTTCATAATTTCGCCTCTCATTTGTGAATTTATTTTCTTTAGTTTACCTAGAATTATCATTTCATGCAATAAGGAATTGTGTTAATATGAAGAAAGAAAATCGCTTTTTTGGAAAGACTATTTTAAAGGAGCACTTTATGAACATATTTGATATTATCGGTCCGGTAATGGTAGGACCATCCAGTTCCCACACTGCAGGGGCAGTCAGAATTGGATTTGTTTCAAGAAAACTTTTGGGAGAACCGGTGAAATCGGTGAAGCTTTTGCTGTATGGAAGCTTTCTGGCCACGGGAAAAGGACATGGTACAGACCGTGCGCTGGTAGCAGGACTTTTAGGGATGCTGCCGGATGATGAGAGAGTACCATTTGCTTTTGAAGAAGCAGGGAAGGCCGGAATGGAGTTTACATTTGGGGAAGCGAATTTAAAAGAAGCCCATCCAAACAGTGTTGTTTTAAAAATGGTTGGAGAATCCGGAAAAGAATTGGAAGTCATTGCAGCTTCTCTGGGCGGTGGACGTATGAAAATCTGTCAGATTGACGGTATGGAAGCGAATTTCTGTGCAGAATATCCAACACTGATTGTGCAGAATTTAGATCAGCCTGGCTGTGTGGCGACTGTTACCACCATGCTCAGCGACCGTGGAATCAACATTGCAACATTGCAGCTTTATCGCGGCAGCCGTGGCGGTGATGCAGTCATGGTGGTGGAATGTGACAGAGAAGTTCCCTATGGTGCAATCTGCTGGCTGAAAAATCAGATAGGCATCAAACGCATTACTTATTATAGTATGAAATAGGAGTATTGGAATGATTTATAAATCTTTGAAAGAAATCTGTGAAATGGCAGCAGAGGGCGGTATTCCATTCTGGAAGGTAATTCAGAGGGATGACTGCACGGAGAGAAATGTAAGTGAAGAGGAGTCATTCGAGCAGATGAGAGGCATGTATCAGGCAATGATTCATGCAGATGAAGCATATACCGGCACGAGAAAATCCAACAGCGGAATGGTAGGCGGTGATGGAAAACGTCTGGAAACCTATGTTGCAGAAGGAAAAGCCATGAGCGGTCCCTTTGTTGGAAAAGTCATGGAGCGAGCTGTGAAAATGGGTGAATCCAACGCCTGCATGCGACGAATTGTTGCAGCACCGACTGCGGGGTCCTGCGGGGTGTTACCGGCGGTACTTTTAACTTATGCAGATCAGATTGACGGGGATGAAGATAAAATTGTGGAAGCATTATATACTGCGGCAGGAATTGGACAGGTGATTGCTCACCGGGCATCTATTTCCGGTGCTTTTGGAGGATGTCAGGCAGAAATTGGTTCTGCAAGTGCCATGGCGGCAGGTGCACTGGTGCATTTACAAGGCGGCAGCAAAGAAGACATTTGCTGTGCGGTAGCAATTTCCTTAAAGAGTCTTTTGGGACTTACCTGTGATCCGATTGGCGGATTGGTAGAAGTTCCTTGTGTTAAACGAAATGTAATTGGTGCAGTGAATGCGGTAACAGCAGCGGATATGGTCATGGCAGGAGTTGTTAGTGTGATTCCGGGCGATGAAGTCATTGATGTTATGGGTGAGATTGGCAATGAAATGCCAAAGAAATATAAAGAGACGGCAGAAGGTGGTTTGGCAACCACTCCGACTGCTATGGAGATTACAAAAAGATTATGAGATTATTAGATGCGCATTGTCATGTGTTTGAATATTTGTCAAGTTTTCGCGGTGAAGGCGAAATTCGTGCCATCGGCGGAGGAAAAGCTCGATGGGCCAATGGTCAGGTTGTATCCATGATGCCGCCAGAGCTTGGAGATAAAGGATTTGAGACGGAAACACTGGTGAAATTTTTAAAAGAAAAAGGTGTGGAAAAGGCGGTGTTACTGCAGGGCAGTTTCTATGGCTTTCATAATGAATATGTGGCAGAAGCAATGCAGGAATATCCGGAAATGTTTTTAGGTGCCGGAACCTTTGATCCATTTGCACGTTATGCAGATGAAGTTTATGAGAGACTGACACAGGAACTGGGATTTAAAGTAATCAAATTTGAGACAAGTACCGGTGGTGGGCTCATGTCTTACCATGATACTTATGATTTGTTCGAAGTCTTTGATCCAATCGTGGCGAAGATGGAAAAGAACAATCAGGTGCTGGTTCTTGATATCGGAAGCCCGGGGATGACAAGCTTTCAGCCGGAAGCGGTGGCAAAACTGGCAGCAAAATATCCGAAGGTTCATATGATCATTTGTCACTTGCTGGCTCCAACTTTGAAGGATGAGGCGGCATTGAGAAAAGGGCTGGAAATTTTAAAGGCAGAAAACATTTGGTTTGATCTGGCGGCGGTTCCTTTCAATGTGAAGCCGGAAAACTATCCGTACCCGACAGGGCAGAAATATATTGCTATGGCGAAGGAAATCGTGGGAGCTGATAAGCTGATTTGGGGAACCGATGTACCGTCGGTTCTGGTGCATGATACTTACGAGGAATTGCTTGGATTTGTAACAGAATCCGGAATTTTTACAGAGGAAGAACTGGCCGGAGTCTTATATGACAATGCAATCAGGGCATATCAGTGGAAATAAAATGTGAAGAAGTAGAGGAAGAAACAAATGATAGGAACAATTGTAAACACTGGGACAATTCTTGCGGGAAGTGTCCTTGGGAGTATTGTAAAAAAAGGAATCAAAGAAGAATATCAGGGAGCGTTATTTAATGCCATGGGTCTGGCAGCGACGGGACTTGGTATTAACGCTGTAGTTCAGAATATGCCAAAGAGCAATTATCCGGTGCTGTTTATTATCAGTCTGGCAGCGGGAAGCTTACTTGGCACGATTCTTGACCTGGATGGGAAATTTCAGAAATTATCATCAAAGTTTTCATCCAGTAAATTGGGAGAAGGATTGTCTACGGGAATCCTTCTTTACTGTATTGGAACTTTGTCCATTTTAGGGCCGGTGAACAGTGCATTAAACGGTGATCATACCTATTTATTCACCAATGCGACATTGGATCTGGTAACATCCACAGTGCTTGCATCTACCTATGGCATTGGAATGGCGTGGGCCGCACCGGTGTTGTTTTTGTGGCAGGGAAGCATTTATTGTCTGGCACTGCTTTTGGGAAACTTTATGACACCGGATATGATGACGGAGATTTCTATCGTGGGTGGTTTCCTCATTGCAAGCTCGGGGCTTTCCATTCTTGGAATTAAGAATTGCAAAACATTGAATATGCTGCCATGTTTACTGGTGCCGATTCTATGGTTTGTTCTTTTAGGTGTGATAGGATAAGTAGATAATTTAGGGATTTTCCGGTTCGGAAAATCCCTTTTCTTGTGTTTTGATCCAGTTTTGAAAATATGTTTCCAACAGTGTAAACGGTGCGGGACCGTAGGATAAGATGAATTCATGAAATTCTTTTAAATCAAAATTGCTTCCAAGGCAGTTTCTAGCCTGTTCTTTCAAGTCACAGATTTCCAGATATCCTAAATAATATTTTAAATAATTTGCAGGCTGCTGTTTTACAAGCAGGAACATATCATGAATGGAGCCTGCATTTGTAATACCGAATTTCTTGAGATACGCAGCACAGTCTTCTTCCGTCCAGCCATAGGCGTGGACATACAGGTCCAGATGTGAATAAAGGTTTAATGTCATAGCACGTGTTGTGGATAACAGCGTTGCCAGATCTTTGCTGATTGGAGCGTAAGTATAAGACAACTGCTCTGCGTAGGTTGCCCAGCCTTCCATATAACCGCCAAAAGAAAACAACCGCTGTACAGGGTGAGGATTGGTGCTGTTTTCATAAACTGTCTGATATAAATGTCCCGGATAAGATTCATGGGCCAGAGTGGTGAAAAATGAAATACCTTCTGACAAATATCCGTGATTTAGATACACCACATGATTCTCGCATTGATCAATAGGAGGGATTAAGTAAAATGCAGGACTTAAATGTGGTTCCATGGAGGATGGAACACTGCAGATTTCAAAATTCACCTCTGGTATTTCCGGAAAATCCGAAGTGGCTCGCTTGGAGAGATAGGAGGTCAGACCGGCTGGATTACTGGTATCTAAGGAAATGTTTTGACGTTCAGATAAAAGCTCCGGATTATCTTTTGTCAGATTTGCAATGATTTTTGCATCTTTTTTTAGAGCCGTATTTAACATGGTTTCAATTTCTTCGAAGGTGTGGTCGATGCCGACTTCTGAGCGCAGCAGCCAGGCATAGTAATCGGTTCCGTCAGGATAGTAAAAGAGACCGTCTGCATTTTGCCCCTCTGATTGATTGGTTTCTAAAAAGCTTTGGAGCTTTTGATAAGATGGAAAAACGAGTGTTTCCAGGATGGATACATTTTCCTGAATATATTTGGATTTCTTTTGCGAGTCTAATTCAAGTTCAGCGAGCCGTTCCTGAAAGGTTAAAGATAAAAAATGATTTTCCGGAGCAGTGCAAAATTCTTTACAGTAGGTAATTAATTCTTTTGCAGCCTCTTCATCCATAAACAGCCCTTCGGAGATTTTAGCTTCTTCCAGTGTGATAATGGAGTCAAAGTAGTCGGGAATACATTTTAATAAAGCCAGATAGTTTACCACGTCAGCTTCATTTTCAAAGGAATATTCCGCCAGAAGGATCGGAAGCTGGGACTGGATTCCAATAGAAGGAGTGAGAGGCTCTTCATAGAGGGTAAAATCCAGCCGTTTTAGTTCTGTCTGGAAACTGTATTTCATGGAATCATATAACTTTTGCAGATCAGCAGACAACTGATTTCTGAAAATGGATTTTAGAGTGAAATAGTTCCACGATAACCAGGATTTATGCGTTTTGGTGTCAATATCGTAGTTGCCAAGGGAAATTTCGCTGCATTCAATCCCGTATTTTTCAGGGTCTTTCACTGTATAATGCAGAGTCAGCGCATTGCTTTGCATTTCTTCTATAAAAAAGTTGTCACAAAACCTTAAGAACCTTGTCTGAGAGGAGAGAAAAAGATAAAGCCAGCCTGCGAGAAGAAGAATGCTGATACATAAGAGTAAGATTTTCGTACGTTTCTTCATAAAAACCTCCAAAATACCGTTGTTACATTGTATGATTTAAAAGGCGAATCCTTGACGAAAACTCCCCATTGTGTTAGAGTTTTTGGTATGAATGCAAAAGGGAATCCCTTTGAAAATAGGAGAGAAATGAGGAGTTAGATATGGCAAAAGAAAAATATTATATGACCACCGCCATTGCGTATACATCCGGAAAACCACACATTGGTAACACATACGAAATCGTTCTTGCTGATGCAATTGCAAGATACAAAAGATATCAGGGTTATGATGTATTCTTCCAGACAGGTACAGATGAGCACGGTCAGAAAATCGAATTAAAAGCGCAGGACGCTGGTGTAACACCACAGGAATTCGTTGACGGCGTTGCTGCACAGATTAAAGATATCTGGGATATGATGAACACTTCTTATGACAAATTTATCCGTACAACAGATAAAGATCATGAAGAACAGGTTCAGAAAATGTTCAAATACATGTATGAAAAAGGTGACATTTACAAGGGATACTATGAAGGTATGTACTGTACACCTTGTGAATCCTTCTTCACAGAAAGCCAGTTAGTAGACGGAAAATGTCCAGACTGCGGACGTGAAGTTCAGCCTGCAAAAGAAGAAGCTTATTTCTTTAAAATGAGCAAATATGCGGACAGATTAATTGAGCACATTAACACACATCCTGAATTTATTCAGCCTGTATCACGTAAGAACGAAATGATGAACAACTTCTTACTTCCAGGATTACAGGACCTTTGTGTATCCAGAACATCCTTTACATGGGGTGTTCCTGTAGATTTCGATCCAAAGCACGTAACTTATGTATGGCTTGATGCGCTGACAAACTACATCACAGGTATTGGTTATAACTGTGGAGGAGACAGCAGCGAATTATTTAATAAAAACTGGCCTGCAGATTTACATCTGATTGGTAAAGACATTATCCGTTTCCATACAATTTACTGGCCAATCTTCTTAATGGCTCTTGACCTTCCATTACCAAAACAGGTATTTGGTCATCCTTGGTTATTACAGGGTGATGGCAAGATGAGTAAATCTAAAGGAAATGTACTTTACGCAGATGAATTAGTTGAATTCTTTGGTGTAGATGCAGTTCGTTACTTCGTACTTCACGAAATGCCATTTGAAAACGACGGTGTCATTACATGGGAATTAATGGTTGAACGCCTTAACTCTGACCTTGCAAATACACTTGGTAATCTTGTAAACCGTACAATCTCTATGTCAAACAAATACTTTGGCGGAGTTGTTACAAACACAGGTGCAGCAGAAGAAGTTGACGAAGACTTAAAGGCAGTTGTTCTTGGAACAGCAGATAAAGTAAGCACAAAAATGGATCAGCTGCGTGTAGCAGATGCTATGACAGAAATCTTTGCACTGTTTAAACGCTGCAACAAATACATTGATGAAACAATGCCATGGGCACTTGCAAAAGATGAAGCTAAGAAAGACAGACTTGCAACTGTTCTCTATAACTTAGTAGAAAGCATTTCTATCGGTGCTTCTCTCTTAGAATCCTTTATGCCTGAAACAGCACAGAAGGTAGTGGCTCAGCTTAACACAACACTTAGAAGCCTTGATGAAACAAAGACATTTGGTCTTTACCCATCAGGAAATAAAGTGGTTGAAAAACCTGAAATTCTTTTCGCAAGACTTGATGTAAATGAAGTGCTTGAAAAAGTAGCTGCTAAAAAAGCGGCAGAAGAAGCTGCAAACCATGTACCAACTGTTGAAATTGAACCTTATGCAGAAGAAAATGTTGATTTTGATACATTCTGCAAATCTGATTTCCGTGCAGTAAAAGTAAAAGAATGTTCAGAAGTAAAGAAGAGCAAAAAACTCTTACATTTTGTATTAGATGACGGTACAGGAACAGACAGAATTATCCTTTCCGGTATCCGTGAATTCTACAATCCGGAAGATTTGGTTGGCAAGACACTTTTAGCAATCACAAACCTCCCACCAAGAAAAATGATGGGAATCGAATCTTGTGGTATGTTAATGTCTGCAATCCATAATGAAGATGGTGTAGAAAAATTAAATCTTGTAATGCTGAATGATGCAATTCCGGCAGGTGCAAAACTTTGCTAAGAAAGTAAATGAAAATGCCACAGACACGAATGTGTTTGTGGCATTTTTTTGACGATTTCAAAGAACGGCAAGTTCACTCTCAAGCGCATTTTGTAAGTCCAGCAGCTGAACCTGCTTTAAAAGAAAATGGTATCTTTTCTGAACCGCATTTACTTCGTAGATGTAGCTGTCCACCAGATCAGGGTCTACGACTTGTTCGAAATTTGAGTAAGCATCATCCAGGGCAGTTTTGGTAAGTTTCAAGTCAGATAGAAGCTGTTCTCTGGAAATCTCCTGAACGTAAGCATCTGTAATCATAAAATCCCCGCTTTCCAAATATTTTATTACTATTCAATATATCCCCAGGAAAAATGTTTTATACATAAAGACACGAAGTTGTACGAAAAAATAAGACATATGCTTAAGGTGTTTCGCATAGCTTAATAAAAAAGAGAAGATTTTTTATGAAAGATTTGATTTTAAACTTTCTGCTTCGCATGGTGATGGGCGTTATCGGCATTTACGCGTGCAACAGTTTGTTTACCGCTTCCTTGGGGCTTGGTATCCATATGGGCATAAACCTGCTAAATCTATTGACAATCGGAATCCTTGGAATCAGCGGATTTGGGCTTGTTTTTGCAATTTCGGCGTTTTCGGTTTTGTAGAAAACGCTGAAATTTTTGGGGAAAAATTTCTGTGAAACATTCCGTCTTGTTTATCGAAAAAACAATATGATAAAATCATTACAAGATAAACGTTTATCAGGAGCTTCTGGTCGGAGGCTCCATCATGACCAGGATCAGGTCAAATACCCATTGTAAAAAGAACAGGAAATGTATATCTATTTTTTATTCTATAGGTTCTAAGAAGTTTCTATGCAGCAACTCTGGAAATCTATACATTTCCTAAGTACAAGAGATTTTTTGAGCTGCACAAAAGAGCTCTTGTAGGTAGCGGAGGTATATTTTGGATGTAAAAGTATTGGCAATCTGCGATACGGAAAAACAATATTCACTGAAATTGATGGAAGCATTTTGCGGTAAGGCGCAGTTTGGATTTCAGGTGCATGTTTTTTCCGGAGTAGAGCATCTGGAGCAGTTTTCGCAAAAGACACCGATTGAAATTTTGCTCATATCCGGAAAATGTATGAGTGAAAAGGTAAGTCGTATGAATATCGGAAAGATTTTGCTTTTGTCAGATGGAGAAATTTATGATGAGTTTTCAGATTATGAAAGCATTTATAAGTATCAGTCGGCAGAGCATATCATGAAAGAAATTTTATGCCATTATGCGGAATATGCACGGCCTGTGTCCGGAATGTTCTACGGAAAAAAAGAATTTGAAGTTCATGGAGTATATTCACCAATCGGAAGATGCGGAAAATCAGTGCTGGCAAAATCTCTGGCATCTGTCTTTGGCAGAAAAAAGAAAACATTACTGTTGGATTTGCAGAGCTTTTCAGCCAGAGAGGAGCAGCTGGGTGAAGAAGAACTTTGGGATCTGGCGGATATGATTTATTTTCTGCGACAGGGAAAAAAGACTTTTTTGTATAAGCTTAGCAGCATTGTACGAAATGAAGGGTCTTATGATTTTATTCTGCCTATGAAAATACCAGCAGATCTTCGAAGTGTAACGATAGCAGAGTGGAGTGAGCTTTTGGAAAAACTGGCAGTAGATAGTGATTATAATGTAGTAGTCATAGATTTTGGACAGGATGTGTCAGGAATTTTTCAGCTTTTAAGCCAATGTACAAAAATTTATATGCCGATTATATCGGATGCGGAATCTAAAAGGAAACTGGACAACTTTGAGTGGATTCTAAAAAACGAGAATTTTAAGAAAGTGATGGATTGCATTCAAAAGATTTATCTGCCAAAAGGATTTGAGCAAAGGGATTTGAAAGTTTTTATGGATGAATGGGCAGAAAAGGCGGCGATGTTATGAGAAATACAAAGCAGACAGTGTGGATGGAATTAAAGGAGGAAGTTCTGGAAGCACTGGATCTTTTGGAAGAAGTAACAGATGAGCAGGTGTTGGAAGTCATTGACAAAGTATTAAAAACTTCTGTGCTTAGCAGGACGATGAGTTTAAACGAGCGCTGTGCTTTGCGGCAGGATCTGTTTCATAGTATCCGTAGATTGGATATTCTGGAGGAACTTTTGGCGGATGATTCAGTTACAGAGATTATGATCAATGGAGAAAATGGGATTTTTCTGGAAAGAGAAGGAAATTTAGAAGCCTATACTGGAGGAAAGATATCCAAAGAACGACTGGAAGAATTGGTTGTGAGAATAACCGGGATGAGCAATCGTATGATAAATGAGGCTTCTCCTTTGGCTGATGCAAGATTGGGGGACGGATCGCGTGTTCATGTGGCGATTGCCCCCATTGCATTAGACGGCATTGTGGTAACTATTCGAAAATTTCCAAAACAGGCAATTACGCTGGAGGAATTGCTGGAGAGGGAAAGTTTTAATAGGGAAGTTGCGGAATTTTTAGAAAAAGCAGTAAAGGCAAAATATAACATTTTTGTGTCGGGGTCAACCGGTTCCGGCAAGACAACGTTGTTGAATGTATTATCAGATTTTATTCCTAAAAATGAACGAATTATTACCATTGAGGATACTGCAGAACTGCAGATTAGAAATGTTGCCAATCTTGTAAGGCTGGAAGCGAGAAGTTCTGTAGTGGAAGGGTGTAAGGAAATAACTATCCGAGATCTTCTAAGGGCAAGTTTGCGCATGAGACCGGATAGGCTGGTAATCGGCGAGGTGCGTGGTATGGAAACAGTAGATATGCTTCAGGCATTTAATACCGGGCATCAGGGTTCATTAAGTACAGGACATGGAAACAGTACAAAAGATATGCTGTATCGCCTGGAAACAATGGTGTTAATGGGGATGGAAATTCCCGCTGTTGCAGTACGAAGACAGTTGGCGTCAGGAATTGATCTCATGATTCACCTTGGCAGATTGCGTGATAAAAGAAGAGTTCTTTTAGAAATATCAGAAATTGCAGGATATGAAAATGACGAAATCATGCTGAATCCGATCTTCACGTTTGAAGAGACTGGTGTGGATGCTGCAGGAAAAATATTGGGAACATGGAAAAAGGTTGGAGAATTGAAGCATAAAGAGAAGCTTAGAATGGCAGGATTTTTAGATGATTAAAGATTATCGGATCTATGAATTTGATAAAAAAGAAAAAGTAATGTGCTTTTTTGAGGGTTTATTAATAAATGCTGTGATTTCTGTTCTTTTTTACAATTCATTGATTGCTATGATCCCAGGAATGTTGTTGGTTGGATTCTATTTTAAAGAAAAAAAGCATGCGCTTGCACGAAGGAGAATGCAAGATATGCGAAAAGAATTAAAGGAATTCCTAAACGCATTGATTGCCACGTTGCAGACAGGACGTTCACTGGAAAATGCTTTTATAGAGGCAACGAAAGATTTAAGACGTTATAGGGAAAAAGACACACCGCTTGTGCTCGAATTAAAGCAGATCTGCGTGAAGATTAGTCTGGGAGAGCCCATGGAAAAAATGCTAACAGAGTTTTCAAGAAGAAGTCATTTGGAAGAATTAGAGTATTTTTCAGAGGTTTTTTCGATAGGAAAGAGAAGCGGAGGGAATATTGTGGCAATTATAAAAAATACGATCCGTATGCTCCAGGAACGTATGGAGGCAGAGGAAGAAATTGCAACAACAATTACGGAAAAGAAACTGGAGTTTCAAATAATGACGATAATTCCGTTGGGAATTATTTTGTATCTGCGAATAGGTGCAGGAAATCTGCTTCAAAGTCTTTATGGAAATGTTACCGGAATTTGTGTGATGACAATATGCCTTGGAATTTATGGAGGATGTTATCTTTATGGAAAACGACTTCTTGAAATTTAGTACAGATCCGAAAAAGCTGCATGGGCTGATTTTGATTATGGGAGTCATGATTTCTGTTGGATTGGGAATTTCTGCGCATAGGGAATCGAAATTACCAGATAATAATGAATTGCCTAAAAATCAAGCAGGAGAAGGTGCCTATGAACAGGAACTAATTGCGATTTCAGGTGATAAAAGAATTCCGTTGAAAGTGACTGTGGAAGAAAAGCTTCTTACTCAAATAGAGGCAGAAGAAGAATTAAAAAAGGCGATACTGGTTCTGAATAATGTGTTAAAAGCAACGAATGAAGATTTGACAACAATATTAAATCCCATTTGTTTTGCGGATATAGTTCCTGGAACCGCAGTGGAGGTGACATGGACAGAAAGGGCAGAAGATTACTTTTATTCAGACGGCTCATTTAGGGAAGATCTGGAAATTACGGAACCCACAGAAATTAAAGTATCGGCAATTTTAAGCTGTCAGGAGTATTCGAAAGATTATGAGGCGATAATGACTATTTTGCCAAGGGCATTATCTGATGAAAAAAGATTGCTGGAAATAATTCAAGAGAATGCTATAGAGGATCGGACGAAAGATGTCCTTCATTTGCCTGAAGAATACAAAGGGAATGCGATTATATGGAGAAAGCCGATAGACATTACATTTTTATATGTGCTTGCGCTATCAATAGCAGCGGTTGTTTTTTTGAAAATTGGAGGGCAAAAAGATGCAAAGGATCAAAAGAGGGAACTTTTAGAGTCCTATGAAAAAGATTATGCACAAATTGTCAGTAAATTTACCATGTTGTTGTCTGCCGGACTAAGTGTCAGAAACGCATGGGAGAGAATTGTTTTATTGAATCGAGGAAAGCCGGGGGAAAACAGGCCGATTATGCTGGAGATGCGTCACAGTTATCGGGAAATGCAAAAAGGTGTGCCTGAACTGGAAATTTATGAGCAATTTGGAACACGAGTGGGACAGATTCATTATAAAAAGCTGATGGCATTGTTTATATCCGATAAAAAACGAGGAAGTGTGAATCTTTTAGAGGCAATGAATCAGGAAATGCTGCAGGCATGGGAAGAGCAAAAAAGAAGTGCTAAACAGCAGGGGGAAAAGATTGGAACAAAACTGCTGCTGCCAATGATGGGAATGTTAACGGTGGTTTTTATCATGATTTTAGTACCGGCATTTTTATCATTCAAAATATAAGGAGGGAAACTATGTGGAATAAAGTGAAAAGATTTTTATATGACGAACAAGGAATTACATCTGTGGAAATTATTTTAATATTGGTTGTGTTGATTGGTCTGGTGTTGATTTTTAAAGAAGAGATGACCGAAATCGTAAATAACATTTTTAAAACAATCACGAGCCAGAGCGGAAAAATTCTGAAATGAGGATAACGAGGAAAGGTTCTGTAACAATCATGTTGGCATTGTCTATGCTGATGTTTTTGATGTTTTGTCTGACATTAGTGGAAGGAACCAGAGTTTATTATCTTCGTGTAAAGGCAGAACAGGCAATGGAACTGGCTGCATTTTCGGTGCTTTCCGAATACCAGCAGGAGCTGTTTGATTATTATGGAGTATTTTTTCTTGATCTTGACTATGAACAGGGAGCAGAACACATTGCAGTACTGGAACAAAGAGTGTCAGAGTACCTTGAAAAGAATGCCGGTGAACTTACAACAGAAAGGCTGATAGCAAAGAATTTCAGAAGAGGAACAGACTGTGGAGGAATTCCTTTTTTCAGGCAGGCAATAGAGCAGATAAAAGTAAAGAGCGGATATAAATTCGCGGAAGAATTGTTGGGAGATGTTGGGAATCTGACGAATGCTGATGTGGATTTAAGTGAAATTCTAAATGAAAGTGCAAATGCTGCAGAAGGACTCCTTGGAGAATATACAGATCAGGAGGGAATTCCCCAATTTCAGATTTCGCTTCCAAGGATTTCTTTTCCAACCATTGATGCACTAACAGAAGCAGTGATTGGAAATACAGAAGATTTATCGGACAAGGTAATTAATTTAGACGAACGAATTTTACGGCGTGATTTAAAAAAGGGAATTGGAATAAAAGCAAATACAACATTGGCGGATATGCAGCTGTTTCATACCTATCTTTTTACATATCTGGATTATTACAATTCAGAACATATGGGGATATTGAATGATGCGTTGAAATACCAGGTAGAGTATGTTATCTCCGGAAAAGAAAGTGATAGAAAAAATCTGGAGGATATTATGTGGAGAATTTTTCTTTCCAGAGCGGGAGGAAACTATTTGTTTTATCATCAGGATGCAGAAAAAATGGCAAAAGCAGAGGCAGAGGCTATTACACTGGTTGGAGTGACAGGAAATGCGGTTTTGATAAATCTGGTGAGGGAGATTTTTTTGATTTCGCAGGCAATTCAGGATGGGATTTCTGAAACAAAGCAGGTGTTTGCAGGTGGAGAGGTTCCGCTATATCAGAATGGTGTATTTTCAGGAGTAAAACTAGGATATCAAGAGTACTTAGTTATTTTTTTAAACACAACGAAAGAAATGACAAAAATTTATCGTTGTATGGATGTTATAGAGATGGAAGTACGAAAAAAATCAGATTGTGAAAGCTTTTACTTGGACCATTGTACGGATTTTTTTGAAATAGATTGGTCTTATCAGTTTCAAAGTTTGTTTAAAGAGATTCCGTTTTTGAATAGTAAAATTTATGAAAATGCAATTGCAAGAAAAATATTTTATGAAATGTGAGGTATAGAGAGATGTTCTTTCGGGAAGGGCTTTCCTTTCGAGTATTAAAATGTGTGCTCCCCCAAAGCAGCAATTATTTGGTAATCACTAAAACCCGAAGCGAAAGAATGTCTCTGTATACCTTGAAAAAAGGGAGTCTTACAGTGGAGGCTGCATTAGTACTTCCATTTTTTATGATGATTTTATTAGCGTTTTTCTCATTCTTTCTTCAATATGCTTCTGCGGCAGAGTTAAAAATAGAGGCTGCCGCGGAAGCAAAAAAAGTAGGAATTGCAGTTGGGAGTATGGTACAGGATGACTCAGGAGAAGTGACTATATATAAATCGAAAACAATAGGTGATACATGGATTATGCCATTTCAAAAACAGAGAACTGTTACTCAAATGGCAGTATGCAGGGCTTGGATTGGTTTTACAAAAATGGAATCATCAGAGGTTTATGTATATGCCACTCCGGAAGGTTCTGTATATCATTTGCAAAATGATTGTACGCATCTGGATTTATCAATTCAGAGTACAACACTTGCAAAAGCAGTGAAAAAATATCGGGAATGTGAGCATTGCGATGAAGAATTTGGTGTTTTGGTTTATGTTACAAAATACGGAGAGTGCTATCATTCTGAACGAAGTTGTAGTGGATTAAAAAGAACGATACGCAGGGTGCCGCTAAGCAGTGTGGAAGGAAGAGGATGCTGTATTCGTTGCATGGAAAGAGGACAGTAAATGGATTGGAAACTGTATTTTGTTCAAGGAATAGAATTAATATTTCTTGGGATTGGTACTTATTATGATGTGAAAAATCAGGAATTGTCACTTCGGTTTTTGCTATTTTTTTTACTCTCAAGTATCTTAAGTAATTTGATTTTGTTTTATCAAAGTCTGAGTGATTTGTTAATTGGTGGTTGCATTGGTTGCGTATTTTTAGGTGTAGGTTGGCTGACGAAAGAAGAGATTGGTTACGGCGATGGAATTGGTTTGGTAATCTTAGGAATTTTAAAAGGATGGAGAGGATTGATTCCAATAATGTTTATGGCGTTTTTACTTAGCGGGATATATGGAGTATGGAAATTAATAGGCTTAAAAGAATCCGGCGATAGTACAATGCCTTTTTTTCCGTTTTTATTGATTGCATCTATGGGGATGATGTTGGTATGAAAGCAAGTATGACAGTAGAAGCATCTTTTATAATTCCTTTTTGTTTTGTGGTGATTATGATTACATGTTATTTGGGAGTTTTTTTGTACAATCAATCAGTACTAAAAATGACCGGTTATGAATGCATTCTAAGGACCATGGACGAGAGAGAATTGCAAGAGAATCTTCTAAAAGATAATCTGATGCATAGGGCAAAAGAATTTGGGGAGGCCAGAACTTTGGGAGTAAAAAATTTAAATGTATCCGTGAAAATGACTGCAACGAAAATATCATTGACTTATTCCTGTGTTCAAACCGTTCTTGAGAGTCCTATAGAGGTAACTGTTAATTACAGCAGAGTGTATCCGGAAATGACATTACGTCTGGCAAAAGGTTTTGCAGGAGAATAGGATGGGAGAAACATTAAAAAGAGATCTGAATAAAACATATTTGATTATCGGTAATGAAGATGGTTTATATGAAGAAACTTATGAAACAGAAATGATTGTGAAAAACAAACCACAAACTTT
>JBGVRS010000198.1:0-2906 GCA_045128635.1 Lachnospiraceae bacterium
AATGCTCTGGAGGATATTTATCCATCCCTGGTTGGTCACGCATTCTACGACTTCAAATGTACGGATGTTTTTTCTTTTCTTGGACGTAAACTTAATGCAAAGTTTCTGGGAGAAGCAGTCTCCGATTACCGTAAACGTCCAGAAGGCTGGAGGATTAAATTCAAAATGAAGTCCAACAGCATCAAGATGTATGATAAATTCAGCAGCCTGCGGATCGAAATGACAATCAACGACCCAAAGGAATTCAAAGTCTTTAAAGATGTCCACCACAGGGATGGAACCACTTCAAAACGATGGGTGCCCATGGGAAAATCAATTGCAAATCTCTACCGCTATGCTGAAATATCAAAAGCTGCCAATAAACGTTTTTTGGATTCCATGCAGAATATCATTCCTGTAAAGAGTCTTGAAAAGGAAATCAACAGACTGTGCAGCTGTATGAAAGTAAACGGAAAAACCGTAACAGGTTTCAACGTCTGGGAACCGGATACATTTCTGCTTCTGGAAACCATTTCACAGGGAAAATACCTTATCAAAGGTTTTACAAACCGTGATATACGTGCAGAATTGTTTTCCACAAAACCTGATACGAAAAAGCAGAGTGGAAAAACCAGCCGGCTGTTGAGAAAACTGCGTGAACATGGAATGATAAAGAAGATTCCCCATTCCCAAAGATATCTGCTTACATCAAACGGACGTCGGATTACAGGTGCATTAATTGAAACAAAAAGAAAAATATACCCTGAGCTTGCAGCTATTGGATGACCAGCCGTCTAACCTATAAATCTGTTACATAACCTGCCTTTTGAGACAGGTCGGATGTTTATGCCCATTGAGCAAAAAACTTGTTTTATTTTGATGTTTTGTCAAATCAATAATATATTTTTCTAGTTTGTAATACATTATTTCAATTTCGTAAAATCTGAACAACCCAATTGCATCAAACGAAACTCTACAATTTCTATCTCTTTTTTGGTTACTTCGTTTTCAGGGTCAGATTTTTCAATACGATATAAACTTGTAAGCCATTCTATT
Source organism: Lachnospiraceae bacterium (assembly GCA_045128635.1). Taxonomy (GTDB): domain Bacteria; phylum Bacillota; class Clostridia; order Lachnospirales; family Lachnospiraceae; genus HGM12587. Next base: position 1,036 of record JBGVRS010000198.1, read on the forward strand.
AAAAAATCAATTCTTTCTTTATCTGTCATATAAACAATACCCTTCAAATATATAGTATGACATTATTCTATTTTTGTCAGCCTTCTTTATACCTTCAGAATGTTCAAGATTTGCTCATTCAACTGATGAACTTCCTCAATTGTCTGACATTGATCAGTTACAGTTGTAATCAACCAAGTGATAAAATCCATTTATGGTTTTAATTTATTAAAATCACAATATCCCAATGCAGTCAAACGTTGTTCAGTAACAACAATATTATAGTCAAGAACTGGATTATCTTCTTTACTAGCAGCTTTAATTTGATATAACATAACTAATTGTTCGATTAACATATCACGCTTTTCTAATTCTGTCATAAACAAGCCCCCTTTCAATATATTGTATGACATTATTCTTCTTTGTCAGCTTTCTTTATACCTTTGGAATGTTCACGAATCTGCTCATTCATCTGATGAAGTTCCTCGATTGTCTGACATTTATCAGTTGCTGTTGTAATCAACCAAGTAATAAATTCCATTTGTTTATCTGTCATAACCATATGAACCTCCTTTAATAAGATAAAATATATTGTATGACAATTATACCACATTATTAATCCTGAATACAGTGAAAAAGACAAATTAGTATGACATAAATTTTAATTTAGAAAACTCAATAAATACTCATTGAAATATCCAAACAAATAACCAACAACAAAAGCTATATCAAAATGAATAGAATCGTATAGATCACATAAAAAATCATCATCATTTCTCCAATCAGGATGTTTCTTTATTTTCATATACCGACAAAATGCCTGAAATATAAGAAACATACCGCAGCCGTTGGCTGCAATCAAACAAAAAAGAATCATCCTGTTCGTAGTTGCATGTGCTATAATGCACTTAATAACGGTATCTACGTACCACTCCATCGGGAACTAAATTCCCCTGCTAGCATACATACGAAAGGATGATTCTATGAACACTATTTTAGAACAGTATAAAGATAAAATCAATGGTACTTTTTCTTTTTTTGACAGGATTATTATAAAAGGGCATATCCTGCAGTTCTTTTCAACATCGGGGAAAAACTATTTTCTCTCAGAGAAGAACATCCTTCTAAAGGATTTTTCTTCTTATGCAAATCAGGTCACGAATGATCTTGTGGCACATGTTGAAAATTTTACGGCTTCCCAGAACAGACCACTGATCTATCTGACTTCTGCAAAAACTTCCAAAGAACAGACTGCAATGACTGTTCTGGAAAGCAATCCTGTAGAGGAAGGACTGATCTGCACACTCTCTGTTGTGGAATACTGCCAGACCCTCCAGCCTGTCAAAAAATCTGATGGAAAGCTGGAACTTTCCACTGTAAACCGCAAGTGCAAGTATTATTATTTTTACTTCATAGATAAAAACTTTGGTTTTATGCACGTTAAGCTTCAGACATGGTTCCCTTTTCTGATACAGGTTTATGTCAACGGCAGGGAAATGATGAAGCATGTTTTTGATGAAAACGGCATTACCTACCGGATGTATGATAATTCTTTCTTTGAAATCAGCGACATTCCCAAAGCACAGGAACTGGCAGACCGATTTGATGCCAGAAGCCTCTGCCGTCAGCTTGATTTCTTTGCCCATAAAGTAAATCCTTATCTTGATGCGATAGAAGAGGTTTTCCACCAGGGCTATCACTGGTGCGTGGACCAGTGCGAGTACGCAACCGATGTCATGTTTAAGAGCCGCAATGCTCTGGAGGATATTTATCCATCCCTGGTTGGTCACGCATTCTACGACTTCAAATGTACGGATGTTTTTTCTTTTCTTGGACGTAAACTTAATGCAAAGTTTCTGGGAGAAGCAGTCTCCGATTACCGTAAACGTCCA
>JBGVRS010000199.1:0-3762 GCA_045128635.1 Lachnospiraceae bacterium
ACGTGACCAGGCATTAGCCAGGGCAGAAAAAGCGGAACTGCGAGCAACCACCGCAGAAGCCAAGGTCGAAGAAGCCTTTAAAGATGCCAATAGACAGCTTCAAGCGAAGATAGCGGAAGTAGAACAGGACAGACCGACCCTAAAAATGACCCAAGAGAATATTAAGCTTCGCAAGGAAAACGACGAATTAAGGCAAGAAAATAGCGATTTAAAAGCAACCGTGAGCCGACTGGAAAAGATTGCCAACAGTTTAAAGGCGATTATCAAAGAAAAATTGCCAGATGTTTACGCTGCCATTATGCAGCACAAAAATCCAGAACAGCAGAATAAGCAGACGGAGCATAAAAAACCTGCTCCAGAACATCGTAGATAAGCAAATTGGATAAAGCAGAGCGGCAGATCCAATTTGCGGCAACAAAAAAGCAGGGGTAGCTAATCCCTGCTTTTCGTGAATTGAAGAGTAAATAAAGTGCCTACGTATCACACTCTATGCACTTTCGCTTGATTTCATTTCTTCCACCCTCTGCTGAAATTCTTCCCGATTAGCTTTTATAGCTTGAATAAATTCATTGCTGACAGTTTTGTAATGAGTTGTAGCTTTTGGATTTTTAAGAAATTTGGCATTTTCAGTTCCAGAAAGAATAACATTTGCCTTGAAACTGCAAGCGGATTTTTGGTCGGCATATGAAGTCCATGCAACATCTGGATTGACTATGTAGACATTGGATGTTCCACTTTTCATTACACAAATCCAACCATTGTCACTCAAATATTTAACAGCTTTGGAAATGGTTTGTCTGCTCATGCCCATAACTTCACTGAGAGCAACCATGGAAATTACTAGAGCATTAGTTCCATCCATGTGCTTACAAAGCAACTGAAAGAGCTTATATGCAGTGTAATTTTCCCCTGCCATTCTTGTTAATTCATCCATGAATGGTCTGAAATACATGACAAAATCCTTGTTTTCCCTATTGCGGTTTTCATTACCCATTTTTACCACCTCCTTTTACATAAGTGTAAAATAATGCTTTACAAGTTGTCAAGCAAAACTTTACAATTTTGTAATCTATGTAAACTCCTTAGGCTTTACATATATGTAAACTCCTTAGGCTTTACATATCAACTCCCAAAAGCCTTGATTTTAGGGCATTTTCGTAAATTCCCTTCTGTAGTCTGTTTAGTACCTTAAAGTTGAAATACACTTTATGCGAAGTTTGTAATGCTTCAGCTTTACAAATGAGCCTTGTACTGAAATGGTTAGGTGTTTTGTATCGAAAAATCAGTACAAAGAGCGAGTTTATTGAGCCTACTTTGCCATTCCACTCTGCGACAGTAAATCCTGCTCCGCTACCACTCCCAAGGTCGTTCCTTATGCTCGCACCCCTGCTTGCAGGGGCAAGGGATTGACAGTCTTGTTTCCTCGGTAATATTGGCTATGCCGAAAAAGGGAACAGTTGAAGCTAAAGCATCTACTGCCCTTTTCCGTCTGCCAATTATACCGACTCAACCGCTCCATTGGTGTGTTGGCTCTTGAAAGTTTCCTTGCAGGCTTTCCCCCTGCACCCCCGCCTCCCCTAGGAACAGTTGATTTTTGACTCATTTTGGCAAAAAATAAAAAGGCGCATTGTTATGCGCCTACTCTGGAAATTCAAGTATTTCCTGTCCTTTAAGCTGTTCTTCTGGAACTTCCCCTGCCTTATGGAGCTTCTTGTATTCCTTGCGAATGGTATCTTCAACAAGTTTACTGATTGAAACGTTCTTTTTAATGCGTATATAATCAGCCATTTCCTTGATTTCTGGGGAAATTGTAAGGTTTAACTTGTCTTTCTTGATGCTGTTAGGTAATTTCGGTCTTGCCATGTTCATTCTCCTTTCTTACCAGTTCATGCTCATTACATCGAGCTTCTCAATCAGTTCCTGTACTGTATCGGCTTTGCTGTCACCCTTGTGGGCGGTCTGCCATTCTTCCAGTGCCTTGATGATTTCGCCAATCTCATATCGGCTCTCAAATTGTACGCTGTCCATGTTCAGTTTCATGTTCTTTCTCCCTTCTGGTAGCTTCTGCCATGATGCGTGCAACCAGTTCCGGATTTTCCGGAAGTGATTGCCAATCACCGCACTGCTGTTCCAGTTCATCTGCGATTTCTAAAAAAAGTTCTTTAAAATCCATATTAAAAACCTCTTTTTAATGTACTTTATTATAAGCATATTATAACGCATTATAATGCGCATGTCAATATACATTAGTATAAACTTTATAATACGCATTGAAATACAGATAAGTATAGACATAAAAATGCGTATAAATGAGGTGTTAAATGGGAGCGGGAGTGAAGTCAAGGGACAGGCATGTCGGTGGAGATTTTTAAGGCGCATTTTAATGCGTATTAAAAATACAACCGCTTGCCCTTGGCGGAATGACTCGGAGTACACTGAGATGCGGAGCAGGTGTCCCCGAAGGGAATGCCTGCCCCTGCCACACGGCGAGTGCCCTCGGAGAGCGGTGCAGGCAGAGCCTGCTGGGTGAGCCATTGGGAGCTTGCGACCTTTGGCGAGGGCAAAGCCCATAGGGGTCAAGGGGAACGCTTGCAAGTTACCAAGGCTTGCCTTGGTCTAACTTGCTACACCAAGCTACACCAAGATTGTACTTGGTGGCTTTTCGTGATACAATAAGCTCAATAGAGAGGTGATAGATATGGCAAATGCACAGAAATACAGTAAATCCGCTTCTGGACACTTGGCGGCACACTTTGAGAGAAAGAAAGTCCCTGTAAAGGATAAGGACGGGAACGTGAGCATGGAGTACATTAAATTCGGCAATCAAGATATAGACCCAAGCCGTACCCATCTAAATTACAATCTGGCACCAGAGCGTATCGGTGGTCAGTTGGCTTTCATAAAACAGAGAACAGCGGAAGTCAAAACGCTCAATCGTGCAGATGTAAAAGTAATGGTTTCATGGGTAGTTACATTACCAGAATATGAACACCAAAACAAAGACATTCATGTAAGTATTGACAAGGAAAAAATTGAGAAGATTTTTTTCGAAAGAGTGTATAAATATTTATGCGGAAAATATGGAGAGGAAAATGTTATATCAGCTTATGTTCACAAAGATGAAAATAAGCCACATATGCATTATGCATTCGTTCCAGTTACAGAGGACAGGAAGCATGGCGGCTTAAAAGTATCTGCCAAAGAGGTGATTAACAGGAATGAATTAAAGTCTTTCCACACCGATTTGGAACGACACCTTGACAGTTTCGGCGATTGGCATTTTAAGGTCGTTAATGAAGCCACCAAGGACGGCAATAAGACCATTGCTGAACTGAAGAAACAGTCCGCTCATGAAGAAGTCCTTAAAGCGCAACAGGATGCCGCAGAAGCTCGCCAGAGGGTTTTAAATGTTGAACAGGCAATAAAACCCTTGAAGGAAAAGAAAAAAGGCTTAGAGAGCGAAATTGAAGCCCTGCAGAGCCAAAAGGAAATTTTGACCGCAGAAGAAGTCAGAACTATTAAGGCGGAAAAGAATTTCATGGGCGGCTTAAAGGGTATTACCTACAAGGAATTTGAAGCCGTGAAAAGAACTGCATCCGCCGTTGAGAGCATGACCGCAGAACGTGACCAGGCATTAGCCAGGGCAGAAAAAGCGGAACTGCGAGCAACCACCGCAGAAGCCAAGGTCGAAGAAGCCTTTAAAGATGCCAATAGACAGCTTCAAGCGAAGATAGCGGAAGTAGAACAGGACAGACCGACCCT